>VGOM01000001.1 GCA_016875915.1 Chloroflexota bacterium
TCCTGGCCGCGCTCGGCGGCAGCCTCGATCCTCTGCTGGCGGCCATCAAGGGCGGTACTCTCAGAGGTGTCGCCGGTCTGGTCTCCTGCACTACACTCAGAGACCACGGGCAGGATGTTCACACCGTCCGTGTGGCCAGAGAGCTGATCAAACGGGATGTGCTGGTCCTCTCCATGGGCTGTGGCAACGGCGCGCTGCAGGTGGCCGGGTTGTGCTCTCCCGAAGCCAAGGAAGTCGCCGGCCCGGGGCTCCGTACAATATGCGAGAAGCTGAGAGTCCCGCCGGTGCTCAGCTATGGCACCTGCACCGATACTGGCCGGATCGCCGACCTGCTGGCGGCCATCTCGGGGGCGCTGGGCGGGGTCCCTGTGACCGACCTGCCGGTCGTGGCCGCAGCGCCGGAGTACATGGAGCAGAAGGCTACCATTGACGCCGTCTTTGCCCTGGCCTTCGGTCTGTACACCTACGTCAATCCGGTGCCCACCGTCACCGGAGCGCCGAACCTAGTCAAGCTGCTGACCCAGGATTGCCCACAAGTGACCGGTGGCCTGCTCAGCGTGGAGACGGATTATGTCAAGGCCGTGGATGGCATGTTGGCGCACATCGAGGCGAAGCGCAAGAAATTAGGCATTTGATCAGTAGGAGCAGGCTTGAAACCTGCCGCTACGGTGCGTGATCGAAACCGAACAGGGCGTCTTCTTTGTCTGAGCGCCCGCTTCTTTGCGGGTTCTCCCGATCCATCGCCCACCTTAGGGGATTGGTGGCGATGTATTCCCGTATCCTCTCCAAGTCGCGGTCGTCGCGGACTACGTGTTCGTAGTAGTTGCGCTGCCAGACTGGGATGCCCGGGGGCTTGACGCCATGCGTTAATGCGTCGAGAGGGTGAGGTGCCCCTCCTTCAAAGTCAGAAGTGGCTTCACCCCCAGGACCGACCCCAGCACCCCCCTGGCCCGGCTGACGCGCCCACCCCTCACCACGTACTTGAGGGTATCCACCATAAACAGAATGTGCGTCCGCGGAACGGAGCGCCGCACCACGTCGGCCACCTGATCCAGGCTGGCACCTGCCTTGGCCTCCCTTGCCGCAGCCATAGCCAGCAGTCCATAGCTCATCGATATCGTCTGGGAGTCGATGACTTCAATGCGGCACTTCTTCTGCACCATGTCCTTCGCCAGGAGCGCCGAGTTGTAGATGCCGCTCTCCTTTGAAGTCAGGTGGATGGAGATGATCTTGTCGGTTTCCTCAGCGAGGTTGTTGTAGATCGTAGCGAAGTCCTTGGGTGAGGGAACCGCCGTGGTCGGAAGGACACCATCCAGGCTCAGCCTGTGATAGAACTCATCCTCGCCGATGTCGACCCGATCACGATAGCTATTCTCCCCAAACACCACGTGGATCGGCACTACCGCGATATCCAGTTCCTTCAGGATCTCTGGCGGGATGTCCGCAGTACTATCAGTCACCACTCTGACAGTCATTGAACTCCCGGTGGTTTGCGTGGGCAACCTCGTCGCGGCTTACTGTTCATCTGCAAGTAACGGCTGTATGCTATCACCTTTGGTCCAGCGCGTCACACCGGCATGCGGACTGGGGAGGGTGCCCATATGCGGAGCAGTGGCGGGAGTCTGTGCAATAGGACTTGACGAGGGCCTTGATAGACTCTAGTATTTGACAGCCGGCAGCGACTTCAACAATTCGACCAAAGGGCAGATTATCAGTCAACTGACTTGCTGGCCAATCTCACTGGGAGGGGGAAACCTGCTTCATGACAATCTCTAGGGGCATGTTGAGAGTGGTATTATGTCTAGCGCTGATAGCCATGGTACTGTCCTCCATAGCCGGGTGCGGAGGTGGAGACGGCACTCCCAAAGTATCGTGGAACAGCCCCATCGAGGGAAGTAACGTCTTCGGTATAGCCCGGCTCAAAGTGAGAGCCACTTCCAGCGAGAACATTTCGCAGGTTAAGTTCTACTGTGATTCGGTTGACGATGCGCACCTGATCGGCACAGTGGCCAACGCGACGGACTCCCTGTACACTCTGGTGTGGTACACGACCGATGTTGCGAATGGGGAGCACACCCTCTACGCCGTGGCCAGGGATGAGGAGGATGAGTCCGGCCAGTCATCGCGCACGGTGACCGTGGGCAACTTGACGCGGGCCGAGGCCATAGCCGAGAAGGTAACGTACCAGAAGTGGACCCCCCAGATGGACGCTCACGATCCGGTCCTGAGCCCGGCCTTCTCCGCCCGGTTCTATGACCCGGTGCCCGTGGAAGCGCCCATCACCACGGCCGGGGCCGAGGACTCACCCTTCATAACCCCGGACGGGAACAACCTCTACTTCTTCTTCACCCCGAACATGAGCATCCCGGTCACGGAGCAGATCCTGGACCAGGTCACCGGCGCATACTGGTCCCGGAAGGTCGGGGGCACCTGGACCGAACCCCAGAGGGTCTGGCTCAGCTACTACGACGAGCCATCGATGGACGGGGTGCAGGCGGTAGTGGGCAATACCATGTGGTTCTGCTCGGTGCGGGCGGGAAACAGCCGCGAAGTTGACCTGTACAGCGCCGAGATGGTGAATGGGCGGTGGACCAGCTGGGCCAACCTCGGTGAGCCGCTGAACGTCACGTACGAGGTCGGCGAGCTGCACCTGACCGCCGACGGCAGCCAGGTCTACTTCCACTCGAACAGAGCCGGCGGCAGGGGCGGCCTGGACATCTGGGTCACCACCAAGGTGAACGGCCAGTGGCAGACGCCGCAGAACGTGGCGGCGGTCAATTCCGACGGCGATGATGGCTGGCCCTACCTGAGCGAGGACGGCAACGAGTTGTGGTTCTACCGGGCCTACAGCATCTACCTCTCGGTGAAGGAGAACGGCCAGTGGCAGGCGCCGCAGCAGGTGGTCTCACCGCTGGCCGGGGAGCCCACCCTGGACAGGCAGGGGAACCTCTATTTCATTCACCACTACCTGGACGACTCGACGCAGAAGCTCGTGGAAGCCGACATCTATGTGTGCCGCCCCAGATAGGCGGGGCTGCAGGGACCAGCCAATACGTAGTCCTCCTGATGCCTGTCTAGGTACGTCCGCGACTTGCCCGGGGCCAAACCGGTCTGGGATACTGGCAGGTGATCCGGGTCGCCAAGCTGAGGCCCAGGCCGGGTGCCGCGGTCTGGCGGCCCTGTCAGCCGGCCCCGCGCCGGCAAGAAACAGGAGGTGCTGGATGCAGGACAGGATTTCCCAACACGAGTCGGTCATCCGCATGTACGAGCGGCTCAAGAAGGACGGGATGAACACCATCTGGGACCGCTACGAGGCCCAGGGGCTGGGCGGTCCCGACAAGCGCTGTCCCTTCTGCCAGGGCGGAGTGCGCTGCGACCTCTGCTCCAACGGCCCCTGCCGGTCCGACGCCGCGAAGAACAAGAAGGGAGTCTGCGGCATCACCGCCGACGGCATGGCCATGCGCATGATGCTCCTCCGGAACGTCATGGGTGCATCGACCTACCACTACCACACGGAGCAGACCCTCAAGACCCTCCGAGCCACCGCCAGGGGACAGACGCCGTTCCGCATTGCCGAGCCGGACAAGCTCAGCACCTTCGCCCGGAGACTGGGAATTGACACCTCCGGGGCGGACAGGGACGTCGCCCTGCGGCTCTGCGACTTCGCCGAAGCGGACTTCAACCGCAAGGCGGACGAGCCCAGCCTTATTGTCGGGGCGCTGGCGCCCGGGGAGCGCCAGGAGACCTGGAGGAAGCTGGACATCTTCCCGGGAGGCTTCCACGGAGAAGTCATGCGGTGCACCAGCTCCTGCCTGACCAACGTCGACGGCTACTACGTCAGCCTGGCCCTGAAAGCCATGCGGCTTGGCGTAGCCATGGCCTATCAGAGCCAGATAGTCAATGAGTACTGCCAGGACGTGCTCTTCGGCATTCCGCGACCGCACCAGATGCGGGTGGACTTGGGCGTCCTTGCCCCGGACTTCGTCAACGTTCTGCCCAACGGGCACGAGCCGTTCCTGGGATTTGCCATGGTGCAACTGGCTCGCCAACCCGAGTGGCAGCAGAAAGCCAAAGGCGTGGGTGCCAAGGGGCTGCGCGTCATCGCCAACATCGAGACAGGGCAGGAGATGATCCAGCGATGGCAGATGGACGACGCCTTCTACGGCTTCACCGGGAACTGGATCATGCAGGAGGCTGTGCTGGCCAGCGGCTGCGTGGACCTCTTTGCCTGCGACATGAACTGCTCTATGCCCGTCGATCCGTTGTACGCCCAGAAGTACAAGTTCAAGCTGATACCGGTCAGCGACCTGGTGGCCTTCGAAGGGATCACCAATCGGATCGATTACGAGCCCGCCAAGGCGGAGGCACAGGCGGCGCAGCTCCTGCAGATGGCCATCGACAACTTCCAAGAGCGCCGGGCAGCCATAGAACCAGTGACCCAACTGCCCATGACGGAAGCTGTTGTCGGATTCTCTACCGAAAGCATCCTGGCCGCGCTCGGCGGCAGCCTCGATCCTCTGCTGGCGGCCATCAAGGGCGGTACTCTCAGAGGTGTCGCCGGTCTGGTCTCCTGCACTACACTCAGAGACCACGGGCAGGATGTTCACACCGTGCGCGTGGCCAAGGAGCTGATCAAGCGAGATGTCCTGGTGCTCGCGATGGGTTGTGGCAATGGGGCAATGCAGGTAGCCGGTCTGTGCAGTCCGGAGGCCAGGGAATTCGCCGGGGCGGGCCTGCGGGGGCTCTGCCAGCAACTGGGCGTGCCTCCGGTGCTCAGTTATGGCACGTGCACCGATACGGGACGCCTGGCCGACCTGCTGGCGGCTGTCTCGGGCGCCCTGGGCGGCGTTCCTGTGCCTGATCTGCCCGTGGTGGCGGCAGCGCCAGAGTATATGGAGCAGAAAGCCACCATAGATGCCGTCTTCGCCATGGCTCTGGGCCTGTACACCTACGTCAATCCGGTGCCTACGGTTACCGGAGCGCCGAATCTGGTCAAGCTGCTGACGCAGGACTGTGCCCAGTTGACCGGCGGCCTGCTCAATGTGGAAACGGATGCAGTCAAGGCCGTGGATAGCATGCTGGGTCACATAGAGGCGAAGCGGAAGAAGCTGGGCATCTGAGCCCAGATCCCGGTTCGCGATTGCGCCGAAGGCCACCAGCAGCCTGGCAGGTTCAGTGGAACACGGTATGTCCAGGACAGAAAGGGGTGCTATGAGCAAGAAGGGCAGTTCGGGCAAACCAACGAAGATCGAGATCATCTACTGCGATCAGTGAGGCTGGTCTTCGACAGCCGCCGGTCTGGCGGCTGCGATCGAAAGGGAACTCGGCATGGTCCCTGATGTGAAGAAGGGCCCCAGAGGGCTGTTCGACGTCTACGCTGATGGGGGAATCATCTACTCAAACCGGACGGAGGGTGGCCGTCTGCCGCGAAACGAAGAGATCATCGAGAAGCTGAGGGGATGCGGGGAGCCATCCCCGAAGAGCGCGCCCGCGAGCGGGTGCAGTTGAGGGTGTGGCAGCGAAGCCGCTCGTGACAGCGGCGATTCATCCTGCTGCGGATAGCGGTCCCCCTGAGACAGCGGCCCAGGCGTCCCGTCAAGAGATCTCGCTGGCATCCGCAAACCAGACCCTCTAAGATAATAGGACATGGCCAGTCTCTCGTTGAATGGCGTCAGGCAAGAACGGAGCTTGCTTGGAGATGCTAGGGGGAAGGATGACTGAGCGTCTCAGACAGGTTGACAGGATGGCATGGCTGCTGCTGTTCCTGCGGCTGGGCCTGGGCGGTCTATTCATCACGTCCAGCATCGCCAAGTTCCAGCACCAGGACCTCTTCGTCAGCGCGGTGGTCAGCTATGAACTGTTGCCCGAGAGCCTGGCGCGGTTCTACGCCACGGTGCTGCCCTGGGTGGAGGTCTTCGTGGGCTGCTCGCTGATCCTGGGGATATTCAACACGCTGGCGGCGGCTGTCAGCGCGGCCATGGCCGTGAGCTTCATCATCGCCAATATCTACGCCATCTTCCACGGCGGGGTGCAGGCCTGCGGCTGCCTGGGCCATCTGGTGAAGCTGAGCCATCCGGTGGCGCTGACCATCGATTTCGTGATGCTGGCCGCATCAGGTCTGCTGCTCTTCGGCAGGGAACGCGCTGGATACATCGGCGCCGGGCGCCTTCTGGCCAAAGAGAAGGACATCCCCGGACTGCCGGCATCAGGGAGGTTCATCCTCGGGGTGGTCGTCATCGTTCTGGCCATGATCCTGGCCGTGTCACTGATGGGCGGCTCGGAGGGCTCGCTTAGTGGCGAGGTAGACGCCTCCTTGAAGCAATACTATGCGGTGGCAGTGTTCTTCTACAACGAAGACCCCGCCGGCTATGTGACTATCTATGAACTGGAGGTGCAGTACCAGTCGGTCCGGTTCATGCGGGTGGACTGTGCTACTGAACCCGACGCTGCCCAGGACTACGACATCGACACCTTCCCCACTGTATTGGTGATAACCAGCGCGAACAAGAAGGGGGTGGCCTTGGAGGGTCCGGTGAACAAGGCCGCCCTGACCGCGGCGATCGAACAGGCTCTGTCGGGTGGTGCGTGATAGAGGAACATACTCATACCCGCTCCGGGGTCTGTTCGTGGGCAATATCCAACCGCAAGCCCTGATGGCAGGCTCTCCCTCCTGGACCACTTCCCGTATCTGGGGATATACCTGGCTATGGCCCTGGGGGCCGGACGGGCAGGGAACCCTCGGGGTCTGCCTGTCGGCGCGAGGGCCCGGCCTCATCTGGATTCCTGCTTCCGCAGGAATGACCCATGGAAGGGAAGTAGATCCCCCTGGCGCCCGACGGGCGCCAGGCCGAGGCCGGCGGATGGCTGCGGGGCCAAGCATTTGACTAACCCCTAGCAGACTACCTACCATTGACTGTCGGGGCGGTTCGGTGAGCGACATGCCGGATACGTTCCGAGGAAAGCGGGCGGGAGAAAGCGGTCTTGAGCCAATTGACACCCCATAGCACGGACGAACGGCAGGAAAGAAGGTCCTCCAGAGGCTCAGGGATGAGCCGGAGGGCCTTTCTTGGTGTATCGGCAGCTGCCGCCGCGGCGCTGACCGCGATCATGGTGATCAAGCGCCCCAGGGCGGGCAGCTCGCCGGAGAAGGGAACAGAGAGGGCGGTTGAGACCGAGGAACTCGTCGCCACATCCTGCCTGAACTGCCCGACGCGCTGTGCCATCAGGGTCAGGGTGGTCAACGGCAAGGCGGTGAGGATCTTCGGCAATTCCGACTCCCCGTACTCCGATGGGAAGACCTGCCCCCGATCACACGTGGGACTGCAGGTGCTCTACAATCCAGACCGTTTCACCACTCCTCTGGCGAGGGCGCAGGGGAGGAACAAGGGGGATGGTGTTGACCTGGCCAGGGACTTCGAACCGATCTCCTGGGGCGACGCGGTGGCGCGGGTGGGCCGGAAGCTGAAAGAAGTCTCCCCCGAGAAGTTGCTCATCCTTCGGGGATTGAACACGAACAGCGATGAGGATCTCATCCGGCTGTTCGCCGCCGCCTATGGGACCAGCACCCTGTTTCACGAAGAAACCCTGGAGACGGCCGCTGACCGGGAGGGGAAGCGAATGGGGGACGGGCGGGACAACAGCGGCTACGAACTGATGTCCCGTTCCAGGACAGGCACCAAGTACATCCTGGCTTTCGGCGCCGGCATCGTGGAGTCGGAGAGGCCGCTGGCCCGGAACCTGCGCCTGTGGGGCATGCTGCGCCGCGAGACCCCCAACCGGAGTAGAGTGGTGGTCCTTGACCCGCGCTATTCGGTCACGGCAGCCAAGGCAGATCAGTGGATCCCCATCAACCCGGGAACAGAGGGCGCTATGGCCATGGCCATAGCCAATGTCATCCTCAGCGAAGAGCTGTATGACAGCGATTTCGTCAGCAGCCACACCTCGGGGTTTGAGGATTTCAGGACCCTGGCCGCCAGCGTCAGATTCAGTCCGGAGAAGGTGGCCGAGGTCACCAGCGTGGCGGCCGAGGTCATCCGCCAGACCGCCAGGGACTTCGCCCGGAGCAGGCCGGCTGTGGCCTGGAGCGGCGAGGCGGCCACCAGTTGGCCGCACGGCTCGCAGGCCAGTCACGCCATCTTCTGTCTCAACGCGCTGGTGGGCAGCATCGATGTGCCGGGCGGGATTGTCTATCAGGAGTTTCCACCGTACAAGCCTCTGCCTCTGGACGCGGCAGAGGAAGGGGTCAACCTCCGCGAGCTAGGCGACCTGGTCCGCCGGGGCGGGGTTGAGGCAGCCTTGGGCTTCAACAGCAATCTCATCATGTCGGTCCCCTCCACGGCGAAGTGGAACGGCGACTTGAAGGGACTGCCCTACTACGTGCATGTCGGGCCGGCGGTGAACGAGATGGCGGCCTACGCCGACATTATTCTGCCCTCGTGCACCTACCTGGAGCAGTGGGGCTATGAGAGCGCCCTGCCGGGGTCGGGCCGCGCCGAGGCCAGACTGAAGCAGCCGGCGATAGAGCCCCTCCATGAATCGAGAGACATCGCCGGGATCCTGTTCGACCTGGCAGAGGAGTTGGGCCCGCCGGTGTCCAACCCCTTCAGGGCCATATGGGACGGGGCGGAGGGATTCGGCGAGGCATTTGTGAAGCAGCGGACAGGGCCGTTTGTGGCCTGGAGGGATTTCAAGAGGGATGGCGTCTGGCTGGGACCGGACTACCAGTATGGGAAGTACGGGGAGGTGTTCTACACACCCTCAGGGAAGTTCGAGTTCGAGTCGGCGCATCTGGAGAGGCTGCTCAACGTGAGCCGACCCGGCGATGACAGAGAGCGTCCCTTCACCCTGGGCATATACCGCCCCGTCCTGGAGATCAGGAGCGGGACTCAGAACTGCCCCTGGGCGCAGGAGATGTTCCTGGTCATGGACGGCATTGGCTGGAACAATGCAGTGGAGCTGAACCACGAGACGGCCCAACACCTGGGCATCGGCGAGGGCGACCGCGTGGTCATCGAATCGGAGTCCGGCGAGATAGAGGCTGAGGCCAGGGTGAGGCAGGGGATCATCCCCGGCGCCGCGGCCATGGCCACCGGTCAGGGGCGCTGCGCTTCCGGCCGGTGGGCTGACGGCATAGGGGTGAACCCCAACGAGGTCATCGGCAGCGAGTATGATGAGGAGAGCGGACAACCCTCGTACTTCAGCACCAGGGTGAGTATCCGGAAGGCATGAGGCCGTGAATGGCTAGATGGGGCATGATCATCGACCTGGACAAGTGTGTCGGCTGTCAGGCGTGTTCCGTGGCCTGCAAGTCGGAGAACAATGTGCCCCATGGCTCGCCCCATGAATGGAAGAGGCACCAGGACCTCTACTGGCACAAGGTCATTGCGGCCAGCGAGGGGGTATTCCCCACCGTCAACACCCAGATCATCCCCATGCCCTGCATGCACTGCGAGCATCCCCCCTGCGTCAATGTCTGCCCGGCGAAGGCAACCTACCGGCGGGGGGACGGCGTTGTGATGCAGAACTTCCGCCGCTGCATCGGCTGCCGCTATTGCATCATCGCCTGCCCCTACGGGTCCCGGAACTTCAACTTCAAGGACCAGGAGAGGCAGGAGTACAGTCGCCCGGACCTGCCTCCCGATCTGGACCTAGGCTATGCCAGCCACATCGGGCCCTGGCCCTACCCCCGGCGGACCCGCGGTGTGGTGGAGAAGTGCACCTACTGCTTCCACCGCATAGACCAGGCCGTGGAGAAGGGCCAGAAGGTGGGCGGTGATGGGGTGGTCCCAGCCTGCGTCGAGGCCTGTCCCACCAACGCCAGGTTCTTCGGGGACCTGGACGATCCGGAGAGCGAAGTGTCCAGGCTCTTGGCAACGCGAAACTCGATGAAGCTTCGCGAGGAAATGAGCACCGATCCCAAGACGATCTATCTCCCCAGGTAGCGGCCAGGGAGAGAGCGGATGCAACTCAATTTCACGCCGTTGGCGGGGACCTCGAGGAACTACAGGGTCCTGGTGGCCGTCCTGGCCGCTCTGGTGGTCGCCGGGGTGACGGCCTACATGGTCAGCTACCTGGCGGGCTTCCGGCTCTGGGGCATCAACAATTCGGTGAGTTGGGGACAGCTGATCACCGTTGACATCTTCTTCATCGGCCTCAGCGCCGGCTCTCTGGTGGTCTCCTCGTTGGTGTACGTCTTCGGCCAGGAGCGCTACAAGCCCATCGGCCGGATGGCCGTCTTCATGGGATTGCTGCTCATGATCGGGGCCATGGTCTGCGTGCTGACGGACCTAGGCCGCCCGGAGAAGATGTGGCGGCTGTTCATGTACGGCTACCTTAGCAACATGAAGTCGATGTTCGCCGTCAACGGCATCTTCTACGCTGGCTACATCGGCCTGCTGCTGGCGTATCTGGCCGCCGCACTGGCCAACAGCAAGCTGACCAAGATCATCGCCCCCGTTGCCGTCCTCTGGGCCGTCCTGGTCCACATGGGCACCGGAGCCATCTTCGGGTTCATCGAGACCCGGGGCATCATGTACTCTCCGCTGAAGCCGGTGGAGTTCATCTCCGCCGCCTTCGTCTCCGGACTGGCACTGGTGATGCTGCTCTCGTATGTCACCCTGAAGCTGGGCAGACGACCCTTCAACAAGGAGATGTACGTCTCCCTGGGCCGGATGCTCATCGTGCTCATCCTGGTCCTGGTGGTGCTGGTGGTGACGGACAAGCTGACCCACTTCTACCCCCCGGCCCGGGAGTCGGTGTTGTTCCTCACCCAGGGACCGTGGAGCTGGATCTTCTGGGGGATGCAGGTCACTATGGGTTATGTCATCCCCCTGATCATACTGTGCCATCCCAGGTGGGGCCGGACGGTGAAAGGGATCATGGCGGCCTGTCTCATCTGCGTCATCGGCATATTCGGAGAGCGGATGGGCATTATCTTCCCGGGACTGTCTCAGCCGCTGCAGTACTATCCGGGCGAGATTGAAGGGGTGTGGGGCCTCCGGGGAGGCTTCCCCATCATGCCAGCCGAGACGTTGATGACCGTAGGCATATTCTGCCTGCTGAGCCTGATCTATGTCCTGGGCCTGAAGTACCTGCAGTTGCTGCCGGCGGCAGCCTCTGAAGAGGCGGTCGGCGGGGGAACAGAGGCAGTGGCCGGTCACAAGGCTCTGGCCACAGAGGGAGGGGTCACGTAATGCTGCCCCAGGTGCCGGAGAGCACTGAGAGGCTGCGTCTGGCTGCTTCGCGGGGCGAGATCGGCCGGCGGGATCTACTCCAGTCGCTGCTGCCAAAGGACCGGGCCGTGCCTTACATCGACTCGCTGAGGTGCCGGGGCGAGAGGTGTCAACTCTGCCGCCAGAGCTGCGCCTTCGAAGCGGTAGCGGTGGACCGAGGGGTCCTTTCCATCGACCGCCCAGCCTGCCGGAGCTGCGGGCTCTGCATCGCCGCCTGCCCCCGGGGAGCCATTGTCCATCCCGAGTTCCCGCCCCATCGGCTGAGGGCCACACTGGCTGAGTTGCTTCCGGCCCAGGGCAATGCGGCAGAGCCGAAGCTGGTGGCCATGATCTGCCACAGCGCCCGCTATTCATCCCATGAAGAGAAGGGTCTCTTGCCACATCCGCCCGGCGTCCTGCTCCTGGAGATGCCCTGCCTGTCCATGGCGTCGCCCTGGCTGATGCTGCGGGCCTTCGGCCTGGGAGCTCAAGGGCTGGCCCTGATCTGCGACAGCCGGGGATGCCCCCTCCGGATTGACCCCGAGAGGTGGCGGGGAACGGTGCGGTTCGTCCAGGCGCTTCTCAGTCAGTGGGGCATCCAGCCGGAGAGGGTGGGGCTCCTCGGGGAGGGAGACCCGGGAGAGGAACTCCCACGTTTCCAGCGGGCGGTGGCCGTGCTTGCCCCCATTTCATTGCCCCGCTCCGTAGCCCCAGCACTCCCGGAATATGACCTGTCCCTCGCGGCACTGATCGAAGATACGAGCCAGAGGCTGGGAGCCATCGCCGCCGGAACGATCTCGGCAGGGGCGGTGCCCTTCGGAAAGGTGAGGTTGCATGGCGCAGATTGCACTGGCTGCGGCCTCTGCGCCGGGGAGTGCCCCACAGGGGCGCTGGGCTTGGTCTCTGCCGGGCCGGAGGCATACCGGCTCAGTTTCTCCCATCGGTGCTGCACAAGTTGCGGCCTCTGCGCCCAAGTCTGTCCCGAGGGCTGCCTCGAGGTAGAGCGGATGCTGGAACTGGACAGACTGGGATCGCCTCCCCAGATCATCTGGGAAGGCGGATTGGTGAGCTGCCAAATGTGCGGGGCGCCCATCGCCCCCAGGGCCATGGTAGAGAAGATCAGAGCCAGAGTGGCTGCCACAGGGGGGAACACCTCGCAGCTGGAGACCTGCCCCGACTGCAAGATGGGGGTCAGGCCAAAGTCAGTCGGAAGCCGGGCGGGGGGGTAGGCGGATGGACATCTTGGTCAGAACAGCGGCCATAATCCTGGAAGTCCTGGTCCTGACGGGGATAGTGGGCTGCATTCTCTGGGCCGTGAAGTTGATGCTGGCCGAGTTCGGCGTGGACTCCAAGTACAACCGGGCGATACTGATGGCCCTGACGGTGGTCGGAGCATTGCTGGTGATCTTCTTCATCACCCACCTGACGGCCTTCTATCCGACCTACCCTGAGACATGAACGGCGACGGCTTTCGAGACTCTGATCGGCGACTAGCAGGAAGGATGGATTGACCTTCATGGACTTCTGGGATGGCCAGTTATGGTATATCCAGAACATCTTCGTGCCGGTGATCATCGGCTTCCTGGTGTTCAGTCCGGCTCTGGCCGCGGCCTTCGCCTTCGGCTACGTTCGGAGATTCCTGCTGTGGCGCTTGGGCGGCAAGGACGCCCGGACCGACAACCTGCTCGGCCGGATCAAGACCACCATACTGGTGTCATTCGGCCACCTGCGAATCCTCAGCGAAGCCTACCCCGGCTGGATGCACTTCATGATCCTCTGGGGGAGCATCCTCTTCGTCTTCGGCAAGTTGATCAGGCTCTTCTCCTACACCGTCCACATCGACAGCCCTCCCCAGGATGTCTTCCTCTACGCCTCCCTGGCTTCGGAGGCCGGGGCCGCCCTGATCATCATCGGCGGGCTGCTGGCAGTGTTCCGCAGGTATGTGCTGAGGCCGCCCCGCCTGGACAGCAAGGCCGATGACCACCTGGTCTTCATCTGGGTGTTCCTGATACTGCTGACCGGGTTCATGATCAAGGGCTACCGCATCGCCGCGGCGGAGGTCTCCCCGACCGACTGGTATCTCTGGGCGCCGGTGAGCTACGGTTTCTCCAAGGTATTCCAGACCTTCTCCATCACCTACTACAACCAGATCCTGATCTGGCACCGGGTGGTCTTCCACACCGCTGTGGCCTTCATCTTCCTGGCCTACATCTTCGTCTACCGTTCCCGGCTGCAGCACGTCCTCCTCTCGCCACTGAATATCTTCTTCCGGTCCCATAGGCCCAAGGCCGCCCTGATGCCGATCAACCTGGAAACGGCCGAGAGCTACGGGACATCCAAGATCGAGCAGTTCACCTGGAAACAACTCTTGGATCTGGACGCCTGCACCCGGTGCGGACGGTGTCAGGACAACTGCCCGGCCAGCATCAGCGGCAAGGCGCTTTCGCCGAAGAACCTCATCCTCAACCTGAGGGACCATCTCCACGAGGTGTATCCAACGCCATTGTGGAGAAAGCCGAAGGAACCCCGCCGGGACATGATCAACGATGTGATCACCCAAGAGGTGATCTGGGACTGCACCACCTGCCGGGCCTGTCAGGAGGCCTGCCCGGTGTACATTGAGCACATCGACAAGATCGTGGACATGCGCCGCAATCTGGCCCTGGAGAGGGCGGAGTTCCCCGAGTCCGCCCAGGGAGCCCTTCATAGCCTGGGGACTAGGGGCCATCCCTGGAGGGGGACGAAGGCAACGAGGACGGATTGGATTGGCGGACTCGGCGTGACCACACTTTCGGAGCAGGCTGATGTGGATGTGCTCTATTGGGTCAGCTGCACTGCCGCCCTGGAGACGAGGAACATGAAGGTAGCCATCGCAACGGCGAAGGTGCTCCAGGCGGCCAGGGTTAGTTTCGGGATACTCGGAG
Source organism: Chloroflexota bacterium (assembly GCA_016875915.1). Taxonomy (GTDB): domain Bacteria; phylum Chloroflexota; class Dehalococcoidia; order UBA2247; family RBG-13-53-26; genus RBG-13-53-26. Next base: position 14,135 of record VGOM01000001.1, read on the forward strand.
TGGAGGAGAGTTGCTGCGGGGACCCCGCCCGCAGGATGGGAGATGAATACCTTTTCCAGACATTGTGTCAGAAGAACATCGAAGTGCTCAAGAACTATAATGTCAAGAAGATCGTGACAACCTGCCCCCACTGCTTCAGCACACTGAAGAATGAATACCCGCAGTTCGGCGGCGCTTTCGAGGTGGTTCACCACTCGGTGTTCATCGCAGACCTGATCTCAAGTGGCAAGCTGAGGGTGGGCGGCATGGACAAGCTGAAGGTGGCATACCACGACTCATGCTATTTGGGCCGTCACAACGACATCTACCGGCAGCCTAGGGCGGTGCTGGACGCCATCAAGGGCATAGACAGAGTGGAACTGCCCAGACATGGCAGCAAGGGCTTCTGCTGCGGTGGTGGCGGAGGTCATAATTGGTTTGATGAGCCTCCGGACAAGCGTCTCAGCACAAGACGGACTGACGAGGCGATACAGGCCAAGTTGGATACAGTGGCCACGGCCTGTCCCTACTGTCTCACCATGTTCGAAGACGGGCTGAAGGCCAGAGAGGTGGAGGAGTCCATCAAGGCCCTGGATCTGAGCGAACTAGTGGCCCGGGCGCTGCCCATGGTGCCCAAGGAGACTGCTCACCCGGCGGCAGAAAGATCGCGAGACCTACCAGCGGATGACGCTGGCTCCCCAAGTGAAGCCTGAGCCAAAGGCGACCATCATCAGCAGATGGTCTTCCTTCAGGATCCCCTGCTCCAGCACCTCGCTCAGGGCGATGGGGATCGATGCCGCCGTGGTGTTCCCATAGCGCTGGATGTTGCTGTAGAACTTCTCCTCGGGCACCTCCAGGCGGGCGGCGGCGAACTGGTTGATGCGCAGGTTGGCCTGATGGGGCAGGAAGAGGTCCACATCGCCGATCTTAAGTCCGTTGGCCTGGAGGGCCTCCTCAATCACCTCGGGGATTTTGGTCACCGCCACCTTGAAGACTTCCTTGCCCTGCATCTTGGGCCAGATCCGGCCTTCGTCGATGGTCTGATGGGTGAGGTAGGGCTTGCGGCTGATGTCGAACATCTCTAGCCTGAGGATATCCGCATAGCGCCCGTCGGCATGAAGATGGGTGGACAGGATGCCGCGTGAGGGATCATCCGAGGGCCCTACTATCACCGCCCCGGCGCCATCCCCGAATATCACGGCCACATCGCGGCCTTCGTCGGTGAAACTCAGGCCGCTGGAGTGGATCTCCGCGCCAACAACAAGGATCCTCTTGTACATCCCCATCCGCACGAAGGCATCGGCGACGGCCAGACTGTAGAGGAAGCCGCTGCACTGGTTCCGGATATCCAGACAGCCGATCTCGGTCAGGCCCATCTTGGCCTGCAGGTAGCATCCGCTGCCCGGGAAGTGATGGTCTGGACTGAGGGTGGCGAAGATGATGAAGTCCAGATCCTCGGCCTTCATGCCGGCGCTCTTCAAGGCCTCGCGGGCGGCTTCTCGGGCAAGGTCCGAGCAGTACACCCCCTCCTCGGCGTAGCGCCTCTCCACAATGCCGGTGCGCTGCCGGATCCATTCGTCGCTGGTGTTGAACATCTTGGCCAGGTCGAAGTTGGTCACCCGTTTCTCGGGGAGATATCGGCCGACGCCCAGTATCTTCGCTCTTATCACAGGAAGGCCTCCGTTGACGAACTTCCCGAACCGGTGGCCGCCGCAGCTGCTGTTCTCCCACAGGCGGCAGCCTGGCCCAGATCAGGCAAGAGTCTATCAGCCCCGATGGTGGTGGTCAAGGCAAGCCGAGCGGCTCCCGGCGCATCTTCTCCTCTGGTCGCTGAGGCATGGTATGATAGTGCCGAGGAATCCCCCCGACCGGTTGAGCCGACGGGGTCGGGACAGGGACACCGATGAAGAAGGGCTTGCTGTCCATTCTGGTCCTCGGCGCACTGCTGTCGGGCGCCTGCGTGGTGTCGCCTCCGAACCGCTGGGACGGCCCCTTCTCCGACTTCCCCTTCCCCTGGATGTTTCCTTTCTGGCTTCTGGGGCTGGCGCTCTACCTGCTGCCCACCATCATCGTCATCGCCAGGCGAAAGAAGAGGATCCTGGGCCCTGTTCTGGTCAATGTCCTCCTGGGCTGGACCTTCATCGGCTGGGTGGCGGCCCTGATCTGGGCCTGTCTCGTTGAGGACTAGCGGCGGGCCCCCGGCGAACCCCCAAGACGGTCTTGCGGTCACCGGACCCGGGGGCCGTGGCCCGGACGGCCGCTACGGGCTCTGGGGGATGAACTGCAGCACCAGGAAGCTCTCGGTGTACCCGGCGGAGAACCCTTCAGTAATGGTGTGGCTGACGCTGCCCCGGTAGACCCAGCCGTCCTTGAACTGGGCGTTGAGGTAGTCCTGCATTATCTGGGCCTTCTTCCTGGCGTCACCGCCGGGGCGGCCCTCCTTGAACAGGTGGTCCACACTAACGACCCTGTAGGGTTCCATCACAACCCTCCCTCCACTGACCAGACTTCACTGTCATGAGCGTTCCCTGGCCCCGACGGCCGTGCCAGCAACGGATCCCGGCCTCCAGTGACTGGGGTTGATTGTACACATCACCGGGCTCCGATGGGAAATCAGGCGATGCGGCAGTGTCAGCCTGTTGCATCGGCGAACCGCTCCAAGAAGAGCCACTTGGGTCATCAAAAGTAGCCGATTGCGTCTTGCTTATGCGATTGTTGGATGACAGAATGTGAGGCACTCCGGGCGGGATCTGCTGACGCCGCGCAAGGCGCAGGGTGGCTCTCCCGGGGCGCATCGGCCGAAGAACAAAGGAAGGCCTTGATGACTTTCCGCGAGAAGACGGCACTCATCGTCTGCCTGATGCTCTGCTCCCTCAGCGGCGCAGTGTTCCTGGTTTCGTCGCTGGCTTCGTCAGACGATCCCAGCGACCATACCCTAGCCTATGCCATCCTGGCCGTCACCGCTGTCGGACTGGTCTTCGGGGTGTCTATCATCCTGGTGCTGGACAGAATCCTGCGGAACAGGCTGTCCAGGATCAGCTCCCCTCTGCAGACGATACGCGACAGCACCGGTTTCTCCCAGCGTGTCAACCTGGCTGGCAAGGATGAGTTCTCACTTCTGGCCTCGGACATAGATGCCGCCCTGGAATCGCTGGAGAAGGCCCATGCCAGACTGGCCGAAAGCGAAGGCAGGCATCGGGCCACGCTGCAACTGATACCGGACTTCCTCTTCCTGATGAAGGTGGACGGCAGCATTTCGGCCATCTCCGATGGTGAAAGTGGCACCGGCGGCCGCTCGGCCGGTTCCTTCGCATGTGCGGAGGGGAACCATGCCGGCCAGCATGGGAACGGCAACGGACAGGCTCCTCCACTGCTGAAGACCCTCTCTGAGGCCATCGTCGGTCAAGGCAAGGACTACGCCTCACAGGCCCTGACTCAGCGTCAGATGCAGAGTTTCGAGGTTGAGCTCTCCAGCAACGGCAGCAGGTCCTGCTGGGAGACCCGGATGGTATCCTGTGGAGAGGGCCAAGTGCTGGCCATGGCCCGGGATATCACGGACCGCCGGCGAGGTGAAGAGGCAGTGGCACGGGCCAAGGACGCCCTGGAGATGCTGGTCCAGGAGCGCACTGCCGAGCTGGACCGGGTGAACGAAGTCCTGAAGAAGGAGATCTCACTGCGCCTCCAGGAGGAAGAGGTACTCAGGAAGAGCTTCCGAAAGGTGGAGGCCCTGCTGGAGAACACCATAGAAGCCATGTCCCTCATCGTGGAAAGGAAGGACCCCTACACCGCCGGCCATCAGCGGCGGGTGGCCAAGCTGGCCTGTGCCATCGGCCGTGAGATGGGACTGGGGGCCGACCGGATCCAGGCCATCCGCGTTGCGGCTATGCTCCACGACCTGGGGAAGATCTTCGTACCCGCAGAGATCCTGAACAAGCCCGGCCGGCTGACCGATGGCGAACTGGCTCTGATCAAGACCCATCCCAGCACCGACCACGAGATACTGAGGACCATTGACTTCTCCTGCCCTGTGGCCGATATCGTGGCCCAGCACCACGAGAGGCTGGATGGCTCCGGCTATCCCGCCGGCCTGGGAGGGGAGGAGATCCTGCCGGAGGCGAAGATCCTGGGGGTGGCCGATGTGGTTGAGGCCATGTCCTCCAGCCGGCCCTACCGGCCGGCGCTTGGCATGGACGAAGCCCTGAGAGAGATTGTGAAGAACAAGGGCATCCTTTGCGATCCGGACGTGGTCGGGGCATGCCTCCGGCTATTGACAGAGAAGAAGTTCAGTTTTGTAGAATAGGGGACACGGAGGACTCTGAACCATGAGTCAACCTTGGTATGAAGTGGGCAAGTGGTCCATCGACGTGAACATGAACCCGGTCCTCAGCGAGGCCCTGACCGAGTTCACCAGCCGGATTGACGAGCGCCTGTTCCGCAGGCTAAGCGGAGAGGCCATCTGCATTGTGGATTCCGCACCAAGCGCCAGCACGGTGCGCGTCATGGCAGCTCCGAGCCCCTCCCCCGACAGCCCGAACGAGGACCACAGTATCTACCTGGTGGTCTTCCGCCCCGATGTGGTCAGACTGACGCCCAGGGCGGCCCTGGGAGAGGTGGCCCACCAGTTCGCCCACCTGGTCTTCAGACTGGAGCACGGCGTGGACAGCCAATCACTGCCTGCCGGGAGGGAAATGGCGGACAACCTGGCAACGGCTTGGGGGTTCAAGGATGAGATCGAGGCCAATGCCGCCGAGAGGATGAGACTGGACGCTCAGGGTTCGCCGGCCGGAGCTTCGGAGTCCCCGCCGTCGGAGAAGTCGCCCCGAAAGAAGCGGTCTGGCAGGGGCCGGACCTCCCTTGCCTCCTGAAGAAACGGGGGCGGGACGATCACCCGCGGGAACAGATCAGACAGCGCCCAGGCAGAATGCGCCCTTCCAGCAGTGAGCCAAACTCCCCTCGGAGCCTGTCTCCCAGCTCGGCGACCTCACCCTGAAGCCTGAGTGTCTCCGTTCTTTCGGCGGAGCGATCGTACTTGGATATCAGATGCTGGTGCAGTTCCACCACCGGGTCAACAATGCGCTCCCTGGTCAGCTCCGCGGTGCGGTCCACCCGGAGCATGTCTTTGGTCCTGGCGCTGGCATTCAGGAGGACCGCCCTGCCATAGCGAAGCAGAGGAGACTGCCTCTTCCCCAGGAGCACCCGGGGCTCGGCATACGAATACTCCGCGGGGCCGCAGGGATGGGCGTCACAGAATCCCGAGCAGGTCACCTTCTCGTAGATGGTGCGGGAGAAGCCATCCTCCAGCGAGAACCGTATCTCCTCCGGAGAGCGCGCCCAGGCCACCACCACCTGGAACAGGTCATCCGCATCGGCCCGGATGTCGTTCCACAGGTCGAAGCAGGCCCGGACGTACTGCACCGCCAGAGACTCCCATTCGGTCCACAGCTCGCCGCTGACGGACCCATCGAGGTGCTGGCGCAGGGACTCGCAGAGCATTCTCTGCTGCGGTGAATCCTTGCCGCTCCTGCTCGATGCACAGGGCATGCCTATCCAGGGGATGACAGCATCGAAGGACCAGTCCGGAAGGTTCAGGTATCGCCCCCGCGTGTGGCACAGGAACGCCCCCTCAGCGTTCATCTCCGGCTCCGGACTCGCGGCGGGGGCCGCATGCCGCCCGCTGCCATTCGCAGAGCGGGCCCGGGCACAGTCATGATACAGCTCCCTGGCCGGCACGAACATCGCCGGCAGCAGGGCCAGTCGTTTGGATTGACCGCCCAGAAGCTGCAGAACGTCGCTGGCATGTTCGCCATTGCCGCCGACTTCGGCCGACGGTTGGCTTGTCTCGGCCTGACCCTGGATCACCTTGCCGGCGGCCGCGTATTCCCGCCGGCAGTGTTGGATGAACATGCGGCTGCGCCGCGGGAAGGCGGTCCCCCTCATCTCCGCCAGGAGTTGCTGGTCGGAGAGCTGCTCCAGCCGGCGGTAGATGAACTGGAGTTCCTCGGCGGTCGGCTCCGGCGGGGTTTGCGCCCGGCGGTCAGCCGCAGTTCCCTTCCCCGGCAAGCCAGTTGCCTTGACCTTCACTTCGCTCATCTGGCCGCGATGTGCGCCGTCGTGCCGGACTTCGCCGAAGCCAGCAGGCGCTCCTCAGCTTGGGGTCGAATCATGCCAGGCTGGGCCTGGAACGTGAAGCCTCTGTCTCTGAACGCGGTCAGGCAGGCATCGACCACGTCGTTGTCGTAGAGAATGCCCTTCTGCGCCTCGATCTCCATCAGGGCCCGGTCAACGCCCAGTGCTGGGCGGTAGGGACGGTGGGAGCACATGGCCTCAACCACATCGGCCACCCCCAGGATCTTCGCCTCCGGCAGGATCTCCTCCCCTCCCAGGCCGGCGGGATAGCCGGAGCCATCCAGCCTCTCATGGTGCTGCAGTACAGGATCGGCGATGGGCGCCGCGAAGTCGATCTGTATCAGCATCTCATAGCCCACCCTGGGGTGGGTTCTGATGATGGCGGACTCGATCTCGTTCAGCCGGCCCGGCTTGCCCAGTATCTCGATGGGCACGACTATCTTGCCGATGTCATGCAGCAGGCCAGCCATATGAATCCGGGAGATCCGGTCATTGGACAGGCCAAGCTCCTCACCCAGGGCGGCGGCGAGTTGCGCCACCCGCTGCTGATGCCCTGCGGTATGGCAATCCCGCATCTCCACCATCAGGGTGATCACCCGGATGGCCTCTTCGAACATCTTCCGGAAATCGTGCCCGGACTGGCCTGTCTGCCCCTCATTCCTCTTCCCTCCCACCGGGCGCAGCGAATCGGCTGTCATGCTGCAGCCATTCATATGCCTCCTTCCCGACGGTAGGGTTCTTCGCGGCCTGGTGCCAGTCGTCTCATGCATTGCGCTCAACACCTCGCTGTCCATCTGCCTCCAACGCCGTCAATCCTGCGGCGCCCGAATTCAGCAGATATCCCGGCACCCAGTCTAGGGCAAGCGTACTACATCCGTGTCACCCCACCCCGCGATGATCTCTCATTTGTGTCACCGCGGAAGTGGCCTCTCCAAGGGAGCGCCTTCCATGGCCGGTCCGGACAGGGCTGGGGAACGGGCCGCCGCCGTGCTAACATAGTTACCGGGCGCCGTTCAGCCCGGGACTGCACCACGCAAGGGGGGAAGATGAGCCAAGACGAGGCTGCGACTGTATCCGGCAGGCCCAGGATCCTCATAGTCGGCGGAGTGGCGGGGGGTGCCTCCTGCGCGGCACGGGCCAGGAGGCTGTCCGAGCAGGCAGAGATCATCATGTTTGAGAGGGGACCCTACGTCTCCTTCGCCAACTGCGGACTGCCCTACTATGTGGGCGATGTGATCACCGACGAGAGGAACCTGATCATCGCCACTCCGGAGCTCTTCAAGAAGCGGTTCAACATCGAGGTCCGGGTGCAGAGCGAAGTGCGTTCCATCAACAGGGAGGAGCGCGTCATCGAGCTGATCCGGAATGAGACGGGGCAGGTCTTCAGCGAGAGGTACGACGCCCTCGTCCTGGCTACGGGGGCGATGCCGGTCCGGCCCCCCATCCCGGGCATTGATCTTCCCGGCGTGTTCAGTCTACGGACAATCCCTGACAGCCGGCAGATGCGGGAGTGGATAGCGAACAGGAAGGCCAAGCGGGCGGTGATCGTCGGCGGCGGATTCATCGGGCTGGAGATGGCGGAGAACCTGGTCGGCCGGGGCATCTCGGTGACCATCATAGACATGCTGCCTCAGGTCATGGCGCCCATCGACGCCGAGATGGCCGTGCCTATCCACGAGCACCTCAAAGCCAAGGGGGTAGCGCTCCATCTGAACGATGGCGCCGCCAGATTCGAGAAGGGGGCCTCTGGAAGGACCATCTCGGTGGCTACCCGGTCCGGCGTCAGCCATGAGTGCGACATGGTGCTGCTGGCCGTGGGAGTGCGGCCCGAGGTCAGGCTGGCGAAGGAAGCCGGCCTGGAGATCGGGGCCCTCGGCGGCGTCAGGGTCAGCGAACGAATGCGCACCAGCGACAGCCACATCTGGGCTGTGGGCGACGCCGTTGAGGTGCGGGACTGCTTCACCGGCGCCTGGAGCCTCATCCCGCTGGCTGGTCCGGCCAACCGCCAGGGCCGGATCGCCGCGGATGTCATCCTGGGCCGCGATGCCCGCTTCCGGGGGGTTCAGGGAACCATGGTCTGCCGCATCTTTGACATCACCGTGGCCGCCACGGGGGCCAGTGAGAAGATCCTGCTCCGGCAGGGGATCAACAGCCAGCCGGCCCAGTATGAGAAGGTCTATCTGCACCCGGGGCACCACGTCAACTACTACCCCGGGGCCAAGCCGATCACCATGAAGCTGCTCTTCTCCACCCTCGACGGACGGATTCTTGGCGCTCAGGCGGTGGGCCAGGAAGGCGTGGAGAAGCGCATCGACGTCATGGCCATGGCCATGCAGAAAGGGGCCACCGTCTTCGATCTTGAGGAGGCGGAGCTGTGCTACGCCCCGCAGTTCGGGGCGGCCAAGGATCCGGTCAACGTCGCCGGCATGATCGCCGCCAACGCCCTGAAAGGGGATGCCCCGGTGGCCCATTGGGCCGACGCCGGGCAAACCGGACAATACCTCCTCGACGTCCGCGAGCCCCAGGAGTACCGTCAAGGTCATTTCGAGGGAGCGGTCAACATCCCCCTCCACTCGCTACGCGAGCGGATGTCGGAACTGCCCGCTGATCGGGAGATACTGGCCTATTGCGGGGTGGGCCAGAGGTCATACTACGCCTGTCGGGCCATGCGTTTGAACGGACTCCGAGCGAAGAACCTCTCCGGAGGCATGAAGACTCTGGAGGCAGAAAGGCAGGTAGCACAGGGATGGATCTGAATCTGAAGGACAAGGTAGCTCTGGTGACCGGCGCCGGCGGGAACGGCATCGGCACCGCAGTGTGCACTGAGCTGGCCCGCGAGGGGGCGGTGGTCGTGGCCAACGACATCGATCGCTCTCAGGCGGACCGGGTGGCCGCCCAGCTCCGGGCCACGGGCATCCGATCCATAGCCACCCACGCCGACGTAACGGTGATGGCCCAGTGCAGCGAGATGGTTGACAGGGCCCTGGCCGAGTATGGCTGGATCGATATCCTGGTCACCATACCGGCCCTGATGATCTACAAGGACTTCGCCCACTGCACGCCCAAGGAACTCCACCAGCAGACCGACGTCACCTTCTGGGGCACGGTGAATGCCGTCAAGGCCTCCCTGGACACCATGATCAAGCAGAGGAAGGGCAGCATTGTCTGCATGGGCTCGGATTCGGCCAAGATGGGCCCGGCCATGGAAACGATGTACGCCTCCTCGAAGTCGGCCATCATGACCTTCGCCAGCAGCCTGTCTAAGGAGATCGGGCCATACGGGGTCAGAATCAACGTGGTCAACGCCGCCCTGGTCCGGTCCCCGGGGGTGGGCATCGGTATGGAGGAGGCCTTCCGGGGGAACTACCCCCTGGGACGGCTGGCCGAGGCCAGGGAGGTGGCCCAGGCCGTCGTCTTCCTGGCCTCTGACGGGGCCAGCTTCATCACCGGGCAGACGCTCAGCGTCAACGGCGGCCGGCTGTGACCGATGGTGCGCCGCGGGGCTAGTCCTTCAGTCGCTGCAGCTCAATGGTGACGGCATTGGCCTTGTCGATGCATTCCCAGGTCATCACGTCGGGATTCCCCCAGGCGGAAGGGAAGCCACCGCCGTACTCCAGCATGACGATGAAGGGGAAGAGATCGTGATAGAAGTAGCCACAGAGTCCATCCGGCGAATAGCCGCTGAGATTGAACCGGTCGCCGACCTTGTGTCCCATGGTGCAGTGTCCCTTGACCCCCTTGATGGTGCCCACTATTCGATGCGACTTCTCACTCATGAATGCTCCTCCTCACTTGACTGCGGGGGCGGCTTCCTCTCGCGGCTGCAGCCCAGCCCCGGCCGCTGCGGGAGCCTGATTGAGTCTAGCAGACGGGGCATGCTATATTGAAGTCCGCAGCCATGGAGCACGAGACCATCATCGGCCTGGAGGTCCATACCCAGCTTCTCACCCGGAGCAAGATGTTCTGTCGCTGCTCTGCGGACTACGCCAGCGCCCCCCCCAATTCCCACGTCTGCCCCGTCTGTCTGGGCATGCCGGGGGTGCTGCCCACCATCAACCGGAAGGCAATTGAGTACGCTGTGATGACCGCCCTGGCACTTCAGTGCCGTATTCCGGAGTTCACCAAGTTCGACCGGAAGAACTACCCCTATCCCGACCTGATGAAGGGCTATCAGATCTCCCAGTATGACGCCCCCATCGGGGTTCAAGGCTGGATGCTCACCGAGACCGCCGGGGAGCAGAGGCGGGTGAACATCAAGCGGGTGCACCTCGAAGAGGACGTGGCCAAGCTCATCCACCGCACAGACTCCGTAGGGGAGTCGTACAGCCTGATCGATGTCAACCGGGCCGGCGTGCCCTTGATGGAGATCGTCACCGAGCCAGACCTGCGCTCCCCTGAGGAAGCCCGGCAGTTCCTGATGAAGCTGCGCACCATCCTCCAGTACCTGGGCGTGTCCACGGGGAACATGGAGGAGGGCAGCTTCCGGTGCGATGCCAACGTGAGCATAAGGCCCGAAGGCTCCGCCGATACCCTGGCCAAGGTCGAGGTGAAGAACATGAACAGCTTCAAGGCGGTCTACCGCGCCCTGGAGTTCGAGGCCAGCCGTCAGCGGAAGGTGGCCGCAGAACGAGGCCGGCTGTATCAGGAGACCAGGGGTTGGGCGGACGACAAGGGGGTGACCCAGCCGCAGCGGAGCAAGGAGTATGCCCAGGACTACCGCTACTTCCCCGAGCCGGACCTGCCCCCGCTGACCCTCAGCCCAGCCTGGGTGGACGAGCTCCGGGCCAGTCTGCCGGGGCTCCCCGAGGCCCGGCGCGATCAGTTCGCGTCCCGGTACGCGCTGCCCGAATACGATGCCAGGCTCCTGGCCGGCTCCAAAGCCCTGGCCGACTACTTCGGGGAATGCATGAAGGCATACCACGGTCCGGCCCCGGAGAAGCGGGCCAAGACGGTGAGCAACTGGCTCCTGGGGGAGTTCGCCCGGTGGATCAACGCCGAGGGCATGGAGATCCATCAGTCCAGGGTAACGCCTCCCCAGTTGGTGGAACTGGTGGAGATGTGCGAGCAGAACGCCCTGACCGGACCGGCGGCCAAGGCTGTCTTTGAAGAGATGTTCCGCACCGGGCATCCCCCCCGGGAGATCGCCGCCCGGCTGGGGCTGACCCAGATCAGCGACCTGTCCGCGGTGGAGGCGGCCGTCAAAGCGGCGATTGCAGCCAACGCCCAGGCAGTGGTAGACTTCAGGGCGGGCAAACAGCAGTCCCTGACCTTCCTGGTGGGACAAGTGATGAAGGCCACCAGGGGCCGTGCCAATCCCGGAGTGGTCACCGAGATACTGAGAAGGGAGCTTGAGACCGGCTAGTGCAGACCTACTTCAATGTTGCTCAGATAATCGTCGCCATCGTACTGATTGTGGTCATCCTGCTTCAGGTGCGGGGCGGGGGGCTGGGAGGCATCTTCGGTCAGCCTGACAGCACCTTCCGCACTAGAAGAGGCCTTGAGAAGGCTCTGTTTCAGTTCACCATCGCCCTGGTGGTCCTCTTCGTGGCTCTTTCCATACTCAGCCTCAGGTTCGCCTAGTCCTCCTGCGGATCGCGGGTCGCCGTGGCAACGATCATCACTCTGACCACCGACTTCGGCGTTGAAGACGGGTATGTGGCCGCTCTGAAGGGGGTCATCCTCGGCATCAATCCCCGGGCCACCGTCGTGGACATCTGCCATCAGATAGAGGCCCAGAACATCGCCCAGGGGGCCTTCGTGCTGATGACGGCCTGCCCCTACTTCCCGGATGGCAGCATCCACCTGGCAATCGTCGACCCCGAGGTGGGCGGCGGTCGCCGGGCCATCGCCCTCAGGACCGGGAGGGCCGTGTTCATCGGCCCGGACAACGGGGTGCTCAGCCATGCCGCTCTCAGAGCCTCGGCACAGGACCAGCCCGGGGGAGGGGTCTTGTCCGAGTTGCCCCCCGGGGTGGAGTGCTTCGAGATCAGCAATCCCCGGTATTGGCGGCAGCCGGTGAGCCCTACCTTCCACGGCCGGGACGTCTTTGCCCCGGTGGCCGCTCACGTCTCCGCCGGCGTGGCTCTCAGCGATCTGGGCCGGGCAGTCGGCTCCATCCGTGTCCTCCCCTTCCCTAGGCCGGAGGCTCTCGAACGGGGAGGCCTGCTGGGACACGTGCTCCACATCGACCATTTCGGCAACATCATCACCGACATCCAGAGGGGCGACCTGCCCCCGGGGCGGTTCCGGCTGGAAGTCGGCCACCACAGCATCGCCTCGTTGGGCCGGACCTACTGCGAGGCGGAGGGACTGACGGCCCTCATCGGCAGCAGCGACCACCTGGAGATCGCCCTGAGGAACGGCAGCGCCGCCCGGTTCCTGGGACTCGGCATCGGGGACCCGGCGAAGCTGGTCAGAGACCGGTGAGCGGTCCGGTTCCCGGGGGCCTGCCGGGGCGGGGAGGCACTGTGCATATCCAGTGCACCGAATGTGCAGAATGTGTGCACAATGTGCGGAGGGAAGTCCTGCCCAGAACATGAAGGACAAGGCTGCCTACGTTCGCGGGATGTTCTCGGCCATCGCCGGCCGGTATGACCTCCTCAACACCCTCCTTAGCTTCGGCAGAGATCGCCACTGGCGCTCGTCGACCGTGTCCGCCCTGGGACTCATTGGCGGCGAGGCGGTGCTCGATGTGGCCACCGGCACAGGCAGGCTGGCCCGCGAACTGGGCCGGCGGATGGGCGTCGGCGGCGTGGTGGTGGGCCTCGATTTCTGCCCGGAGATGCTCCACAGGGCCAGGGGCAAGGCGGGCTCGGCCGAACTGCTCCTGGCAACAGTGGAGAGGATGCCCTTCCCGGACAACACCTTCGACTGCGCCACAGTGGGCTTCGCCCTGAGAAACGTACCCGACGTTGAGCGGATGCTCCGGGAGACCGCCAGGGTGGTGAAGCCCGGGGGCAGGGTGGTCTGTCTGGAGTTCTCCCGCCCCCGCCACCCGGTGTTCCAGACGATGCACCGTCTCTATCTCTCCTTCATCCTGCCCCTGGTGGGCCGACTGATATCAGGAGACAGAGAAGCCTACGTCTACCTCCCCCGCTCCATCATGGAGTTCTGCGAGCCGGAGGAGCTGCACCGGCTGATGGGGAATGCAGGGCTTGCCCATCCCCACTCCCGCCCGCTGACGTGGAGCGTGGTGGCCATCCACACCGCAACCAAGTCTTGACAGAAGGCCGGCGCCACGCCGGCCTTCCCGTCGCTCTATCCCTTGACCAGACCGCGCCAGTGCTGGAGGAGATCGGGGCCCCACGCGATGGCCGGCGGCAGCGCCCTGGCCTCCGTGCCCAGGTCCTTCAGAGCCGTGTCCCGCAGTCCCTTGAGATGCTTGTCGAACTGCCGGATCTCCTTCTCGGAGAAGCGGGCGGCCAGCATGTTGCGGGCATGCCCGATGATGACCGGGATTGCCTGATCGAGAAGTTCCTTCCCTTTGGGCTGGATCTGTATCTTGACCACCCTCTGATCCTTGCGGCTGCGGACCTTCTTCACGTAGCCGGCCCTCTGCATGCGAGACAGCAGCGCCGAGACGCTGTGCTTCTCCCGGAACACGTAGGACGATATCTCGCCAGGGCTCAGCGGGTTCTTGCTCATGCTCAGGATGAGCAGCACGTCGGTCTGTGCCAGAGTGGTTTGCCGCTTGCCAAGCTCGATCTCGATAGCCCTCATCGCGGCTTCGGCAGCTTGGCGCAGTCGGACCCACGTGGTCAGATACAGGTCACCGGTCTCCCAATTATGCACCTTGTCCTCCTTGCGTTGTTACTCCCGTCTTCGGCAATCTCAGATTCCCACCAACGGGCAATCACGACCACTATTTATTTTATGAAATTGTAACATCCCATAGGAACTATGTCAAACTGCATCTGACGCCGTGGGAGATAATCCGGGGACGCTGGGGGGAGGGAACTTGGCCATCCCCGGTCCCAGACTAGCCGGACGGCCTGTCATACTTCCAAGAGGTCCCCTGAGGGCTGTCCTCGAGCGCCACCCCCAGGTCCTTTAGGCGGCGGCGGATGCTGTCCGCCAGTTGCCACTCCTTCTTGGCCCGCAGATCGGCCCGGACCGAGATGAGCAGCCCCACGAAGGGATCGGCGCCCAGCCTGACATCCCTGTCCTCAAAGGTGAACCCCAGCACCCGGCCGAGCTCCAGCAGCGTCCTCTGCCCTTCCTCCACGCCGACCCGCTGGCTGATGCTGCGGTTGATCTCCCTGGCCAGGTCGAAGAGGGCCGCTAGCGCCTGTGCCGAGTTGAAATCGGCATCCATGGCATCGACAAACCTCTGCCGGAAAGCGCCGGCGTCGATCGCCCCGGGCTGCCAGTCGGCGCCAGCCCCGCCGTCGGCCTTGGCCGCCTGGCGCAGCCTCTCCATGCCCTTCTCCGCCGCCGTCAGGCCATCCTCGCTGAAGCTGACCGGCCCCCGGTAGTGCGAACTCAGAATGAACAGCCTGATGGCGTCGGGGCTGAACCTTGCCAGCGTCTCTCTGATGGTGACCAGGATGCCCAGCGACTTGCTCATCTTCTCGCCTTCAAGCTGGACCAGTCCGTTGTGCATCCAGAACCTGACGAAGGGAACTGTCCCGGTGAAGCTCTCCGACTGAGCGATCTCGTTTTCATGGTGGGGGAAGATCAGGTCCTGTCCCCCGCCGTGGATGTCCAGGGTCTCCCCCAGATGCCTCAGAGACATAGCTGTGCACTCGATGTGCCAGCCCGGCCTGCCCCTGCCCCAGGGGCTCTGCCACCAGGGTTCGCCGGGCTTGGCCGCCTTCCAGAGGGCGAAATCCAACGGGTGCTCCTTCTCAACGCCGACCTCCACCCGCGCCCCGGCTTGCAGGGAATCGAGGCTCTGGTGGCTCAGCTTCCCGTAGTCGGCATCGCTGCTAACCCGGAAGTAGACATCGCCCTTGGCCTCATAGGCATGCCCCCTGTCCACCAGGCCTTGTATCACCTCGATGATCTTGGGCACCTCTTCGGTGGCCCGGGGATAGACCTCTGCCCTCTGGACGTTCAGCTCGTCCATATCGGCGAAGTACTGGGCGATGAACTTCTCGGCCACCTCGGTTGACGGCACGTTCAGCTCCTGGGCCCGCTTGATGATCTTGTCGTCGATATCGGTGAAGTTCTGCACGTGCTTCACCTTGTAGCCCCGGTACTCCAGATAGCGGCGGACCATGTCGAAGACGATGTAGCTCATGGCATGGCCGAGGTGGCATTCCGCATATGGAGTGACGCCGCAGACATACATGGTGAGCACATCACCCTGAGGCTGGAACTCCTCCTCCCGGCTGGACAGAGTGTTGTATATCCTCACGCCTGCTCCTTCACCTTGATCGCCGTCTGTTTCTCAGCTCCTTCGGGCTTCCTTCACCAGAGCCACGGCGTGCACGGCGATGGCCTGCCCCTGACCTACGAAGCCCAGCCCCTTGGCGGTGGTGGCTTTCACTGACACCCGGTCCACAGCCACTCCCAGTGTCCGGCTGATCGACTCCCTCATCCGGACCACGAAGGGCGAGAGGCGCGGCTGCTCCGCCACAATGGTGGCATCGACATTGCCCACCTCAAAGCCCCGCCCCTTCAGCTTCTGGACGGTCCGCTGCAGCAGGATCAGGCTGGAGATATCCTTGTACTCTGCGTCGGACGAGGGGAAGTGCGCGCCTATGTCCCCCAGTCCCGCTGCACCCAGGAGGGCATCGATGATGGCGTGGACCGCTGCGTCGCCGTCGCTGTGGCCATCGAGCCCGCCGTCGAAGGGTATTCCCACTCCACCCAGCACCAGCTTGCGCCCCGGCACCAGGGGATGAACGTCATAGCCGACGCCGACTCTCAAGCCTCTTCCTCAGAATGATCTCCGCCAGGGCAAGGTCTTCCGGCGTGGTCACCTTGACGTTCTCATAGGAGCCCATGTAGACCCGCACCTCATGTCCCAGGGCCTCGGCCATGGCCGAGTCGTCGGTCACCTCATCCTTCACCTGCTGATGAGCCCGGATCATTATATCAAAGCGGAACACCTGCGGAGTCTGCGCCAGCCACAGGTTCCCCCGCTTCGGCGTATCCCGGATCAGCCGTTCCGCGTCAACCACCTTCAGCGTGTCCTTCGCTGGCACCGCTGCTATGGCCGCCCCGGCCTGGCCCGCCTCCTCCAGTCCCCGCTCGATCAGATCGGCGGTGAGGCAAGGGCGCGCTCCATCGTGAATGACCACCCATCGGCAGTCCTTCAGCCTGCTCAGCCCCTGGGCCACGGAATCCTGCCGCCGCTCCCCCCCGAGACACAGAGCCTTGACCTTCGAGAACCCCTCCGCTGTCACCATGTCCCGCCCCCGCTCCAGCCCAGCCATGCCGAGCACCACTACCACCTCATCCACCAGGGGGCACTCGTCGAACACCCGGAGCACGTGGGCCAGCAGCGGCTTGCCCGCCACAGGGGCGAAGACCTTGTCCACACCCTCCATCCGCCGGCTGCTACCGGCAGCGACCACGACAGCGCCCACTCTCTCAGCCGATGCACGCTTCATCTTGATATCCCGTTCACGCAAGTGCTAGAATCTGGCTTGTGGTGGGCGTAGCCCAGAGGTTTAAGGCGCCAGGTTGTGGCCCTGGAGATCGAGGGTTCGAATCCCTCCGTCCACCCCAGGCGCCTATAGCTCAGCGGATCAGAGCATCGGTCTTCGGAACCGAGGGTCGTGGGTTCGAATCCCTCTAGGCGCGCCAGATTCCGCAGCCCTTCTGCCTCCATCGGTCTCAAGTGGCCACCTCGACGCTGACCGCCCGCCGTCGGTCCATCCTCAAAGCCATCTCACTTCAGAGCCGCGATCACCTTGAGGGTGCGCTCCCGCAACGCCCCCAGAGAGGAGTCGTTGATGATGGTGAAGTCGGCCATGGCAATGGGGCCGCCTTTGTTGGTCTGCTCGATCTCCGCTGTGTCGCGGCTCGCGGCTTCTTCCTGTGTCAGCGGGCGCACCGGCCTTGCCGCCAGCCTTCGGTGTCTCGTCGCCGGCGATGACCAGACGGCCACCACGGTGAAACGCTGGCCGTAGTGCTTCTTCAGCAGGGTGTACTCCTCCCACGAGTAGAGGCCGTCCACAACGACATGGGAAGATTTCAGTAGGGTGTCGATTCCGGGCAGGCTCAGCTTGGCGTACGCGGCCATGCCGTGCTCTCTTCTCAGATCTTCCCTGACGCGGCGCTCGTTCTGCTCATCCAGCTTCAGCCCCCTCCGCCTCACCTCCTCGTCGGTGATGTCCCCGAACCTCACCCTAGCGAAGCCGCTGCTCTCAAAGACCCGGGCCACTTCTGACTTGCCCGAGCCGGCCATGCCCACAATGAATACCGCCCTCATCGGCTGTTCCCAGGCCGGAGGGTCCGGCCGATCTCTGCCTCCTCCTGTGCCAGCAACTCCCGCAGTTCCTCAACGTCGTAGCTCCTGACGCCCACACCCTTCTCCCGCATGTGCACTCTGGTGATCCCGGCATTGATGATCTGCTTCTTGCAGATCATGCAGGGCCCGTAGATCCTGTCGTTCTCCCCCCGGCTGGCGTCATAGGCCTCCCGTATCCTCTCACTGGAGATGTACATCTGCCCATCCACCAGGCTGATGCCGGTCCTGGCGGCATTGATGATGGCGTTCTGCTCCGCGTGCACGCTCCGGCACAGCTCGTACCGTTCTCCCGGTGGTATCTTCAGATCCCTCCTGAGGCAGATCCCGGTATCGGTGCAGTGCGCCGTTCCCCTGGGCGATCCCACGTATCCGGAGCTAAGCTCAACGCCATCGCGGCTGACGACGATCGCGCCTATCTTCCTCCTCAGACACGTGCTCATCTCCGAGACTACCTCCGCCCTGTTCAAGTAGTGCTCGAACTTCTCCGGTCTTCTCTTCACGGGCCCAGCAGCACTCACGAATCACCCCCTCAGCCTGGCGCCTGTCTGCCAAATGAAGCCATTATATATCACAGTCTGATCGTGCGAAACAAGGCCAGATGCCCAGCGTGGCCTGAGCACAGAGCCTAAGCGTGACAGGGCCCTCTCCGGGCACAATAGAACATAACGAAAAACCCTTGACTCACCAAACCGTGCCGGTTGTAAACTCTCGGTGCAACACTGTCGACACCCAAGCAGCACTTGCTTCACCCATGAATATTCGCGGCCATGGCTCTGTGAGAGCAGCTCAAGATAAGTGCGTGCCCCTGACCACCCTGATTGATGGGCTGGGCCACACCTAGGATCTGCTAGCCTCAATACGAATCTCCGGGGGGAGATCCGATCCTATAGTCTTCTGCTC
Organism: Chloroflexota bacterium; assembly: GCA_016875915.1. Classification (GTDB taxonomy): domain Bacteria; phylum Chloroflexota; class Dehalococcoidia; order UBA2247; family RBG-13-53-26; genus RBG-13-53-26. The sequence continues at coordinate 32,562 of VGOM01000001.1, forward strand.
CTTTCGTGGCGAGTTCGGGGTTGTTCGCCACGCGCGTCAAGGCCTTCTAGCTGTCAAAAGGGGGGTATGAGAACAGCGAAGGAGATTTGGGACGCCTGCAAGGGCGCCCTTCAGGTTCAGGTCAGCAAGTCGAACTTCGATACCTGGCTCAGGGATACCGAGGGCATCAGCTGCCAGGGCAAGCGGTTCGTTGTTGGAACACCCAGCACCTTCGCCAAGGAATGGCTGGAGAAACGACTCCATTCTCTGGTAGTCAAGGTCCTCATCGGCATCACTGGGCAGGAACTCGACGTCCACTTCCAGGTCTGCCCCAGCCAGGCGCCAGCCAACCAGGGGCCGGCCCCCCCGCTGCGCCGCCCAGCTTCACCCACGGCGGGTTCCAGATACACCTTCTCCAACTTCGTCGTCGGTGACTCCAACCGTCTGGCCTACGCCGCCTCACTGGGCGTGGCCGAGGAGCCGGGACGGCACTACAATCCCCTCTTCATCCACGGTGGCTCCGGCCTGGGAAAGACCCATCTGGCCCAAGCCATAGGCTGCGAGGCCTCCGACAACGGCTTCCAGGTGGTCTATGTGAGCAGCGAGCAGTTCACCAATGAGTTCATCACCTCCATCAGAGAGAAGAAGATGGAGGAGTTCCGAGGCAAGTTCAGGAACACCGATCTTCTCATCATCGAGGACATCCAGTTCATGGTCGGCAAGCCGCAGACCCAGGAGACCTTGTTCCACACCTTCAACGCTCTGCACGACACCAGCCGACAACTGGTGCTCACCGGTGACTGCCATCCTCGGGCGATGACTACCATGGAGCCCACCCTCTCCTCCCGCCTGTCCTCCGGACTGGTGGCCCAGGTGCAGCCGCCCGACAAGCAGATGCGCCTGGCCCTGCTCAAGGCCCGGGCCGAGGAGCACCGAATGCTCATCGATGAGGCCGTCTTTGACTTCATCGCCCAGAGGTGCGCCGAGACCGCCAACGTGAGGGAACTCGAAGGGGCGCTGAACACCGTGGTGGCTCATGCCAGCCTGCTTAATCAGCCGCCAACCCTGGAGCTGGCGCATCGGGCCCTGCTGGGCATGCCCTTTGTGGATTCAAGGCAAGCTACCTTCACCCCGGCTTCCATCCTCAAAGCTGTGGCCGATCACTTCCAGCTTGCCCCTGAATCGCTCAAGGGACGGAAGAAGGACCGCCGGCTGACCCTGGCCAGACAGATCGTCATCTATCTGGTGAGGGAGAAGACCAACTGCCCACTGCAGGACATCGGCAAGCTCCTTGGGGGGCGGGATCACTCCACGGTTCTGCGCAGCTACCACAAGATAGCCACCCTGGTGAACACTGACACCACAATCCGGGGCAAGGTCAACCATATTGCCACTGCACTTCGTGCATAGCCCCTACTACTATTGTCATACTCATCGAGAACTCCACCAGAGCAGGAAAGGCATCCCTCATTGGTCATATAATTGGTGGTTGTGCATTTCCCTCTGCCAGCGGGTCTGGCCGGCCTTCATCGGTGCGTGAGGACATGACACTGATATGACCAGCAGCAAGTGGACCAAGCTCAGTGGGGCTGCCGTGCTTCTTGGGGCTTTGATCTCAGCAGTCCTGCTGCAGGTCTGGCCGCCACCGACCACAGCGTCCACCGTTGAAGAGGACATGCTGCAGCCGGGGGACATCATCTTCGTTGACCTCTACAGTGGTTGGTGCCATGTTGGCCACTGGGACCACATGGCGCTCTATGTTGGAGAGCAGCCCTACCCCGGGGTCGTGGAGGCCACCTACAACGGCGGAGTGTGCTACACCCCATTGCCGTCATTCCTGGAGCGGGACTACCCGGCCCGTCTGGCAGTGAAGAGGCTCGGCGATGTGCCCGGCCGGGAGGAGTCCCTGCAGAAGGCCATTGCCTATGCCCTGGCGGAGGTCGGCAACGCGTTTGACTTCTCCGCCACGGCGACCATCCCCCTGAAGGCCAGCGCACAGAACCAGCACTGTGCCGAGGTGATCTGGCGGGCCTACAAGGCGGGCGGGATCGATCTGGACAGCAATGACGGCCCGCTGCTCTACCCCGACGACGTGTACTACAGCCCCAGGCTGAGATCGGCATGAAAGCGGGTGTGTTCGGAGGCACCTTCGACCCCATCCACTTGGGCCACCTCGGTGCGGCCGAGGCCACCAGGCGGGTGTTGGGACTGGACAGAGTGATCTTCATCCCGGCAGGGCTACCCTGGCTGAAGACAGGGGTCACCGTGTCGGCGGCGCATCATCGCCTAGAGATGGTCCGTCTGGCCCTGGCCGGATGTAGCCACTTCGAGCTATCCCGGATGGAGATCGACCGCCCCGGCCCTTCGTACACCGTGGACACCGTGAGGGCGCTGCGAAGGGAGATGGGGCAGGACACTGGGCTGTTTCTGCTCCTCGGCAGCGATGCCCTTGGGGACTTCCCACGGTGGAAGGAGCCGGAGCGACTGATGGAGATCTGCCGGCTGGCGGCGTTCTCCAGACCCAACATCGCCTTGCCCCCGCTGGACCGCCTGGAGCGGGCGGTGCCCGGCATCTCCGGACGGATCGACTTCGTGGAGATACCGCAGGTGGACGTCAGTGCCACAGAGATCCGCCGGCTGATCACCCTCGGGGAGTCCATCGGACACCTCGTCCCTCGGGCTGTGGAGGGCTACATCGTCGAGCACGACCTGTATGCTGACGATCTTCGCCGGCCGGAACAGGAGGCAGAGGTTGATCGGGCCGGCGGCGACAGCCTATAATCGACCCTCCAGGGCGGGGACATGCGTCAGGTCGGAGTCAAGCTGGTTCATCCAGGCGCCAGACTGCCTCAGAGGATGACTCCGGGCAGTGCCGGTTTCGATCTCTGCGCTGCGGAGAGCGTCACCGTCCCGCCCACACGCTGCGGACCGGACGGCAGTGCCGAGGTGGGCCGGGCACTGGTTTCCACGGGCATTGTGATTGAGCTGCCTCCGGAGACAGTGGGCCGGATCGCCTCACGGTCCGGGCTATCGGTGAAGGCCAACCTGGAGGTGGGTGCCGGCTGGATCGACAGCGACTACCGGGGCACCCTGATGGTGGAACTGAAGAACTTCGGCTCGAAACCCTATCCGGTCAGGGAAGGTGACCGCATCGCGCAACTGGTGGTCCTGCCGGTCGTCGATGCCGAGGTCAGGGTGGTCGCCGAAACGGCGGAGACGGGGCGGGGCGGGGCGGGATTTGGGTCGACGGGCGACTGATGAGGCGCCGCGGGGCCAGGGCCGAGGTGACGAGCCGGTCACCGGGAATGCCGCAAACGAGGGGGCTGCCTGACTATGGATGAGAGGGCCATGCACGTAACCCAGATCGAGGCCAGGGACCTGTCGGAGGCGTGGTTTCTCTGCCTCCGTGCCGCTCTGACCCAGGGCTACGAATACCGGATAGACCGAGGCAGCTTCGAGGGCCAGCGCCGCAAGGAGCTGGACCTGGCGGTGATCCAGATTCGGCAGCCGGGGATCAGGCCCCTGGTCCCGGATGTGCCCCTGGGCGTGCCGCCGCCGACGACCATGGAGTATGTGGAGGCCTACCTGCCCTATCTGATGACTTCCTGCAAGGCCGAAGGGGAGCAGTACACCTACGGGGAGGACCTTGAGCCGCAGATCCCAGAGGTCATCCGGATGTACAGGGCGGGAGGATACAACACCAACCAGGCCTACATGGCGGTGGGCAGCCGGGAGTCCATCTACCTCGGAGACCCCCCTTGTCTCAGGGGGATACACACCAGAATCAGGTATGGCCGGTTCCATTTCGTGGTCTACTTCCGGTCCTGGGATCTCTGGGGAGGCTTCCCGTCCAATCTGGCGGCACTGCAGCTCTTGAAAGAGGACATGGCGGGCGAGATCGGGATCCCCGACGGCGAGATGATCTGCCTCAGCAGCGGGCTGCACATCTACGAGCACGCGTGGGAACTGGCCAAGCTGGTGGCCCGCCTCGACTAACCGCCCCCCCTGCAGACCTATTGTCGGTCAGGGCCGCCGCGCGCCCGACGAGGCGTCCGATTGGTAATCCCCACTCGAAGGGTATATACTTTTCTGTGACTTTTGCCGGGAGGTGGTTTTGTGGAGTCTACGTCGTTGCCCAAGTGCCAGAAGTGCAGCAGCGGTGATCTGGTGCCTCTGTCGGATTTCGGCAGCCAGGGGGCCCCGATTCACTATAAGGCCTGGGTATGCACCAACCCCAACTGCGGGTTCAATCTGAAGATCAGGAATGGTGACGTTTACATAAACGAGCCGGTCCAGAGTGGAGCGATGCACAACGCCCGGGTGCGGTAGGCTCTCCCGGTTGACCTAGATAGTGGTTCTGCAGACGCCGCTGCGCGCGGTCGGAAGCAAGCTGATCGACCTCCTCTTCCCACCCACCTGCGTCGGATGTGGAAGGGAGGGGGCTTTCCTCTGCCCGGCGTGCGTGGCGGGAGTGCACCGCCTCCCGCCGCCGCTCTGTCCCGCCTGCGGCAGGCCCTTGATCCGGGAGGAGTGGTGCCCGTCGTGTCGGAGATGGAAGCTGGATATTGACGGTATTCGGTCGCCATTCGCCCTTCAGGGGGTGCTTCGCCAGGCGATACACCGCTTCAAGTACGGCGGGTTCAAGGCGCTGTCCGCACCCCTGGCTGAGCTGCTGGCCCAGAGTCTGGACAGCAGGCCGCTCCCGGCGGAGGTTCTGTCCCCCGTCCCCCTGCACCCCCGGCGACTCCGGGATCGGGGCTACAATCAGTCCGGACTGCTGGCCCGCGAGCTGGGCCGGCTGACCGGGCTGCCGGTGGAGGAGCAGACCCTGTTCAGGCACCGCAACAGCCCGGCTCAGGCCAGGACACCCGATGCCGAGGAGCGGCGGAGGAATGTGTCGGACGCCTTCGGCTGCCGCGGCCATGCCTTGAGGGGGAAGCGGGTACTCCTCATCGACGACGTTTGCACCACGGGGGCCACCCTCAACGCCTGCTCCTCGGCCCTGAAGACGGCGGGGGCTGCCTCCGTCTGGGGCCTGGCCCTGGCCAGAGAGATATGAAGGAACTTCCCAACATAGACCCGGAGATCGTCTCCATCATCCGCAAGGAAGAGAAACGGCAGCGGGAGAAGCTGGTCTTCATCGCTTCCGAGAACTACGTCAGCCGGGCGGTGCTTGAGGCGCAGGCCACGGTGCTGACCAACAAGTATGCGGAGGGCTACCCCGGCCGCCGCTACTACGGCGGCTGTCAGGAGATCGACGAGTTGGAGGAGGCGGCCATTGCCAGAGCCAGGCAGCTCTTCCAGGCCGAGTACGCCAACGTCCAGCCACACAGCGGGACCCAGGCCAATGCGGCGGGCTATCTGGCCCTGCTGGACGAAGGTGACACAGTGATGAGCATGAGCCTGGCCCATGGGGGTCACCTCAGCCACGGGAGCCCGGTGAGCTTCTCCGGCAAATGGTACCGCTTCGTCCACTATGGGGTGAACCGGGATACGGAGACCATTGACTACGATGAGGTCGAGGCACTGGCCAGGAAACACCGGCCGAAGCTGATCGTGGCTGGAGCCAGCTCCTACCCCCGGATCATCGATTTCCAGAGGTTTCATCAGATCGCCGAGAGCGCGGAGGCCCGGCTCTTGGTGGATATGGCCCATATCGCTGGCATGGTGGCCGGTGGGGCGCATCCCTCTCCGGTGCCTTGGGCGGACATGGTCACGGCCACGACACACAAGACGTTGCGGGGCCCCCGGGGCGGCTTCATCCTGGCCAAGCAGGTCCATGGCAAGTCGCTGGACAGCGCCGTCTTCCCGGGGATACAGGGCGGCCCTCTGATGCATGTCATTGCGGCCAAGGCGGTCTGCTTCCACGAGGCAATGCAGCCGGAATTCGCCGCCTATCAGCGCCGGGTGGTGGCCAACGCCCGGGCGCTGGCGGAGGAGTTGGCCGCCGCCGGATTCCGTCTGGTCGCCGGGGGCACGGACAACCACCTGGTCCTTATTGACCTCCGCGGAGTGGGGATCACCGGGATAGCGGCGCAGGAGGCTCTGGACGGCGCGGGCATATGCGCCAACCGGAACAGCATTCCCTTCGACCCTCTTCCCGCGCAGTCGGCCAGCGGGCTGCGGCTCGGGACGCCGGCGGTGACCACCAGAGGGCTGGGTCCGCAGGAAATGAAGCTGGTCGCCCGGCTGATCGCCAGGGTGCTGGCCGACCTGGGCAACGAGAGGGCGAAGTCGGAGGTGGCCGGTGAGGTGGCGGGGGTCTGCGCCCGATTCCCCCTGCCCTGAGGTTGTGGGCCGAACATAAGTGTGCTATAGTTTGGGACGATATTGTCCGTGCTGGTGACGGAGGGAGCAGAAGTTGCGAGACTATGAGTTGACGGTGGTGTTCAGTCCCGAGATCGCCGAGGAGGAACTGCCCGGTGAGATAGACAAGGTCAGCCAACTGATCGCCCAGAAGGGAGGCGCCCCGGGGGAGGCCAACCGATGGGGCAGGAGGAAGCTGGCCTATCCGCTGAAGAAGTTCCGGGAGGGGAACTACGTGCTGACCCCGCTGAAGATCGACCCGGACGCCGCTCCCGAGCTGGAGAAGGGCCTCCGGGGTGTCGAGCAGATACTGCGATATCTCCTGGTGAAGGTGGAGTAGACCGGGGAAGGGGACCAATGGCCAACTTGAACAAGGTGATGATCATCGGCAATGTGGGCACAGACCCGGAGATGCGCTACACCCCCAATGGGAACCCGGTGACCAGTTTCCGGATCGCCACCAGCCGGGTGTTCAACAGCCCCGAAGGAGAAAGGAAGCAGGAGACCGAGTGGTTCACTGTGGTCACCTGGAACAAGCTGGCCGAGAGCTGCAATCAGTACCTGAACAAGGGGAAGAGGGTCTACGTGGAGGGCCGGCTGCGAACGCGTGCCTGGGAGGGCCAGGATGGGCAGAAGCGGAGCCGCATCGAGATAGTGGCGGAGCGCGTGCTCTTTCTGGACCGCCAGGTCGGTGCGCTGCCCCCGGAGGAGGCGAAGCTCGACAGGGTTGAGGATGCCACCACCGAGGACGATCTTCCATTCTAGAGCTTGAGAGGGAGTATGGCGGATAGAAGAGGACCATCAAGGGTGCCGGGCAGGCCCGGGAGATCGGGCAAGCCCAAGTATGTCCCCCGGCGGAGAGCCTGCGTGTTCTGTGCCGACAAGGGGAAGGCGATCACCTACAAGGATCCGGCCTCGTTGAGGCGCTTCGTCTCGGATCGATGCAAGATAGAGCCCCGGCGCAGGACGGGCAACTGCGCCAAGCATCAGCGGGCGCTGGCCATGGCCATCAAGAGGGCCCGTCATCTGGCTCTGCTGCCGTACGTGCCGGCGCACATGCGGAGGGCGGGCGCGGCGACTCTGCGTGAGTTGCACCCTGCCTGATTGCCCGCCCCGGTCTGCCCCATGCCAGGCGTGAAGCCGAGTTCTTGTCTTTCCGTGAGGGTGAGGCTTGGACAAGAAGCTGAAGGTTGATGCATCGGCCCGGAAGGCGGAGCCCAAGCGCAGACTCTCCAAGTGGGAGGCGGAGCGGCGGCGGCGGAACCTGGTCCTGGCTGTCATCTCCTTGACCATCGTCGCGGCTGTGGGCATTATCGCCTACGGCTACTATGCCACCCGGGTCAGGCCCTGGCATCAGCCCATTGTCAGAGTGAACGATACCGTATTCGATATGGAGTACTTCGTGGGGATGCTGCGCTTGTGGGGGGTGGGACAGAACCCCTCCGCGGGCGTGGAGACGGCCCAGCAGAGAGCCGCGGAGATGATCAGCAATGAGTTGATGCGGCAGGGCGCCGCGGAGCTGTTCGGGCTGGCCGTCAGCCGGGAGGCCATCGAAGGAGAGATCCGGGAGATCTTCGGGCTGGAAGTGACCGACGCCGATTTCGAGCAGAAGTACCGCGATGCCCTGAAGAACCTGGCCGAGATGGGGCTGTCCCAGGCCGATTTCCATCGGCTCTATGCGGACAGCCTGTCGGAACCCCAGTGGCTGCGCAGTCAGCTGCTGGCCCGCTTCGGCGAGGAGAGATACCCCTCCGACGGGCTCGTCCCCCATGTCCACATCCAGGCCATGCTGGTCACCGGGTCGGACAACGCCACTGCCGTCAAGGCCCGCTGGAGTGAGGGCATCACCCAGCTGTCGGCGGCCTTCCCCGACGCGCGGTTCTATCCCACCAAAGAGGCGGTGGAATGGCTGCCCAAGGGGATTGAGAGCACCGCCTTCGATGACTACGCCTTCGGCGACGCGTCCAGGACGGAGAATCTCGGCCTGATCAGCGATCCCATCGAAGACAGCGACGAGTCGGGGAAGTTGTGGGTCATACAGGTGCTGGGCGCAGAGGACAGGCCTCTCAGTGAGGATGACCGGAATGAGTTGACCAGCCAGGCCTTGAACGAGTGGCTGGAGAATGAGAAGAAGCCCGAGGTCAACGAGGTGGTCAACTACCTTGAAGGTGGGGACGGGTACCGGAAGATCTACTGGGCCCTGGACCATGTCTAGGGCGAGCAGGGGCTGACATGGGAGCGAAGAGAAGACTGGGCGTCGGGCTGATGGGTCTGGGGGTGGTTGGTGGTGGGGTGGCCGAAGCCCTGCTGAACAAGGACAGACTGCTGGCGGAGGAGATAGGCTGCCAGCCGGAGTTGCGGAAGGTGCTGGTCCGCGATCGCGCCAAGCGGCGGACGGTGCCTGTGGACACCGCCCTGCTGACCGCTGACCCGGAGGAGATCCTGGGAGATGCCGAGATCGAGATCGTCATTGAAGTTATCGGCGGCGAGCGACCGGCCCTGGAGTACATAAGGCAGGCCCTACTCAGAGGCAAGCACGTGGTCACCGCCAACAAAGAGGTGGTCGCCAAGCACGGGGCAGAGCTTCTGAAGACGGCCCGGGAGAAGGGCGTCTCCATCCTCTATGAAGCCAGTGTGGGTGGTGGCATCCCTCTGCTGCTGCCCCTTCATCGCAGCCTGCTGGCCAATGAGATCACCACCATCTACGCCATTATCAACGGGACGACGAACTACATCCTCACCCGGATGTCCGGCGAGGGGATGAGCTTCGATGTGGCCCTGAAGAAGGCTCAGGAGCTGGGATATGCTGAGGCGGAGCCGGCCAATGATATTGAGGGCCGGGATGCCGCCTACAAGCTGGCCATCCTGGCCACGGTGGCCTTCCATACCATTGTTCGCCCGGTGGACATCTACTGCCAGGGCATCTCCCGGCTCTGCGAGGTGGACTTCCGCTATGCCAGGGAGCTGGGCTACGAGATCAAGCTGCTGGCCATCGCCAAGCAGCGGGCCGGGACCGTGGAGGCGCGGGTCCACCCCGTGTTCATCCCCCGGGAGTTCCTCCTGGCCAAGGTGGATGGCGTGTACAATGCCGTGCAGATTGAGGGTGACTTGGTGGGCAAGCTGATCTTCTACGGCCGGGGGGCCGGCGCCCAGCCCACCGCCAGCGCCGTGATCTCGGATGTCATAGAGACGGGCCGGGCCATCTGTGGTGGGGAGCAGCGCGGCACGCAGTCGCGGCCGCCCCAGACCATGACCATACGCCCCATTTCGGAGCTGGAAACCCGCTACTATCTCAGGATGAGCATCGCTGACCGCCCTGGCGTTCTGGCCCAGATAGCCAAGATCCTGGGCGATCGCTCCATCAGCATTGCCTCCGTGATTCAGAAGGAAGCGGATGACGCTACGCAGAGCGCAGAGATAGTGATTATGACCCATCCCGCCCGGGAGCGATCCGTCCAGGAGTCCCTGAGTGACATGGAGGGCCTCTCGGTGGTCAGGGAAGTGGGCAATCTGATCAGAGTTGAAGGATAGGTGGGCAAATGACTTCATGGATTTCCGGCCTGGTTGTCAGCGGCGAGATACAGTGCAGCGGATGCGGCAGGGTGGTGAGGCATCCGGAGAGATACGCATATCTTTCGGAGGACAACAAGCCGCCGCAACGCCTGTGTGAGAAGTGCTCCCGGACCCAGGGACTGCTGAAGAAGAGGCGGGATGAGAAGGGACGGGAGATGGAGACCTTCCTCTAGAGATCGCCGGGCGGAGAGGACCATGGGCGTCGGGGTGTTGATCAAGTACGGGAGTTACCTCCCGGTGACACCAGCCACTCCCCAGATCACACTGGGCGAGGGCGACACTCCCCTGGTGCGGTCGCGCAACCTGGAGCGGGAGGTGGGCTGCGGGGAGCTCCACTTCAAGCTGGAGGGGTGCAATCCCACCGGGTCCTTCAAGGACCGGGGCATGGTGGTGGCCGTGGCCAAGGCTATGGAGGCCGGGAGCTCAGCCATCATCTGCGCCTCCACGGGCAACACCAGCGCCTCGGCCGCTGCCTACGGCGCCCGGTGCGGGCTGAACTGCATCATCGTTGTTCCCAAGGGCAATATCGCCCTGGGCAAGCTGGCCCAGGCCATTGTCTACGGGGCGAAGATCGTGGCCATAGGCGGCAATTTCGACCAGGCCCTGGAGATGGTCCGGGAGTTGGCCGAGAGACGGCCGGTGACCCTGGTCAACTCGGTCAACCCCTTTCGGATAGAGGGACAGAAGACCGCCGCCTTCGAGATCGTCGATGTCCTGGGAGACGCGCCGGACTACCTGTTCATTCCCGTTGGGAATGCCGGGAACATCACCGCCTACTGGAAGGGGTTTGTGGAGTACCGGCAGGCGGGCAGGTCCAGGGGCGTCCCCAAGATGATGGGCTTTGAGGCAGAGGGGGCGGCACCCATCGTCAGGGGGCAGCGGGTGGCCAATCCGGAGACCATAGCCACGGCCATACGCATCGGCAACCCGGCCAGTTGGAAGGGGGCGGTGGCCGCCCGTGACGATTCGGGCGGCGCCATCGACTGCGTCAGCGATGATGAGATCCTGGCGGCCTACCGGTTGATGGCCACCAGGGAAGGCGTCTTCGGCGAGCCGGCCTCGGCGGCCTCGGTGGCTGGGCTGCTCAAGTGGTCACAGCGCCTCGACCTGTCGGGCAAGAGGGTGGTCTGCGTGGTCACCGGCAGCGGACTGAAGGACCCCGACACGGCCATGCAGGGCACATCGCCGTTCCTGGAGCTGCCGCCGGAGCTGAGCAGGATGGAGAAGGCTCTCGGCTGGTGATGGGCAAGCTCCAATTCAGCAGGGAGATGGCGGAGCGGGAGCTTGGGGCCGGCACTCCCGTCCATGCTAACCGGGAACATGCTAACCGGGGAGGAGACCATGGTTGATCTGGACAGAGTGGAGAAGGCAGTGGTGGCTCTCATCGAGGCCATCGGCGACGACCCGGCCCGGGAGGGTCTGGCCGGCACACCGCGGCGCATCGCGGAGATGTACGCCGAGATCTTCAACGGCATGGACAGAGACCCGAAGCAGGAGCTGGTTGTCGGTTTTGAAGAGGGCCACCGGGAGATGGTCCTGGTGAAGGACATCCCCTTCTACTCCATGTGCGAACACCACCTGCTCCCCTTCTACGGGGTGGCCCACGTTGGCTACATTCCCAACGCCGACGGCCGGGTGGTCGGGGCGAGCAAGCTGGCCCGCGTTGTGGAGATAGTCACCCACCGGCCCCAGCTGCAGGAGCGGATGACCACCCAGATCGCCGAAGCCATCGTCGAGGCCCTGCAGCCTGACGGTGTCGCGGTGGTGGTCCGGGCGGAGCACCTCTGTATGACCATGAGGGGCATCAAGAAGCCGGGGAGCAACATCGTCACCTCAGCCAACAGGGGCCTGTTCCGGCACAGCGCGGCCACCAGGGCGGAGTTCCTCTCTCTGGTGGGGGGGTAGGCAGCGGAGCGATCCTAGCGGATCGCCTCGATCTCTCGCCGGTATTCTTCCAGCAGTGTGTTGTACTGTCCGTCCAGGTGGGCTAGGGTCCGCCGCCACTCGTCCTGGAACTGCGGCTGACTCTCCACGTTGATCTTGGTCCCCGGAGGCAGTCCCTGCTGTTGCATGGCCTGCTGAATCCTCACCTGGAACTCCTGCTTCAGCATCTCGTAGGCCTGTTTCCTCTGTTGCTCGCCCTGCTGCGCGTGGTGGTCGAAGACGCGCCTCATCTTGGTGTAGACGTTCTCCAGGGCGGACTTGTCCTTCTTGATGGTCTTGATGGCATCCATGGCCTTCTTGTTGGTCTTCCTGGCCGGCTCGTTCAACGGGAGGGTGATGTTCCTCAGGAGCACCTCCTCCAGTCCCTTGGTGACGTAGCGCCTCTCTTCATCCTTGAACTTGCCCAGTTCATTCAGCAGGTTGGAGTCCTCCTTCAGATAGGCCGCCGCCAGCTTCTGTCCCTCGGGGACGTACTTCCACTGCAGCTTCTCCTCTTTGGACGGCTCTCCGATCCCCCCGACCCTCTCCATGGCTTTCTCGAAGGCGCTCTTGATCTCACCCATTCAACTCCTCCGGACTCCCGGGCATTATGCTGGATATTATAGCAGTTTCCCTGTGGCGAGCGCTGTTCGTCCGAAGAGCCATTTGATATAATGATGAGGCCCGTGGAGCCCCAGCCAATCCTCTGGCTGAGACACACCGCACTGACCGCAAGCCCCGGATGAAGAGGAGCATGTTGAAGGTCGTCACCAGCACCCAGATGCGTGACCTGGAGCAGCGCGCCGCTGTCCTGGGACTGCCCTCCGAGGTGCTCATGGACAGGGCCGGGCTGGCAGTGGCCAGGGAGGTGAAGGGCCTGCTGGGTGGGGTGGCCGGACGTCGGGTACTCACCCTGGTCGGGCCGGGCAACAACGGCGGAGACGGCCTGGTGGCCGCCCGGCATCTGCACGACTGGGGGGCCGAGGTGCAGATCTACATGGTGAAACCCCGCCAGGAACAGGATGTCAACTACCAGCTGGTCCGGGAGCGGGGTATCCGCACTGTCCTAGCTGGCCAGGGGGACCATTCATCGTCCGCGGATGGTCTGGTGGCTTGGGCCGAGGTGGTTGTGGATGCCCTGTACGGGACGGGGAAGACCCGGGCCCTGAGCGGGCCCTCGGCGGAGGTGCTCCTCAGTGCCAGGGCAAGGAAGGCGAAGGACGGCAGTCCGCGGGTCTTCGCCGTGGACCTCCCCTCCGGACTCGATGCCGACACGGGCGTGGCTGACCAGTCCTGCTTACCTGCCGACGTCACCATCACCCTGGGCTATCCCAAGCTGGGACTGTACTCCTTCCCGGGCGCCGCCCGGGCGGGCCGGGTAGTGGTGGCCGACATCGGCATCCCGCCGGAACTGGCCGAGGGCATTCCGACCGGGGTGATCGCCGCCGAGGAGGTCAGGGCATGTGTCCCGGAGCGCCGATTGGATGCCAACAAGGGGACCTTCGGCAGGGTCCTGGTCGTGGGCGGCTCGGCCAGCTACGTTGGTGCCGCCTATCTGGCCTGCACCGCGGCGGCCAGAGTGGGGGCCGGGCTGGTGACCCTGACCATTGCCCGCAGTCTTCAGCCCATCCTGGCCTCCAAGCTCACCGAGGTCACCTATCTGCCCCTGCCCGAGTCGGAGCCCGGCGCTCCTGGCCCCGGCAGCGTGGAGGCCATCCGGTCAGTGTTGCCCGACTGCGACGCCCTGCTCCTGGGGTGCGGCCTGGGCCAGAGCCAGGGGGCGGTGGAGTTGGTCGGAGCGTTGCTTCGATCGGCGGCCCTGCCGCCGCTGATTTTGGATGCTGATGCCTTGAACATCCTGGCCCAGAGCCCCCAGTGGTGGCGGGGCCTGCCCGGCGATGCTGTGCTCACCCCCCATCCGGGGGAGATGTCCCGGCTGACCGGCCTGTCGGTGGAGGAGATCCAGTCCAGGCGCTTGAGCGCCGCCACTGAAGCAGCCCGCACCTGGCAGAAGACCGTGGTCCTGAAGGGGGCGTACACCGTGGTGGCCGCCGCGGACGGAAGGGTGCGGGTCAATCCGGTGGCCAATCCCGGACTGGCTTCGGCTGGCACCGGCGATGTGCTGGCCGGCGCCATAGCTGGACTGGCCGCCCAGGGCAGCCCCCTCTTCGATGCGGCCATTGCCGGGGTGTTTCTGCACGGCCAGGCGGGAGAGGTGGTCAGGGGAGAACTGGGTGACGCTGGGATGCTGGCCAGCGATCTGCTGCCGATGCTGCCGGCGCTGATCAGGGATGTCAAGAAGGGCGGCACACCTCCCCAAGGCTAGGAGGACGAGAGATGCTACTGGCTATAGACGTCGGGAACTCCAAGGTAGCATACGGTATCTTCGATGGCGCCAGCCTCAAGACGCATCTCTCCATAGCCACCAGTATCCACCGCTCTTCGGATGAATACGCCTCGCTGCTGTTCAATCTCCTGCCCTTCCACGGGGTGACCAAGGATGATATCCAGGAGGCTATCCTCTGCAGCGTGGTGCCCCCGCTGGTCCCGGTCTTTGAGGAGCTCTGTCAGCGGTACTTCAGGACGGTCTTGCTGGTGGTCGAGCCCGGGGTGAAGACCGGCGTGCGGATCAACATGGACAATCCCCGGGAGGTGGGGGCTGATCGGATCGTCAACGCCGCGGCGGCCTACGGGCTGTACGGCGGGCCGGCCATCGTCATCGATATGGGCACGGCCACCACCTTCGACGTCATCTCGGAGGACGGCAGCTACATCGGCGGAGCCATTGCCCCCGGCATGGAGGCCGCCACGGAGGCGCTGTTCAACCGTACCGCCCGGCTGCCCCGAATCGAGCTGGTCCGCCCCCCCAATGCCATCGGCAAGAACACCGTTGCCGCCATGCAGTCGGGGGTCATCTTCGGCTATGTGGGACTGGTCGAGGGGCTGGTCAGCCGGCTGACCCGGGAGGTGGGTGGGAAGGCCAGGGTGATCGCCACCGGTGGATACGCTGACCTCATCGCCAGGGAGACCAGGGTCATCGAAGAGGTGGACCGCCATCTCACCCTGCATGGTCTGCGCTTGATCCGCGACCTGAACCGGTCCTAGCCCCTTCCAGCCGGCGCCTATGCCCTGAGTGTCCGTGTGGTGTTTTCGGCACGATTCGGTTAATATGGATCAGCGATGACGCGGGACGGAACTGTACTTCTGGGAGTGACTGGCAGCATCGCCGCCTACAAGGCGGTGGAACTGGCCAGCCGGCTGGTCCAGGGCGGGGCCAAGCTGGATGTGGTCATGACCGACTCGGCGACCAGGTTCGTCACCCCGTTGACCTTCCAGAGCATCACCCACCGGCCGGTGATCACCGACATGTTCGCCACCCCGGAGGAGTACGATATCGAGCATATCGCCCTGGCGGAGCGGGCGGAGGTGGTGGTGGTGGCCCCGGCCACGGCCAACATCATGGCCAAGCTGGCCGCGGGCATCGCTGATGACATGCTCTGCTGCACCATTCTGGCTACCAGGGCACCGGTGCTGCTGGCCCCGGCGATGAACGTTCATATGTGGGAGAACGCTATCACTCAGGAGAACCTGGCCAGGCTGCGCGCCAGAGGGTTCAAGATAGTCGAGCCTGGGTACGGTTCGCTGGCCTGCGGGGTGGAGGGCAAGGGGCGGCTGGCCGACCTGGAGGACATCCTCACCGCTCTACGCCAGATTCTGGACCGAAGAAGCGACCTGGCAGGGAGGAGCGTGGTGGTTACCGCTGGGGGCACCCAGGAGCCCATCGATCCGGTGCGGCTGATCTGCAACAGGAGCTCGGGCAAGATGGGCTATGCCTTGGCCGAAGCCGCCCGGGAGAGGGGGGCCAGGGTTACTCTGATCACGGCACCCACGGCGCTGCCCGCCCCCATCGGCGTAGAGGTGGTCCGGATCCAGACCGCCCTGCAGATGCGGGAGGCCGTCCTCAAGGCTGTCCCCGACGCGGACATCCTGGTCATGGCGGCCGCCGTGGCGGACTACCGGCCGGCCACCGCGGCCAAGAGCAAGCTGAAGAAGGAGGAGTACCCCCTGATGCAGCTGGAGCTGATCCGAAATCCGGATATCCTCAGCGAGGTGAAGGGGAACCTGATCAAGGTGGGGTTCGCCGCTGAGAGCGAGAATATGGTCCAGAACGCCACCATCAAGCTGAAGAACAAGGGGCTCCATCTCATCGTGGCCAACGACATCACCGAGCCCGGCAGCGGCTTCGGAGTGGATACCGACAGAGTGGTCCTGGTGGACTCCCGGGGGAAGGTGAAGGAGCTGCCCCTGCTGCCGAAGTCGGAAGTGGCCCACAAGATCCTGGACGAGGTAGCCGTGCTGCTCACCACGTCCGCAGGTGCTTCGGGGGGCAGAACGCACCAGCAGTAGCCGGGAATCGGGCAAGACTCAGTTGATGCAACAAGACAGGGACCTCCCCAAGGCCTACGAGCCCGGACAGGTTGAAGACAGAGTCTACGAGTTCTGGTTCAAGAAGGGCTACTTCACTCCTCGGATCGACCGGGGCCGCAAGCCCTTCACAGTGATCATGCCCCCTCCCAATGTCACCGGTGAGCTGCACCTGGGACACGCTCTGCCAGCCACCATCGAAGACATCATGGTCCGCTGGCATCGCATGAAGGGAGAGGTCACCCTGTGGCTGCCGGGATTCGACCATGCCGGCATCGCCACCCAGGTGGTCATCGAGAGGCAGCTGGCGGCGGAGGGACTGACCAAGCACAGTCTGGGCCGGGAGAAGTTCGAGCAGAAGGCCTGGGAATGGGCCAGGAGATGCCAAGAGACCTTCATGAAGCAGCACGGCAAGCTGGGGGCGTCGTGCGACTGGACCCGGGAGAGGTTCACCCTCGATGACGGGCCCAGCCGGGCGGTGGCCACCACCTTCGTCCGCCTCTATCACAAGGGCTTGATCTATCAGGGCGAGCGGATCACCAACTGGTGCCCCCGCTGTCAGACCGCCCTCTCCGACCTGGAGACGGAGCACCGGGAAGTGGCGGGGCATCTCTACTACATCAACTACCCCGTGGTGGGCCAGCCGGACCACATCACCGTGGCCACCACCCGTCCTGAGACCATGTTCGGGGATACCGCCGTGGCCGTCAATCCCCACGATCAACGCTTCACCAGGCTGATAGGCAAACAGGTTGCCATCCCCGTCATCGCCCGCCCCATCCCGGTCATCGCCGACGAAGCGGTGGACTCCGCCTTCGGCACGGGAGCGCTCAAGGTCACCCCGGCCCATGACCCGGTGGACTTCGAGATGGCCCAGCGCAGGAATCTACCCGCAGTGAACATCCTCAATGCCGATGGCACCCTGAACGGGGAGGCCGGGCCCTACCAGGGGTTCGACCGCTTCGCCTGCCGCCGGGACCTCCTCGCCCGGCTGGAGCGCGAGGGGCTGCTGCCCAAGACCATAGCCCACATGCAGTCGGTGGGGCACTGCGCCCGATGTGACACCATCGTTGAGCCCTGGGCCACCAGGCAGTGGTTCGTCCGGACCCAGCCCCTGGCCCAGCCCGCCATCGATGCGGTGAAGGACGGCCGGATCACCATCATTCCCGAGCAGTTCACCAAGGTCTACCTCCACTGGATGGAGAACATCCGTGACTGGTGCATCAGCCGGCAGCTATGGTGGGGGCACAGGATCCCGGTGTGGTACTGCGGGGACTGCAGTCAGCTCACGGTCACGGTGGCGCCGCCGCCGGTATGCGGCCACTGCGGTTCATCGAGGCTGCGTCAGGACCCGGATGTTCTGGACACCTGGTTCAGCTCAGCGCTGTGGACTCACTCCACCCTGGGCTGGCCCGACGAGACCGAGGACCTCAGCTACTTCTACCCCACTACGGTCATGGAGACCGGCTATGACATCCTCTTCTTCTGGGTGGCCCGGATGATCATGATGGGCATCGAGAACACAGGGGACGTCCCCTTCCGCTGGGTCTATCTCCATGGCCTGCTCAGAGACGAGAAGGGGGAGAAGATGAGCAAGGTGAAGGGGAATGTCATCAACCCCCTGGCGGCCATCGAAGACTACGGGGCGGATGCCCTGAGATTTGCCATCACCACGGGCAACGCCCCCGGGAACGACGTCCAGGTGAGCAGCCAGAAGCTGGAGGCGGCCCGCAACTTCGCCAACAAGCTCTGGAACGCCGCCCGGTTTGTCATCAGGAGCCTGCCTCCTCAGTTGGTTGACACGCGGCTGCAGCCCGTCCTGCCGGTGGAAGACCGCTGGATACTGAGTCGCCTCGACCGGCTGGCCGTCAAGACCGACCAGCTGTTGCGGGACTTCCGCTTCGGCGAGGCTGAGATGCAGGTCCACGATTTCCTCTGGGGTGAGTTCTGCGACTGGTACGTGGAGTTGGCCAAGATCCGTCTCCGGGAGGGGAGCCAGCCGTCGCCGGCCCCCGTCCTGGCCCAGACCCTGGAGATCTCTCTGAGGCTGGCCCATCCCTTCATGCCCTTCGTCACCGAGGAGATCTGGCAGACGCTTAGTGGCCATCTCCGCTGGGATGGAGCCAGACCGGATTCCATCATGATCGCCCCGTATCCTGGCGGGCGGGGGTGCATCGACGACGGGGCGGAAGAGGAGATGGCCCTGGTCATCGAGATCATCCGCAGCATCCGCAATGCCCGGGCGGAATCGAAGGTTGAAGCCTCCCGCTGGATCGCGGCCCAGGTCTATGCCCGGGACAGATCTGCCGTTGAGGCTCACCGCGGGGCCATCGAGGCGCTGGCCCGGGTGCAGCCCCTCACTGTCATGGACCGTCGCAGAGAAGGGCAGAATCCCGAGGGGTCGGCCGTGCTGGTCCTCCGGGATGCCGAGGTGGTGCTGCCCATGATGATAGATCCCGATGCTGAGAGACGGCGACTGGAGGGCGAGAGGCAGGCGCTGGGGGCCAGGACCGCCGATCTCAGGGCCCGGTTAGCTAGAGAGGCCTTCGTCAGCAAGGCACCGCCGGCTGTAGTGGAGAAGGAGCGGCACAGGCTGCGCGAAGCTGAGGATAGATTGCACAAGATAGAGGAGAGACTGGCGCAACTACCCTAGGGCCCGGAAGCCGGCGCCCGGGACTACTTCGAGGGAAGGGGGTTTCCAACAAGCGATGGCTGATAATCCTGTCAACGACCGCATTGGCAATCTGAACAAGCTGCGGGACCAGGCGAGGCAGGGCGGAGGGGCCAAACGCATCGAGGCCCAGCATGCCAAGGGCAAGCTCACCGCCCGGGAGAGGGTCAATCTCCTCTTCGACAGCGGCAGCTTTGAAGAACTGGACACCTTCGTTGCCCACAGGTCGACCGACTTCGGCCTGGATGAGCAGCGGTTCCTGGGCGACTCCGTGGTCACCGGCTACGGCAAGATCGGAGGCAGGCTGGCCTACGTCTACGCCCAGGACTTCACGGTGGTCGGCGGTACCCTGTCACTGGTGGCTTCGGAGAAGATCTGCAAGGTCATGGACCTGGCGGCCAAGACCGGCGCCCCGTGCATCGGACTGCTCGACTCTGGAGGGGCACGGATACAGGAGGGGGTGGACAGCCTCAAGGGCTACGGTGAGATCTTCGCCCGCAACACCCTCTATTCAGGCGTCGTCCCCCAGATCTCCGTGGTCATGGGCCCCACGGCGGGCGGCGCGGTGTACTCCCCGGCGATCACCGACTTCATCTTCATGGTCAAGGGCATCGGGCAGATGTACATCACCGGTCCCGACGTGATCAAGACCGTCTGCGGGGAAGAGGTCTCGCATGAGGACCTGGGTGGGGCCATGGTCCATGCCCGAAGGAGCGGCGTCTGCCACTTCATCGCTGACAGCGAGCAGGAGGTGCTCCAGATGGTCGCCCGGCTTCTGAGCTTCCTCCCGCAGAACAACGTGGAGGAGACACCCAGAGTGGATTCCGGCGACGATCCGGAGAGGGCCGACGAGGAACTACTGACCGTTGTGCCGGCCGACGCCGCCAAGGTCTACGACATGAAGGACATCATCGCCAGGGTGGTGGACGGCGGCGATTTCATGGAGGTCCATCAGCACTTCGCCCCCAACCTGGTAGTCGGGTTTTCCAGGCTGGCCGGGCAGGCCGTGGGCATCGTGGCCCAGCAGCCCTCCTATATGGCCGGGGTGATCGACATCAACGCTTCGGACAAGGGAGCCAGGTTCGTCCGGTTCTGCGACTGCTTCAACATCCCGCTGATCACTTTCGTGGATGTCCCGGGCTACATGCCGGGCACGGACCAGGAGTTCGGGGGAATCATCAGGCACGGAGCCAAGTTCCTTTATGCCTATGCGGAGGCGTCAGTCCCCAAGGTGAGCGTCATCGTCCGCAAGGCCTACGGTGGTGCCTACGTGGTGATGAGCAGCAAGGGCCTGCGCGGAGACATCAACTACGCCTGGCCATCGGCGGAGATCGCCGTGATGGGTCCGGACGGGGCGGTGAACATCGTCTTCCGCAGCGAGATCGCCAAGGCAGAGAAGCCCGAGGAGGCCCGCCAGCGGCTCATCGACGAGTACAGATCGAAGTTCGCCAATCCCTATGTGGCCGCGGCCAGGGGGTACATCGACGATGTCATCGACCCCCGCGAGACGAGGCGGAAGCTGATCAGGGCCCTGGACATGCTGAAGAACAAGGTGGACACGCTTCCCGCCAAGAAGCACGGCAACATCCCCCTCTAGGGTGCTGCATCCGGAGTGGGGGAGCGGGAGTCGTCGGGGTCTGCCAGGCAGTCTTGCGCGGAAGGAGAAGGACCATGCCTCAGAGAGAGATCGATGCCAGCAGCATCAGCCAGGCCGTAGCCGGCCTGTGCCAGGAGGCGAACTACTTCCTTCCCCCGGACGTCACCGGGTCGCTCAAGGAGGCTGCTCAGAGCGAGGAATCGTCTCTGGGGAGGGAGATCCTGAAGCAGATACTGGAGAACGCAGAGATCGCTGCCCGGGAGCGACTGCCTCTGTGCCAGGACTGCGGCTGTGCCGTGGTGCTGCTGGAGGTGGGACAGGATGTTCATGTCAGCGGGGGAGGGATCGATGAGGCGGTGGGGGAGGGCGTGCGCCGGGGCTACACGGAGGGCTATCTGCGCAAATCGATGGTCCGCCAGCCGTTCTCGGCCAGGGTCAACACCAAAGACAACTGCCCTCCGGTCATCCACACCAGGATGGTGCCCGGCGACCGGCTGAAGATCGTCCTCATGCCCAAGGGTGGGGGTTCGGAGAACATGACACGGCTGTTCATGCTTCTGCCGGGACAGGCGAGGCAGGGCGTGATCGACGCCGTGGTCAGGGCGGTGGACGAGGCGGGCAGCAACCCCTGTCCCCCGGTCGTCGTGGGCGTCGGCATCGGCGGCACCGCGGACAAGGCGGTGCTGCTGGCCAAGGAGGCCCTGGTGCGCACGCTGGGCCAGCCGCATCCCGACCCCGAGATGGCCGACCTGGAGAAGGAACTGCTCCAGAAGATCAACGCCCTGGGCATCGGCCCGCAGGGCTTCGGGGGCAGGACCACGGCGCTGGCCGTTCATGTGGAGGTCTTCCCCTGCCACATCGCCAGTCTGCCGGTGGCCGTGAGTATACAGTGCCACAGCGCCCGGCACAGGGAAACCGTGCTCTGAATGTTTGACAAAGGCGGTGGGCCAAGCCTAGAATTGACCTTGGGGCACGAGAGAGACACAGAGGTTGGCTAGATGATTGAGATGAGCGTGGACAGTATACGCGTGAGCGTGATGAACTCGCAGCGCGTGGTGATACTGAAGGAGGTCAAGGCTGACCGCTATCTGCCCATCTGGATCGGGCCGGCGGAGGCCGACGCCATAGCCATCAAGCTGCAGGGTGTCAGCGTGCCCAGGCCTCTGACTCATGACCTTCTTCACTCCGTCATCAGCAGCCTGGGGGCGAAGATCAAGTCGATTCTGGTGAATGACCTCCAGAATGACACCTTCTATGCCAAGATCAGCTTCGACTTCAATGGCAAGGAGCTGGAGATCGACTCCCGTCCCAGCGATGCCATCGCCATCGCGGTCAGGGCCAAGGCGCCTATCTACGCCAACGAAGAGGTCCTGGAGAAGGCCGGCATCATCTTCGATCAGGAGACGGGCAAGCCGGTGGCCACCGCCCACGCCGGCAAGCACGATGACAAGAAGGAAGTCAGTGAGGAGGAGTTGCGCAAGCTGTCCGCCTTCACCGATTTCATCAACACGCTTGACCTGAAGGACCTGGGCAAGGGGAAGACCGCCGAGGACTGATCTGGCGGTGGTGGGATGATGGACGAGAAATTCGTCAGGAAGCTGCTCTCCAACATGAAGTGTGGCATCTGCGGCTGCCAATATGAGTCCAGCAACATCAAGATCTTGGGGCACCGCGAGGACCTGTGGTTCCTCTCCGTCTTCTGCGCCTCCTGCAAGAGCCAGGGACTGGTGGCCGCCGTGGTCAAGGACGGCAAGGCGCCGGAGATCCTCACGGAACTCACTGAAGAGGAACGGCGCAGGCTGTCCATCCCGGTGACCTCCGACGACCTGATCGATATGTACGGTTTCCTCCGGGAGTTCAACGGGGACTTCTCCTCCCTGTTCGCCGAGGAATAGCCCCGCCGCGCCAATCTGGTCCACAGCTTCTGCCCACCTGTGCTGATCGCCACCTGCTGGTTTCAACCGCGGTCCGGCCATGCTTGGGCACGGCTGCGGTGGGTCAACGGATGGATGGGGGAGAGTCTCGGCTGAGCGGAGCGGGGCCGGGGCGCCCCGGCGAAGATGCCTAGGAGATGGACCCTTTGATTCTCCTGATTGCCTCTGTCAGAGGCATCTCTTCCTGCGATGCCCCGGTCATGTCACGCAGGACCACTGAATCTCTGCTCAGTTCGGTACTGCCGACTATGACCGCCCAGCGCGATCCGGAGGAGGAGGCCTGGCGCATTTGAGATTTCAGGCTGAGGTCCCCTGAGGCGAAAGTGGCGCTTATGTCATCTTGGCGGAGCGTGGCGGCGATCGAAGGGGCCTTCCGGCGGCCAATTTCGTCGGCGGAGACCACGAAGACCTGCCGGTTGGCCTGGGTGGCCGGGGGCATTATGTCTTGTTCCTTCAAATTGGCGATAATGCGCTCCAGGCCGGTGGCGAAACCCACGCCGGGGGTGGGCCTGCCGCCCAGCTGGCCGATGAGGTTGTCATAGCGGCCGCCGCCGCCGATGGCGCTCTGCCCCCGGACTTCGACGGGCTGGATCTCAAAGACGGTCCTGGTGTAGTAGTCCAGTCCGCGCACCAGGTAGGGGTTCAGTTCGTAGCAAATGGCGCGTCCGTCAAGGTAGCCCCGGAGGTCCTGGAAGTGGCTGCGGCAGGCCTGACAGAGGAAGTCCAGCGTCCGGGGGGCGCCGGCCACGGCGCTCTGACACGAGGCCACCTTGCAGTCCAGCAGGCGCAGCGGGCTGCGCGAGAACCTGGCCCGGCAGTCGGGACAGAGGCTCTCGGACCGGCCGGCGTAGTATGAGTTCAGGCTGTCCAGGTACCCGGGGCGGCATTCCGGGCAGCCGATGCTGTTGAGCTGAAGGGTCAGTCCCTTCAACTGGAGGGCCCCGTAGAAGGACCAGGCCAGATCGATGACCTGGGCATCGAAGACGGGGTCGGCGCTGCCGATGGACTCCACCCCGAACTGATGATGCTGCCGCAGACGGCCCTTCTGGGGCCGTTCGTAGCGGAAGATGGGGCCGAGGTAGTACAGTCGCACCGGCTGGGGCTGGTTGTGCATGCCGTGCTCGATGTAGGCCCGGCAGATCGGCGCGGTGCCCTCGGGCCGCAGGGTGATCCTGTCCCCGCCGCGGTCCTCGAAGGTGTACATCTGCTTCTCCACGATGTCGGTGCCTTCACCGATGCCGCGAAGGAAGAGATCGGCCTGCTCGAAGACCGGCGTGTCGATGCGGTTGTACTGGAAGAGGCGGCAGACCTCGGCGGCCCTGGCCTCGACCAGCCTCCAGTAGCCCTGATCCTGGGGCAGGATATCCTCGGTTCCCCTCAGCGCTCTGAACACGCGGGGTGCCTCCCGTTCCTGCTAGTGTAGTGCTTCGTAGATATCGCTATGTGTAGTCGTGCCACGCCACCCCGGCCCTGGATCCGCCAAAGGCGGATGGCACGATGAGGAGGTGGGCGGGATGGTCCTTCCGCGGAAGGACTTGGCGGCATGCCGCCCCACCCCGGCCCTGGATGCCGCATCAAGTGCGGCATGACACGAGAGGGAAGGAGTTGGCGGCATCCCCTGACCCTCATCGCGGGTCGGGTCGGTCTGCCTGAGGCAGACGACACCCGGAGAACATGCGTACAGTTGGTCAGGCTGACGAACCGTTGGAGACACTGCACTAGAGGATATCTGCGCGCATGGGGCAAGTCAAGGATGGCGGGCCCGGTCCGGATTTGATGTCGCTTCTCCTCTTCTGCTATCCTTTATCACACGTGAGCGAAGCGGCGATTGTTCGTATATGTGTGAGAGGGTGAGAAGTTGGACCTAGACCTGTCTGAAGACCAGAAAATGCTGCAGAAGGCCGCCCGTGACTTCCTGGCCAACGAGTGCACCAAGCAGCACGTGCGCCAGATGGAGCTGGATGAGAAGGGCTACTCTCCCGAGCTCTGGGGGAAGATGGCGGAACTGGGCTGGCTGGGCCTGCCCTTCCCGGAGAGGTACGATGGTGGCGGCGGCAGCCTCCTGGATCTGGTGATACTGCTGGAGGAGATGGGCCGGGCCTGCCTGCCCGGTCCCTATCTGCCCAGCGTGGTCATGAGCGGCCTGACCATCCTGGCAGCGGGCAGCGACGATCAGAGGCAGACCTATCTGCCGGCCATAGCCCGGGGGGAGATCATCACCTTCGCCCTGACGGAGTCCGACGGCAGCTATGAGGCGGCCTCGATGAAGTCCAGGGCGGCCCGTGGCAAGGGAGGGTACGTCATCAGCGGCACCAAGCTCTTCGTGCCCTACGCCCACGTGGCTGACCGCCTTCTCTGCCTGGCCAGAACGGCGGCGGGCTCCAGGCCGGAGGACGGACTCAGCCTCTTCGTGGTGGACGGCGGCAGCCCCGGGGTCAGGTCGGCTGTTCTGAGCACCATCGCCAGCGACAAGCAGTGCGAGGTGGTCCTGGACGGGGTGGCGGTCCCGGAGGGGAACCTCATCGGTCAGCCCGGCGGGGCCTGGCCGGTGGCGGAGAAGACCCTCCAGTGGGCGGCCATGGCCAAATGCGCCGAGATGGTCGGCGCGGCCCAGCAGGTCCTGGAAATGAGCGTGGCCTATGCCAAAGAGAGGGTGCAGTTCGACCGGCCCATCGGCACCTTCCAGGCGGTGCAGCACCACTGCGCCAACATGCTCCTTGACGTCGACGGCATGAGATACCTCACCTACGAAGCGGCCTGGCTGCTGAGCAACGGCCTGCCGGCGGTGAAGGAAGTGGCCATGGCCAAGGCCTGGGTCAGCGAGGCCATCGGGCGGGTGGTCCGCCTGGGGCACCAGATCCACGGCGGGGTGGGCTACACCGTTGACCACGATCTTCAGCTCTACTACCGCCGGGGCAAGGCGGCCCAGGCCCTGTTCGGTGACGCCAACTACCACCGCGAATTGATCGCCGGTCAACTGGGGCTGTAGTCCCCGGGGGAGGGAACGGTGGCGGACTGTATCTTCTGCAGGATCATCGCCGGCAAGATACCCGGCGACTTCGTCTATCAGGACGACCGGGCCGTGGTCATCCGGGACATCAACCCCCAGGCGCCGAAGCACCTGCTGGTCATGCCCAAGGAGCACATCGCGTCCCTGGTCCAGACCGGCTCCGGACAGAGGGACCTCCTGGGCCATCTGATCCACGTGGCCAACGAGGTGGCCAGGAGCGAGGGCCTGTCGGAGAGAGGGTACCGCGTCGCCGTGAACTGCGGCCGGGAGGGAGGCCAGCTGGTGCCCCACATCCACTTCCATGTCCTGGGGGGGCGTCAGCTCTCCGGTTCCCTTGGCTAGCGTCGCTCCCTGCCATGGCGGGTGTGAGATGGACTTCGCCCAGAAGCTGCTGCAGGCCTCGACAAGGAACAAGAGCCTCCTTTGCCTGGGACTCGACCCCGACCCGGAACTGATGCCGGAGGCGGGCGTCATCGAGTTCAACCGGGCCATCATCGATGCCACGGCGGACCTGGTCTGCGCCTACAAGCCGAATCTGGCCTTCTACGAAGCGCTGGGCAGCGCCGGGCTGGCCGCCCTGCAGGAGACGGTGAAGCACATCCCGGAGGGCATCCCCGTCATCGGGGACGCCAAGCGGGGGGATGTGGGCCACACGGCGCGGGCCTATGCCAGGGCCCTGTTCGAGGTCCTGGGCTTCGATGCGGTGACCGTCAGCCCGTACCTGGGACACGACTCCATAGAGCCCTTCACCCGCTATGCGGACAGGGCTGTGTTCGTCCTCTGCCGCACCTCGAATCCGGGAGCCGGGGACTTCCAGGACGCGCTGTGCTCCGACGCCCAGGGGAGCGACGGGCAGCCTCTGTACCGCCTGGTGGCCAGCAGGGCCCAGGAATGGAACACCAGGGGCAACGTCGGCCTGGTGGTGGGCGCCACCTATCCCCGTGAGCTAAGTGAGATCAGGCAGCTCTGTCCCCAGATGGACCTGTTGATACCGGGCATCGGGGCCCAGGGCGGCGATCTGGAATGGGCTGTCCGCCACGGGACGGACGGCCAGGGCCGGAGGGCCATCTTCGCCAGCTCCAGACAGATCCTCTACGCTTCGAGGGGCAGCGACTACGCCCGGGCCGCCCGGGAGTCGGCCGACGGGCTGCGCCGGCAGATCAACTCCTTCCTCTGATCCTCCACCCACAAAGCTTGTGGGAGTATTGCATGGAAGTGCATCCGGCGATATACTGCTTTGCACGGACAGGCAGTCAGGTCCGGGAAGGGGGTGAGATCCATGACCCAGGAGGTAGAGGTTGGCACGGTAACCGATTTCTTCTCCCGACCGGTGGTGGCAGGCATCGACCTGAAGGAGATCCTCAAGCGTGGCGAGAAGATCCACATCAAGGGGCACACCACCGACCTCGAACTGGTTGTGGAGTCGATGCAGATTCACAACACAGAGGTAAGCGAGGCCAAGCCGGGGGATTCCGTGGGCATCAAAGTCCCGGATCGGGTCCGCCGAGGAGACAGGGTCTTCAGGGCAGTTGGATAGGAAATCAGGCTTTCCGCGGAGCTTTCATGGCCTTGACCAGGTTGGCCATCTCGATGCCACTCATGGCCGCCTTGAAGCCCATGTTGCCCTCTTTTGTGCCCGCCCTTTCGATGGCCTGCTCCAGGACATCAGCCGTGATCACGCCGAAGATGACCGGCACGCCGGTGTCCAGGGAAACCTTGGCCACCCCCTTGCTGGCTTCGGCGGCGACGTAGTCGAAGTGAGGAGTGCCTCCCCGAATGATGGCGCCCAGGCAGATCACGGCGTGGTATCTTCCCGACTCCGCCATCTTCTTGGCGATGAGGGGGATCTCAAACGAGCCGGGCGCCCAGGCGACCTCGATATCGTCCTCCCTGGCGCCGTGGCGCAGCAGGGCATCCTGGGCTCCTTCGAGCAGCTTGGCCGATATGAACTCGTTGAACCGGGAAACGATCAGCCCGAACTTGAGGCCCTCCGCCAGTAGTGTCCCCTGATAGACCTTCTTCATCGCGCCCTCCTCTTGTTAGTCTGCTACGAAATGGTGTCCCAGCTTCGCCCCTTTGACCTTCAGATAGGAGGCGTTGTATGAGTTCGGCGGGGCTATGATGGGCACCGTCTCCACCACCTGGAGGCCGTGTCCATCCAGGCCGACCACCTTCCTGGGGTTGTTGGTCAGCAGGCGAATCCGCTCCAGTCCAATGTCGGCCAGGATCTGGGCCCCGATGCCGTAGTCGCGGAGATCGGCGGCGAACCCCAGAAGCTCGTTGGCCTCCACGGTGTCCACCCCCTGGTCCTGCAGGGCGTAGGCCCGCAGCTTGTTGTGCAGTCCGATCCCTCGGCCCTCCTGGCGCATGTAGAGGAACACCCCCCGCCCCTCCTCGGCGATGGCCTGCATGGCCATGGCCATCTGCTCCCCGCAGTCGCAGCGGAGGCTGCTGAAGACGTCGCCGGTGAGGCACTCGCTGTGCACCCGGACCAGCACCGGTTCGGCCACGTGGACATCGCCCTTGACCAGCGCCACGTGTTCATCGGTGTCGATGGTGCTCTTGTAGGCGATGATGGTGAACTCCCCGTACTTCGTGGGCAGCTTGGCCTCGGCCACGCGGTGAACCAGCTTCTCGTGGCGGCGGCGGTAGGTGATCAGGTCGGCCACGCTGACCATCTTCAGATTGTGCCTGGCGGCCAGCTCCTCCAACTGGCGGAACCGGGCCATGGTGCCGTCCTCATTCAGGATCTCGCAGATCACCCCGGCGGGATAGAGGCCGGCCAGCCTGGCCAGGTCGACCGATGCCTCGGTGTGTCCTGCCCGCACCAGAACGCCTCCCGGTCTGGCCCTGATGGGGAACACGTGGCCGGGACGGGCGATAT
Source organism: Chloroflexota bacterium (assembly GCA_016875915.1). Taxonomy (GTDB): domain Bacteria; phylum Chloroflexota; class Dehalococcoidia; order UBA2247; family RBG-13-53-26; genus RBG-13-53-26. The sequence goes on from VGOM01000001.1 coordinate 60,864, forward strand.
CCTCCGGCCTGGTGGCCGGATCGAGCACGGTCCTGATGGTGGTGGCCCGGTCGTGGGCCGAGATCCCCGTGGTCACCCCGTGCTTGGCCTCGATGGATATGGTGAAGGCGGTGGAGAACCGGGAGGTGTTGTCCTGGACCATCATGGGGATGCGCAGCTCCTCCAGCCTCTCCCCGGTGATGGGCATGCAGATCAGCCCCCGGGCCTCCCTGGCCATGATATTGATGGCCTCTGGGGTGACCTTCTCCGCGGCCATGGCCAGGTCGCCCTCGTTCTCCCGGCTCTCATCGTCAACGATTATGAGGATCCTGCCCTGCCTGAACTCCTCGACGGCCTCCGGAATCGTCGCCAGTCCCATTCTCAACCCTGCCCCTTCACGAAAGAGAGCCAGTGACGGAGAAGCCGTGATCGGTCAGGAACTCCAGGGTCACGCCGCTGCGGCCCCCGGCCAGCTTCTCCACATACTTGGCCATGATATCCACTTCCAGATTGACCGTATCGCCAACTTGCCTGCCGCCCAGCGTGGTCTGCTTCAGTGTGTAGCCCACCAGAGAGACGCTGAGGGAAGTGCTGTCATGGCTGATCACGGTGAGACTGACCCCATCAACGGCGATGAAGCCCTTCTCCACGACGTAGCGCAGCACCTCCGGCGGAGCGGCGAATCTGGCGATGACGGCCGGGCCCTCCGCCTTCAGCGTCATCACCCTTCCGGTGGCGTCCACATGTCCCTGGACGAAGTGACCGCCCAGACGGCCGCCCACCGACAGGGCCCGCTCCAGGTTGACCTTCGATCCGGGGCGGAGCAGTCCCAGGTTGGTGCGCCGCAGCGTCTCCGGCATGACATCAACGGAGAACGACGCGGGGTCCATGGCGCTCACCGTGAGGCAGGCTCCATTGACGGCGATGCTGTCGCCCAGTCCGGTCTTCTCAACGACCTTGGTGGCGGAAACGGCCAGGCTGCCCGGGCCCACTGCCCTGACCTTGCCGACTTCCTCGACGATACCGGTGAACAAAGCGCTCCTTCGACTCCTGTTCCTCAGTTGGACCGGCGCATCATGCGGGCTCCAGGCTACCGGGCGACGTAGCCGCTGATCAGCATATCGCTGCCCACGCCCTCCATCCGCGTGCGGATCAGGTGGGTGGCTTGAGCCAGCTTCTCAACACCCTTGCCTTCGACGGGGTTCTTGGCCTCCTCGCCGCCTATGATCATCGGGGCGATGAAGACCAGCACCTTGTCTATCAGGCTCTGCTCGAAGAGCGATCCGAAGACGACGGCGCCACCTTCGACCATGAGGCTGATGATCTGCCTTTCACCGAGGACCTTCAGCAACACCTCCAGGTCGACCATCCTGCCCCTGGAGGGCAGCTCCAGCATCTCCGCGCCGGCGTCCTCCAGGGCCTTCTTCCTGGCGGGGTCCGCCTCCCTGGTGGTGGCGATCATGGTCTTTCCGGGCAGATTGAGCACCCGGGCGGACGGCGGAGTGCGGGCGGCGCTGTCCACCACCACGCGGAGGGGTTGCCTCTCCAGCTGGCCTCCGTCCAGACCGGCTCTGGCGGTCAGTTGGGGGTCGTCTCTGATGATGGTCTCCACGCCCACCATGATGGCGTCAATCTGGCTCCGCAACGTGTGCACATATCTCCGTGACTGTTCACCGCTGATCCATTTGGAGTCGCCGGTCTTGGTGGCGATCTTGCCATCCAGGCTCATGGCGAACTTGCCCAGGACGAAGGGCAGGCCGGTGGAGATGAACTTGATATAGGCCTCATTGAGCTCCTGTGCCGCCTCCTCATGTTCGCCGACGACGGTCCGAATCCCGGCAGCTTCCAGTGCGGCCTTGCCGCGGCCGCAGACCCTGAGGTTGGGGTCGATGATGGACAGGTGGACCTCGGCAATGCCGGCGTCAATGATGGCGCTGGTGCATGGGGGGGTCCGGCCATGGTGGCAGCAAGGCTCCAGCGTGACGTACATGGTAGCACCCCGGGCCTTGTCCTCAGCCTGCCGCAGGGCCACTATCTCGGCGTGGTGCGAGCCGGGGGGTTGGGTGTATCCCTCGCCGACGATGGTGTCATCCTTGACTATCACCGCTCCCACGGCGGGGTTGGGGCTGGCATGGACCAGGGCCAGCCTGGCCAGCGACAGCGCACGCTGCATATAGTCAGTGCGTTTGGACGTGGCAACCTGTGACATTGGTGTTCAAGGGTGCGCCGGGGGCAATCTCTCCGTCTTGCCGCCATTCTATCACCTTGACAGCCGGCAGTTCAAACTGCCAAGGAGGAGTGTCGCATGGGTGAAGTTGCGGTGGGAGTCGGGGTCCGTTGTGTAGCCCCTTCGTAGGGCTCTGGGGAGTCGGCGTGGCTGTGTTTCCGATGCGGTGGCAGATGATGAACAAACCGCCCTGATCGCAGACACCGGGGCGGTTCGTTTTCATGCCGGAGAAGGGGGAGAGTCGAACTGGGCCTGAGACGTGGACTGGTTCTCTACTTGATGGCTGCCCAACTCCTGCCCAACAAGTAAGCCAAGATCCCGGCCACTGGCAATGCTCCGATACTGCCGACAAAGATCCAGACCCACAAGGGAATGCCTTGCGTGCCCTGTGCTTGGGGGCTGGCTGGGGCCACCAGGATTGCCCAGGTGCTGAGGTGGGTAGTGGAGGCAGTCAAGGTCACATCGGCCGTGTTGACGACGGTATTGAGGGGCTTCCACTGTTCGGCCTCTTCGTCCCAGTAGGCCAGGACTAGGTTCTCGGCATTCCCATCCGCTGCAGCGACATCTGCCTCCGAGTACTTGACCGTGATTGTCGTGGGCTGAGACAAGGTGACGATGTCGTTTCCATCTTCATCCATCGCCACTATGACGAAGCAGGTATCGCCTATCACGAATCCTTCAGGCGCGTCGGGAAGCTGGCAGCCCCGCTTGCTGTCGATGGTGACTACTGCTGTGCCGGCAACCGCGCCACCGGGAAAGTCCGTGGAGATCTGTCCGTCCGCAGTTTCCATCTTGCCCCCGCCTGGCGGCAGGATGGCAAGACAGTTCGGCTTGGTATCCTTATCCGTGTTGCCCACAGCATCGGTGAAGGTGAGGCTGACCGTGTACGTGCCCGGGTCCATATAGCGATGCCACGGTTCGCGCTCTGTGGCGTCAGTGGTCCCATCATTGTCGAAGTCCCAGGCATAGGTCAGCGGTGAGGCTCCTCCTGTTGACAGGTTGCCGAAGAAGATCAGCATCACCCCCCCTGAGACCCTTACGGAAGTGACGTCGAATTGAGCCTGTGGCGGGGGTGGGGTAGTGAAGGAAGTCTCAGATGACCAGTCTGACCAGACTCCCCGATTGTCCTGATACCGAACCTCCCAGTGGTAGCTGGTTGAGTACGCCAGCGCGCCCAGGGGGACATGGATCTCGGTCAGGTTGGTGGTGTCTATCCCACTGTCGAAGGCAGGGCTGGAATAGCCTCCGGTGGTTGACCTCATCTGCCATTGAGATGCGGCATGAGTGTCGGCGCTGTCCGGGTCGGAGAAGGCCGATGCGGTCAGTGTTGGCGCGAGGGTCACCCCTGTCGACGCGTTGGCGGGCGAGGCGTTGGTCGGCTGACTGGGCGGTCGGCTGAAGGTTGTGAAGGTCGTTTCATCGGAGTAGTCGGACCAATCTCCGTGATTGTCCTGGTGCCGTACCTGCCAGCGGTAGGTCGTTGAGTAGGCCAGCGCCCCTGAAGGGATGTCAATGGCGCTGAGGTGCGCGCCGTCAATGCCACTGTCGAGGACGGGGCTGGAATAGTCTCCAGAGACGGACCTTATCTGCCATTGTGAGGCAGCGTGGGTATTGCCCTGATCCGGGTCGGAGAATACCGAGGACTGCAGTGTTGGCGTCAGAATGACAGCGGTTGCACCGTCAAGCGGTGACATATTGCTTGGCCTACTCGGTGGGCGGTTGAGCGTAGTGAATGAGGTCTCTAGAGAGTAGCCAGACCAGTTGCCGTGACTGTCCTGATGCCGTACGCGCCAATAGTACGTGGTCGAGTAGTCCAGTGTTTCTGGGGGTATGGCAATGCCTGTGAGGTTCGCGGTGTCTCTCCCGCTGTCGAAGACCGAGATCGAGTAGTCGTTAGGAGTCAAGGTGATCTGCCACCGGGAGGCGGAGTGCGTGTCACTGGGGTTCGGATCGTCGAAGGCCGAGGACTGCAGCATTGGCGCTGGGCTGACGCCGGTTGTCGCGTTGGCCGGCGAAGTATTGGCCGGGTTGTTGGGAGCAGCCCCTCCAGCGTAATGAAGGATGGCTCCATCGCTGCCCACGGCGAATACGTGATAACCCGAACTGCCCCAGACATCAGAAAGACCCCGGTTGGTGCTAGTGGTCATTGTGCTCCAGGTGGTGCCGTCGTAGTGCCAGATTCCGCCTTCCCCCAAGCCGAAGATATCGGTGTCGGAATTGACCCAGGCGCCAACGATCCCAGGCATACTGTCGCTGGGCATCTCGGTCCACGTGCTGCCATCGTAGTGCATGATGATGTCACGGTGTTCGGAGTAGTAGTACCCCGAAGCGAAGACGTCGGCAGGAGAAATGCCCCAGACAGTATCGAGCGCTACCCTGATGCCGCTAGCCATGGTGCTCCAGGCAGACCCATCATAGTGCATGATGATTTCCGCATAGGGCACGCTCGAGCCCTCATAGTAGGCGATACCCACGGCGAAGACATCAGAGGAAGAGGTGCCCCAGACGGCCCTGAAGCCAGCCGTGATGCCTGTGTTCATCAGGCTCCATGTACTGCCATCGTAGTGGAGAATGCCGCCTTCAATCACGGGGCCATGGTTACCGGGGGCCACGGCAAAGATGTCCGTGGCCGAGCTTCCCCAGATACCCAGGAGTGGACCCAGGGACGGGTCCGTAATGTCGCTAGCCACCTCGACCCAGGACTCACCGTCATAATGAAGGATGATGGGGTTGGCATCGCCCTCAACTACGGTTCCACCAACGGCATACACATCGCTTGGAGAGCTGCCCCAGACATCCCAAAGATACTCCGATGTGCCACTGTCCATGGGGCTCCAGGCGCTCCCATCGTAGTGAACGATCGTGCCCTCATCAAAAGGGAAGTAGTGACCGCCCACGGCAAACACGTCAGCGGCAGAACTCCCCCAGACTCCAGAGAGATTGTTCGATGTCGCGACGCTGCTCATGGGGCTCCATTCACTGCCGTCGTAGTGCCAGATATTGCCGGCATATCCGACGGCGAACACATCGGTGGCGGAACTGCCCCAGATGTCGCTGAACTCATCGTCCGTGTACATGGTGCCCCAAGCCGAACCGTCGTACCGCATGATTGCGCCTTCGACAACCTCGGATCCACCCCCGGGTCCGTCCCAACGGCCCCCCACTGCGAAGAGGTGGCTCGCGGAAGCGCCCCAGATGCCATTGAAGAGGTGCTGTACCTCACTGCGCACGAGGATCCATTGAGCGCCATCGTAGTGCAGGACCACGCCATCCCCCTCGACTGGGCCTGGGCTCACTTTACCACCAACGGCGTAGACATCGCTGGGAGACCCGCCCCAGACTCCTTTGAGAGTATTCGTCACACCAGCATCCATCACGGACCAGGCGCTGCCGTCATAGTGCATGACAATACCGGCACCTCCCACAGCGAATACCTCCGTGGGAGATGTACCCCAGACGCCTTGAAGGTGCTTTGCGGTGGGGGTGGTCATCTGGCTCCAATCGCTGCCATCGTAGTGCAGGACGATACCTTCCCCTTCGTACAGGGACCCTCCCACAGCGAAGACATCGCTGGGTGAGCTGCTCCAGACTCCCCAGAGTTGCTCCGTGGTACCGCTGCTCATGGGACTCCATTCACCTCCATCATATTGCAGGATGGTGCCATTCTCTCCTACAGCGAACACTTCATTGGGAGAGTTGCCCCAGACATCCCAGAGGTCATCCGTAGTGCCGCTGGTAGCGGGACTCCATTCGCTGCCATCGTAATGAAGGATGGTGCCGTACTCCCCCACTGCAAAGACGTTGGATGAAGACGTGCCCCAAACGCCATTGAGGGACTGTCCCTGCGGCAAGGGGTTCTGCCACTTCCAGCCGTCCGCGCCCGTGAAAGGCTCAACAGACGCACCAAGGCTCGCGCTGCCTGCAACCAGTGGGCAAATGGTTGAGGCCGCAAGTGATGTGAGGACGATGACGATGAGTGAGCGCTTCAGCATATGGCACATATCATCGCACCCCTTGCCGGACCGGCCTGCAGATATGGTGCCCTACGTTAGTCACCTCAGACATTATCACAAGCTGTCTAGTTGTGCAAATGGTGGGCGTGAGCTTGTTCTGGTGCTGCTGGACGGCGGAAGGCGCTGGAGCACAGTGACAGCGCTGAGTGACATCCGCAGAACGTCCAGCAGATCGTCAATAGCTAGGTCACCTCCGACTTGGGGAGATCATGGAGTGATACAAGAAGACAAGATAGGTCCGGCAGAGGCTGAAAAGAGACGGCCAGTTCGTCCTCGGAATAGCCCGACCGCAGGTCGTTGGTCACGGCTTCCTCAAGTTGTTGGAGTTCGCCGGCGGTGATAGGGGACCAATCGGGGTGTGATACCCAGATTCGATGATATCCGGCTACTTGGAAGTCGTCCAAGGGATGATTGTGGAGGTCAGCCAGGTCCAGGGTCCGCAGCCCGGCATCGACAAGGATCCGAGCGAAGGCTTTGCCACACAAGTCGAGGGTGAACGCATAGCGCGCATCCGGGGCCAGGGACGGGTTGTACCTCTGCATTCGAAGCGAGAAGTCGGAGGGCTGTCCGTCAACAATGGCATAGGCTACGATGGCTTGGACCACACGAATGGTGCCCTCCAGCAGCAGCTTGGGCTTGTCCAGCAGACCCAGGCGCCACATATGTTGGCGAAAGAGAGCATAGTCGTCAGCACGGGCTGCAGCCCGAAATTGCCGTTCCCACAGGTTGAGTGCGTGGCTCACCATGTGGCGCCTCCGCATGGCGGGGATGTGGGGCAGGGCCAGACTTCGACGTGGCTGGTGATCCACATGCCGGTGAAGGTATCGGGAGGCACAGTCCGCTTGAGGTGTTCCGCCAGCAGCTGCCGGAACAGCGTACGCACCGGCTCGACATTGGCACCAGGAGCCAGATGTGAGTTGTCAAGAAGGAGCACCATGCCGCACCGGGCAAAGGGCCGGGGATAATGGCCGGGCTGCGGACTCAAGGCAGCGGCAACCTTCTTCACCGCCTGGACTGCGACAAGCGCCGCCTGCGAGATTGACCTGGCTCGCCTGGGATTGCCGAGGTCTCGATAGAGCTTGATTTCGATGACGGTGTCGAGAAACGGAAGACAAAGGGTGGGCAGAGCCCTGATAAAGACACCGAAGTCCTGTGAACGAACCGCTTCCAGCGATATCCCAGTAGTCGATGAGGCGTTCAAGACCACAACGTCGAAGTGCCCTCTCCTCCCGCTGCGGTCTGCCGGCCCCAGAACCTTAAACGAGCTCTCCTTCATGCCGCAACGGAAGGGTGTGGGATACTCTCCGTGAACGGCCGACGTGGGCGTACCGCCAGAGACAGTAACGGTGGACTCACCAAGCTGAGCCAGACCTGTGTCAATGTCCTTGATCAGCCGCCACCTGATGTCTTCCTCGCTGAAATACCGTGCCGGAGATGTCAGGAAGTCCTCAGTCAGGCGAGCGACAGCGGCATTGACGATGTCAGCAATACTCACGGCACTCTGCATCTTCTCTCGCCCTCCTGCCCATCCGCTTCTTCAGCTGGTCCAGTGTCAGCATGCAATCGGTATGCATGCCATATCCAGCGAAGTGGGCTACAAAGAAGCGCAAGTCGAAGGGCGAAGCACGACTCTCGAAACCCCGCATCCTCCGGTCCTCCAGGATCTCGGTCAGCACTCCGCTGCGTGGATTGAGATTCGCGAGCACAAGGATCACCTCCAGTCTTTCCTTGAGCTCGATCTTGGTCACTCTCGCACTGCGCCTGAATTTGAGCAAGCCGAGTTCGTCAAGTTGACGGAACTGATCCTCGGCGGCCTTCCTCAACTGGCGACACTTGTCCTCGTCGCGAGCTAGTCTCTCCATGTCATGCAAGTGCTCCAACACCCCAGACTCGCCTTTGAGGGCATCATCGCCATATTTCATCTCGATCAGCGCTGCTTGGCAACCTCTTCCGTGTTTGCGGGCGTCGGCTGGCCAGCGCAGCGCTAGCATGTCAAACCGGGCGCCAATGGAAGGGTCCGCCACTTCGATATCCGTGACGAAATACTCAGTTGCCACTGAGATGGTGGAGCAGTTGTTCTCCCGCGCTGCCAACTGCTGGAATTCACGCTCCGGCTTGCGTTTCGTTTGGAAGTGAGTGTCCATGATTTGCTTGAGTCGAGGAAAGGCATCAACCCAGCGTTGCGCATCTTTCCTCGTAACAATCTTGCCTGGCGGTCTGGGAAGAAGCCGTGGGGATTCAGCGTATTTCTTGTCAAAGAACGCTTCATAGGAACGAATTGAGTCGGTGGCAGGTCCTGTGATTCTCATGAGGTTGCCGCCCCTGTAGTAGACATTGACGTAGGTCCCCCGAAGAGCCAGCAGTAGAGTGTCATCCATTCTGACTCTCTCGAGCACCGGCATCAGCGATCCGCTCATGAGATCGCTCATGAAATCTTTGGGCAGTTCTCTCGAGATCCCCGTTGTCACCCAACCTCCTTTGTTGTGTGCATCTACGCTCTCTCGATAGGGTGAGTACCTATGAACTGCTCCGGGCCGGCCATCCAGGCAGGCCCTGGGCTCGGCACTTCCGCAATCAGGCTAGCTGATAGCCGTCGACGATGAGGCTGTCCGGTCATGTCCCTGTGCTATCTCTTCAGTCCTTCCTGGGGCTCCGCTACACCGTCATCTCCTCGCCATCTGCAAGCTGGATGGCAGTGGGAAAGAGCCGGAGGAATTCGCCCGGGCTGAACGTGTGGATGGGAATGACATGACGGGGTTTGAGAGCGAATACCAACTGACTGAGATTCTCGACGTAGGCGTGTCCGCTGGTGTGGATCTCTGCCAACTCGACATGGCGAGATTCCAGAACCTTTGTCAGATTCGAACGCTCGAGGTAGCCGGGCCACATCGAGTAGACCGCCCTGGCCCCAGTGGGAGGACCCAGTTTCGGAAGCATGACTGTTCGGAAGTAGCGGTTGTCTTTGGCGAGGACTACCATTTCCTGCGCGCGACGCCTTATCTCTTCCCACTCAATCTTGGCCTTCTTGTAGGTGAACAGCAGCTGCCTGTCGTACCCAGCGATTCTCTGGGCATGAGAATAACCGTAGAGCACCCGGACTCCTTGCCAGTGGAATTGAGGAATGTTGTCTGACAACGTACTCAGTTTGTCCAGCACAAAGGCGGTATACAGATCGATAACCACGACCTTCCCGTGTCGCTTGGCTGCCCGATAGACCGACACAAGCCTATCCAGATTCTGAGACGAGCAGAAGACAAAGGTGTAGGAACGCTGGTCGGCTAGCAGGCTGCCTATGGCGTTCTCCACCGCCTTCTCGTCCGGATAGAGTCCCTCATGCCTGCCAATCATGGTACCTTCCATGATCAGGCAGTCCACACCTGGGATAGGGTCTGCCAGAAGTCTCCTCAGCAGTACGGACTTCCGCCCATGGCCACGGAAATCACCAGTGTAGAAGACCTTCTTCCCCTCTGCCTCGATGAGGAACGCAGCAGCGTCGGGTGCTGAATGATCCATGAGATAGGGAGTGATCGTGAATTCACCCACCTGGAACGGCTGCCACATGGTGAAGGTCTGGACTTGGTCGAGATTGACCCTCGCATCCAGAAACAGGTTTGAGACCTCGATGATACTGCTTGTTCCTGGGCTCATGTATACGGGAATTGCCGAATGTAGGAAGCGGAGAAACCCGTAGTGATCCTGATGACTATGTGACAATATGACGGCGGAGACTGAGACTTGTTGGTGTGGATACATCCCGCGGACTCCGGGGAGTATCCCCTGGCCCAAGAGTTCTCTAGCAGAGGACCGCCTATGGTCCTGCCACTCAAAAGGCGATCCATCCGGAGTCACCAGCGGCACTCCAACGTCAACAACGATGCGTGTCTTGCAAGTCTGGGAGTAGAGCTCAACACAGCTCCCGCCAACTTCATGTGTGCCGCGATGGATGATGAGCTTCATTGCCGTTCACAGCATGGCTGCGTGATGGCATGCCTTGACGCAGCAGACTTCTTGTCGTAGATTGCCGCCATGGCCGACGCAACCTTCCGTACGGCCTAGCGCGGTTGCCTTGGCCGGATGACTTCCACCGTCTCGCCCCGCCCAAGTGTCCAGGCAAGAAGCTCCACTGCCTCCGCGACCTTCAACGTCATCATTGCCGAGCCATCTCTCGACTTCTTCAGCACTTGTGATGGGTGGTATGCGGTTTCTTCCCTTGTCCGTGCGATTGAGGGGGCAAACCTCAACTTTGGCCGTAATGCCCAAGACGAACCGAGGAACTCGTTGGCATCGAACTTGGGCGGCAAAGGACATTGCGTGGAGCTTGGCTGAATAGCCTTGACAGGCTCCATCTTGCTCCAATATGGTGACCGGCGCTCCTTGCGGGGGGGTTGAGTGCTGAGAAGATGACCCTGCTGTCCAGGTCCCGTGGCCTAGCTCCTGACACAGTAGCGCTCCCTGGCCACCTCCTGCCCTACACGATGGCCTGCCTTCTGGTCCTGCTCCTCGGCTAACCCGGAACGCTGGAAAGTCTGCTGAATCTCTCTCAGGGATTCAAGAACCACGATCTTCCTGGGTCTGGCCAGGATTGCGGAATCCTTCACGGTCATCTCGAGCACCTGACCGGGGCCGATGCCCAGTTGGCCACATATCTCGTCCCTGGGAAGAGTGACCTGGCGTTTGGGACGGAGGATTGCGGCGGATGCCTTCTTGCACACCATAGGGCACGTCCTGCAGTAGGTCGGATATCGGGCTTCATTCCTGCCTGTCATTGTCCGAGATCGAACACGGACGAGTCAAGGGGGGGATTGAGGATTGTGTCTGCTTCTCGAGCTTCAGCCTTGATGTGGATGGAGTGGTGGTGTGGGAGGGTAGTGGAGATGGGGCGGCACCCTGGATGGGCCGAACACAGGCGGAATGGCAGAAGGGCGTGCGCCTGTGGCGGGATGGGGTCTGAATCTTGAAGGGGGCTGGGGGTCAGGCGGGGTGGTGGGTTGCCCGGCGCCTGGGTTTGAGCCAGAGCCAGGCGGTGATGCCGCCGAGAAGGACGACGGTGCCGGCCAGACCGTACACCGCCGGACGTACCCAGGCGGCTTCCGCGGATCCGATCGCTTCATCGGAGGAGGGGCTGGGTTCCTGGCCGTCGCCGGGGCTCAGCGTTCCGGCGTAGTCCTTGTCGTTTCCCTCGACGGCGGCGCTCCTGTTGTCGGTGTAGTTGCTGCCCCATGGCTGACCTGTCGGCGACGGAGGCGTATCAAAGAAGTTGACCATGTCGGCGGTGAAGGCCAGGATGAGCAGCATGGTGGCGCCTGCCGTAGCCAGGCGCAGTGCCGGGACGGGGGTCCAGCGGCGGGATGGTTCCATCCGGGGGATGCGGAGGCTGCGCGAAGGCGCCGCCTGAGGCAGCCTGTGAAGGAGGGCCACCGTGGCCTCCAGGGAGCGCAGCTCTTGCTGACAGCCGTGGCACACTGCCAGGTGCTGCTCCACGCGGCGGAGGTCCCCGGCGCTCAGCCGCCCGTCCAGGTAGGCGGACAGCCGCCCCCTGGTCCCGGCGCAGCCGTCCTTCCGCAATCGAGCCAGAATCTGCCACATGGTTGTCCCGCCTTCTTATCTATTCAGACGATACTGCCGGCTCAGAAGTTCCCACTGCGCTGGAGGTAGTCACGCAACTGGCCCCGGCCCCGGCTGATGCGGGACTTGACCGTGCCAACGGAGCACTTCATCACCGCGGCGATCTCCTCATAGCTCAGTCCCTGGATGTCGCACAGGATGACCGCCAGCCTCTGTTCGGAAGGGAGGCTGGCCAGTCCTGCCTGGATCTGGGCCTGGACCTCCCGGCGCAGGACGTAGTCCTCGGGGGACTCGCTGGTGGGGGGCGCCGGCGGTTCGAAGGGCAGCGACTCCAGGGGGATGGCCGGGCGGCGCTTCAGCCGGCGCAGCTGGTCCCGGCAGGCATTGGCGGTGATCCGGAGCAGCCAGGCCCTGAAGTTGTCCCCCCGGAAGCCCCCGATGTTCCTCCAGGCGGAGAAGAGGGCCTCCTGGGTGGCGTCCTCGGCGGCGGCGGGGTCACTGAGCATGCGCAGGGCCAGGTTGTAGGCCATTCTCTGATAGCGCTCCACCAGCTCGTTGAAGCTGTCGAGGTCGCCCCTCTTGCTGTTCTGCACCAGCTCTGAGTCGTCCATGCGCATTTGTGGATTTGGGGGAAAGGACTATAATCTAGGTTTGCTTATGTTCAGCGGATTGCGGGAGCCGAGAAGGATCAGGGCCGGTATCGCCCAGGTCATACTGACCGCTATCATCATACTGGTTGTCTTCACTGCGGTGCAATTCACCATGCAGAGCTTCCGGGTGGAAGGTCACAGCATGGAGCCGACCTTCCCCGACGGGGAGTACATCGTGGTGAACAAGCTGTCCTATCGCCTCGGCTCTCCCCACAGAGGGGATGTGGTGGTCTTCCGCAATCCCCAGATGCCCGACCATCTGTACATCAAGAGAATCGTGGGCCTGCCCGGCGACTCCGTGGAAATCCGAAGCGGGCGGTTCTATGTCAACGGCAGCCTCCTGGAGGAGAGCCCGGAGTTCGGCGCCATCCTCTGCGAGAACTACTCGGTGACTGTGCCCCCCGACAGGTACTTTGTCATCGGAGACAACCGCACCGCCACCAGCGGTTCCCACACCTTCGGCCTGGTGCCCCGCGACAACATCGTGGGCAAGACGTGGATCTGCTACTGGCCGCCCCGGGAATGGGGACTTTCGCCCAACTACGCCGCTGCAGCAGGATAGGTCAGGGAGAACGGGTGCAGGATCAGGCGGAAGCGATACTCAAAGAGGCCGGCGCCTTCTCCGAGGGGCATTTCCTGCTCACCTCGGGACTCCACTCGCCGGTCTACTGGGAGAAGTTCCGGATACTGGAGCAGCCCCACAACACGGAGCGGATGTGCCGCATGATTGCGGACCACTTCCGGGGCTGTGACTGCCGGCTGGTGGTGGGACCGACCACCGGGGGGGTCATCGTGGCCTATGAAGTGGCCCGGCAACTGGGTGTGCGGAGCATCTTCGCCGAGAGGGAGGGCACCGGCCGGGTGTTCCGCCGGGGATTCCGGGTCCATCCCGGGGAGCGGGTGCTGGTGGTGGACGACGTGCTGACCACAGGGGGATCCGTCCGAGAGGTGCTGGCCGAGGTGAAGCGGCTGGGAGGCGAGCCGGTGGGGCTGGGGGTGCTGATTGACCGGAGCCAGGGCAATCTGGAGTTCGGCGTGCCCCTGTTCAGTTGTCTGCGGACCCACACGCCGACGTACAAGCCGGAGGAATGCCCGCTGTGCAGGGAGGGGAAGCCGCTGGCCAAGCCCGGCAGCGGGGAGAGCCTGCCCGGCTAGCGCACTGCTTCGCGGATATCGTTAGGCGGAGCCCCGCCGCGCCACCCCAGCCCTGGATGCCGCATCAAGTGCGGCATGACATCCTTGGCGCTGCCCGGCTAGTCCACCTTGTTCATGTTGGCCAGGAAGTCGGCATTGGTGCGGGTCTTGGACAGCCGGTCGATGACCAGCTGAGTGCCCTCGGTCGAGTTGGACGAATCGGCCGAGATCATAGTGACCATCCGCCTGAGCAGCCACATCTGCTTCAGGGTGTGTTCGTCCACCAGCAGTTCCTCGCGCCTGGTGCCGCTCCGAACGATGTCGATGGCGGGGAAGATGCGCCGCTCCGCCAGCCGCCGCTCCAGGTGCAGCTCCGAGTTGCCGGTGCCCTTGAACTCCTCGTAGATCACGTCGTCCATGCGGCTGCCGGTGTCCACAAGGCAGGTGGCCAGGATGGTCAGGCTGCCGCCCTCCTCGATGTTCCTGGCGGCGCCGAAGAAGTGCTTGGGGTTGTACAGCGCCACCGGGTCGATGCCGCCGGAGAGGGTCCTGCCGCTGGAGGGGGCGCCCAGGTTGTAGGCCCTGGTCAGCCGTGTGATGCCGTCGAGGAGGATGACCACGTCCTTCCCCGCCTCCACCAGACGCTTGGCCCTCTCCAGGGCCAGCTCGGCCACATGGGTCTGGTTCTCCACCATCTCGTCGAAGGTGGCGCTGACCACCTCGCCCCTGACCGACCGCTTCATGTCGGTGACCTCCTCCGGCCGCTCGCCGATGAGGCAGACCATGATGTGGGCATCCTCATGGTTGACGGAGATGGCATTGGCGATCTGCTTCAGGAGGATGGTCTTGCCCGCCTTGGGGGGTGAGACGATCAGCCCGCGCTGTCCTCTGCCGATGGGGGCGATGAGGTTGATCAGGCGGCAGGCGAGGTTCTCGGGGGTGGTCTCCAGATTGAACACCCGGTTGGGGAAGATGGGCGTCAGGGAGTCGAACGATGGCCGGCTCTTGGCCTGATCGGGGTCCAGATCGTTGACCAGCTCCACCCGGAGCAGGCTCTGGTATCTCTCCCCTTCCTTGGGAGGCCGGGCCTGGCCCATGACGGAGTCCCCGGTGCGCAGTCCGAAGCGCCGGATCTGTGACGACGAGACGTAGATGTCGTTGGTCCCGGGGAGCAGGTGCTCATCGCGGAGGAATCCGTACCCTTCCGAGGTGATCTCCAGTATGCCGAAGGCGAAGATGTTGCCTTCCTTTGCGGTGTGGTTCTGGAGCAGCGAGATGATCAGCTCGTGCTTCTTCAGATTGCTGTAGCCTGATATGCCCTGCTCCTTGGCCATATCCAGCAGGTCTTCTCTCTTCTTGGTGTCCAGTTCGGCGAAATTCATGAATCCTCCCCTCAGCCTTTGCCCTTGGTCTTCTGCGCGTCTTCCAGGAAGCGGGCAATACCCACCGTTGTCAACGGATGGTTGATCATCTGCATAAGAACACTATGTGGCACAGTGGCGATGTGCGCTCCCGCCTGAACCGCCGTGACGCAGTGCATGGGGTGGCGGATGCTGGCGGCGATCACCTGTGTCGGCAGCTTGTAGCGCTCGAAGCAGTCCGCGATCTGGGCCACCACCTCCATGCCATCCTGACCCGCGTCGTCCAGCCGGCCCACGAAGGCACTGACGTAGCTGGCCCCGGCCAGGGCCCCCAGCAGCGCCTGGTTGGGGGTGAAGCACAGGGTCAGATTGACCTTGATCTTCTCCTTCGAGAGAACCGCTGTCGCCTCAAGCCCGGCGGCGCAGACCGGTATCTTGATGTTCACGTACGGCGACCAGGTGGCGATGGACCTGGCCTCCTCGATCATCCCTCCGGCTTCGGCGCTGAGCACCTCCACCGACACGGGGCCCTTGACCAGCGAGCAGATCTCCTGAACGGCCGACTTGTAGTCGCCGCTCCAGCCGGCCTTGGAGACCAGACTGGGGTTGGTGGTCACTCCGCTGATGACGCCCAGCTTCACGGCATCGCGGACCTGCTTGATGTCAGCCGTGTCCAGGAAAAGCTGCATCGAACTAGCTCTGCTCCTCCGGATGCAGGGGAAGCGGGTGCTGAGCCCCCTCTCTCAGGGTCTGGCTCGCTGCCTTCATGAAATCATAGAAGAGAGGATGTGGCCGATTGGGCCGTGACTTGAATTCGGGATGGAACTGGGTAGCCAGCATCCAGGGGTGATCCCTGAGTTCAACGATCTCCACCAGTCTGCCATCTGCGGAGAGCCCGCTGGCAATCAGACCGGCTTCATTTAGAGTATAGCGGAATTCGTTGTTAAACTCAAACCGGTGGCGATGGCGCTCATGGACGACAGGCTCACCGTACGCAGCGGCGGCGCGGCTGCCCTGGACCAGATGACAGGGATAGGCCCCCAGTCGCATGGTCCCCCCCTTGCTGTCCATGCCCCGCTGTTCGGGCAGCAGGTCGATGACGGGGAAGGGGGTCTCGGGATAGAACTCCGTGGAGTTGGCCTCCTTCGACTTGAAGACGTGACGGGCGAATTCCACCACCATGACCTGCATTCCCAGGCACAGTCCCAGATAGGGTACCCGGTGCTCGCGGGCGTAGGTGGCGGCTTTGATCATGCCCTCGATGCCTCTGTAGCCGAATCCTCCGGGGACCAGGATCCCCTGGGCGGAGCCGAAGAGCCTGTCCAGGTTGGCCCCTTCCGCCTCCAGGTCCTCCGACTGGACCCACTGGATGTCCACGTCCCGGTCGAGGCGGGTGGCGGCGTGGCGCAGGGCCTCACGGACTGAGATGTAGGCGTCGCGAAGCTCCACGTACTTGCCCACCAGAGCGATCTGAAGCGGCTGCTTGGGGGCCTTCATCGTCTCCACCAGCGTGCGCCATTCAGTCATGTCCTCGTGGCCGTCGGCGATGCCCAGCATCTCCATCATCAGATTGCCCAGGCCGGCCTCCTCCAGGATGAGGGGGACTTCATAGATAGTGGAGACCGTCATCAGCGGAATGACGGCCCTCCGGTCCACGCTGCAGAACAGGGCCAGCTTGTCCTTGATCCCCTCGGACACGGGATAGTCGCTGCGGCAGACCACTATGTCGGGCTGGATGCCGATGCGGCGCAGCTCGTTGACGCTATGCTGGGTGGGCTTGGTCTTCAGCTCGCCCGTCGAAGAGATATGGGGCAGCAGGGTGACGTGGATGTACAGCACGTTGTCCCTTCCCACGTCGGTCCGCATCTGACGGATGGCCTCCAGGAAGGGCAGTCCTTCGATGTCGCCCACGGTCCCGCCTACTTCCACGATCACAATCGAGGCCCCGCTCTTCTCGCCCACCTCCTTGATCCGCCTCTTGGTCTCGCTGGTGACGTGGGGCACGATCTGTATGGTGCCCCCCAGGAAGTCGCCCCGCCTCTCCTTGGCGATCACGGCGCTGTAGATCTGGCCGGTGGTCACGCTGGAGCCGGTGGTCAGCTCGATGTCGATGAACCGCTCGTAGTGGCCGAGGTCGAGGTCGGTCTCGGCGCCGTCCTGGGTGACGAAGACCTCGCCGTGCTGGTACGGGGACATCGTGCCGGGGTCAACGTTGAGATAGGGGTCGAGTTTCTGGACGGTGACGGCGATATTGCGGCTCTTCAGTATTCTGCCGATGGAAGCGGCAGTGATCCCTTTCCCTACGGAACTGACCACGCCACCAGTAATGAAGATATATTTCGCGGCAGAACTCCCAAAGGTGAAGATCGGCTTGTAAACCGTGGGGGAAAATCGAGCCCACGAACAGTATAGCAACTTTGTGAGGGCTGTCAATACGTGCGGGGCTGCTCCTGCCAGCGGCGTCAAACACGCTCACGCTGACGGGCGATGGCTAGACCAACGACGCTGCCGACTCACCTGAGTCCAGCGCAAAGGCGAACCCCTTCTCGTTGAACAGCCTCAGGCAGGCATAGACCACTTCCGCGTCGTAGAGACGGCCGCTGTTCCGGGAGATCTCCTCCAAGGCCTTGTCTAGTCCCGGTGCCTTCCGGTAGGGACGATGTGCGGTCATGGCCTCGACCACGTCCGCCACAGCCAGGATCCGTGCCTCCATGAGAATCTCGTCCTCGCGGAGACCCGCGGGATAGCCGGAGCCGTCGATCCTCTCGTGGTGCTGAACCACCATGTCGGCGATGGGCCAGGGGAAGTCCACAGTCTTCAGGATGTCATAGGCCACTTGGGAGTGAATCCTGATCAGTCCCATCTCGGCATCGCTCAACCTACCGGGCTTGCTGAGAATCTCGTGGGGGACGGAGATCTTGCCGATGTCATGAAGCAGGCCGGCCATGTGCACCACCTCGATCTGTTCCGGCGGGAAGTCCATCTCCCGGGCTATGGCGCAGGCAAGCTGGGCCACCCGCTTCTGGTGACCGGCGGTGAAGGGGTCTCGCCACTCGGCGATGGCCGTCACCGCCTGGATGGTGCCCTGCATGGTCCGTTGCAGCTTCTCCAGGCTCTGCTCCAGCCTCTTCCGGGATTCATGCCTCTCGGTGATATCGCGGAGGTTGACCACGACGCCTTCGACGGCCGGGTCATGGAGCAGGCTGGTCCCCGTGGCCTCCATGGTGCGCCACGAGCCATTCCTGTGCTGGATGCGGACCTCAACACGCAGTGTTGTGCCGGGGTTATTCAGCAGCCGGGCGAAGTTCTCCGCCACCATCTTGGTATCCTGCGGATGCAGGCGCTCGAACATGCTGGTCCCGACTCGCTCCTCCGGCTTGAATCCCGATATCCGCTCGTACGACGGGCTCTCGTAGCAGACGATGCCGTCTCGGCTCACGATGATGATGGCGTCCGATGAGTTCTCCGTCAGGGCCTGGAAGCGTTTCTCCTGACGGACCAGGGCCTCCTCTGCCCGCTTGCCCTCGGTGATGTCAGTGAGGAAGGCCAGAATGGTTGTCTTGCCTTCCCCCTGAAGCATGAGCGAGTTGAGCTGGACCCAGCGCACGTCTCCATGCTTGGTAATGATCCTGAAGGCGTATGCGGCGGGGGCCTCTCCGTCCTGCAGCCTCTTGACGTAGTTGTCAGCCACCACATGCCGGTCATCAGGATGGATGAACTCCAGGAAGGACCTGGAGGTGAGTTCCTCCTCCGAGTAGTCTATGAGGCTGAGCAGGCTGGCGTTGACCTTCCGCATGAACCCATCCTGAACGATGGCTAGAGCACCGGAGGCGCTATCCAGCAGCAGGCGGCCTTCCTCGCCGGGTGCACCGGGCGTGCTGCGGATTGCCTGCTTCTGGGACTTCTCCAGACTGACTTGACCGATCATGGGGTTCCTTTCTCCCGCGGAATGGAAGGACGCGTGGCGTTCAGAGGTTCACATCTTGCAATGCAGCGCTCTGGGAACATATCATATTGACGAGGCTGGGCTGGTTGGTGATGCCTCGGCGTCCCCCGCCGAGCGCACTCCCCTCACACCACACCCAGCCTCACTTCGCTCAATCCTTAGAATCAGCTCCTCTTGGGTGGTGGCCACCATCAAAGCTAGCACAGGCAGCTTACAGGGTGGTCTCAGGGCAACACCGCCGCATCACAGAAAGCTAACGACATATCCCGGGGCTCTTCGGCAAAGAGGCTGGCTTCGCCAGCGGCGTGGCGGTCCGGTGCTAACCTCTGCGTGCGTTTCGCTGTTATATAATCTAGGAGGCGATCAGGACGGATCACAGTCAGGCTTGAATGCAGGATCACTGAGTGCAGCGCGAAGAGGAGTTGGTGCGCCGGGCACAGATGCGCGATCCGGCGGCCTTTGGGCAGCTCTACGAAGAGCACTTCGATAGGATATACCGCTACATTGTGCTCAGGGTGAGGAACCAGGCGGATGCCGAAGACTTGACCCAGCAGGTGTTCCTCAAGGCCCTGGAGCACATCGGCTCCTATCGGCACCGGGGCATGCCCTTCGCTTCGTGGCTGTTCCGGATAGCCCACAATCAGGTGGTGGACCACTGGAAGAAGAAGAGCAGAGAGAAGGTGAAGCTGCTCACTCAGGATGAGATGGCAGAGGCAGGAGCCCTTTCCGGCGATGATCCGGCTGATCTGGCCGAGCGAAAGGTGGGATTGGAGCAACTGGCCGCGGCCTGCGAGCGGCTCTCCGATGGGCAGCGGGAGGTGATTTCCCTGCGGTTCGCCGGAGGGCTGTCGGTGGCGGAGACGGCCAAAGTGATGGGCAAGAGGGAGGGGGCGGTCAAGGTACTGCAGCACGCCGCCCTCAAGAAGCTGCGGGTGATAGTCCGTGCGGAGGATGGTGAAGCCGATGTATGAGGCAAAGGACAGCGGGATGAAGAAGGACTGGAAGCTGCCTCTGGTCATCGGGGCCGCGGTTCTCCTCATGGTGATCGGGGCCTTGGTGTTCGCCTGGCAACTGGGATGGCTTCCTTTTGAGGATCTGTTCTCCAAGGAGACCAACCCCGTGGAGATCGCCATCGGCGGTGAAACGCCGGTCACCGGAGAGGTGGTCTCCCGGGAGTACCGCTGGAACTACGACAACCGGCCGTGGACCCTGACCCTGCAGATTCCCAAGGATCTCCATATGTACTACCGGGGCATGGAGCGGGCCCAGACGCAGGACTACTCCGTCTATGCCACCCATCCGCGGGATGACGACTTCGTCCGCAGCCTGGCCGACCGGTTGAGCAGCGAGGCGCTCAAGAGGAGCTTCAACGCCCAGGAGAAGGCCGGCTTCGCGGCTGCCTTCGTGCAGAGCATCCCGTATAGAGAGGAGGAAGAAGAGTACCCCCGGTACCCGGTGGAGACGCTGGTGGACCGCGGCGGGGACTGTGAGGACACCGCCATTCTGGCCGCCGCCGTGCTCCAGGCCATGGGCTACGATGTGGTGCTGCTGAACTTCAGCGCGGTCACGGCCGGCGGCGCCGGTCACATGGCTGCCGGCGTGGCGCTGCCCGCGATCGCCGGCGGCTACAGCTACAGATTCGAGGGGGAGGACTACTACTATCTGGAGACCACCTCCCCCAGCGACATCGGCGACATCCCCGCCGAGTACAGGACCAGGACGCCCGAGATCCTCGAGGTGGTCCCCAAGCCGGTCCTGAGGCTGAGCAGGTTCGAGTGGACCGTGGTCACCCGCTGGCTCAGAGAGGACAAGCTGGTCCTTGAGGTCGAGGTGACCAACTGGGGGACCGTGGATGCCACGGGGGTCACCGTCCGGGCCTTCTTTGAAGGGCACGAAGCCGGGGCGGCCACCAGTGACGCCTTTGACCTGGACTACGGATACAAGATATCGCCGGTGCCGGTGGGCGACATCGTGATACCATCGGGAGACGGCACCCTCTGTGTGGAGCTGATCGACAATGGAGCCGTGGTGGATGAATGGTCCGAGGCACTGTAGCTGGACGAAGGGCTGCTAACTTCCGGCGGGTTTCTGCGTTATACGAGTCAGAGAGCTGGTGAAGCCGATGGCCGAGCGATTTGACAGTATCCTGAGCGAATGTATTGACCGGGTGCTCCAGGGGGAGAGCCTGGAGTCATGTCTGGCCCGCTACCCCGAGCAGTCGGGGGAGCTGGCGCCTCTGCTGCGGACGGCGCTGGCGGCCAGGCAGGCTTCCGCGGTTGAGCCCCGGCCGGACTTCAAGGCCCGGGTGAGATACGAGGTGCACTCACGGGCGGCTGCCTCGGGGCGAGCCGGTGCCCAGAAAGGGATGCCGTTCTGGGGCTGGGTGCCCCGGTGGGCAGTGGTGGTGGCTGCGGTGTTCCTGGTGGTCCTGGTGGCCGGCAGCGGGACGGTGGCCGCCTCTTCCGGTACCGTGCCCGGGGACACCCTCTATTCCGTGAAGACCGGAACGGAGCGGGTGCGACTGTTCTTCGCCTTCTCAGACGTGGCCAAGGCCAAGCTGCAGGCGGGCTTCGCCGGACGGCGGGTGCGGGAGATGGCCCGGATAGCCCGAAGGGGCGATGTCATCAGGCTGGAGGCCCTGCGCATCCGATTCAACCAGCACCTGGCCAGGGTAGATCAACTGGCGGCCCGGATTGCGGAATCGGACATTCAGAACGCGGCCAGGATCGCGGAACTGGAGGAGATCCTGTACCGCAATATGGCCAGGGACGATGCCCTGCTTGAGGCGGCCTACGAAGAAGCGCCGCTGGCTCTGCGTCCGGCTATTGAGATAGCCCGGTTGAGGCTGATGCAAAGCTACGAGGGGGCCATCGACGCCCTCCGGGCCAGGTATGGTCAGCAGACTTCCGACGGTGGTGGGATGGGCTGGGGGTGGTCCGAGACGGGAGGGACGGTGTCTCCCGGCAGCGGCATGATCGTGGCGGACCCAGTCGCGGGCAGCGCTGCTGCCTGACTGCTACTTGCCGATGCAGAAGTTGCTGAAGATGGCCTCCAGCAGGTCTTCATGAACTGTCTCGCCGGTGATCTCGCCCAGGGCGGTCAGGGCAGCGGTCAGGTCAATGGTGATGAAGTCATCGGGCATTCGCGCCTGAACCGCCTGCAGGGCATGATCCAGGCTTGAGGCACCCCTCTCCAGGGCCTCCCGGTGACGGGGGTTGCCCACCATCGGAGCGTCAGAGACAACCACCTTGTCCCCGAGGACCGCGCTGACCATTCCCTCCTCCAGTTCATCGATGCCTTGGCCGGTCAGGGCGGAAGTCAACACCACCCCGCGGCCCAGCCCCGAGAGTTCCGCCCGGTGGGGCAGGTCGCACTTGTTGGCCACCACCAGGGATGATTTGCCGTCGATGAGCTCCAGTATCTCGCTGTCCGCCCCGTCTATTGGCTGGCTGACGTCGATCACGGCCAGAACGAAGTCGGCCTGCCCGATGGCCCGGCGGCTGCGCTCCACGCCGAGGGACTCCACCAGGTCCTTGCTGTGGATGATGCCTGCGGTGTCCACCAGGATGAAGGGCACCCCGCCTATGCTGGCGACTTCCTCCACGGTGTCCCGGGTGGTCCCCGGCACCGGCGTGACGATGGCGCGATCCTCGCGGAGGAGCCGGTTGAGCAGGCTGGACTTGCCCACGTTGGGCCTTCCTACGATGGCAGTCCTGACGCCGAGGCGATAGACCATGCCCGCTTCGGCGGTGGCGATCAGCCGGCGCAGGGTGGCCAGTGCCTCCTTGAGCGGCTGGACCAGATCCGGCGGCGCCACGTCGTCCTCCGGGAAGTCTATCCCGGCGGTGAGATGGGCCAGGACTGACATCAGCCCCTCCCGGATGTCCCTGACCGGCGCGGACAGCCGTCCCTGGAGTCCCTGGGCGCCCAGTCGCAGGCTGGCCTCGGTCCTGGCACGGACGATGTCCAGCACCGATTCGGCCTGAGCCAGGTCGATCCTGCCGTTGAGGAAGGCCCTGAGGGTGAACTCCCCGGGCTCGGCCAGCCGGGCGCCCTGGCCCAGGGCGAGCTGCAATATTCGCTGCAGAGGCGCCGCGCCGCCGTGGCAGTTGATCTCCACCACGTCCTCCCGGGTATAAGTGTGGGGAGCGGCCATGAAGGAAGCCAGTACCTCGTCCACCACCTCATTCGTTGCCGGGTCGATGATGTGACCGTAGCTCAGGCGGCGGTCAGCCAGCCGGCCCCGGAAGAGGGTTCGGGCGATGGAACAAGCCTCGGCCCCGCTGAGGCGGACGATGCCGATGCCCCCTTCGCCGAGGGGCGTCGAGATGGCGGCGATGGTGTCCTGATACATGTCCCCCGATTGTACTCAATCCTGCCCCTGCTCGGGGCGGGGTACTGCTGACGATTCCGTGCGGAGGCGGCTTCCCCGTGAAGGACTACAGCTCCCTAAGGACGCTCATGATCTGGGCAATGTCGGGCAACTGCCGTATCTCGTAGACTTTGACGAAGGCGATCTTACCCTTCCTGTCCACGATGATGTTGGCTCTCTCCGAGAACCCGTTCTTCTCCCTGAAGATGCCATAGGCTGCGGCCACCCCGCCGTGGGGCCAGAAATCGGAGAGCAGGCGCACCGACTTGATTCCCAGGTGATCCGCCCAAGCCTTCTTGGAGGGAACGGTGTCCACGCTCAATCCGAGAGGTACGGTGCCCAGGGATTCAAAGACCCCCCAGTTCTCTTCCAGCCCCTGCATCTGCCTGGCGCAGACCTCAGTCCAGGCCAGGGGATGAAAGGAGAGCAGGATCAGCTTGCCCCTCAACTCCGACAACCGGACATCTTTGCCGTCCTGGTCTTTCAGCACGAAGTCAGGTGCCGTCTCTCCCACGGCTGGCGGACTTTCCCTCTTCTCCATGGTCAACACCTCCTTCTATCGGCAGCTGCCGAAACCGGTGATCCTGGGTAGCTTGTGCGAAGCGGCCGGCTCTCTTTGAGACGAGACCTGCCTACAGTAGTTGTACCACGCGGGGGGCTGGCCCCGCCAGACCCGGCGCATGCCGCCGGCGGATGTCGGCTCAAGAGGAGTCACTTGGGGCCGGTGCGCGTGCCTTCCTCGCGGGGCCGGACGGGCTCCTTCCTGGCGCGATCGATGAAATGCCGCACCGCCATGATGGGGTGCCTGCGGAGCATGCGAGGTCCGGAGAAGCGCATCACCGCCCTGATTCTCTCCCTCATGGCGGGCTGGAAGCAGTGAACGGGGCACCTGCTGCAGACCGTCTTGCCCTCCTGGAAGGGGCACTTCTCAAGACGCTCGCTGGCGTAGACCAGGAGTCCGGCACATTCCGAACAGAGCGTGTTGTCCCCATGATGGTTGCGGCAGTAGAGGTCTATCATGGCCGCCACGGTCCGGCGTTCCCTGGTGATCCTGGCGTGTGTCTTGCCCACTACAAGAGCATTGTGGCACATCGGCAGGGCCCATTCCACACCGTGTCGTGACCTGACGTGCAGAAGCGGGACAGGTGGTATAATACCGGCTCTGGAGGAGGCCACGGTGGACAGACCCATGCCTGATATCGGCTTCATCGCCATGTCGCTTCTCTTCCGGTTCCGCGACCTCCTGCGTCCCAGGAGGGAGATCGTGAAGGAGATCGGCATCAGGCCGGGGTTCCGGGTGCTGGACTACGGTTGCGGCCCCGGGGCCTACGTGGCGGCCACTGCCGAGCTGGTCGGTCCGACGGGGAAGATCTATGCCCTGGACATCCACCCCTTGGCCATCAAGAGGGTGGCCGGCATCGCCAGGAAGAAGGGGCTGGCCAATGTGGAGACCATTCTCTCGGACTGCCGGACCGGACTCGCCAGCGAAGGCGTGGATGTAGTCCTGCTCTATGACCTGTTCCACCAGCTGAGCGAGCCAGGCGCCGTGCTCCAGGAGATCCATCGGGTGCTGAAGCCCGCCGGGATCCTATCCTTCAACGATCACCATATGAAGCGGGCCGACATCGTGTCCCGGGTGACGCAGGGGCAGCTGTTCACTCTGAAGGCGGAAGGCAAGAGGACCTACAGCTTCTCCAAGCGGGTCTAGTGGAAGAGGCTGGGCCCCGGAGTCAGCACCGTACCGGGGCAGCGGGTGGAAGGGACTACTCGATGCGCTCGATCTGGTACCGAAGCTCCCTGGCCGGGGCGATCACCCTGACCGAGGCGCCGCAGGCCTGGTTGAGAAGGGCCTTGCCGATGGGTGAGACGATGGATATCTTGCCGCTGACGGGGTCAGCCTCGTTCTTGGTCACCAGGGTGTAGGTCAGCTCCCTGCCGGTGTTCAGATCACGCAGGGCAACCCTGCATCCCAGCTTCACGGTCAGGGTCTCCGCCGGCTTCCCGGCCTCGACCACGACACCGTTGGCGATGGTGGCCTGGATCTCCTGCATCCGGGCCTCGATATGATCCCGCTTCTCCCTGGCGGCCTGGAGCGGGGCGTTCTCGCGGAAGTCCTTGTCCGCCGCGGCGAGGCGCATCTCCTCCGCCACGCGGATGCGGTCCTCCTGCAAGGAGGCAAGCTGGGACTTCAATTGGGCGTAGTCGTCGGAGGTCAGGGCGGTCTGCGGTCTGGCCGGCGCCGGGGACTTGGCGGTCTTGGAGGGGGCCTGCTTGATCCTGAGGTGAGGGGCCAGGCTGGCCTTGATCAGCTTCTCTTTCCTGGCGTAGGTCAGCAGGGCCCTGACCGGCTCCAGCCTCCTGGCGGTGTCACCGCCCGCGGTGGCCACCGAATCGGCGTAGCTGGCCACCGCAACAGGGGTCATCTGGCTGATGCGGCGGTCCTTGCCGTACCAGAGGACGAATCTGTTTACTTCCTGCTGTTTCTCTTTTCTCTCTTCCGCCGGCAGTGAAGTGAGGAAGGCAAGCGCTGCTTCCTCCAGACTCAAGTCGGGTTTGTCCATGCCTTACCGGCCCCAATTGTATCACAGGCGGGGCAGGGCCTACCACCCCAGGCTGAGGCGGTTGATGAGGCGCGCCGGCAGGCCGGCCTGCCTCATGCTCTGCTGGGTGGCGGCGATGTCATAGGCAATGCGGTGGTGCTGGATTGCGCCCGCCTCCGTGTCGAGGATGGCGTAGCTGGCCCGCGGGTCGCCATCCCTGGGCTGGCCCACGCTGCCGCAGTTGATGATGAGCCGCTTCCCCTCCCCATCCAGCGACAGCTGGCCCGGAAGCTGGCGGTAGAGGCAGTCGCCCTCCCGGCCCAGCTCGAAGATCAGGGGCGCGTGGGAGTGCCCGATGAGGCAGAACCTGGTCTCGAAATGGCCGAAGTTCTCCTCTGCCGACCGGACGGAGAGGACGTACTCCCAGATCGGCTCCCGGGGACTGCCGTGGACCAGCGTGAAGTCCCCCTGGGGGAGGGTCAGGGGCAGGCCGCGCAGGTACCTGACGTCGTCCGGGGTGAGGCGCTCGGCCGTCCAGCGGCAGGCGGCGGCGGCATCGGGATTGAAATGCGAGGTATCGATGTTGCCTGCGGCCGCCCAGTCGTGGTTGCCCGCCACGCAGAGGTGGTCGTGCCGGCGCAGCAGAGCGAGGCACTCGCGGGGGTGCGGTCCGTAGCCCACCGTATCACCCAGGCACCAGATGCGGTCGGCGGCCCCCCTCCGCTGGAGATCCTCCAGCACCGCCTGGAAGGCGGCCAGGTTGCCATGGATGTCGGCCAGAATGGCACAGCGCATGTCGCAGCCCGGCCAACTATATCAGGTCCCCCGGGGCCTTGGCCACCGCCAAGCCGATGGGGTGGCTCGGGGCCAGCAATTGAGGGGGCCTGTTCCATTGGCTATAATCTTGCCCATGAAGGTCTCCGAGGTGGGTGAGTTTGGGCTGATCAAGCTTCTGGCGGAGCTGGTCCCCGGCGACAGCGGCGACCATCGGGTGCTGGCGGGCATCGGGGATGACGCCGCGGCCTGGGCGGGCGACGATGGTGTTGTCCTGGCCACCACCGACGCCCTTGTTGAGGGGGTGCATTTCACGGTGGGCAGCCCCTGGAGGGAGGTGGGCTGGAAGGCGGTGGCCGTGAACCTGAGCGACATTGCCGCCATGGGGGGTGCCCCCCGCTACTGCCTGGTGGCCCTGGCTCTGCCGGCCGACGCCGAGGTGGACCACGTCGTGGAACTGTACCGGGGGATAGCGGAGGCGGCCGGCAGGTTCAACGTGGCGGTGGTCGGCGGGAATGTCACCCGGGCGCCGGGGGTCACCGTCACGCTGACCGTCATCGGCCGGGGGCAGGACGAAGGCATCCTGACCCGGTCGGGGGCGCTGGCCGGGGAGCAGGTGGCCGTCACCGGCTGGCTGGGCTCGGCGGCGGCAGGACTGCGGATGCTCAGTGCAGGGCTGAAGCTGACTGCAGAGACTGAGGCTCTGTTGAAGAGGGCCTATCTTCTGCCCCAGCCCAGGGTGGCTCAGGGACGGCTGCTGGTTCAATGCGGGGTGCGGGCGGCCATCGACGTCAGCGATGGACTAGTGGCCGACATGGGCCACATCTGCCAGGCCAGCGGGACGGGGGCCAGTTTGGAAGTGGACCGGGTGCCCATCCATCCCCTGATGAAGGCGGCCTTCCCGGGGGAGTGTCTCCATCTGGCTCTGACCGGGGGAGAGGACTACGAGTTGTTGTTCACCGCCGGGAAGGACAATATGGACGGCATCAAGGCCATGCTTGAGGCATTGCCCGGGGGGGATGACTGCCCGGTGACCGTCATCGGTGAGATCACCGGGGAACCGGGGGTATCCCTGTTCCGGGCGGCTGGGCGGCCCTACCGGCCGGAGGGGCAGGGATGGGACCATTTCAAGAAAGGGGGATAGCACATTGAGAACTCTGGTTCTGGTCAAACCCGATGGAGTGCGCAGGGGGCTCATCGGAGAGATCGTCTCCCGCATAGAGAGGAAGGGACTGAAGATCGCGGCCCTGAGGATGCTGCAGATGGACAGGGCCCTGGCCAGGCGGCACTACGCGGTGCATGAAGGGAAGCCGTTCTTCAACGAACTGGTGGACTTCATAACCTCGGGTCCGGTGGTGGCCATAGTGCTCGAAGGCGAGCGGGCCGTGGACGTGGTGCGGACCATGATGGGTGATACCGACCCCAAGAAGGCCGCCCCGGGGACAATCAGGGGTGACTTCGGCATGGACATCGGGCAGAATCTGATCCACGGCTCCGATTCAGAGGAGAACGCCCGGAAGGAGATCGACCTCTTCTTCCCCGGGGCCTGAGCGCCGGGAAGATTGGCGCTGCCAGCCGGAGTGACCGTGGCCCATTTCTCCCCCGACTATGCCGCCCTGGACCGGCCGGAGCTGGTCCGCTTCGTCTTCTATCCCAGGAAGGACTTCAGCCGGCCTCCCCCCAACGCCGTCGACCACTTCGTCACTGCGGAAGCTGGGGTGGCCCTTTCGTGCCGCTTCTACGTCCACGACCGGGAGTCCCCCAGCATAGTCTACTTCCACGGCAACGGAGAGGTGGTCAGCGACTACGACTACATCGCCCCCATCTACGCCAGTCAGGCGGGAGCGAACCTCTTCGTGGCCGACTACCGGGGCTACGGCGCCAGCGGGGGCCGCCCCACCTTCAGCAGCATGGTGGCCGACGCCCACCGGGTATTTGAGGACTTCCTGGCCATCAGGGGCCAAGGCGGCCACACCGGCGGCATCTTCGTCATGGGCCGTTCGCTGGGCAGCGTCTCGGCCATCGAGCTGGCTTCAGGCTATCACGACAGGGTGGACGGCCTGATCGTGGAGAGCGGCTTCGCCAGCACCGTGAGGCTGATGACCCGTCTGGGTTTCCCGGAGGAGCGCCTGGGCATACGGGACCCGGGGTTCCCCAATCTCTCCCGGATACGGACGGTGACACTGCCCACCCTGATCCTCCATGGCCAGTACGACAGCCTGATCCCTCTGGAGGAGGGTGAGGACCTCTTCGCCGCTTCGCCTGCCGGCGACAAGCGGCTGGTGATCATTCCCGAGGCCGGTCACAACGACATCATGGTGGCCGACATGCCGGCCTACTTCGGGGCCATCCGGGAGTTCGTCCTCAGGCCCAGTCGCGGGGGAAGGCCATGACCTCGTCGATGGAGGCCGCATCGCAGAAGAGCATCACCAGGCGGTCCACCCCCAGCGCGATGCCGCCGCAGACGGGCAGGGAGGCGGTGGCATCGAGGAACCTCCGGGGCATGGGGAGGTCGGGGCCCCCCTCGGCCCGACGCCGCTCCATCTCCGCCCGGAAACGCCCCTCCAGCTCGGCGGCGTCGGTCAGCTCGCTGTAGGCGTTGGCCAACTCCAGCCCGCCGATGAACACCTCGGCCCGTTCCGCCACCAGCGGATCCCCCGCCTTCAGCCGGGCCATGGCCGCGCCGGCGGCGGGGTAGTCCGCCAGCACAGCGGGGCGGTCGGCCGGCAGGGCGGGCATCACCCTGTCCACCAGGTCGGCATCGAAGCGCCCCTCGTCGGGGTGCGAGACGGGGTCCCAGCCCGCGGCACTGAGGAAGGCCTGCCTCACTGTCACCCTGGGCCAGGGCGGGGTGAGGGCGATCTCCCTGCCCCGGTAGCCCACCGTCGTCCCCAGCCCCAGGCTGGCGGCGACGTGGAGCACCAGGCGCTCGGTGTCCTCGATGATCCCCAGGTAATTGGCGCCGTGGCGGTACCACTCCAGCATGGTGAACTCCGGGTTGTGCAGGCTGCCCCTCTCCCCCTTGCGGAAGCAGTGGCAGATCTGGAACATGCTGCCGTACCCGCCGGCCAGGAGCCGCTTCATGTGCATCTCCGGCGAGGGGCAGAGGTACCAGCCGTTGACCGAGAAGGGGGCGATGTAGGCTTCCGGGGCCACGGCCGGGGTGAGCAGAGGGGTGTCGACTTCGAGGAAGCCTTCGCCGCGGAAGAAGTCCCGGATGCTGTCGTGGATGAGGGCCCGGCGCCGCAGATTGGCCTTGATCCGGGCGAGGCGGGCGGATTCCTCTTCGGCCACGGACTACTTCTTGGTGCCGGTGCGTTCCACGTAGGTGCCGGTGCGGGTGTCCACCTTGATGATGTCCCCCTCTTTCACGAACGCGGGGACTCCCACGGTGGCCCCCGTCTCCAGGGTGATCATCTTCTGCTGGGCGGTGACCGTGTCCGTCTTGGTGGTGAAGGCGCTGGCGGTCACGGCCAATTCCACGAATTTGGGCAGGTTGACGTCGATGATCCTGCCGTGCATGATCAGAATGGACACGGTGATGCCTTCCTTGAGGAAGAGCGCCTTGGGCCCGATCCGCTTCTTGTCGATAGTGTGCTGCTCGAAGGTCTCGTTGTCCATGAAGACGTAGTGGCCGCCCTCTTCGTAGAGGAACTGCATCTCGTGGCTGGTGACGCTCACCTCCTCCACCCTGTCCCCGGAATGATAGGTGATCTCTCTGGCCATGCCATCGAACAGATTGCGCAGCTTGAGGCGGTAGATGGCCCGCCCCTTGCCCGGCTTCACGAAGTTGACCTCCTCCACCGTGTAAGGAGCACCGTCGATCATGAGCTTGGTGTTCCTGGCGACCTCTGAGATTTCCATCATTGCTGGCGCACTCCCTGTCTCCTTGCAGTACCCGAAAAAAAGCAATCCCGGTCACGCAGTGTGCCGGGAATTGCCTTGGCTCCAGATCTCAAATCAGCACTTCTGTCAACAGAGTGGACGGTACCGGCCAGTCGCGGAATTGCTGCCCCTCGTGGCCGGGTCACAATCCGGCCAGCAACTCCGAGACGACGGCATTCACTTCAGCGCCCTGGGCCTTTCCCTTGAGCTGGGCCATGATCTTGGACATGACCTTGCCCTTGTCGCCGGGACCCCGGGCCCCCACCTCTGCGATCACCTGGCGAACCACGGCGGCGACCTCGTCCCTCGACATCTGCTGGGGCAGGTACTCCAGGAGGACCTTCAGTTCTGCTTCCTCTTTGGCCACCAGGTCGCTGCGGTTGCCCTTGGCGAAGGCCTCGATGCTCTCGCGGTGCTGCCTGGCCTGCTTCTGGATGACGGCCAGCACGTCACCTTCGTCCATCGGGGAGTCCTTCCCCTTGGCGATCTGGGCGTTGTTGATGTTGGCGATCAGCAGACGGATGGTCGAGACGCGGGTCTTGTCACCCGCCTTGGTGGCCTGGTTGAGGTCGGCTCTCAGCCTCTCCGCTAAAGACACCCGGCCCTCTCCGTCGGTGCTCCCCTATCGCTCGTAGCTTCGGGAGCTTCTCCCGCTCTTCCGCCTCTTGGTGGCTTCCTTCTTCTTTCTCTTGACGCTGGGCTTCTCGTAGGAAGACCGGCGTCTGATCTCAGCGAGAATGCCGTCCTGCTGCACCTGCCTGCCGAAGCGGCGGAGCATGCTCTCGAAGCTCTCATTCTCGCCGATGTTCACATCGGCCACGTGTCATCCCCCCCTCCTGGCCAGGTTTCCCATCTTGCTGCGAAGGCAGTCATTGGCGCAACCCTGTATTGTAGCTGCTGACCTGTGATGAGTCAACTGCGACTTGGTCGAGAACAGGAGGGTCGGGCCAAGGCCGGAAGCGCGCCGTCAGGCGCGGGGGCCGGTCCCGGCCGCGGAGGCGGTGGATGGAGCTCCCATCCGGCGGAGTATCTCCCGGGCGGCGACCACACCCGAAGCGGAGGCCTGGACCAGTCCGCGGCTGACCCCGGCCCCGTCGCCGATGGCGAACATCCCCGACACCTCGGTCTCCATGTTCTCCGTGAGCCGCAGCCGGCAGGAGTAGAACTTGACCTCCACCCCGTAGAGCAGGGTGTGGTGCGAGGCCACCCCAGGGCAGAGCCGGTCCATGGCCTGGAGCATTTCCACGATGTCCTTCAGGTGACGGTAGGGCATGACGAAGCTGAGGTCTCCCGGAGTGGCATTCTGCAGGGTGGGCTTGACGATGCTCCGCTCGATGCGCTCCGGTGTGGACCGGCGGCCCTCCTCGAGGTCGCCCAGCCGCTGCACCAGCACGCCGCCGCCCAGGATGTTGGCCAGGCGGGCGATGTACTTGCCGTAGGCGATGGGCTCGCGGAACGGCTGGGTGAAGGAGGTGCTCACCAGCAGGGCGAAGTTGGTGTTGCCCGTCTTGCGGTGGGCGTAGCTGTGTCCGTTGACCGTGACAACCGGGTCGCTGCCCCCCGTGGACTCCAGGGTCACCTCGCCGCCGGGGCAGACACAGAAAGTGCGCACCCGGTCGTCAAAGGTCTTGCTGAAGTACTCCAGCTTCATCTCGTAGAGGGTATCGGTGAGATCTTCCAGCACCGTGCTGGGCAGCTCCACCCTCACCCCCACGTCCACGGGGTTGTTGTACAGCGAGAGCTTCAGCCGCTCGGCCTCCTGAACCAGCCAGTCGGCTCCCTCCCGGCCCGGGGCCAGGATGAGGTAGCGGCATTCCAGACGCTGGCCGTCCTCGGTCTCAATCCCCTGAACCCCGCCCTCCTCAGTCAGGATGGCCGACGCTGCCATCTCCACCCGGATGCCCACCCTGGGCGAGAGCGACTGCTGCATGGCTTTGATGATGTCACGGCAGTGCTCCGTGCCCAGATGGCGGATGGCCACCGGAGTCAGGTGCAGCTCGGCCATGCTGGCCCTGCGGGCCAGCTGCTCCACCTTCTCGCCCACGCCGTACAGCCTTTCGGTGGCCCCGAACTGGAGGTAGACGCCGTCCACATACCGGATGAGCTCCTGGGTGTTGGCCTCGCCGAGGTACTCCTTGAGGTGCCCGCCGACATGCGGGGAGAGGGTCATCTTGCCGTCGCTGAAGGCGCCCGCCCCGCCCAGTCCGCTGACCAGGCTGCAGGGCGCGCAGGAGAAGCAACTGATCTGCTTGTGGGAGACCAGGCACTGCCGGTCCTCCAGATCCTTGCCCTTCTCCAGAAGGAGAACGCTCAGGCCGGTGGCCCGGGACAGCTCCAGGGCGGCGAAAATGCCCGCCGGGCCTCCGCCGACGATGATGACGTCGTATTTCTTGGACACAGGTTCTCCTGCGGCGCTCTCGCGCCACCGCACAAGATAGCACAGGATACTTTCGCAGCGCAAGCTTTCGCAGCAGGGACTGACTGTGATATGATTGTAGTTCGTGCCTCGCGACGGGAAGGGTATGTTCACGGTCGGTGTTCTCACGGTGAGCGACAAGGGGTCCAGGGGCGAGCGCCTCGATGAGAGCGGGAAGGCCATTCAGGAGTGCCTGGCCCCCCTCGGGGTCCGCAACGCCAGGTACGGCATTGTGCCCGACGACCGGGCGGTCATCTCAGACAGGCTGAGGGAGTGGGCCGGCGAGGGTCTGGATCTGATCCTGACCACCGGCGGCACGGGACTGGCGCCCCGGGACGTCACCCCGGAGGCCACCCTCGATGTGGTGGACAGAGTGGCCCCCGGCTTCGGTGAGGCCATGCGGGCCCAGGGCTCCAGGTACACTCCGCTGGCCATGCTCAGCCGCGCTGCCGCCGGCGTCCGGGGAAGGACCCTGATAATCAACCTGCCCGGCAGCCCCAAGGCGGTCAGGGAATGCCTGGAGGCCATACTGCCGGCGCTGCCTCACGCGATGGAGACCGTCCGGGGTCAAGCGGCCGAGTGCGCCCAGACCTAGAAAGGCCGTTGAGACACCATGCGCATCGACATACTTAGCCTGTTTCCCAGGATGTTTGAAGGCCCCTTCGGCGAGAGCATCGTCAAGAGGGCCGTCGACCGGGGCCTGGTCAGCATCCAGGTTCACAATCCCCGGGAACACACGCATGACAGGCATCACACCGTGGATGACTCCCCCTACGGCGGCGGCGACGGGATGGTCATGAAGCCCGAGCCCATCTTCGAAGCGGTGGAGTCCGTCACAGGACTCATTGGCCGGGAGGCAGTCCCGGTCATCCTGCTCACGCCGCAGGGACGGCTCTTCAGCCATGACGTGGCTCAGGAGCTGTCCAGGGAGCCCAATCTGGTCCTGGTCTGCGGTCACTACGAGGGAGTGGACGAGAGGGTGATCCGGCATCTGGTCACCGACGAGATCAGCATCGGCGAGTACGTGCTCACCGGCGGGGAGCTGGCGGCCATGGTGGTCGTGGATGCCGTGGTCAGACTGCTGCCCGGAGTCCTGGGGTCGGAGGGATCGGCCCGGGACGATTCCTACGCCAGGGGCTTCCTGGAGTACCCGCAGTACACCCGCCCCCGCGTCTACCGCGGATGGGAGGTGCCCGAGGTGCTCCTCTCGGGGAACCACCAGGAGATCGCCAGGTGGCGCAGTGAAGAGGCTATTGAGCGGACCCTGCTCCGGCGGCCGGACCTC
Organism: Chloroflexota bacterium; assembly: GCA_016875915.1. Lineage (GTDB taxonomy): Bacteria > Chloroflexota > Dehalococcoidia > UBA2247 > RBG-13-53-26 > RBG-13-53-26. The sequence continues at coordinate 95,011 of VGOM01000001.1, forward strand.
CTGGCGAAGGCGGTGCTGTCCGAAGAAGAGAGGAGTCTGGTGGATTCGATAAAGGCAAGAAGGGGGTTCAATTGAGCAACGATATCAGGTGGCTGATCGAGAGCAAGCGGAGGCCGGGCATCGCCCAGGTTCACCCCGGAGACAGAGTGAAGGTGGGCGTCAAGGCCAAAGAGGGCGAGAAGGAACGGACCCAGATCTTCCACGGGGTGGTCATCCGGGTCCGCAAAGGCGGCAACAACGCCAGCTTCACCGTCAGACAGGTGGCCTATGGCATCGGGGTGGAGCGGACCTTCTTCGTCAACTCGCCCTACGTGGAGAAGGTGGAAGTGACCCAGCACGGGGACGTGCGCCGGGCCAGGCTGTTCTACCTCCGCGGATTGAGCAGCAAGGCCACCCGGGCCAAGCTGAAGGCCAAGGCCAAGGCCATCGCGCCGGAGCTGGTGGCTGAGGAGGAGCCTGTCGAAGAGGAGGCCATCCTTCAGGAGCAGCCCGCGGAGTCCGCGGCCCCACAGGAGGCCGGACAGGGATAGCAGGGTGGAAAGGGAGACATGGGCTATGCCGAGGTGGCTGTCAACTCACCGGTAGCTCAGCGTCGCACCTTCAGCTACAGCATCCCGCCTTCGCTGCAACCCGCCATCGGCCAGGCCGTCTGGGTGCCCTTCGGCCCCAGGGTGCTCCAGGGCATTGTCCTCCAGATCACTGACTGTCCCGGGTTCGAGGAAACCCGGGACATCGCCGGGCTAATCGACCCCTCTCCGCTGCTTTCCCCCGTTCAGATAGAGCTGGCCCGCTGGATCAGCGACTACTACCTCGCCCCGCTCTTCGATTCCGTGGCCCTGATGCTGCCGCCAGGGTTCGAGCGGCGGCTGATCACCTTCTTCCAGGCCGCCCCCGGGGCCTCCGCCGCCCTGGCCTCCGCACCTCTGGACTCCGATGAGCGGCAGGTGATGACCCTGCTGGGCGGCGAGGGCAGGGTGGCTGCTCAGACCATGGACCGGCTCTTGGGCAAGCAGAAGGCGGCTCTGGTCCTGAGACATCTCCTCAGCGAAGGACTGGTCATCAGGAGCCAGGAGCTGGGCAGGGAGAGGATCAGGCCCAAGGTCGTGCCCCGGTTGCGCCTGGCCGTGGATGCCCCGACCGGCTTGGCGGAAGCACAGCGCCTGGCCGGGAAAGCGCCGCAGCAGGCCAGGCTCATGGAGTTCCTGGCCAACACGAGTCATCCCGTGCTGCTCGGCGAAGTCAGGCGGGCCATGCCGCAGGCCGCCGCCGCGGCCAGGGCCCTGCAGGCCAAAGGCCTCGTGGCTGTCGAGGATGTCCACATCTGGCGCGATCCCCTTCTGGATCGGGCCTTCGCGCCGGCTCCCCCGCCCGTGCTCACCCCGGACCAGGAGCAGGCGGTGGGCCTGATCTGCGCCGCGCTGAGACAGCCGGGAGGCAATGGCCCGGCGGCCTTCCTGCTTCATGGCGTCACCGGCAGCGGCAAGACCGAAGTCTACCTCCGCTCGCTGGGCGAGGCGGTGGCCCGGGGCCGGCGAGGGATCGTCCTGGTGCCGGAGATATCGCTCACCCCACAGACCATCCAGCGCTTCGCCGCCCGCTTCCCCGGTCGGGTGGCCGTTCTGCACAGCCGGCTGTCCCTGGGCGAGCAGTTCGACGAGTGGCAGAGGATACGGGAGGGGGCCTTCGACGTGGTCATCGGACCACGGGGGGCCATCTTCGCCCCGCAGCCGGACCTGGGCCTGATCATCGTCGATGAGGAGCACGAGTGGACCTACAAGCAGGAGGAGCAGTCGCCCCGCTATCACGCCCGGGAGGTGGCCCTGAAGCTGGCCCAGCTCAGCGGTGCAGTGACCGTCCTGGGCAGCGCCACTCCCGACGTGGAGAGCTACCACCGTGCCCGGACAGGCAGATACGCCCTGATCGAGCTGCCCCACCGGATCACCGTCAGAGGGGACACCTCCCTGCCTCAGGTGGAGGTGGTCGACATGCGCCAGGAGCTCAAGGCCGGGAACCGGAGCATCTTCAGCCGGCCGCTGCGCCGGGCCATCGCCGAAACCCTGACTGATGGCGACCAGATCATCCTCTTCCTCAACCGCCGGGGCACGGCCACCTTCGTCCAGTGCCGGGACTGCGGGTTCGCCCTGAAGTGCCACCGCTGCGATCTGGCCCTGACCTATCACGGGGCGGAGGACACCCTGGTCTGCCACCAGTGCGGCTACGGGAAGAAGACCCCTGCGACCTGCCCCAACTGCCGCAGTCGGCGGATCAGGTTCCTGGGGGTCGGCATACAGAGGGTGGTGGAGGAGCTGGCCGTGGCCTACCCCCAGGCCAGGGTGCTGCGCTGGGACCGGGACGTCACCAAAGGCAAGGACGCCCACGAGAAGATCCTCAATTCCTTTCTGGCCCATGAGGCGGATGTCCTGGTGGGGACGCAGATGATCGCCAAGGGGCTGGACCTGCCACTGGTCACCCTGGTGGGGGTCGTCTCCGCCGACACCGCCCTTCACCTGCCCGACATCCGCGCCGGCGAGCGCACCTTTCAGCTTCTCAGCCAGGTCGCCGGACGGGCGGGTCGCGGCTCGAGGCCGGGACGGGTGGTCGTCCAGACCTACACCCCCGACCACTATGCCGTGGCCTGCGGCGCCAGGCACGACTATGGGGCCTTCTATGATCAGGAGATCGGCTACCGCCGGGAGCTGAGGAACCCTCCCTTCAGCCGGCTGGTCTCCCTGGTCTACTCCCACAGCAACGCCGTGGCCTGCCGGCGTGGTGCCGAGAAGGTGCACCGGCAGCTCGCGGAGAGGCGGGATGCCATGGGCGAGGACACGGACCTGATCGGCCCTTCGCCGATGTTCTTCGGCAGGCTGCGCGGCCGGTACCGCTGGCAGATCATCCTGCGCGGTGCTGAGCCCGTCCGCCTGCTGGCCGACCTGGCCCTGCCGCCGGGCTGGGTGGTCGACGTGGACCCCATAGTCCTCCTCTGAGCCAGCCCGGCACCGGGCCGAGGGCCGTTTTACGGCCGCCCCACGGCAGGCCTATAATCATCGTGGAGCGACATGATCCCCGCGGAGGTTCTCTGAATGGCGGTTCTACCGGTGCGTTGCGTCCCGGATCCCGTGCTGCGCCGCAGGGCCAAACGGGTCACCAGCCTGGATGGTTCGGTGCAGAAGCTGATCGACGACATGCTGGAGACCATGCCGGCTGTCTCGGGCGTGGGACTGGCGGCGCCGCAGGTGGGGGTGTCGCTGCGCATCGTGGTCATCGGCCTCCCCGATGAAGAGCCGGTGGTCATGGTCAATCCCGAGATGGTCAAGCGGTCGGGCGAACGGACGGTCCTGGAGGGCTGCCTCAGCGTGCCGGGCTACCAGGGGGAGATCACCCGGTCCGTCGCCGTGACCGTCAAGGCCCGAGATCGTCGGGGGAAGGAGTTCCGGGTCAAGGGAACGGAACTCCTGGCTCAGGCGCTGGAACATGAGCTGGACCATCTCAACGGGGTGCTCTATCTGGACCACCTGGAGAGCCCCGACAAGCTGCACGGGATCGAGGCCGAAGAAGAGCAGGGCCTGTGACCGGGATCTCGCTGGGGCTGGAGGGGCCCTCCCTCCTGCGCAGGGTGGTTGGTTTCCTCGTTCAGGAGGATGTCAGCGCCTATCTCGTCGGCGGGTATCTCCGGGACACGCTGCTGGGTCGCCCCACCCGCGATGCGGATATCGCCGTGCTGGCCGACGCCCCCCAGGTGGCCCGGAAGCTGGCCGATGCCCTGCACGGGAAGTACGTCCTCCTCGACGAAGCCAATGGCATAGCCAGGGTGCTCCTGCCGGAGGGGGATGCCGAGGAGGGCTTCCAGTGGCATTTCGATCTCTCCACCATCGCCGGGGACATCAGTGCCGATCTGGCCCGTCGCGATTTCACCGTGGATGCCATGGCCGTTGATCTGGCCCGGGCAGACAGCGGAGAGCCGCTTCCCCTGATCGACCCCTTCCACGGGGCCGAGGATCTGAAGGGGCGCCTGATCAGGGCGGTCAGCGATGCCGTCTTTGAGGCCGACCCTGTTCGCCTGGTCCGGGCCGTCAGGCTGGCTGCGGAGTACGGGTTCACCATCGAGGCCGGCAGCGAAGCCTTGCTCCGGGGGCAGTGCCGGCTGGTCCGTCAGGTCGCCGGCGAGCGACTGAAGGAAGAGCTCTGCCGCATACTGGCCGTCTCCGACTCGGCCCGCTTCCTGACCTACCTGGACCGGCTGGGACTGCTGACGGAGATTGTGCCCGAGCTGGCCGCCGCGAAGGGCGTGGAGCAACCCCGGGAGCACTACTGGGACGTCTTCCGGCACTCCATGGAAACCGTGGCTGCCCTGGAGGGCCTGCTGGGCAGGAGCGGCAGGGGGGACATCCTGGGCCAAGTTCCTCCACGGCTCTACGCCGGCAGCCGGCCTGAGGAGGAGATCTCCCACGGACTGACCAGGGCTGCCGTGGCCAAGCTGGCTGCACTTCTGCATGACATCGCCAAGCCCCAGACCAAGACCATGGAGCCCGATGGCCGGGCCCGCTTCTTTGGACATACCAAGGAGGGGGCGGTGGTCGGCGGCGAGATCCTCCGCCGGCTGAGATTCGGCACGCGGGAGATCCGCATGGTGCAGAAGATGATCGAGGCCCACCTCAGACTGTGGCAGATGGGCGACGGCCTGCCTACCCGCCGGGCCATCTACCGCTACTTCCGCGACACCGGGGAGGTCAGCATAGATATCATGTTCCTCAGCCTGGCCGACTTCCTGGCCACTCAGGGCCCGGTCACGGACCTGGAGCAGTGGCAGCAGCACTGCCGGCTGGTGGACTACATCCTGACGCAGCGCGAGGAGGAGGCGACCATCGTGTCGCCGCCGAAGCTGATCGACGGCCACGATGTGATGCGGGTCTTCGGCCTGAAGCCCGGCTCCCGAATCGGACAGATCCTTGACGCCGTCCGGGAAGCCCAGGGGGCCGGCGAGATCGACACCAGGGAAGCCGCCCTGGACTTCGTCCGTAGCTATCTGACGCAGGGACAAACGGATGGGAAAGTGGTATGATAGACGCGATTTGCGCCAAGTCACGAATGAGCACAGAAACAGGAGCCCCTGGGTAGCCTCATGATGCAGCGCCGACCGGTCAGGAAAGGGCCCAGACTGAGCCGCAATGGCTGGCTGCTGCTCTTGATCGTGGCCCTGCTGGGCACCTCCATCTGGGTGCTGACCACCAGCGGCAGCTCCGCTCTGGGCCGGGACATGGACCATCTGGGACTGCGCCTGGGCCTGGACCTCAAGGGAGGCACCCACCTGGTCTATCGGGGCCAGTTCTCAGACAACGTGTCCGACGATGAGAAGGACTTCAAGATGGACGGGGCCGCCAAGAGCATTGAGTCCCGCATCAACCGCTACGGCGTTGTGGAACCCGTCATCCAGAGACAGGGCGTCGAACGCATCGTCATCCAGTTGCCCGGGATCACCGACCTTGACGAAGCCCGGTCCCTCATCGAGGAGACCGCCTTCCTGGAGTTCAGAGAGGTGGAGGTCAAGACCGGCAGCACGCCGGCTACCCTCGACGACTACCTCAGCGACAACCGCAGCGATTTCTACAACGGCGACGTGGCCGGCACCCGCATCTTCGCCTTCCCGGCGACCACAGATGAGAGCCAGATGCCCGTGGTCATCCTGACCAAGACAGAGGGCGGCCTCCAGTGGACAGACATCAACGGCGACCCGGTCGACCCGACGGCGCTGGATGACGAGTTGAAGCAGTCATATTCCTGGATCCCTGCGGTGGGTGACGAAGACATACCGCTGACCGGAGCCTACCTCACCAAGGCCGTCCCGCAGTATGACCAGACGCAGACCGGCATAACTGAGGTCAAGGTCGGCATCGAATGGAATGGCGAGGGGGCCAAGATATTCGACCAGATAGCCGCGCGGCTCTATCCCAGGTCGGGCGTGCTGAAGGAACTGGGCATCTTCGTGGACATGGAGCTGATCTCCAGCCCCACCATTCAGCAGTCGAAGTACGAGGGCAGCGCCGTCATCGAAGGAGACTTCACCCCGAAGGAAGCCAGGCTGCTGGCCATCCGCCTCGACTCGGGTGCTCTTCCGGTGCCCCTGGAGACCCTGTACAGCAAAGAGGTGTCGGCCACGCTGGGCGAGGAGTTCGTGGACCGGGCCGTCCTGGCGGGGGTGATCGCCCTGGGACTGATCATTCTGTTCATGATGCTCTACTACCGTCTGCCCGGGCTAGTGGCCGGCCTGGCGCTCCTGATCTATCTGGCCATGGTCCTGGCCATCTACAAGGCTGTCCCGGTGACCCTCAGCCTGGCCGGACTGGCCGGCTTCATTGTCTCCCTGGGCATGGCCGTGGACGCCAACGTGCTCATCTTCGAGCGTATGAAGGAGGAACTGCGGGCGGGACGAACCCTCAAAGCGGCTGTCGATACCGGCTTCAGCCGGGCCTGGCCGGCCATCAGAGACAGCAACATCACCACCTTCATCGCCTGCGGCATCCTCTATTGGTTTGGCAGCAGCATCGTGGACAGCTCAACCGTGATGGGCTTCGCCCTCACCCTGTTCTTCGGCGTGGCCATCAGCATGTTCACTGCCCTTGTGGTCACCCGGACCCTTCTGGTAGCCCTGGCCGGCGTCAAAGCCGCCCGGCGGGCACTCCTTCTCGGTGCGGAGGCCAGAAGTGTTTGACTTCGTGGCCAGGAGGCACTGGTTCCTCCTCATCTCGCTGATCATCGCCATCGCCAGCCTCGTCTCGGCGCTCCTGCCCGGGGGGCTGAAGGCGGGCATCGACTTCAAGGGCGGCATCTCCGTGACCCTGGGGCCCAAGGAGGGGGAGACTCTGACCACTGATCAGGTCAGAGAGAACCTGGCCAACCTGGGCCAGGAACGAGCCATCGTTCAGGTGCTCGGCGACGGCGACTACTTCATCCGGATGGGGGAGATGGACGAGGCCCAGGTCAGAAGCGAGCTGGAAGGGGTGGGGGTGGTGCGCGACTTCTACTCCGTCTCGCCCATCGTGGCCTCGGAGACGACCCGCAATGCCGCCATCGCCATGGGCGTGGCCGCAGTGGCCATGCTCATCTACATCACCTGGGCCTTCCGCAAGGTGGCCGGTTCCCTGCGCTATGGCGCCGGGGCGGTGATCGCCCTGCTGTTCAATATCGGGGCGGTGCTGGGGATCTTCTCCATCCTGGGAAGAACGCTTGACTGGGAGATCGACCCCATGTTCGTCACCGCCATCCTGGCGGTCATCGGCTACAGCGTCAACGACGCCATAGTAGTCCTGGACCGGGTGCGGGAGAACTCGGCCAGGGATGCCACGGCTGAATTCGAGCACACGGTGAATCTCAGCATCAACGAGACCCTCACCCGCTCCCTCAACACCACCTTCACCACCGTGCTGGCCATCCTCGCGGTCTACCTCTTCGTGGGCGGCCCCATCCGCAGCTTCCTGGTGGCCCTGCTCGTCGGCGTCGTTGCCGGCGCCTATAGCTCCATCTTCATCGCCAGCCAGCTCTTGGTGGTCTGGGAACGGAGGGAGTGGACCAGGCTCATCCCCCGCATTCCCCTGCTGCAGAGAAGCAAGGGCTAGACGGGGGCTGGAACGCCGCTGGTTCTATGGACAGGGAAGTCGCCGTCGGTTCCATCCAGGCCAGGGTCCGCAATGCCAACCTCATCAAGCACATGCTGGCCACCGAGGCCATCATGGCTGCCCTGGCCCGGAGGCTCGGCCAGGATGAGCAGGAGTGGGGACTGACCGGACTCCTCCACGACATCGATGTGGAGTTGACCGGACAAGATCCCCGGCAGCACAGCAGGGTCGGTGCGGAGCTGGCCCGCGAGATGGGCGCTTCGGAGTCCATGTGCCATGCCATCCTCTGCCACAACGAAGCCCACGGCATAGCCTGCGAGACCCTTCTCGACAGGGCCCTGTTCTGCGTGGACCCCCTCACCGGACTGATCACAGCGGGGGCGCTGATTCGTCCCGAGAAGAGCCTGGCGGGACTGACCGGCGAATCCCTGATGAAGCGGTTCAAGGAGAAGCGCTTCGCCGCCGGGGCCAACCGGGAGGCCATCGCCTCCTGCCAGCAGATCGGCCTGGGTCTGGATGAGTTCGTCAGCCTGGGCCTGGAGGCCATGAAAGGCATCGCCGCCGATCTGGGGCTGTGACCGCCGGCCCCGTCTCTAGCCGCCTGCTCCGGGGAGCGGCCTTCTCCGCAGTTCCGGATGCGAGTAGTCCGGCTTCCGCCCGCTGTTGACCAGCTCGTTGACCAGGGCGTAGCGCCGCCATCTGATCAGCCGTTCTATGAATCTCGACCGGATCCCATTCCGGGACAGCACGGTCTGGGACAGCCGGGGAGACAGGAATACCCCCAGCAGACGGCGCAGCATGTTGTCCGTCCACAGGGTGCGGTTGTCGAAGAGCAGATTGTGCAGCTTCCCTGTGCTGATGGCGCTGGTCACGATGCGCTCAAAGGTGTCTTTGGGCACGAACGCCGTCTCCTTCCTTCTTTCCATGACCCTGCTCCCTGCGGGGCAGAACCTGACGCAGACACCGCAGCCGATGCACCGGTCGGCGTCGACCACAGCGCGGTCGTCCCCGTTCCCCCCTTCGCGCAGAGTGATGGCCTCGACGGGGCAGCTCTTCACGCAGGTGCCGCAGGCCGTGCATTCAGTGCCTCCGTCCGCGGAGACGAAGTTGGTGGTGATCCTGGTATTGCAGCCCAGCCTCCGGTAGGCCAGCAGTCCTTCGCAGCAGCAGGAGCAGCAGTTGCAGATCCAGTTCACCCCTTGCTGCACGTTGTCGCCCAGTTGCACCAGGCCCAGATCGACGCACTGCTTCAGAATGCGGTGCGCCTCTGCCTTGCCGATCTCCCGGGCTATCCTGTGCTTGGAGAGGGTCTCCGCAGCGCTGTTGAAGGTCAGGCAGACCTCCTGGGGGTTGTTGCAGGGCCGGCCCATGTGCTCCATCTTGTGGCGGCAGTAGCAGATGCCCACGGTGACACACGTGGCCGTGTCGATGATCCGGGTGGCCCGCTCGTAGTCCAGAACAACGACGGCGTCCCCCTCCGCGATTGTCCCTTCATGTATGAAAGTCCGCAGTATGCTGGGCTCAATGGAGAACACGGAGCGGATGAAGTCCTCCTCGGTGTTGACGTACTGGTGGTAGAGTTCAGAGAGAACCTTCTTGTCAAACCGGTCGTCTAGCCGCATCAGGCTGAACTCGAAGAAGCCCGCCATGGGGGCAGTGAGTATGTAGGCCTGGGTTTGCCCGATGGCGAGGTCAAAGAGGATGCCCTTGTCGGCCAGTCTGTCCAGCGCCGCCCTGGCTTCATCCTCCGTCTTCCGCCACAGCCGGGCGGCCTCCCGGACGGTGAAGAAGTTGATGGGCAGCACCGAGACCAGCCTGGCCTCCTCCTCGCTGAACAGGACCCCCAATATCCTGAACAGGGTCTCGGAGGGAGGGGCACCCTGCGGCGCCTGATCCAGTCGGGCCTGCAACTCGCGGTAGCTCTTTGAGGTCAGGTGTCCCATAGTGGCGTGCGCCTCTGGCTGGCCGCCGTCTATGCGTATCTCTTCAGTGCATATCTGTTCAGATAGTATCATGTCACTTTGAGGTGTGTCAACCCAAGAAACGATGAACCCCCCGATTCGGGGGGTTCATCGTTCAGAAAGGGGGGTACCTTTCTTCTTGTGTCTAGAACTGATACTCATACTCTGGGGAGTCGTCGCAGGGTCCGCAGATCAGCCGGAGCAGGCCACGGCCCAGGGTACCGATGGCGATGATAGGGTAGAGCATCACTGCCAGGGGTCCCGCTTCTCTCATTTCATCTCTTGCCATTTTCCTTGCCTCCTTCCTCTCTCCATCCTCAAGCCCTAGCTGTACGCCCAGAAGTCGTTGTCGTTGGCAGTGCCGGTGTGGTAGACCCTTAGGGTGATGGCCACTACCCAGGAGGCCACCAGGCCGATGAAGCCCAGTTGGACGCTGTAGACATCGGTGCAGAGTCCCAGGGTGACCACCAGGATTCCCAGTCCCATCAGGAAGACCACCAGGGCGTTGATCTCGTTTCTGTTGCTTCTCATTTCGCACCTCCTTTTGTTGTCTGACTTGATGGTAAGCCCTCTGAGGGGCAAGGTGTTATCAAGTGGGCTACACCGCGACTGTAAACTTGATTGCACTCCCGGGCTGAAGTTGCCCTCCCCCGGGGGACTCGACAGCCACTTCACAAGCGAACCTCCGAGGGCTACAATCTGGGGAGTTCCTGTTTCATCCGATCTTGTGCGTCCACTAACCTATGACGACCTGCCCACTGGCAGGCCGGCGTAGGGAGTGGAGCCTGAAAGGAGGCACACCATGGGTGGCCAGAATCGCGCAGTAGCCGCCGTCACCGTATTCCTCATCGGCATTGGTGTCCTGATCCAGGTGATAGGTCTCCTCACCGATCTCTACAGCTACAAGGCGGGCTTCCTTGGGTTGCTCGCTGCCGTGGTTGTGGCCATCTCGTTTCTGGTCTACCATCGCCGCGGTGCCAGAGATGCTACGGTAGTATTCCTGCTGGGTCTGGGCCTTGTCCTCCAGGTCTTCGGTCCCCTCACCGATCTCTACAGCTACAAGGTCGGATTCGTGGGACTGGTGGCTTCCTGGGTAGTGGCTATCACACTCCGGGTCTACTACGGGCGCTCCTCCAGATATGACTGACCTGCCGCGCAGTGGTTTGACGAGATGGAAGACACAGCATTCCTGGCCAAGGTCCCCCTGTTCGCCTCGCTGAAGGCCGATCATCTGGCCGAACTTGCCGCCAAGCTGAAGACCCGCAACTACCGCCGGGGTGAGGTCATCTTCTGGCAGAATGATCCCGCATCTGATGTGCACATCATCAGGAGTGGTCAGGTGAAGATCAGCGCCACGTCTGTGGAGGGAGAAGAGATCATCATGGCCATCTTGACCCCCGGAGATTCATTCGGAGAGATATCTCTCCTGGATGGCCAGCCTCGCTCCGCCAGTGCCATGGCCATGGACAATACGCAGACCGTGACACTCAATCGCGCGGACTTCCTGAACGTCATGAGCAGGAATCCGGGAATGATGGGCATAGTGCTGGCCTCTCTGGCAGCTGGTTGGCGAAGGACCAGCCACCTGTTGGAGGATGCCATGTTTCTGGACATTCCCGGTCGGCTGGGCAAGCGCCTGCTGCAGTTGGCCGAGAAGCATGGTCTCAAGACCGAGAAGGGCATCGAGATAGACTTGCACCTGACACACAATGATCTGGCTGCTGCTCTCGGGGTGAGCCCTGCCACCCTGAAGAGGCACCTCCGTGTCCTGAGCGACAGCGGACTCATAGCTGTCGAAAGTAGGCAGGCAGCCGTACTACCGCCCGACATATCCGCCGACGAGGAACGCATCACCATACTCCGCCCCGGGGATTTGGGCCGGCACGTCCAGTAGGCTGGTTCAGGTATGCCGGCGATGCAGTCGGACGCAGATACTCCTCGGGGGTTGTCTGTCAGAGATGCAAAACGATGAACCCCCCGATTCGGGGGGTCTATCGTTCAGAAAGGGGGGCGCCTTTCTTGATGTGTCTAGAACTGGTACTCATACTCTTGGCAGTCGTCGCAGGGTCCGCAGATCAGCCGGAGCAGGCCACGGCCCAGGGTGCCGATGGCGATGATAGGGTAGAGCATCACTGCCAGGGGTCCCGCTTCTCTCATCTCTCTTGCCATTTTCCTTGCCTCCTTCCCTTCTCGATCCTCAAGCCTTAGCTGTATGCCCAGAAGTCGGTGTCATTGGCTGTGCCGGTGTGGTAGACCCTTAGGGTGATGGCCACCACCCAGGAGGCCACCAGACCGATGAAGCCCAGCTGGACGCTGTAGATATCGGTGCAGAGTCCCAGGGTGACCACCAGGATTCCCAGTCCCATCAGGAAGACCACCAGGGCGTTGATCTCATTTCTGTTTTCCATTTCATGCCTCCTCTTGTTGTCTGGCTTCATGGTAGACCCTGTGAGGGCCAAGGTGTTATCAAGTGGGCTACACCGCGACTGTAAACCTGATTACACCCCGGCGGCCGTGCAGGGTGGTGCTTTGGTTCAGACACCTGGTTTGTGATATCATCCCAGTCGAGGGTTCCTCATCCACTTCCGGTCAGGGGGTGACCGCATGAGATGCCCCAAATGCCAGGCTGACAATAGGCAAGGCGCCAGGTTCTGCGATCAGTGCGGTGCCCCGCTTGCTCTCACCTGCCCCAGTTGTGAGGCTGAGGTAGGGCAGAGGGCCAGATTCTGCGATCAGTGTGGTCACGACCTGAGCAAGCCCAGAACGGCTATCGCCATCGACTACACCAAACCCCAGAGCTACACCCCCAAGTTTCTGGCGGACAAGATACTCAAAGACCGCAGCTCTCTGGAGGGAGAGAGGAAGCTGGTCACGGTGCTCTTTGCCGACGTGGCCAACTACACCGCCATGTCGGGGAAATTGGACTCAGAAGAATGCCATCAGATCATGGACGGCTGCTTCCAGATACTAATGGACGAGATCCACAGATATGAAGGGACGATCAACCAATTCACTGGAGATGGGGTCATGGCCCTCTTTGGAGCCCCGGTATCCCATGAAGACCATGGCCAGAGGGCCTGTCATGCTGCCCTGGCCATCCAGAAAGCCCTGGAAACATATGGAGAGAAGGTCAAGAGGGACTGTGGGGCAGAGTTCAAGATGAGGATAGGCCTCAACTCCGGGCCGGTGATAGTGGGGTCGATTGGCAATGACCTGAGGATGGACTACACCGCCCAGGGTGACACCACCAACCTGGCCTCGAGGATGCAGGCAATGGCCGAGCCGGGGACCATCCTGGCAGGCCCGGACACCTACAAGATGGCCCGGGACTTCTTCAGATTCAAAGCTCTGGGCAGGAAGGCGGTGAAGGGCAAAGAGGGGCTGACAGAAGCCCACGAATTGCTGGGAGCCACCGAAGTGGCCACCCGCATCGAAGCCTCGGTCCTCCGCGGACTCACCCGCTTCGTTGGGCGCGACAGAGAGATGGCCACCCTGAAAGAGGCCTTCGAGAAATCGAAGGCAGGCTCCGGACAGATCGTGGCACTGGTGGGAGAGGCCGGGGTGGGCAAGTCCAGACTGCTCCTGGAACTGAAGCGGTCGTTGCCCGAAGGAGAATTCACCTTCCTCCAAGGCCGTTGTCTGCACTATGGCGGCTCAATGCCCTATCTGCCCTTCCTGGACGTCCTCAGGGCCTACTTTGGCATAGAGGAAGGCGACCGCGAGTACCTCATCAAGAAGAAGATGGCCGAGAAGACGGTGCAGCTTGATGAGAAACTCAGGGATGCCCTGCCGCCCCTGCAGGACATCCTCTCCCTAGATGCAGAGGACGAGGCCTACCGCAGGCTGGATGCCCCTCTGAAGAGGATGAAGGTCTTCGAGGCCATCAGGGACATGCTCATCCGTGAAAGCCAGAACAAGCCGCTTGTCCTGGCCATCGAGGACCTGCACTGGATAGACAAGACCTCCGAGGAGTTCCTGGGATACCTCATCGGTTTCCTGGCCAATACCCCCATCCTTCTCCTGCTGCTCTACCGGCCGGAGTACACCCACCAGTGGGCCAGCAAGTCCTACTACCGCCAGATAGGGGTGGATCAACTGTCCCTCACCTCCAGCGCCGAGCTGGTGCAGTTCATCCTGGAGGAGGGAGAGGTCGCCCCTGAATTGAAGAACCTCATCCTGACCACCGCTGCCGGCAATCCACTGTTCATGGAGGAGTTCACCCATGCCCTGCTGGAGAACGGGTCCATTGAGAGGAAGGATCACCGCTATGTGCTGACCCGGAAGGCCTCCGAGATACCCATTCCCGGCACCATCCAGGGTATCATCGCGGCCCGCATGGACCGACTGGAGGACAACCTGAAGCGGACCATGCAGGTGGCTTCCGTCATCGGCAGGGACTTCGCCTTCCGCATCCTCCAGACCATCACCGGCATGAGGGAGGAACTGAAGTCCTACCTGGTCAATCTGCAGGGCCTGGAGTTCATTTACGAGAAGAGCCTCTTCCCCGAGCTGGAATATGTCTTCAAGCATGCTTTGACTCAGGAGGTAGCCTACAACTCCCTGCTTGTCAAGAGGCGGAGGGATATCCACGAGAGGATCGGCAAGGCCATCGAGGAGATCTACGCCGACAGACTGGACGAGTTCTACGAGATGCTGGCGCATCACTACCTCCTGGCCGAGAGCTGGGAGAAGGCCCTCCACTACCTGAAGCTCTCCGGACAGAAGGCTTCACTCAGCTTCTCCCTCAGGGAAGCCCTGGGCTACTACAAACAGGCCCTCGGCGTCCTGGACCAGATGCCGGCAACCGAGCAGAACAGGAAGGCCAGCGTGGAAATCCGTCTTCTCATGGACTTCCCCTTGTTCGGCCTGGGATTCCCCGGTGATTCCCTTGAGATCCTGCAGGAGGGGGAGCGGCTGTCAAAGGAGTTGGGGGATGAGAAGAGCCGGGCGAACTTCCAGACCATCCTGAGCTGCTGTTATGCGGCCAAGGGGCGGGCAGTGGAAGGCCTCGCTTGTGCCGAAACCGCCTTCCGGCAAGGGGAGGATAGGGGCGATCTGGACTTGCTGGTGGCCAGCGGCTGGGAACTGGTGCAGTGTGCTGCCAACCTGGGCCAGGCTCGGAAGGCAGTCGAAGTGGCTGACAGGTGCATTGCCGTGCTGGAGAGGGTGCACAGGGAAGCCGACTACTTCGGCCGGCCATTCAACACATATTCTGTTCTTCTGGCCATGCAGGGCATGGCCATGGGCTACATGGGCAATTTCAGGGAAGCGGAGGAGCGTTGCGAGAAATCCCTCCGCTTCGTGCGCAGGATAGACAACCGCTATGGCCTGACCATCGTCGAAGTGGCATACGGTGTCATGTTCACTTTGAAAGGTGACGCGGTGCGCGCTCTGGAGCACCTCCGAGATGCCATCCAGCATTGTGAGGCGACACAGTTCGTCTACATGTCCGCTTGCACTCACAGCGGACTGGGCATGGCACACGTCTATCTCGGAGACATGAAGGCGGCTAGACGGCATCTGGAGCGGGCCATCGAGATCAACACTGATGCGGGCATGTCCTTCTACCAATCTGTACCGTATGCCTTCCTGGGAATGATGCATTTCCTCTCGGGGGACTTGGTGAGCGCTCAACACTGCGCGGAGGAGGCTGTAAGGCTGGCTCAACGGAATGCCGAGAGAGCCTATGAGGGCTTTTCATGGCTTGTCTTGGGAGGGGTTCTAGGCGCAGCTAGACCCTCGGAGAACGCCAGGGCGGAGGAGTACATTCTGAAGGGGATCGCTATCGAAGAGGAGATCGAGGCTCGGGCATTCTCCTGCATGGGACGGCTGCTCCTGGGACGGCACTATGCCGGCAGCGGTCAGCGGGGCAAGGCCCTGGAACTGCTGACCACCGCCCGGGCGATGGCCGAAGAGATGGGCATGGATTTCTGGTTGGCCATGAGTCGCGATGCCATCAGGAAGTTGGAGCAGTGAATGCGGCGGGATGACCCGCTATATTGAGGTTTGATGAGATGGAAGACGCAGCGTTCCTGGCCAAGGTTCCACTGTTCGCCTCTTTGAAGGCTGATCATCTGGCTGAGCTGGCGGCCAAGCTGAAGACCCGCAGCTACCGTCGGGGTGAGGTCATCTTCCATCAGGATGACCCCGGGTCCGACCTGCACATCGTCAAGAGCGGCCAGGTGAAGATCGCCACCTCGTCTCCCGAGGGGGAGGAGATCATCATGGCCTTGCTCACCGCCGGCGACTCCTTCGGAGAGATCGCCCTGCTGGATGGGAAGCCCCGCTCCGCCGGCGCCGTTGCCATGGAGGCTACCCAGACGCTGACGTTGAACCGGGATGACTTCCTGGGCATCTTGACCGCCAATGCCGATATGGTCAGGGCCATCCTGGCCTCCGTGGCCACCGGCTGGCGGAAGACCAGCCATCTGCTGGAGGACGCCATGTTCCTGGACCTGCCGGCCCGGCTGGCCAAGCGGCTGTTGGAACTGGCTGAGAAGCACGGCATCAAGAGCGCCGGCGGCACTGAGATAGACCTCCAGCTGACCCAGCAGGACCTGGCTGCCGCCGTGGGTGTCAGTCGGGTGGCCATGAACAGGCAGCTCGGCCTGTTTCAGGATAGCGGGCTGATCTCCCTTGAGAAGAAGCGCATCGTCATCCTCCGCCCCGATGAGCTGAAGAAGCGCATCTACTAGACCCGGGCTCACTCCGATCCTAGGGGTCGGCGTGGCTTTGCTTGGGAAAGGGGCAGCCGCAGGCCGCACCGCGAAGTGCTCCGAAGTGTTACATTTTCGTGTCATTATTGGCCTGACGCACGCGTCACGCTCAATTCTGCGTTGACAACGCTTGAGAGTGTGTGCTACACAATCAAGCGGGCAGCCGAAGAAAGCAGAGTGCGGGGAGAGGGCTGGTGGGTATGGCAGGAGATGCCACTGCAAAGGAGGGTAAACCACCAGCCCCTACAATATTATACCATCCGGTTGTCGCCACGTTGTTGGCCTGATCTGTGGCTGCCGATACCCCGCCATGATCGCCTGATCCTAACTGCGGCGGCAATGAGATGTCCTGAGGGAGATCGCTTACGTGTATTTGTCAGAACAGCTGGCTGTCTCTAGATCTGCGGGGGGCGAGTCATGCGCTGCAGCGTAGATCTGGCCCTCGACGGCAAGACCCTGGTCCATATCTGGCCCAAGGCCGACGGCCAGGCGGTTGATCTTGAGGATGAGTTGGCCGGGGCCTTCGTCTGCATGATGGGCCAGCCCCAGGCGTGCGTCTCCGGCCGGTCGGGCGAGCTGGTCATGCTCTTCCCCCACCAGAACATGCCGGAAGATGTGAGGGACATAGCCGAGCGGATGACCACCCGGCATCTCATCAAGCGCCTGGAGTCAGGCGTCTGCAGCCTGGCCATGTAGGGAACCGGCCCAACCCCCGGATCAGGCGCCACCACTATCCTCACCATCAGCTTCTCTTTTGACCTTCCCGCAGATAAAATGATACTTGCCTTCGGCTCTTCGCAGGGTCTCGGGCATGGAAGAAGACAGGGATGTTTGAGCTTCTCTCGGAAAAGATCGGCCAGGTCTTCAAGAAGCTGAGCGGCAAGGGCGGGCTCACCGAGAAGGACGTTGATGAGGCCATGCGCCAGGTGAGGCTGGCCCTCCTGGAGGCGGACGTCAACCTGAAGGTGGTCAAGGAGTTCACCGCCAAGGTGAGGGAGCGGGTGCTCACCGGCCAGGTCCTCCAGAGCCTCACCCCGACGCAGCAGGTGGTCAAGATCGTTCATGAGGAGCTCACCGCCATCCTCGGCGGCGGACAGAGCACGCTCACCCCCGCCGGACATCCCCCCTCTGTCCTGATGCTGGTCGGACTGCAGGGCAGCGGCAAGACGACCACGGCGGCCAAGCTGGGACTGCACCTGAGGCGCTCCGGGCAGCGTCCCCTGCTGGTGGCGGCCGATACCCGCCGGCCGGCAGCCATAGAGCAGCTTGTCGTTCTGGGCCGGCAGCTTGACCTGCCTGTCTACGCCGAGGACCAGAAAGCATCGCCGGTGAAGATCTGCAGTCATGCCCTTGATCGGGCCCGGGAGCTGGCGGCCACCTGGGTGGTGGTGGATACCCAGGGCCGCCTCCACATCGATGAGGCGCTGATGAAGGAAGTGGTGGATGTGAAGAAGGTGCTCCAGCCTTCGGAGGTGCTCCTGGTGGTCGACGCCATGACCGGACAGGAGGCGGTGCGGGTGGCCGAGGAGTTCAACACCAACGTGGGACTGACCGGACTGATCATGACCAAGATGGACGGCGATGCCCGGGGAGGCGCGGCCCTCTCCGTGAGGACGGTCACCGGAGTGCCCATCAAGTTCATCGGAACAGGGGAGAAGGTCGACGCCCTGGAGGCCTTCTACCCCGACCGCATGTCTTCCCGCATCCTGGGCATGGGTGACATGCTCACCCTGATTGAGAAGGTGGAGAAGACGGTCGATGAGAAGTGGGCCAAGGACATGGAGAAGAAGCTGCGCACGGCCACCTTCGATCTGGAGGATTTCCTGGACCAGCTGCGCCAGGTGAAGAAGATGGGCTCGCTCACCCACCTGATGGAGATGGTCCCGGGGCTGTCAGCGCTCTCCCGCCGCCTGCCCGAGGGAATGGACGAGCAGCGGATGAAGAAGGTGGAAGCCATAATCCTGTCCATGACCAGGGACGAGCGCCGCCATCCTGAGATCATCGACGGCAGCCGGCGCCGGCGCATCGCCCGGGGGAGTGGCACCACCCCTCAGGACGTCAACCAGCTCCTGAACCAGTTCCGCCAGGTGCAGAAGATGATGAAGCAGCTCGATCCCAGCAAGGCCAAGAGGCTGCTGGCCAACCTGAAGTAGTCCAACTGAAGGTTTCGCCACCACCCGCCCGGTTGCACAGCCATACCCCCTGTGGCCGCCCGGGTCCGGTTGACATGAGCCGGTCGCGGGGCGCCGGCTATTCGAGGTAGTCCTTGAGTCTCCGGCTCCGGGTGGGATGACGCAGCTTGCGCAGCGCCTTGGCCTCGATCTGCCGGATCCGCTCCCGGGTGACCTTGAACTCCTTGCCCACCTCTTCCAGGGTGCGGGCCCGTCCGTCCTCCAGTCCGAACCTCAGCCGGAGCACCCTCTGTTCCCTCGGGGTGAGCGTATCCAGGACCTCGGTTATCTGGTCCTTGAGCAGCTCATAGGAGGCGGTATCCACCGGGGACATGATCTTGCGGTCCTCGATGAAGTCCCCCAGATGGCTGTCCTCTTCCTCTCCGATGGGGGTCTCCAGAGAGATCGGCTCCTGGGAGATCTTCATGATCTCCTCTACCTTCTCCGGGGGTATCTCCATCTCGGCGCTGATCTCCTCGATGGTGGGCTCCCGGCCGAATTCCTGAGCCAGACGGCGGGTGGTCCGGTACAGCTTGGTGATGGTCTCCACCATGTGGACCGGTATGCGGATGGTCCGCGCCTGGTCGGCGATGGCCCGGGTGATGGACTGGCGGATCCACCACGTGGCATAGGTGCTGAACTTGTAGCCCCGGCGGTAGTCGAACTTCTCCACTGCCCGGAGCAGGCCGATATTGCCCTCCTGGATCACGTCCAGGAAGGACATCCCCCGCTCGGCGTACTTCTTGGCCACGCTGACCACCAGTCTCAGGTTGGCTTCAACCAGGCGCTCCTCGGCCAGCCTGCCTTTGTAGGCGAGGTTGTTGAGATATGCCTGAATCTGGCCCTCGTATGGCTCCAGCCCCTCGCGGAAGTCCGGATCGCTGATCAGCCGGCTCAGTTCGCCGAGCGATTTCTTCCCGATGGCGCGGAGGACCTGCGGCGGCAACAGCGAACTGGCCAGCGAGAGGTCCTTGAGGGACTGCTCGATGGCGGGAGGGGTCTCCTCCAGTGACTGAGACAGGCTCTCTATCAGTTCCGGGCTGAGCTCTCTGTCCAGGGCGGCCCTCAACTGAGGGGCGGAGATCCTCTTCTCCAAACGGCTCTGTGGGGTGAGGGAGATCTGCTTCTCCACGGCCTTGAGCAGTGGGATGGTCTTGTCCAGCCGTTGCAGCAGGACTATGACGATGTCAATGGCCGAGGCTGGCCTGCCCGTGTTGCGGGAGTGCTCCTCCCTGATGGCGCCGACGTAGTCCTTCTCCTCCTTGTCTCTGGCCAGGGCCTTCTCTTCATCCGCGGTGAGCAGCGGCACCCGGCCGATCTGACGGAGGTACATCCGCACCGGGTCGTCGGCCACCTCCAGTTCGTCCAGGGCCATCTTCGCCGCTGGCTGGGCGGGCTTTGCGGTGGCCACTGCACCCGGCGTGATCTCTCCGGGACGCTGCGGCCCGGTCTCCGCTTCCTCTCCGGGGGGCATGGCATAGATATCCTCGATGGACTCCGATTCTGGCTCGTAGCCGCTGCCCATGCCCTCATGGGACCAGTGCTCAGCTCCGGCATAGCTGGCTCCTGGAGCCGGCTTCTTGCCCTCGGCGCCCTGGACACCCCTGGTCCGGGGCCTTCCCCTGGGCCTCTTCACGGCTGGCTGCTCAACGGCGGCCGGGGCCTTGCCGGCCTTCCTGTCCTTGGGCGGTTTGGAGGCCTTGGCCTGTGCCGCCGGGAGGCTCCTGGTCCGTGGCCTTCCTCTGGGCCTCTTCACGGCCGGTTGCTCGACGGCGGCCGGGGCCTTGCCGGCCTCCTTGTCCTTGGGCGGCTTGGAGTCCTTGGCCCGGGGCCGTGCTTTGGGTCGCTTCTGCTGAGGGCGCTTCGTTTCCGCCGCAGCTTTGCCAGCCTTCCCCGGCTTCTCCTCGCTCTTGGGGCGGGAGGCGGACGACACGGCTTTCTGTTTCTGACTGTCCTCAGCCGATGACCCGGTCTTCTTGCCCTGGGGTTTCTTGGTGCTAGCCCGGCCTTTGGCCTTTGCTTTGTTTGGCATAGAGGAAAACCTCTCCCAGTTCAGTATTGAGCTTCACTGCCGATTGTTGGATCTCCTCGAGGTCGGCGCTGCTGCCCTCGGACTCCGTCTCCGAAAGCAGGATCTTCTCCCTGGTCTTCATCTCCCTCAGCCAGCGCTCCCGCAGACGGCGGACGCACTCCGCTAGGGCACGCTCCAACTCTTGGCCGCACAATGGGGGAACCGGCTTGGCCAGAATGGCGTCCAGGTGCTCTAGAAGGGCAACATCCAGTTGTTGGCGCATCGATTCTAGATCATGGGACTGCTGCCATGCAAGGAACAGCTCCCGGTTCTCGCTGTGGCCGGCGAAGAGATCGGCCGACAGACCCGAGGCATGGCTACTCAGATCGGGGTGGGAGATGATCAGGAAGAGGCAGTATTCCGCCAGCGGGTCGGATTGGGACAGCGGAGAGACCAGCCGGGACGGGCGTGATGGAGCGGCTTCCCGCCTCAAGTCCGTGGGCGGGAGCCTGAGTTGCTTCATGGCCGCGGCGAGAGCCCTCTCGTCCAGCCCCACCACCCGGGCCAACTTCTGCAGGTAGTGGGCCTGACGGACGGGGTGCTTGATCCCGGCGATCAGGGGCAGCAGTCTGTCCACGGCAGAGGACTTGTCCTGCATCCTCTTCGGGTCTACCCTGGAGATGACCAGCTCAAAGGTGTAGTCCACCACCGGCGATGCTTGGCCCAACAGCCGCTGCCACTCCCCGGGGTCTTCCCTGATCACCTCGTCGGGATCCTTTCCCGCGGGCAGGACCATGACCCTGATCTCGGCGTCAAGGACGTCCTCGTATTTCACCAGCCCCGCCGGCGTGGGCAGAGGGATTACCCTCTGGTCGAAGGTGTGGCTGGCCACCTCGATCCCCCTCAGTGTGGCCATCTCGCCGGCGGCATCGGCGTCAAGGGCCAGGACCAGGTTCTTGGTCAGCTTCTTGATCAGGCCCACCTGTCTCTCGGTCAGGGCGGTGCCCAGGGAAGCCACCACGTTGCTGAAGCCGTACTGGTGGGCCACGATGGCATCGACGTAGCCCTCCACGATGACCGCTGAGTCCTGCTTCCTGACGGCGGACTTGGCCTGCTCGATGCCGTAGAGCACGCTGCTCTTGTCGAAGACCAGCGTCTGTGGAGAGTTGAGGTACTTGGGCAAGGAATCATCCAGTGCCCGGGCCCCGAAGCCCAGCACACTGCCATTCACGTCCCGGATTGGGAAGATCAGCCGGTTCCGGAAGCGGTCGTACGTGCCCCCCCGGTGCTCCTTCTCGATCAGCAGTCCGGCCGCGGCCAACTCGGTCTCCCGATAGCCCCTTCTGAGCATCTCCTGCCGCAGCGAGTCCCAGCTGTCAGGGCTGTAGCCCAGCTGGAACTGGGCTATGGTCTTGTCCGGGATGCCCCGGCCGGCCAGGTAGGCCCGGGCCTTCTCGCCGGCCGCGGAGCGGCGGAGCAGGTGGTGGTAGTACTCCGCCGCGGCCTCGTTCATTCCCTTGAGCTTGTCCGCCTCCGTCTCGCCTTCGTGCGCCGACCTGAAGGTCAGCGGCACCCCGGCCCTGTCCGCCAGTATCCTCAGGGCTTCACCGAAGCCGATGCCTTCCTTCTTCATCACGAAGGAGAAGGCATCGCCGCCGGTGCTGCAGGCCCCGAAGCAGTGCCAGCTCTGGCGGTCGGGGAAGACGTAGAAGGAGGGGGTCTTCTCCTGGTGGAAGGGACAGCGGGCCTTGTAGTTGCGCCCCGCCTTCTTCAGGTCGGGCACGTAGCTGCCGACCACCTCGACGACGTCGATCCTCTGTTTCACCTCGTCTATGGTGTCCACGCTTCCCGCAGTCCTCATCCGTCCTCTGTCAGCCTCTGAATCTCTCCGGGGAACGCCGTCACGAAAGGCCGAGGTCCCTGGCCCTTCTCATGGCGTACTGGTCGGTCATCCCGGCCACGTGGTCCAGCACCCTCCTGGCCAGAGGCTCCCCCCCTTGAGCATACTCGTTGGGGAGTTGTTCCTCGTGACCCATGAAGTGCTCGTAGAGCCGGCGCACCGTCCCCTTCGCCCGGTCCGACTCGGCCTCCACCATCTCAGAATTGTACACCCTTTCGAAAAGGAAGACCCTCAGGGTGTTCATGGTCTCGTTCACGCCGGGGCTCATGGCGATCGCCGGCCGCGATCCGTCTCCCGTCAGGCCCTCACCCCTGGCGGCCCAGGAGCAGTCCAGGACGTCGCAGATGACGGTGTTGATCCTCTCGGAGTGGGACCGCCCCAGCACCGCGGTGATCGAGGCCGGGATGTCGGCCTCGCTGATTATGCCGGCCCGGAGGGCGTCGTCGATGTCATGGTTGACATAAGCGATGAGGTCGGCGATCTTGCAGATCTGGCCCTCCAGGGTGTCCACCTTTCCCCAGGCCTTGCCCAGGACGTCCACGCCGGACTTGGAGTGCTTCAGGATGCCCTCCCGCACCTCCGAGGTGAGGTTCAGTCCCCTGCCCCCGTTCTCCAGGGAGTCGATCACCCTGAGGCTCTGCTCGTTGTGCCTGAAGCCGAAGGGCGAGATCTCGCTCAGGACCTCCTCCCCGGTGTGCCCGAAGGGGGTGTGGCCCAGGTCATGCCCCAGGGCGATGGCCTCGGTCAGGTCCTCGTTGAGATTCAATCCCCGGGCGATGGAGCGGGCGATCTGCGACACCTCCAGGGTGTGGGTCAGCCGTGTGACGTAGTGATCGCCCAGCGGGGCGATGAACACCTGGGTCTTGTGCTTCAGCCGGCGGAAGGCCTTGCAGTGGATGATCCGGTCCCGGTCGCGCTGAAAGGCTGTCCGTGTGGGACAGGGCTCCTCGAGCCTCTCCCGGCCGTTGGAGAGCCTGCTCTTGGCGGCGTAGGGGGAAAGGGACTCCTCCCTCCCTTCCAGCCAGAGGCGGATAGATGTGTGAGGTGCAGCCACAGCTTGCTCGATACGGTGTCCGGGGCTGGTGGGGGACTAGCTGCCGGGGAGGACGCCCAGATCCTCCTCCGCCTTGGCTATCACTGACCGGGTATGCTCGATCATGTCCGGGTTCACCGAGACGGATGTGATGCCCCATTCCACCAGCTTCGTGGTCAGCTCGGGATAGACCGAGGGGGCTTGCCCGCAGATGGAACAGGTGATCTTCCTCCGGTTGGCCACGCTGATCGCCCTTTCCAGGGCCCAGAGCACGGCCTCGTCCCGTTCGTCGAATATCTCCGCCAGGCTGGGGCTGTCGCGGTCCACGCCCAGGATGAGCTGGGTCAGGTCGTTGGAGCCGATGGATATGCCGTCCAGGCCGACGTCGATGAACCGGTTGAGCAGGATGACGTTTGACGGCACTTCGACCATCATCCACAGCTTGAAGTCATCCGGGCGGACCAGTCCCAGAGAGGCCAGGATGGCGCTGGACTCCTCCAGTTCCTTCACGGTGCGCACAAACGGGAGCATCACCCAGAGATTGGCGTACTGCTCCCGGACCTTCTTCAGGGCCTCGATCTCCAGCTTGAAGACGCCCACGTCCTTGAGGTACCGGGAGCACCCCCTGAAGCCGATCATGGGATTCTCCTCCAGCGGCTCGTAGGCCTCCCCGCCCTTGAGATTGCGGTACTCGTTGGTCTTGAAGTCGGTGGTTCTGTAGACCACTGGTCTTGGGTTGAAGGCTTCGGCGAACGTGCTCACGCCCTTGGCCAGCCTGTCCACGAACTCGCTGCCCCGGCCGTTCTCGATCAGGTGGCGGGGATGCTGTCCGATGCCGGCGATCATGAACTCGGCCCTGAGCAGGCCGACGCCGTCCACATCACGGGCAGCCACAGTGCTGGCCAGATCCGGATCGGCCAGGTTGACATAAACCTTGGTCACCGTCTTGATGTGCTTCCGCACTACTGCCGGGGTCTCCACCCGGGTGTCGGGGGCCACCCTGCCTTGGAAGACCTTGCCCTGGAAGCCGTCCACTGTGACCAGTTGCTTCTCCTCCAGTATCTTGGTGGCGTTGCTGGTCCCCACCACACAAGGCACGCCCAACTCCCGGCTGACAATGGCGGCGTGGCAGGTCCTGCCGCCGCGGTCGGTGACGATGGCCGCCGCCCGCTTCATGGCCGGCACGAAGTCGGGGGTGGTCATCTCCGCCACCAGCACCTGACCGTGCTTCAGTCTGACTATCTCGGAGGGGTGAAGGATGATCTCCGTCTGGCCGGCGGCTATCCCGGGACTGGCCGGCAGTCCGCTGAGGAGCTCCACGCCCTTGATCTCCTCCACGGGCGCCTCTTTGGCCTTCAACGTGGTGATCGGCCGGGCCTGGACGATGTAGATGCGGTCCCCCTGCTTGGCCCACTCAATATCCTGCGGGCACCCGTACAGTTCCTCGATGGTCCTGGCGATCTTCGCCAAGGCGAGGATTTCCGCGTCGGCCAGCTTTTGCCCGTTCTGCTTCTCGGGGGGGATGTCCATCCTGATGTTGTGCCGCCTGTCGGAGGGTCTTGGGTTCCTGGTCAGCTGCCACTCCTGCTGGGCTATCCTTCTCTCCAGCAGACTCAACGGTTCCTTCTCCAGCAGGTACATGTCCGGCGTCAGTTCCCCGGAAACCACCGCCTCGCCCAGTCCGTAGGCCGCCTCAATGATGATCTTGTCATGGTCGCTGCTCAAGGGCTCCGCAGTGAAGACAACGCCGGAGACCTCCGACTGCACCATCCTTTGGACCACTACCGCGATGCCGGTTCTGAGGTGGTCGAAGTCGTGCTCGTTCCTGTAGAAGATGGCTCGGGCTTCAAAGAGCGAGGCCCAGCAGTTCTGGACGGCGCTGACCACCTCGGATTCCCCCTGAACGTTGAGGTAGGTGCTCTGCTGCCCGGCGAAGGATGCCTCCGGGAGGTCCTCTGCCGTGGCGGAGGACCTCACCGCCACCAGACCCTGCAGCTTGTGGTACGCCTCCCGGATCTCCGCAGCCATGGGGGCGGGCATGGGGGCCAGGCTGATGATCTGCTTGATCTCGAAGGCCACATCCTGGAGCGACGCGTGGTCCCGTGGGTCCAGGTATCTCAGATGATGCTCAATCCTCTCAGCGAGGTCGTTCTCCTTGATGAAACGGAAGTAGGCATCGGCGGTGACCACGAAGCCGGGGGGCACGGGGACCTGGGCCCTGAGCAGTTCTCCCAGGTTGGCTCCCTTGCCGCCAGCGATGGGGATGTCGGCTCTGCCGATTTGCTCAAACCAGGCTATCAGCTTCTTGGGGTTCTTCATCAGAGGGCTTCCTCCTCGGGACTCATTTCGTGGCCCGGATGGGCAGGTCGATGCGCAGGTCCTTCAGGGCGTCTTCGATAATGCTCTTGCTCTTCTCATCCGGCTCGATGAGGGGGAGACGCGGCTTGCCCACCGGAAAGCCCAGGCAGTTCAGGGCATACTTCACCGGGATGGGATTGGACAGGATGAACAGGCTGTTGACCAGTGGCAGAAGGCTGCGGTGAATCCGGGCCGCCTCTTCCGTTCTGGCGTTGAGGAAGTTGTCTATCATGGCGGCGATCCGCCGGCCCACCAAGTGTGATGCCACGCTGATCACACCGTAGCCGCCCAGAGCCAGGATGGGCAGGGTATCGCTGTCGTTCCCGCTGTAGACCCTGAACCCCTTTCTGGCGCCCTGGATGATCTTGGCCACCTGCTCCAGGTTCCCGCTGGCCTCCTTGATGGCCACGATGTTTTCGATCTGAGACAGGCGTATCACCGTCTCGGCGGAGACGCTGGTCACCGTCCTGCCCGGCACATTGTAGAGTATGCAGGGGAGGCGGGTGCTCTGGGCGATGGCATTGAAGTGCTGGAACAGTCCTTCCTGTGTGGGACGGTTGTAGTATGGTACCACGGCCAGGATGGCATCTGCCCCCGCCCGCTCCGCTTCCTTGGTCAACTCCACGCTGGCCCTGGTGCTGTAGTTGCCCGTGTTGGCCACCACGCCGTGCTTGACCACCGACTTCACCTCGGCGAAGAGCCGCAGCTTCTCCTCCTTGGCCAGCGTCGGCGACTCGCCGGTTGTGCCGCAGACCACCAAGCCCTGGCTGCCCGACTCCAGCAGTGTCCGGGCCAGTTGCTTCGCCTGGTGGTAGTCCACTTCACCGTCTTCGTCGAAGGGAGTGACCATGGCAGTGAGCAGTCGACCGAGATCTTCCATAATCTAGCTCCTTCCGTCAGTGCTTCGGGTGAGGGATCCTATCGGTCAAAGGCCGTTGATTCTACAAGGTTGAATCGGTCAGTGCTGCTGAGGCTGGACGCCGGCGGTCCCCCAACCCCGGGCGCCATCGCCCCTGGCCCGGCCGCGGATTCAGTTCTGGGTGACCAGCCGCTCGGCGATCTGAACGGCGTTCAGCGCCGCCCCCTTGCGCAGGTTGTCACCCACAATCCAGAGCACCAGTCCGTTGGGGTGGGAGGCGTCCTTCCGGATCCTGCCCACGTACACATCATCTTGGCCAGCCGCCATCAGTGGATAAGGATATGACCTGCCGGCCGGGTTGTCCATCAGCCTCACCCCGGGAGCCTTGGAGAGGATCTCCCTGGCCTCCTGCGGCGACATGGGACGGCTGAACTCCGCCTGGACCGCTTCGCTGTGTCCTACCATCACCGGCACCCGCACGCAGGTGGCCGAGACGGCGATATCCGGCGCATGCATGATCTTGCGGGTCTCCTCCACCATCTTCCACTCTTCCTTGGTGTACCCGTTCTCCATGAAGACGTCGATCTCGGGCAGGACGTTGAAGGCGATCCGGTAGGGGTAGACCTGGGGCCTGGCCTCGCCGCCCTCCAAGACCAGCCGGGACTGACCGGTCAACTCCTCGATGGCCGCCGACCCGGTCCCTGAGACGGACTGATAGGTGGCCACGGTGATCCTCCTGATGGGATTCACCCTGTGCAGCGGGAAGAGCGCCACCACCATCTGAATAGTGGAGCAATTGGGGTTGGCGATAATCCCCCGGTGCCTGCCGATGTCCTCCGGATTGACCTCAGGGACCACCAGAGGCACCTCGGGGTCCATCCTGAAGGCGGCGCTGTTGTCCACCACCACCGCCCCGCCGGCCGCCGCTATGGGGGAGAACTGACGGCTGATGTCGGCCCCAGCGGAGAACAGGGCCACGTCGATGCCGGAGAAGGAATCGGCAGTGGTCTCCTTGACCTCCACCTCCGCGCCGCCGACCCGCATCTTCTTTCCGTGCGAGCGGTCGGAGGCATAGAGCCGCACCGAAGACATGGGGAAACGACGCTGCTCCAGGGTCCTGATGAACTCCTGGCCCACCAGTCCGGTAGCCCCCACTATGGCCACACTCACCTTCTTCATGTCTCTCTCCGGTCTCTAGAGGCCGAGGATCTTCTCCAGTCCGTAGGTCAGCCCTTTCAGTTCCACGGCCTTCTTCACGGCCAGGATCACGCCGGGCATGTAGCACTCCCTGTTGATGGTATCATGGCGGATGGTCAGTGTCTGCCCCGATGTGCCGAAGATGATCTCCTGATGGGCCATCAGCCCGGGCAGCCGCACGCTGTGAACGGAGATACCCCCCATCTCCCCTCCCCTAGTCCCCTTCAGGCTCTCCTTCTCCGTTCCCGGATGCACGAAGGGCTTCCCTCTGGCCTCGGCCATGGCCCTGGCAGTGGACAGGGCCGTGCCGGAGGGAGCATCCAGCTTCTGCTCGTGGTGCATCTCCAGGATCTCGGCATAGTCGAAATGCCTGGCCGCCACCTTGGCCAGGTGGACCATGACCACCGCGCCCAGCGCGAAATTGGGGGCTGCGATTATGCCCACCCCATGGGCCCTGGCCAGCCGGTCCATCTCGCTCAGGGCATCCGGCGATAGCCCCGTGGTGCCGATGACCAGGTTGGCCTTCCCTGGCGCGGCCAGCCTGGCCACGTTCATGGCCGCCTCAGCCATGCTGAAATCCACCACTACCTGGGGCTTGGTCTGGGCCAGGAGGGAGCCCAGATCCGAAGAGAGGGGGATGGAATCCTCTCTACCGGGCAGGGGCAGCCTCGGCCCCTCCGCCTTCAGGTCCACCGCCCCCACCGGCCTGAGCTGAGGGTCTTTGCAGACCGCCGCCACCACCTCCCGCCCCATCCTGCCCAGGGCGCCATGAATCAATACGTCGATTGGCATAGCGTCTCTGTTCCCGGACTCAACCGTCCTGCTAGAATCTAGCTTCTGGGACGGTGGTACCGGCGACCTTCTGGGGGCTTCCCTTCGCTGTGCTGTGCGTCAGGGCGTCGTCTGGGAGCGTGAGGCCTTACCGGGGCACCCCCGGGACCCTGTCTCGGCGGGCCTTCTGACTGAGCTCCGTCCTGGAACACAGCCCGGCGGGAAAGGCTTATCTTGCCCTGGCGGTCCAGTTCGATGACCTTCACCATGATCTCATCCCCCACCTTGACCACCTCTTCCACGCTGGGCACCCGGTAGTCGGCCAGTTCGCTGATGTGAACCAGCCCTTCCTTGCCGGGCAGGATCTCCACCAGGGCTCCGTAGCCGAAGATCCGGGTTACCTTGCCGGTGTAGACGCTGTTGACCTCGACATCCTTGGTGAGGTTTTCCACCATGGCTATGGCCTTCTGGGCCGCCTCAGGGTCTATCGATCCGATGAGCACGGTGCCGTCGTTCTCGATGTCTATGGTTGTCTTCGTCTGTTCGATGATGGAGCGGATGGTCTTGCCGCCCGGTCCAATGACGCTGCCTATCTTGCTCGGATCGATGTTGATCTTGATCATCCGCGGGGCGTACTTGCTCAGGTCCGGCCGGCTCTTGGCGATGGTCTTCTGCATTGTGGTCAGTATGAACAGGCGGGCCTGCAGGGCATCGCTCAGCGCCTTCTCCAGGATCTCCTGGCTCAGACCTTTGAGTTTGGTGTCCAGTTGCAGCGCGGTGATCCCGGCGGCGGTGCCAGCCACCTTGAAATCCATGTCGCCGTAGGCATCCTCCATGCCTTCCAGATCGGTGAGCACCGCAAACTCATTGTCTTCCCCGGTGACCAGGCCCATGGCTATCCCGGCCACGGGGGCCTTGATCGGTATGCCGGCATCCATCAGGGAAAGCGTGCCGGCGCAGACCGAGGCCATAGAGGTGCTGCCGTTGGAGCTCAGGACCTCGGACACCAGTCGGATTGTGTAAGGGAAGTCACCCTCGGATGGCATCACTGCCGAGAGAGCCTTCTCCACCAGCGCCCCGTGCCCAACCTCGCGGCGTCCCGGCGTGCCGATCCGTTTCACCTCGCCCGTGGAATAGGGCGGGAAGTTGTAGTGGTGCATGAACCGCTTGCTCTCCTCCGCCGAGAGACCATCCAGATGCTGTTCCTCCCGGGTGGAACCCAGGGTGGCGATGTTGAGTACCTGGGTCAGGCCCCTGGAGAACATACCGGACCCGTGCGTGCGGGGCAAGAGCCCCACGGCGCAGTCCAGCGGTCGGATTTCTGTCACGTGTCTGCCATCGGGACGGAGGCCCTTCTTCAGGATGTTGGCCCTCAATGCCGCCTTGAGCCTGGCCTCGAATACCGGCACAACCTCCTGCTTGGAGTACTTCTCGGCCAGTTTCGCCACCAGCTCATCCTTCAAATCCGAAACGGCCTGATCCCGGTCAATCTTGCCCCGGCCGAACAGCCCGGAGATCCTGTCGCCAAGGGCGGAGGATACCGCCGACTCCAGCTCCGCCTTGGGTGGCGGTGGCACGAAATTGACCTTCTCCTTGGAGCTGAGGCCGATCAACTCCTGCTGCAGGCTGATGAGCTCCTGGTTGACCCGCTGACCGAACTTGATCCCCTCGGCGATCAGCTTCTCGGAGACCTCCTTGGCCTCTGCTTCCACCATCACCACCGCGTCCCTGGTGCCGACGACGACCAGATCGATGGCGCTTTCTTGAAGCTCCGTGTAGGTGGGATTGACCAGGAACTCCCCGTTCTTGTAGCCGATGCGGATGGCCCCCACGGGGCCTTCAAAGGGGATCTCCGAGGAGCAGAGCGCGGCGGAGGCGCCAATGAGCCCCAGCACATCGGGCGAGTTCTCCTGATCTGCCGACAGAACGGTGATGATTATCTGGACTTCATGACGGAAACCCTTGGGGAAGAGGGGCCTCAGCGGCCGGTCGGTCAGCCGGCTGGCCAGGATGGCATGCTGGCTGGGCCGGCCCTCCCTGCGGAAGAAACTCCCCGGGATCTTCCCGGCGGCGTACAGCCTCTCCTCGTAGTCAATGGTCAGGGGGAAGAAGTCAATCGACTCCCTTGGCTCCTTGCTCATGCAGGCGGTGACCAGTACCACGGTGTCGCCGTAGCTCACGGTGACGGCGCTGCCGGCCTGCATGGCCAGATCCCCTGTCTTCATGGTGAGCAGCCTTTTGCCTAGCTCTCTTTCAATGGTGTGTGACATAGTGAGAACAAACCTCCAGACGGGATAGAAACGAAGCCGATACTACCGGGGGACGCCGCAAGGCTACCTTCGAAGTCCGAGCTTGCCCACGAGGGCCTGATACCTGGCTGTATTCTGCCTTCTCAGGTAGCCCAGCAGACTCCTTCGTTGTCCCACAAGCATCAGGAGTCCCCGCTGAGAGTGGTGGTCATGACGGTGCGCCTTGAGGTGCTCGGTTAGACGCTTGATCCTCTCGGTAATAATGGCTACCTGGACCTCGGTCGAACCGGTGTCCTTCTCATTAGCCCTGAATTGCTCTACGATGGCGCTCTTCCTGTCCTTCTCCACCTTCCGCTCCAATAATCCTTCCAATTCGCTACATTATAGCATGAGTCCATCGGGCTGCAAAATGGCCTCGGCAAGGGGATGTCAAGAAGGACTCCGTCACGGCCGTGCCCCGGGACGCGTCGTCAGCGGAGCCTCTTCTCGAAGAAGAGCTTATCGTCCCCCGGCGCATAGAAATCGGCCATCCGGCCGATTTCGGCGTAGCCCTGGGACATGTGGAAGCGCCGCGTCTTCTCGTACTGGGGCCGCCCGGAGGTTTCGATGATGATCAGCCGGCCGTCGCTTTCCCTGATCCTCTCCTCGGCGAAGGCCATCAGGGCCCGCCCAATGCCCTGCCCCTGTCTCCCGGCGTCAACCGCCAGCCAGTACATGTCCCAGGTGCCACTGGTCAAGGGAGTCGGGCCGTAGCAGACGTAGCCCGCCACCGCCGAGCCCTCCTCTACCACCAAGATGTGGTAGCCCGAACTGAGCGACTTCTCCAGGTAGCTGTCGATCACCTCCTCGGCCACCACCACCTCCTCGGACGTG
Source organism: Chloroflexota bacterium (assembly GCA_016875915.1). Lineage (GTDB taxonomy): Bacteria > Chloroflexota > Dehalococcoidia > UBA2247 > RBG-13-53-26 > RBG-13-53-26. The sequence goes on from VGOM01000001.1 coordinate 126,720, forward strand.
AACTCGGGCAGGGCTCTGAGGATGGCCGTGACCGCCGCCTTGTCGGCCCCGATCATGGGACGGATGCTGGATTTCAACTCCGGTGCCTCTGGAAGGCCAGTGACAGGATCTCCCCCATGAACTGACTGTAGTCCATGCCGGCTGCCCCGGCCTGACGGGCGGCGCCGGAGCTGGGGGAGATATCCGGGTTGGGGTTGACCTCCAACACGTTGATCTCGCCGCGGCTGTCCATCCTCATGTCCACCCTGGCGTAGCCATGGCCCACCATCAGCCGGAAGACGGTCTTCATGACATCGGTCATCTGGGCCTGAAGGTCAGCTCCGACCTCCGCCGGACAGACGGGATTGGTATGCTGGTAGTACAGGCTCTTCGGGTCCCATTTGGCGGCGTAGGTCAGGACCCTGGGCATGGTGTCGGGCAGCGTGTATCGGATCTCTGAGATGGGCAGGATGACCATCCGCCCGTTGCAGAGCAGGGTGCCGTTGAATTCGCGGCCCTCCAGAAACTCCTCAACCAGGGCCGTCCCGCCGAAATGCTGGCTGACCCAGCCTACTCTCTCCTCCAGCGAAGCATCGTCGCGCACCACGCTGTTCTCCGACAGACCGTGGCTGGCATCCTCCCGGCAGGGTTTGACGATGCAGGGGTATCCCAGGCGGAACGCGGTCAGGCTCTCCGGTGTCAGCAGTTGATATCTGGGCGTGGCGATACCCTTCTTCACCATCAATGCCTTGGCCCGCCCCTTGTCCAGCGCCAGAGCCAGAGCGTCCGCCCGGCAGCCGGTATAGGGCAGTCCGAGTTCACCCAGGACCTCTGCCATCGTTGGCTCGGTCTCCGGATGGTCCTCGAAGCCTTCGAAGAGGTTGAAGATGGCGTCAACGTCCAGTTTCCTCAGGGTCTCGGCTGCCTGGGGGAGGGGTGGCTTCAGGGGCACCTCCACCACGGAATGCCCCAGGTCCCTCAAGGCCTGGGCCACGGCCTTGGCGTCGTCTCTGATGTTCAGGATGGCCCTCTCCTCGCCCAGGGCCCGGTAGCGGACCGACATGGGCTCGTTGTAGATCAAGGCTACTCTGTGTTTCACTGCTGATACCTGCTCAGAGCTGAGTCCAGAATGGCCGATATCAGGGCCTGATAGGTCCAGCCCATCTTGCCGGCCATGATCGGCAGATCTCCCGACCGGGGATTGAGTCCCGGCAGGGGATTGATCTCCAGGAAGTACGGAGTTCCGTCGCGGGCCACCCGGAAGTCGATCCTGGCCAGATCACGGCACCCCAGTGCCCGGAAGGCCGTCAGGGATGAGTCGGCGACTCTCTGCAGCACTCCCGGTTCCAGACGGGCGGGGCATTCGTAATCCACCAGGGACTCCCAGTCCCGCTTCACTTCCAGGGAGTAGACAAAGTAGTCGGTCTTCTTCCTGGGCAACACCCGCATGATGCCCACCACCCGGGGGGGCGAGTTGCCCAGCACCCCCACTGTCACCTCGTCGCCGGCGATGTACTCCTCCACCATGACCGGCTGGCCGTAGCGCTCCAGCAGCCTCGCGGCGGCCTCAGCCATCTGGGCAGGGCTGTCGGCCCTCGAGGCCAGGCGGATGCCCTTGCTGGAGCCCTCGTGCGCTGGCTTGAGGAAGGCCGGTACAGGCAGGCTCTCCCAGTCCGTTGTCCTCAGTTGACCAGCGTCGTTCACCACCAGCCATCTTGGCGTGGCCACGCCGGCCAAGGCCACCAGGCTCTTGGCCATGGCCTTGTCCAGGCATACCGCCAGGCACAGGGGGTCCGAGCCGGTGTAGGGCATCTCGAGCATTTCCAGCACCGAGGGGACCTGGGCCTCTCTGCTGCGGTGGTTGCCCAGACCTTCGGCTATGTTGAAGACCAGGTCGACGTTCTCTTTCAGAATGCTGGTGAGGAATTGCCTTCCGCCGCCCAGTCTGACCACCGAGTGCGAATGTGACTCGATGGCCCTGGAGATGGCCTCAACGGTCTCCAGGGAATCGTATTCCTCAAGGCAGTCCTCCGGAGAGGCCTCGTTCCGCGGGACGCTGTCCTTCAGATCGTAGGATAGCCCTATCTTCATTGCTGGGCGCTACGCCTGCCCTGCCTTCTCCGGATCGCCGTCTTCGTCCCGGCTCTACACGGCTACCTTGGGCTCAGCGGCCACACCGTTGATCGGGGCCTGGACCGTGCTGCCATTGCGACGTCCGCCATGACCGTTGGCTTTGCCGGCGCCCGGTTTTGCAGCCTTGGGATTCCGGTAGTGGAAGAGACGTCCCTCGTAGTTCCTTATCAGCAGCTCGTCTGCCGTTTGGAGCACCACGTAGTCCGGATGGAGCGGGACTTTGCCTCCTCCGTGAGGCAGGTCAACAACGAAGGTGGGTATGGCCAGCCCTGAGGTGTGCCCTCGCATCCCCTCGATGATCTTGATCCCGGTTTCCACCGGCGTTCGCAAGTGCTCTGTCCCCCGTACCTCGTCGCACTGGAAGAGATAGTAGGGGCGGACCTTGATCCTGAGGAGTTCGTGGCACAGTCTGGTCTGTGTCTCAACGGTATCGTTCACCCCGCGGAGCAGCACAGCCTGGTTGTTCACAGGTATTCCGGCTCGCAGCAGCCTGTCGCAAGCCAGCGCGGCTTCCGGGGTGATCTCCCGCGGATGGTTGAAATGCGTGTTGACCCATATCGGGCCGTACTTGGACAGCATCGAACAGAGCTCGTCGTCGATGCGCTGTGGCAACACCACCGGGAACCGGGTCCCAATGCGGATGATCTCGACATGCCTGATCTGCCTCAAGGCTGCCAGGACCGTCTCCAGGCGTTGAGTGGACAGCGTCAGTGGGTCGCCACCCGAGATGATCACATCCCTGACTCTGTTGTTGCTGCGGATGTAGTCCAGCATCCGGTTGACCTCATCGCCCGAGTGCACCCATCCGCCGTTGTGCCACTCCCTCTTGCGGGTGCAGTGACGGCAGAGCATGGGGCAGATGTCCGTAAGCACCATCAATACCCGGTCGGGGTACTTGTGGACCAGACCGGGCACCACCGAATGACCCCCCTCGTCGAGCGGGTCATCCATACCCATACCGGCCAGGCCCACCTCCTTGAAGGATGGCACGGCCTGCATCCTGATGGGATCGCCGGGGTCTGCCGGGTTGATCAGAGAGAGATAGTACGGGGTGATTGCGAGGGGATACTTGGTGGCTACCAGCCTGATCTGATCTCGATCTTTGGCCGAAAGAGGGAGGTATCTTGTCAGTTCATCGACAGTGGTGATACGGTTCCGGAAATGCCATTTCCAGTCGTGCCAGTCATCGCTTGAAACGTGCCCGAAGAACCGGAAGCGGTTCTCCAGGGCCACTCTACCTGGCGGCTCTTCTTCCACCTCGGTTCTGATTGAGCCTGTGCCTGGCGGCTCCTTTTCTGCTGCGCAGTCTGCGATTGCCGACGCCCTTTTCATTCTCTCTGATCGCCTCCTCTTGCTTGCTGTCCGCTTCACAACCGCGTGATCCAGAGACCACGAGGTCTTCCGTTCGTCAGCTCAGTACCATTTCTTTTTCTGCACTTATATAACACCAGAGAAACACCGTGTCAAGTGGATTTTGTTCGCAGATCCATCGTGAGGGCCCTCTCATTTTCCTATCATTCTGCCGCCGCCTGTCACCGCACGCCTCTCCGACATCTCCGGTTCGGGATTCTAGTTGCCAGTCTATGGTCGGTCTGTGACTGGGGTCACGTCGCGGCTCCTCAGCCTCTGGCGTTGGCAGCCACTCCTTTGTGCGCTATCATGTTCGCTGACCAGCCGGCGTCGGCCGGGGAACGGGCACAGAGGGATCGGTGACGAGAAGAAAGAGGAAGAGCGGCCTGGGCAGGAGCCTGTCCCGGGTGGTGAAGGAAGCCGCAGACACAGTGAAGTCGGCCCTGGGGCTTGTCCCCGTACTGGGGACAGCTCTGAGTGCCTTCGACACGACCAGGAAAGTGGTGAGGACAGCCAGGGCCACGAGGCGGGCCGGGCGCGCCCTTGGCAGCAAGATCAGCCGCCGCCCCCGCAGGACTCGCCGAGCCAGAAGGCGCTAGCGCCGGGTCCCCCTTGCAGCGCCGGGTCCCCCTGCCCCCTTGATGTGAAGATTATCCCCCCTATTGTGATCCGGACGTGAGCCCCCTGCTGTATAAAGGGTCCATCCCCTGATGACAGCGACCGGAGAACACCGTCCCCGGACTGCCTCAGTGCCAAGGAGGAGAGGCCATGACAACGCTTGAAGTTCGTGAGCCCGGCTTGACCGAGGAACTGGCCATATTAACCATGCTTCTGGATGAACCGCTCGCTGAGGCGGACCTGAGGCGCAGACTCCGGGCCGTGCGGGGGAAGCAACTGGCTCCCCGCTCTCATCTCTACAGCAGCCATGACAAATGGATACGGAGTCTGAAGAACGACGGCCTGATCAGGGAATCCGCGGGTGTGTTGAGGTTGACCGGACTTGGCTACTGGATAGCCGGCTCGCAACTTGGGACTCCCTTCCAGCGCTACTCACTGGTCATGCTCAGATGTCAGATCTGCAGTCCCCTCTTCGTGCTGCGGACGCCCCTGCCGGTGACCATTGCCCACAACCCCCGGGGCTATCTGGTCATGGACATGAGCTGTCCCAGGTGTGGTGATCACACCGGGCGCTACCCGTGGGGCGGCATCGTCGGCAGGGACGAGTTCATCCAGTTCTACAACCTGGCCCTGCCCGAGCTTCAGCAGTCTGCCGGACTGGAGGCCCGGCCGATACGCCTGGCCGAGCAGAAGCCCTGCCAGCCCCGGCTGTCTACAGAGGCTTGCAGATAATCTCGTGGATGTGAAGGTCGCCCGGACGGGTCGAAGGTGCCGCGGTCAGCACCAGCGCTGTATCCGCCCCCAGTCCGGTCCCGGCCACGCATATGACCTTCTCCCCTGCCCCGACCAGGCCCCCGTCGCAGGCCATGAGGGTGATCTCCACGCCCACCTTCATCCCCTGGCAGAAGGCGCGAAGGACGGTAGCCATGATCCGGGGTGCCCTGTTGCCGTAGAGGTCCTCGGTATGGAAGAGCATGGTGCCGAAATGGACGTGGTGACCCTGCTGCCCCAGCTCCGAGACCAGTGACTGTGGAAAGCGCTGCTGCTGTCCGAAACCGTACTGGTGAGGGATGACCACCATCATCACCCCGGATCCTATGAGGACATCCCGGGCGGCCCGCGCCGTGTCGCCTCGGGTGGAGGCCACCACCATCTTCTTGATCCCCCTCGCCGCCGCCCTTTCCCTGGCCAGCTTCAGGGTCTCAGCGGTGTTGTGCTCGCCTCCCGTCTCGAAGTAGACGATTCTCTCTTCCATGCCCCGGCTCCTTCAGCGCACGTTCGATTCTGGCAGTGATTCTATGCTGCGGGCTGGCGGCAGTCAATCCGCGGCGGATTGCGCCTCTGAACGGCCCTGATGTACACTGGTCGCAGCGACGGGAAGGGACGTCTGGTGAACATCGGCGTGTGCAAGATCCGGCTTCGCCTGCCGGAGAACCAGTCCCTCAAAGGCAAGAGGAAGGTGCTCCAGTCCATCATCAGCCGCGTCGGCGGGAGCTACAACGTGGCCATAGCTGAAGTTGATGATCAGGATGCCTGGCAGATCGCCACCCTGGGCATAGCCTGCGTCAGCAACGATGGACAGCTGAACAACAGGGTCCTCTCGAAGGTGGTGGAGCACATCAGCCAGAGCAGGCTCGATCTGGAAGTCCTGGACTACGAGATCGAGACCATGTCCTTCCCCTGAGCTGCTCCGGGGGATTGGGCAGTGGGACCTCCTTGCTCCGGCAGTCCCGGCTCTCTGTTGCAGTGACATCGGAGAAACGCTATCATTTTGCTTTCTTGCCGCCCGCAGGCGGGAGAAGCGAGAGGTGTAGCGAGTTGCCCGACAGAAGTCGTCAGACGCATGGGGAGACGCGCCCCGCGACGGAGACCCATCCCACTCCGGCCCTGGTCATGAACCGGAGGCTGATCAGAGACAAGTACCGGGAGTTCCGCAGCCAGTTCCCGGAAGCCACCATCTACTATGCCCTGAAGGCCAATCCCCATCCCGGCATCGTCCGGCTTCTTCAGGAGCTTGACTGCCACTTCGAGATCTCCTCACTGGGGGAGCTTGAGCTTCTGTCAGAGATGGGGGTCCGCAGCCGGAGGATCATATCGGGCAACCCGGTGAAGGAGCGGGCCTTCGTGGAGCGGGCCCATGCCAGCGGGATAGACCTCTTCGCCTTCGACTCATACCCTGAGATCGACAAACTGGAGGAGTGTGCGCCCGGCAGCAGGGTGACCGTGCGGCTTGCGGTGCCCAATGACGGCAGTGAGTGGCCCCTGAGTAAGAAGTTCGGGGTGGAGCCCCGTGAGGCAGCCGACCTGCTACTGCGGGCCGGTGAGAGGGGGCTCAAACCAGTGGGGGTCACCTTCCATGTTGGATCGCAGTGCACCAGGCCGGCCACCTGGGCTGTGGCCATTGAGAAGAGCAAGCTCGTCTGGCGAATGGCCGCAGAGAGGGGCCTGTCCCTGTCCCTGCTCAACGTCGGCGGTGGCTTCCCTATCGAATACCTCAGGCCGGTGCCTTCCACGGCTGAGATCGCCGCGGTGGTTCGCCGGTCGGTGGCAGAGGCCTTCCCTGAGGGCGTTGAACTGGCTATAGCGCCGGGCCGGGCCCTGGTTGGAGAGGCCGGCGTCCTGGCAGCCACTGTCATCGCCCGGGCGGAGCGGGACTCAAGGCCCTGGTTCTACCTCGACGTTGGCGTCTTCAACGGCCTCATGGAATCGGTGGGCGGCATAAGGTACCGTATGCTGACCGACAGAGGCGGGCCGGCTGTCCGGTGTGTCCTGGCGGGGCCCTCGTGCGACAGCTTCGATGTCATTGCCATGGAGGCCGAGTTGCCTGATCTGCAGGTGGGGGATGGGGTCAGGATCATGTCTGCCGGTGCCTATACCACGGCCTACGCCTCCCAGTTTGACGGCTTCCAGATCCCCGCAGTCCACTATACGGAGTAGAAGACCGGGCATGGCCAACTTCCTCTTCCATGAATCAGATCCCTTCGCCCCTGTCAACTACGCCTATGAGTTCGAGCGGATACTCTGCCAGCGCCGGACCTCCTTTCAGGAGTTGCTCATCTTCAGCAATCCCTTCTTTGGCAGGGTCCTGGCCCTCGATGGAGTGGTCCAGCTCACCGAGAGAGATGAGCACTTCTATCACGAGATGCTCTCCCAGGTGGCCCTGCATGCGCATCCTCAGCCTGTCGACATCCTGGTCATCGGTGGTGGCGACGGCGGGACGGTGCGCGAGGTGGTCAAGCACAAGAGCATAGGGAAGGTGGTTCTCGTCGAGCTGGACAGGGAAGTGGTTGAGGTCTCCAGAGAGTACCTGCCCACGCTGTCCTCCGGCTTCGCCGATCCCAGGGTGGAGATAGTGGAGGCGGAAGGCAGTGCCTTCCTGGCCGGAACCAGAAAGAAGTTCGATGTCATCATCGTCGATTCCACCGACCCCGTTGGCCCGGCCGCGTCGCTGTTCACCGCCCGGTTTCTGTCCCGGGCCCACAGGGCTCTCAAGCCCGACGGGATGTTCGTGGCTCAGACCGAATCGCTGCACTTCCACCGTGATTTCGTGCGTGAGGTGCAGGAGAGACTGGCGGCCAGATTCAGGCTGGTGGCGCTGTACGCCGTTCCGCTGGCCACCTACGCGGGGAACTGGTGGACCTTCTCCATCGCCTCCAAGGTGTATGACCCCCGCGAAATGAGGCGGAAGCACCGTGTGCCTACGAAGTACTATGCGGAGGATGTCCATCGCCACGCCTTCCTGCCGGCAAGCCTGTACAGGAAGCTGATGACTGACGGCTGACCGTCTGTGCCTGACCTGCGGGCCTGCCGGCCGGAGGCCAAGCGGCGGTATTCTGCGCATGAAGAGGGAACCCTTCGCTCTCGATGTCGGCGGGATCGCCATTGTCGGGGAGTTGTTCTGCCCCGGCATAGCGGTCAGCGCTCCCGCGCTCTGCATCTGCCACGGCATCCCCTCCGGCCAACCGGCGGATCCCGGCGATGGTGGCTACCCTGATCTGGCTGCCCGATTCTGCTCCGCAGGATTCGCCACCGTCATCTTCAACTTCAGGGGCACCGGGTCAAGCGGCGGCGACTTCGACATGATCGGCTGGACCCAGGATCTTCAATCCGTCGTCCGGCTCCTGGAGAATCACCCAGCCGTGGACGGAGCCCGCATCTATGTCATGGGCTTCAGCGGCGGTGCGGCAACCACGGCCTACGTGGCCGCCCGCGACCGGAGGGTGGCCAGGGTGGTGCTCTGCGCCTGCCCCGCTGAGTTCCGGAAGCTCACTGGCCTCCACAGAGACGACTTCTCGCTGGACCACTTCCGGCAGATCGGACTGATCAGGGACAACGGCTTTCCCCCGTCGCATGACGAGTGGCTGGGCAGCTTCAAGGAGGTCTCTCCCATCCGCTGGGTCGACCGGATTGCCCCCCGGCCTCTGCTGATCCTCCACGGCCAGGATGATGATCTGGTCGATGTGGAGCAGGCCCGGCGGCTATATGAGAAGGCACGGCAGCCCAAAGACATCGCCGTCGTCGAAGGCGCTGGTCACAGACTGCGGCTGAGCCAGAAGGCGATGAGCATAGCCCTTGAGTGGCTGCTGAAGGCCTAGGCTGGCATATATCGCAGCCATACCTACCTCTTGAAACCCGATCCGGTATGTGAGAGACTCTAGTTGGCTTGGCAGCGAGGGCTGCTTGCCGTGAGGAATGTGGGGGAAACCTGAGGGAGGTGATGGACGTATGACCACCATGATGAATCAGGACGCCAAGAAGTGGTTGGCGGACGTACCGGAGGAGTACGTCTTCTGGTGCTGCGATGGGCGCACCATGCGGAGTATGCAGGAGCTGGCGGAGGCCTTGAACACCATGACCGACGAGATCTTCGCTTATCACGCCAACCAGCAGAAGAACGACTTCAGCACCTGGGTCAGTGACATAGTCAGGGACGACGATCTGGCCGCTGAGCTCCGGCAGGCCGCCAGCCGGTGTGCCGCCGCGGTCATTGTGACACAGAGGGTGACCGCTCTCAGCGACAGCCTGAAGCCGCCGAAGAAGGCGCCGCGGAAGAAGCCGTACGCCAGCGCTTCACGCAAGAAGAAGGACTAGAAGCAGAAGCAGTGGCTAGGGTCAGAAAGGCGGTCATCACCGCCGCCGGCTGGGGCACCAGGTTCCTGCCTGCCACCAAGTCCCAGCCCAAGGAGATGCTGCCCCTCCTCAACAGGCCGCTGATCCAGTACAGCGTGGAAGAGGCGGCCGCCTGTGGCGTTGATCTTGTGGTCATCGTCACCTCGCTGGGCAAGAAGCCCATGGAGGACTATTTTGACCGCTCCTTCGAGCTGGAGCAGATGCTGGAGCGGCAGGGCAAGTCCCAGCAGGCTGAGGAGATCCGGCGGCTTTCCGGTCTGGCCGACATCTGCTACGTCCGCCAGAAGGAGCAACTGGGGCTGGGACATGCCGTGCTCACCGCCAAGAACGTGGTTGGCGATGAGCCCTTCATCCTCTTCCTGCCCGACGACATCTTCGAGCAGGGGAAGCTGGTGCTCAAACAGATGCTGGACATCCATGAACACCGCAAAGGCAGCGTCATCTCGGTCAGAGAGGTGGCCGAAGCCGAAGTGGGCCGGTATGGGATCATCAAGCCCAGGAAGGTGGCTGACCGCGTCTATGAGGTGCTGGACCTGATCGAGAAGCCGAAGATCGGAGAGGCTCCTTCCCGACTGGCCATCATGGGCCGCTACGTTCTCACGCCGGGGGTGTTCTCTGCCATTGAGAACACCCCACCGGGCCGCAATGGCGAGATACAGATAACGGATGCCCTGAAGAGGCTGAACCAGAAGCAGCCCATGCATGCCTACGAGTTCGAAGGGGAGCTGTACGATGCCGGCACACTGCTGGGCTGGCTCAAGACTACTGTGGCCCTCGGACTCAAGGACCCCTCCGTCGGCCCGGAGTTGAAGTCCTTCCTCCGCGATCGCCTCCGTGACTAGACTGCCGCCCTTGGCGCGGCTCCGCTGCCAGGCCGACAATCTAATCAACTTCTAAGGAAATCCTAATCCGGCTCCAATCCAGGCCTGCCCCGCACGCGCTACGATAGGGTTGTCTTAGACAGGACACCCCCCGGTCTAAGGCAGAGAAAGAAGAAGTCCACCTCCCCAAGGTGGACTTTCTTGTTTCTACGCCCCGGACCAGCCTCTGTCCTGTCCCCAAGCCAGTTGATCTCGTTCAGATAGATGTGAGACGTATCCCGCCACGGGGACGATGGCGGCTTCACTGGCCGCCGTCCCCCCCTCCGTCGTGCCTGGTCCTCTCCAGAAGTCCGCTCCGCTTTCCCCGGAGGTGGATCACGTGTTGCCAGGCCTTGCCCACCAGGGCCGGCGCCTTCTGCATGATTGTTCTGAGAAGCGAATACCTCTTGTCGTACACCCGCACGGGCACCCTGGTTCCTCTGAATCTCTCCTTGAAGAAGGCCAGGCTCGCCGTATCCGTGTACCCGAAATCAGCGAACCTGAAACCGGCATTGCAGGCATCCTCAATGACCGCCCTGTAGCATACCCTGTTGGCGTAGTTGGTGTCCTTGTCGTGAGTTCCCACTCTCGCCATGTAGCATGTCGAAGGTGTGTAGTGGCACAGCAGCGTCACGACCGGCCTTCCATCAAGCAAGGCGACGAACAGTTTCGACCTCTCCCGGAACACTTCGAGTCGGGCCATCAACTCGTCTCTGGTGAGTGGCCTCAGCCCGTGGCGCTTGATGGTCTCGTTGGCCATCAACACGAAATCCTCAGCATACTTCAGCTCGCCGTCCTGGAACACCACCACTCCACCCTTCGCGGCATTGGTTATGTGCTGCCTGTGTCTTCTTGGCCATTTCTTCCAAACGGTCTCTTCGAAGGGCTGCCCCAGGGGCAGGACGAAGTTGCAGGGCAGGTGTGTTGCCCTGTTGTATCTGAAGCGGAATCCGCCGTTGATCAGGGCTGCTGTGGGCTCTTCACTCAGTTCGTCGAGCGACCCGGGGGCCTCCGCCAGTGTGAAGGATGAACATCTCCGGGCGCAATGGGTGCGAACATACTCCAGCAAGGCCGAGATCGCCTCGCCTCTCTCCCCGTCAGAGAGTCCTTTCTTCAGGAGGAGCCCCTGTGCTCCACCCCCTCTGCCCGAGTCAAGGGTGGAGTAGAGCAGATGGTTCTCTTTGACTATGGGGAGTACACCGGCCAGCTGCGACGGGGCGGTCTCCACCAGCAGGGGAATGAACTGGCTTTCTTCGACCTCATGGACGTACTTCCAGTCGAAATACAGGGAGAAGCTGCCGCCTTCGGCATCGACGAAGGAATCCCATGCTGTTCTATCTTCCGCAGTGGCTTCCCGGACCCTCATCTGCTGATCATCCCCATGCCTCCATAGTTGTACCACTTCTCGGGCCGGGCTGGCCACACCCGGTGCCGTGCCGTTTTGCACTCGGGCCGAGGTGGAGTGGTATAATGTCGCGGTCTCTTCGGGCAGATGACGGAAGACCTTGAGGCATCGCCGCGGCGTGATGCGGTTTGTGCCGTCGCGGTGTGTCGATGAGAACAGCAGATCTCTTCACGGCGCTGAGGGTTGCCACCGTGCCGGTGGTGATGTGGCTCATCATTTCGGATCAGGTGGCTGCGGCCCTCTGCGTCTATGCCTGGGCCATCGCCACCGACCTGCTTGATGGGTACTTCGCACGGAGAAGCAGCGTCATAGTCTCCTATGGGTCCACGTTCGACGCCTCGGCTGATATGGCCCTCTTCTTCGGCCCGATCGTGGCGCTGGCCATCAGAGGGGAGGCCCTCTGGCTTCTGGTCGGCGGCATCATCGCCCTGGTCGCCCTGGTGCCCATATTCGGCCTCATCGCCAAGAGGAAGAGGGGCTTCCATATTCCGCGCCTGGACACGGGCCTTCTGGCCTTCTCTGTCCACACCACCATTGTGGTCCACATACTGGGGTGGCGGTATGCGCAGTGGCTGGTGCCGTGCTTGTTCCTCATCGGGCTGTTCTACGCGCGGAGGTACCTTGCCTTCGCCTACAACAGCTAGAATGCGGTCGGCGTCCGCCTGAACCCGGCCAGTTCGATGAATCTGATCCCTGCCCTCGCATTCAAACGGTGGACCTCTCGACCTGAAGAAATCAGTAGACCTACGTATTACAATCCGACCTGGGTTGGGGCAGAATATAGTTCAACATCGCTGGCCAGTCGGTTTATCCGCAACACAGTCCTGCCCCCCCTTTCAACCCCTCTCTGGCCAGCTTTCCTCTTTCTTCGGCACTCTCTCGTGGATGCCCCGCAGCAGCAGGGATATAATACGCATTGGGGCGACCCTGGGAATGGCAGACAGAACTGAACTGGCCACGCTGGCCGGAGGTTGCTTCTGGTGTCTGGAGGCCGCCTTTGAGCGCCTCCGGGGGGTTCAGGGAGTGGTCTCCGGGTACACCGGGGGGCATGTTCCAAACCCCGGGTATGCCCAGGTCTGCTCCGGCGGCACGGGGCACGCCGAAGCCGTCCAGGTGGCCTTCGACCCCGGCGTTCTCTCCTTCAGTCAACTGCTGCAGGCCTTCTTCTCCATCCACGACCCCACCACCCTGAACTACCAGGGGGCGGACGTCGGCACCCAGTATCGCTCGGCCATCTTCTATCACACCCCTGAACAGAAAGACGAGGCAGAGCGCATCATTGGAGAGCTTGAGTCATCGGGCCTTTGGGCCAACCCCATTGTCACCGAGGTCAAGCCTCTGATCACCTTCTATCCGGCAGAGGACCATCACCAGCAGTACTACCGGAAGAATCCCGAGCAGCCCTACTGCCAGATGGCTATCGCTCCAAAGCTGGCCAAGTTCGGCCGAGAGCACTGATCCCCGGGGTGGCGGCGGCAGAACTGCCCGCCCTTGACTCTCGATGAGCCGCCATGCTATTGTCCTGGCTGATGCCACGCCGCATGCCCCCGGGATCGCGCAGTCACCGAGACATCGCTGAGGCGACGGGCCCTGCAGAGAGCCCGGTGATGGCGCCAGGGGAGTTCAGGGCCTATGCCGGATCTGGGGCCTTTCTAGCATGCTGCCTCCTGGCCTTTGTCCTCCTCCCAGAGAATGGCTTGTTTGGGCTCTTCTTCCTGCCGGCGGTCCTGGGGCTGTGCCTGGCCGTGACCGCACGCTGAGCCCCACCCCTAGTCATGTTCCTGTGGTCGACAAGCCTCCCGTATGTTCCAGGATGCAGTTGCGTGATATAATATCGCAAAGGATGCAGCGCTAGCCTGATTCGGGAGGTTGTGTCATATGGCCATCTACGAATACCTCTGTCCGAAGTGCCAACGGGAGTTCGAGTTGAGGCGACCCATAGGCGAAGCTGACCGTCCCGCCAAGTGCCCCAAGTGCGGCTCGAGGGCTCTGAAGCTGATCTCAGGCTTCGCCTCCAAGACGGGCGACTCCATACAGCCACCCGGCCAGCCGTTCAGGAACGCGGCGGCCGTCGCGGCTTCTTCGGGCACAGGCAGAGGCAAGGCCGCCAGGCCTGTTGCCAGGCGCCGCAGCAAGGCGCGCACCCGGAAGTAGACGCTACCTCGTGTCCCGGGAACAGCCGCGGTCCCGTTCACCGGCGTCGCGGCCTGCTTTACCTGCAATTCGGTGTCGGTCCCATCATAGGCTGCCTCGTGGAGCCCTCGCCCCGCCATTCCTTCACAATCTGTGAGTTCTGAGACGTATTTGTGAGGTGCGGCGCGGTGGTCGAGACGCGGATGTCAGGGCCCTGCCCTAGACTCATGTCGGTACACCCGCTTCGTTATGGGACAGGACAGCAGCATGCCCGGGCGGACGAGGATACTGGCCCTTGTGGCCATTGTGTCCTGCTGCCTTCTCAGCCTTCCGCTGGCCGCCCCCCTTCCCCTTCTGGCCGCCGTCAGCCCGGATGGCTGGGGCTCCCAGAGCAGCGGCACCGTCGCTACGCTTCGTGACGTCTGGGGCACCTCCGGCAGCGATATGTACGCCTGCGGGGCGGACGGCACTATCCTCCACTACGACGGCATCTCCTGGGGTTCCCAGAGCAGCGGCACCGCCAACGATCTCTATGGCCTCTGGGGGGCCTCGGTCGATGACATCTTCGCCGTGGGCGAGAACGGCATCGTCATTCACTACGACGGGTTGTCCTGGAATCCCATGAGCAAGCCGCCCACCGGCCACCTCAATGGGGTCTGGGGCAGCGCGCCGGACAACGCTATTGCCGTGGGCAACGGTGGCGTCATACTGAGGTACGATGGCGTAGTCTGGAGCACCATGACCAGCGGCACTGCCACTCACCTCGCCAGCGTCTGGGGCAGCGCTGCCGACGATGTCTTCGCCGCGGGGAACAACGGCCTCGTCCTGAGATACGATGGCATGGCCTGGACGGAGGTGGCATCGGGCCACCCCAACGTGGCCGGCGTCTGGGGCAGCGCGTCTGACGACGTCTTCGCTGTGGGCAACGGGGGCACTGCCATCCACTACGATGGCACCCTCCCGTGGACCGAGATGGCGGACACGGGCACTGCGGAGAACCTCTATGGCGTCTGGGGGACGTCCTCCGTCGATGTCTTTGCCGTGGGGAATGCCGGGACCATCCTCCACTATGACGGTGCTTCCTGGACGCTCATGGCCAGCGGCACCGGCAGCGATCTGCTCGGTGTCTGCGGCGTCGGGCCTATGAATGTCTTCGTGGCAGGCCAGGGGGGGACTATCCTCCACTACCAGGACCTTGCCCCGATCATCACTTCGGTGGCTCCAGCCCAAGGCAATCAGGGAGAGACCCTCTCCGTGGCGCTCACAGGCGCTAAACTGGATGGGGCCACGGCTATCGATTTCGGAGCCGGGATAGCGGTCAACAGCTACACTGTGGCCAGTTCGCTGATAACCGCCTCCATCACTATCGCTGCTGATGCTGTCACCGGATCCAGGGACGTTCTGGTCACCAGCGCCGACGGCACCGGCATGCTTGCCGGAGGCTTCAACATCCCCCACGCCGTGATCACGGGCGCAAGCCCCGGTTCCGGCGATCAGGGACAGACTCTGGACGTGGTCATCACCGGCACCAACCTGGGTGGAACCACGGCGGTCACATTCGGCAACGGCATCACCACCACCGGGTTCGTGGTGGAGAGCCCCGGCCGCATCGCCGCGTCGATCGCCATCGCCGCTTCGGCTGCCAGCGGGCCGAGGGACGTCTCCGTCATCACCCCCGGCAGCACGCGGACTCTCTCCTCAGGCTTCTCCGTAGCCGGCCCGGTGGTCACAGCGGTTGCCCCGATCACGGGGACTCAGGGGCAGGCACTGGTCCTGACCATCACCGGCGCCAATCTCCACGGCGCCACCGGCATATCACTTGGCGAGGGCATTGACATCACGGGCTTCGTAGTGGACAGCCCGGATCAGATCAGCGTCCAGATCAGCATTTCCAGCGACGCCACCCCCGGGTCGCGGGCCGTGTCCGTGACCTTCTCCGGTGAGAGCGCGTCATTGAACGATGCTTTCAATGTGCTGGCGGCCTCCGAACTGACCGTTGTCGATCCCGGCTCCGGCAGGCAGGGCGACACCCTGGATGTTGTCATCTCCGGGTCTCATCTGGACGGGACCACCTCCGTTAGCTTCGGCGCCGGGATAGATGCCCTGGGGATAGGCATCAACAGCTTCAGGGTGGACGGCCCCACCCGGCTGACCGTCAACATCTCCATCGACATGAACGCTGGCCTGGGACCCCGGGATGTCCTTGTGGTCACGCCCCTTGGGGTGGCCACTCTGGAGGATGGGTTCACCGTGGAGCGGGCGGCCCCGTCAATATCCTCGATTGAACCCGAAGGGGCCCCTCAGGGGGCCACTCTGAACGTCCTGATACACGGCGCCAATCTGATCGGCACCCAGTCGGTCAGCTTCGGCCCCGGCGTCACCGTGAACAGCTTCACTCCCATCGGCTTCACCACCATGCGGGTCAACATCACCATCGCCAGCGATGCTGAGACCGGCCCCAGAGATGCCTCCGCCGCCAATCAGACGGCAACTTTCACCCTGTCTGATGCTTTCACCATCGAGGAAGCGTCAGGGGCGCAGGTCTCTCTGTGGGTCTTCGTCGCCTCTGGCGTGGGCGCTGCACTCCTCGCCCTGCTCTTCATCCTGGCCTTCACGCGCAGGAGGGGCAAGTCCCAGAAGCAGGCCTCAACGGCATAGTCTGGGGCGGTATCGCCGCCGGTCGGCCTGACAAGGCGTGCCGCTCTTCAGCGGGGCCTGACGACAATTATGGGACAGCCCGTCCCCAGCAGGACCTTCTCGGCAACGCTGCCGAAGGCCCATCGGCTGAGACCGGAGCGTCCGTGGGTGGCCATGACAATGAGACTGAACCCGTCCTTGCTGCAGTAGTCGACTATCTCCTGGGCGGGTTTGCCCACTAGCGCCTCTGATCGGGCGTTGAGACCGGCATCCTTCAGCCTCTTCTCGGCGGTGGCTAGGTACTGCTCTGCCCCCCGCTTGCGCCTGGCCGTCTCTTCCTTCACGTGTTCCTCCCAGGTGAGGGCCATGGAAGCCGGGTAGTCCGACTGGAGCTCCGGAGGCTCGCTGACCTGGAGCAGCACCACCTCTGAGCCGTCCGGGCCCTTCTGCCTGGCCAGGGCTTCCACGTGAGGCAGGACCGACTCGGCCACCTTGGAGCCATCGAGCGGAACCACCAGCCTCCTCCTGGGCCACCTGTCATAGGGGGTCTCGCCGGATGTGCCCGAACGGACGAGCAGGACGGGAAGCTTCGATGCCCGGAGCACCTTGTCGGCCACGCTCCCCAGTACCCATCGCTTCATCCCGGAGCGGCCATGGGTGGCCATCAGGATCAGGTCGATCTTGTTCTCGTCCGCGTAGCGCAGTATCTCCTCGGCGGGGTAGCCCACGCTCACCCTGCCGTTGACCTGCACTGCCTTGCCCTTGGAGGGACCGCCCACGCTTGCCCGGACCGCTGCTGTCTGGGTCTTCACCTGCTCCGCCAAACGTTCCACATAGGAGCGATGCATGGGCAGCACCTGGTACTCCTCTTTGGTGCAGACGTAGAGAAGGCTCACCTCCAGGTCCAGCCTCCCCGCGAGTTCCTTCGCGTAGACCAGGACCCTCTCGGCTGGCTCGGACCCATCCAGCGGCACCAACATTCTCTGGTACGTCACTCTCGGCACCTCCGACTGCGAATCATGTTCCGGTCGCTCCTCAGGCTTCCTGCGGCTCCACACTGTTGCCTGTGCTTTCGGGCGCCGCGTTGTTGGGCGCGGCAGCGGCCGCCTTCTGGTCGCCGCGTCTCATGGCGGACCTCGGCCGGCGTGTCCGCCTCTTCTTCCCTCGCCAGAGCCCCCGGAAGAAGTCGTGGTCCAGGGCAATGCTCTTGTCGGCCACCTCCAGAAGGTTGCGGGAGACATTGCTTCCGAAGTAGGCCACTTCGACATGACGCCCCATGTTCTTCACCGCCTGCAGAGCGTAGGTGAAATCCCCATCCCCGCTGACCAGCACCGCTACGTCATACAGGTTGCTCCAGGCATAGTTGAGGAGATCGGTCCCCAGCATAATGTCGACGCCCTTTTCCACCGGCACTCCCTGGAGCAGCTTGGTGCTGCCCAGGCGGACCTCTAGATACGGGGTCTTGCGCAGGGTATCGAGGAACTCCTGCTGTTCACGGTGGGACTCGGGGCGCTGCAGCGGATCCTGGACGACATTGTAGTAGTAGGTGCGGAACAGGGGACGCCCTGCACAGAGCTTGCTGGTGAACTCGGCGAAGTTCAGGTCCACCCGCTGCGAGTTGTCCCGCAGGGCGTGATAGAGATTGCTGCCGTCAATGAATATGGCCACCCGTTCAGTCATGTTCTGTCCTCCCGCCTGCGATCGTCAACCAGGTCAGCCTTCCTGCCTGAGCACATATTATACATCAGCCGAAGCTTTCTGCCCATTGGCCCCACTTGACGGCCCGCCGATTGCGGACTACCATATGCCTCGCAAGACGATGTATCAGGGTCTGGATTCTCGGAGGTCAGCATGGACAGCCCTTTGGTGCTCGCAGGCGTTGTAGTCATCGGCTATCTCATCGGCAGTGTTCCCACGGCCAACATCATGATGCACCTCTTTCGACACGAGGACCTCCGCCGGGTGGGCACGGGCAACGTCACCTCCACCGCGGTCTGGATCCACGCCGGCAGGCGGGCGGGCATCCTCTCCCTGCTGGGAGAGATACTGAAGACCTTCCTCTGCCTCTTCTTGGCCTATCTGCTGGCGGACCAGCTGTGGGCCTACCTGGTCATGCTCGTCTCCGCCGTCGTTGGCCAGATCTGGAGCGTCTGGCTCAGGGGCGCTGGCGGCAGGGGGCAGACCATGTTCGTCACCGGGTTCCTGGTCCTCTGCCCTGTTCCGTTCCTGGTGGCGGTGCTCTGTTTCGCCGGCGCGCTCTTCGCCACCAGGCGCTTCAATCTGAGCAATCAGATCTTCCATCTGGTGACGCCCCTGACGCTGCTGCTGGCCCTCTTCATCAACCCCCTGCCCTTTGGGCTGGACTATCATTCCTGGGCCTATGCCGTCGTCGGCCTCATCTTCTGCGGACTGTTCTTCTTGAAACACCGGACGGAACGTGACGACATAATACAGACTCAGGCTTGGGGAAGCTACAGCCGGTAGGGGTTGGCCGGAGATGTGGCACATCTATCTGATCACCGTCACCCTCTGCCTGTCCGCCTTCATGCTCAACCTCGTCCTGAATATGAGGGCCCTCCACCGGCTGGGCCGGGGGAAGGCCGGGTTGCCGGACCCGGCGCCGCTCATCTCCATCCTGGTGCCTGCCCGGAATGAAGAGAAGGACATTGTCCCCTGCCTGGAGTCGCTGAGAAGGCAAGACTACCCCAACTACGAGATTCTGGTTCTGGATGACGGCTCGAGCGATAGTACTGCCGCCCTGGTGGCGGAGATTGCCGCCAGGGATCACAGAGTCAGGTTGCTGGAGGGCCAGCCTCTGCCGAAAGGCTGGGCCGGGAAGCCCTTTGCCTGCCACCAGCTTGCCTCCCAGGCCAGAGGCTCCTGGCTCCTCTTCACCGATGCCGATACCACCCATGCGCCGTCCATGTTGCGCAGTGCTCTGACCTATGCCCGGGACCACGACCTGTCCCTCCTCTCGGGGTTGCCTCTGCAGAACACGGTCTCACTGTCGCAGAGGGTGGTCATCCCCACCTTCTACTTCGCCATCCTCAGTCTGTTCCCCCTGTGGTGGCTCCAGGGCTCCCGCGTGCCCAAGCCCGGGCTGTCCATCGGGCAGTTCCTCTTCGTCTCCGCGCGGGACTACCGGGAGGTCGGGGGGCATGAGGCGGTGAAGTCGCGCATCCTGGAGGACGTCTGGCTGGGCTTTGCCATGGTTCGCCGCGGCAAGAGGCAGGCAGTGGTGGACCTCTCAGAAGTGGTCACCTGCCGGATGTACGAGGGTCTGAGGGAGCTGTGGGAGGGATTCAGCAAGTGGACCTACTCCTTCGCTTCCCTATCGCTCTGGCTGCCCATCCTGATCATACTGGCGGGGACTAGCCTCTTTCTGGCCCCCTTCGCGCTGCTGGCCTGGCACTACGCCCCCTTCGTCGGCGACCTGGACTGGTCCCTGATCATTGTTGTCCAGGTGCTTATCATCCTGCTCATGCGCCTGCTGGTTGACCACCGCTTCGGCCACTCCGGCGTCTACTCCCTGTCCCATCCGGCCAGTGTCTCCTTCATCCTGCTTTCCTGCGCCTACGGCAGCGTCAAACGCCTCACCGGCCACGGGGTTCACTGGAAGGAGCGGCTCTACGGATCCCAGTCCGGGGTGCGGTAGGCTCCCGAGGGCTGCCGCTGTCAGTTGCCAGGATCCCGGCGAAGCTCTCAGCGTTGATGGCCCTGATGCCCTATGAGTCCTCGGCCTTTTTGTGCAGCTCGTAGAGCTTGTTCAGGGCCTCCAGCGGGCTTAGCGAGTCCGGGTCAAGCTGGCGCAGCTCGTCGATCAGCGGCGGCCTCCGGCCGAAGAGAGGGATCTGCTCGGGAACGGGCTGGGGCGCCCGCGCCCGGGGCCCCCGCCGCCCCGACGGTGTCTGGGGATGGCGGCCGTTCTCAAGCTCGGCCAGCACCTCCCCTGCCCGGCGCAGCACCGACCTGGGCAACCCGGCGAGCTGGGCCACGTGGATGCCGTAGCTCCTGTCGGCCCCGCCGGGGATGACCTTGCGCAGGAAGACCACCTTGCCTCCCTCCTCAGCTACCGCCACGTTGCAGTTCTTCACCCGCGGCAGGTACCCCGCCAGTTCCACCAGTTCATGGTAGTGGGTGGCGAAGAGGGTTTTGGCTCCCAGCCTGGGGTGGCTGTGGATATGCTCCACCACGGCGTGGGCGATGGACAGCCCATCGTAGGTACTGGTTCCCCGGCCGATCTCATCCAGGATGATCAGCGATCTGGACGTGGCGTTGTTCAGGATGTTGGCCGTCTCCACCATCTCGACCATGAAGGTGGATTGCCCTGCTGCCAGGTCCTCCTGCGCCCCGATCCTGGTGAAGATCCTGTCCACCAGTCCGATGCTGGCCGAGTCCGCCGGCACGAAGCTGCCCATCTGGGCCAGCAGCACGATCAGGGCCACCTGACGCAGGTAGGTCGACTTGCCGGACATGTTCGGTCCGGTGAGGATGATGATCTGGCTGTCCTTGTTGCCCAGGTAGGTGTCGTTGGGTATGAAGCCATTGCCGTCGAGATAGCGTTCCACCACCGGATGACGTCCACCCTTGATTGTGATCACGTCGCCGTCATCCAGGCCGGGCCGGCAGTAGCCGTACCTCACGGCCACCTCCGCCAGAGAGGTGAATGCGTCGAGATGTGCCAGGGCATCGGCCACGGCCAGGATCTGCTCGCCCCAGCCGGCCACCTGCTGGCATACCTGGCGGAAGACGGCCGACTCCATTTCGGCCATCCTCTCCTGCGCGTTGAGGATCAGCGACTCATACTCCTTCAGGTCCACGGTGTAGAAGCGCTCCGCCGTCGTGAGCGTCTGCTTCCGGATGTAGTCCCCGGGCACGGAGTCGCGGTTGGCGTGGCTGACCTCGATGTAGTAGCCGAAGACCCTGTTGTAGCCCACCTTGAGGGACTTGATGCCCGTGCGCTCCTTCTCCTGCCGCTCCAGGTTGGCCAGATACTGCTTGGCCTCTCTGGAGGCGCTGCGCAGCTCGTCCAGTTCCGGTGAGAAGCCCGGCCTGACCGTGCCGCCCTGGTCCAGGCTCGCCGGCGGGTCATCGGCGATGGCCCGGGAGATCAGGGCCGCCACTTCGTCGCAGGCCTGGAGTCCGGTCAGCCACGATTCCGGCGCACCGGTCTCGGCAACGGCCGCCCTGATCTGGGGGATGACCGCCAGGTGCCGCCGCAGGGCCACCAACTCCTTGGGGTTGGCCTGACCGCCCCTGACCCTGTTGATCAGTCGCTCCAGGTCGCCGATGTGACGGAGCAGGGCGATGACGTTGCCCCGTACGATGTTGTGACCGCGAAACCTCTCGATGGACTCCTGCCGCTCCGTGAGCTGGGTCAGATCGAGGAGGGGATGACCCAGCCACCGCCTCAGCAGCCTTCCTCCCATGGGCGTCTGGGTCAGGCCGATCACGGAGAGCAGCGATCCGGCTGCAGTCCCCTGACGGCTGCCCTGGAAGAGCTCCAGATTGCGGCGCGTCTGGGCGTCCAGCAGCATGTACGCCTCAGTGGAGTAGGTCCTGAGCTGTGTCAGCAGTGGCAGAGCTCCCTTCTGGTTCTCCTGAAGGTAGCGGATGATGGCCCCCGCGGCCCTGATGGCCAGAGGCAGATCGGCACAGCCGTAGCCCTCCAGAGTGGCCACCCCGAAGTGCTCCAGCAGGCTCTGGCGGGCCGTGTCCAGCTCGAACCAGTACTCATCCACCGGGGTCTGGATGCCCGGCAGCCCGGGCGCGGCTGGCTCACCTTCTTTGGGGATGAGTGTCTCCGCCGGCTGCAGCCTCTCCAGTTCCGGGGGCAGGCGCTCCAGGGAGATCTGAGCGGTGACGAATTCCGCCGTGGTGATATCGACGTAGGCCAGTCCGGCCATCTCGCCATCGCTGATCACGCTGGCCAGGTAGTTGTTGGCATTGCCCTGGAGCAGGCTGGGCTCGACCACCGTGCCCGGCGTCACCACGCGGACCACATCCCTCTCCACCAGTCCCTTGCCCGGAGGACTGAGCTGCTCACAGATGGCCACCTTATGGCCCCTGTTGATCAGCCGGGCCAGGTAGTTGTTCAGGGCATGGTGGGGAATGCCCGCCATGGGGAATCGCTGTCCCTTGCCCATCTCCCGTGAGGTGAGGGTGATCTCCAGCAATCTGGAGACCAGCCGGGCGTCCTCATCGAAGGTCTCGTAGAAGTCGCCCAGGCGGAAGAGGACGATGGCTTCGGGGTATCTCTGCTTGATGCGCAGGTACTGCCGGCGGACGGGGGTCAAGCTGGCCTCGCTTTTTGCCATATTGTACTACAGCGCCTTTGGCCCGGGGCAACGGCGCCATGGACGGGAGCCGCCGGGGCGTGCCGCCGGAGACGACGAGGCCCCCGTCCGTCCGGCGGGGGCCCGCTTCTCAGGGAGGCTGGTCCGGTCTACCCGCCCTTCGCCGGTTCCACTCTGACTGCGGCGACCTTAAGTTCGGGTATTTTGGCCACCGGGTCGAGGGCGGGATTGGTGAGCACATTGGTCGGTGTTTCGGCGAAATGGAAGGTCATGGAGACCACCCCTGGTGGTG
>VGOM01000002.1 GCA_016875915.1 Chloroflexota bacterium
GGGAGACCTGGCCATATTGCCCAGATAACCGATAAGCTTATGAGGCTCCACCTGGAAGGGCTTGATCCTGGCCACTCTGCGACGGCCCCAGGTCATCCAGTTCCGGGCCCTGAACCATAGCAGAGCACCTACAATCACCGCACCCATGAAGCCCAGCAACCCGAAGTAACCCCAGGTCCACTTTGTCTCGGGCATGTTCTCGAAGTTCATGCCGTAGATGCCCGCCAGCAGCATCAGCGGCAAGAATATGGTGGCCACGATCGATAGGACTCTCATAGTCTCGTTCTGGCGGTTGGCCACGGAAGAGAGGTAGGTGGACAGAGCGTCGCTGGCCCTGTCCCGGAGCGACTGGTTCATGTCCTCTATGCGCATGATGTGGTCATAGACATCGCGGTAGAATATCCGTGCCTGTTCCCCGATGGCCCGGAACTCCCCCCGGCTCAGCCGGTTCAAGACATCCCGCTGGGGAGCGGCGATCCGGTGGATTCTCAGCGCGGAACGCTTGAGCTGCAGAATGGACTCAAGGGTGGGCTGCTCAGGACGGCGGATGACCTCTTCCTCAATCTCCTCCGCCCTCTCCCCCATTTCATCAATGGTGGGCTGGATGTTGTCAATCAGGGTGTCCATCAGGGCATAGGCCAGGAAGTCGGCCCCCCTTCTCATGGGCCGGGCATCGTCTTCAACCAGTCTCTTCACGTGGTCAACGCTGTACATAGGGAAGTTGTGGTTGCTGACCACATAGCGGGAAGACAGGAACATCTCCAGTTCCGTGGTTTCCACGATATCCGATTCCGACGCGTGATTGATGCCATGGACGATAATGAAGATGTGATCGCCGAAGTCATCTATCTTGGGAGGATGCACCCTGGGGCTGACGCAATCCTCCACAGCAAGGTGGTGGAAGCCGAAGGCGCGCTCCAGGAACCGGCCATCCTCCTCCGTGGTATCGCAGATGTCTACCCAGAGGAGCCCCTCCTTCGAGACAAAGGCAGCCTGAACTTCTTGCTCATTGAGGCCGCGGCGCAGTTCTCCAGACGGCGTCAAGTAGTACGCGCTGAACGGCATGGCCAGACCTCCTCAGATCCTCTTCTGCTTGTTGACCCTCTCACAGCCCACCCTTCGTCCGCTGGGAATCCTGCCCGGCATTATACCACTCCGTGCTCCAAGCGGAGGTCAGGTCAGGATGAATGCCTCGAAGGCAGGGCCCGTTGGGACGCAGACCTTTACTTGAGGGATCGGGTCTGATATAAGTGAGGGTGAGATCCCGACGCTTGGTGGCGCATCTACAAAGCGCCCGGGGGCGATACCGCTGGAAAGAACGATTGCGCTGATAATGGCCGGGGGGGCAGGCGAGAGGCTGAAGCCTCTGACCAGACAACGCTCCAAGGCGGCCGTGCCCTTTGGGGGCAAGTACCGGCTCATCGATTTCACGCTGAGCAACTGCATCAACTCCGGACTGCGCCAGATCTACGTTCTCACCCAATACCGCTCTGGCTCGTTGAACAAGCACATCCAGGAAGGCTGGGACATCTCCAGTTCCAAGCTGGGGGAGTTCATCTACTGCATGCCCGCCCAGCAGAAGGTCGGCTCAGACTGGTACCGGGGCACGGCCGATGCCGTCCGGCAGAACCTCGACCTGTTTCGGGCCAAAGAGGTGGATCAGATACTGGTGCTCTCCGGCGATCACGTGTACAAGATGAACTACGCCCGGATGATCGCCTTTCACAAGGCCAAGAAGGCCGATCTCACCGTATGCGCCATAGCCGTAGAAGAGGAGCAGGCGGCAGGCAAGCTGGGCGTGATCGAGGTTGACCATGACCTGAGGATGATCGGCTTCGAGGAGAAGCCAGAGCAGCCGAAGACCATCGCCTCCGCACCGGAATGCTCCTTCGCCTCCATGGGCGTCTACGTCTTCAGTCCTGACGCTCTGAGGAGGACACTTGAGGCGCCGGGGGACGACTTCGGGAAGGACCTCATCCCTCCCATGGTCAGAGCCGGGCTGGACGTCTTCGTCTATGACTATGCCCGCGAGAACAGGATAGGGGACTACGTCTATGAAGTGAAGGACGGCAAGAGGTTGAAGGTCCTAGTGGAGAGGACGCGCGACTCGGCCTACTGGCGGGATGTGGGCACCATTGACTCATACTATGAAGCCAGCATGGACCTCGTCGGGGTGGACCCCCTGTTCAATCTCTATGCCGAGAAGTGGCCTCTGAGGACCTATCAGCGGCTGCTGCCTCCCACCAAGCTGCTCATCGGGGGGATCACGCCGGGGTCCCTTGTCTGCGACGGCTGCATCATCAGCGGCGGGACGGTCCGCGACTCCATCCTCTCCCCCGGCGTAGTGGTGGAGAGACATGCCTTCGTGGAGGAGTCCATCATCTTCGACGACGTGATCATCGAGCCGGGGGCCTCCATCAGACGGGCGATCATCGACAAGGAATCGCGAATCCAGGCCAGCGTCTCCATCGGATACGATCCGGAGGCCGACCGGAGGAAGGGCTGCACGGTTTCCCCGCAGGGCATTACGGTCGTCCCCATCTGGACGGACCTGGCACCGGTCTGAGCTATGCCGCCCGCCCGAAGCAGCATCCCCGACGATACCGGCGCGGCCAAGCCCAGCGCCATGGAACGAGGCAAGAGGCAGCGGCGGCGTTCCCGTTCAGAGCGCCCCAGAACCACCCCTGGCAAGACACGGCCTGGGATGGATGACGGCGATTCCACAGCGGCCGGCAGCGCCCCGCCGATGTTGGCAGTGAACCATCGGCCTCTTCACGTGACCATGGTCGCCTCGGAGGCGGCACCGTTTGTGAAGAGCGGCGGACTGGCCGACGTCGTCGGCTCACTGTCCAAGGCACTAGGACGGCTGGGCCTGCGCCTTTCGCTCATCATCCCTGCCCACCGCTCGGTCCTAGAGGGTCGCTTCCAGATTGAGGACACCGGCATCCGCTTCGCCGTCCCGGTGTCCCACCGGATGGAGGCAGGATCACTGCTGGAGACCAGGCTGGGTGATGCCGTCAGCGTCCGTCTCATCCGGGCCGACCGCTACTTCGACCGTGCCGGCCTGTACGGCACAGCCGACGGCGACTACCCCGACAACGCGGAGCGCTTCGTCTTCTTCAGCCGCGCGGCACTGGAGGTCCTCACTGCCGATCCTCCCGACATTCTGCACGCCCACGATTGGCAGGCCGCCCTCTCGGCGGCTTTCCTCAGAGCGGATGCAGACCGCTACCCGGAACTGCGGTCCACCAGAACAGTGTTCACCGTACACAACGCGGCCTACCAGGGCATCTTCTGGCACCTGGACTGGCATCTGCTGAACCTCGATCCCCGCTTCTTCGCTCCGGGGTACCTGGAGTTCCACGGCAGTGTCAACTTCCTGAAGAGCGGGTTGGTCTTCGCCGACGCCGTAACCACGGTGAGCCCCAGCTATGCCGAGGAGGTGAAGACACCGGAACAGGGCCGGGGACTGGACGGCGTGTTTCGCGAAAGGGCGGACAGCCTGACCGGCATTCTCAACGGCATCGACCACGAGGCCTGGAATCCCCAGTCCGATCCCTTCATCGCCAGCACCTATGACCCGGCCAGCCTCGCCGGGAAGAGGCTCTGCAAGGCCGACCTGCAGCGGGCCTTCTCACTGCCGGAAGACCCCGAGGTGCTCCTGGTGGGCATGGTTTCGCGCCTGGCCAGCCAGAAGGGATTCGACATCCTCCAGGAGGCCCTGGGGCAGTTGCTTGACCGGCGTTTGCAGTTCGTCCTCCTGGGATCTGGAGACAGGCGCTACCAGGACTCCCTCAGCGCCGCGGCCCGGGAGCGTCCCGACAGGATCGGCGTCAGGATCGCCTTCGACGATGCCCTGGCCCACCGAGTGGTGGCCGGCTCAGACGTCCTCCTTGTTCCATCTCAATACGAGCCCTGCGGCCTGGCCCAGATGTACGCCCTGAGGTACGGCACCATCCCCGTGGTCAGGGCAACCGGTGGACTCCGGGACACCGTCCAGCAGTTCGACCCGGCCAGCGGCACCGGCAATGGCTTTGTCTTCGGCCCATACCGGGCCGGGGCCCTCGTGGAAGCGATCGACCGGACGCTGAGCGCATTCCAGAGGAAGACGGAGTGGACCGCTCTGATGAAGAACGCCATGGCAGCCGACTTCTCCTGGGACGGGTCCGCCCCAGCCTACCTCAGGATCTACAAGCAGCTCTCGGGGAAGTAGGGCCGGAAGCACCACCAGTCGCCCATCTTCACCCAGGGCTCTTGTGCCCCTGCCCCGAAGAGACCCCCTCCCGCCACTTCCAGAAGAGCTTGGCCCCTTCCACGGCCACAAACAGGGTGCAGCTGGCCAGGGCAACTATCCCCCAGTCGGCCAGGCTGAGACTGTAGGTGTGGAAGTAGTCCTGGAGGCTGGGCACGTAGATGATGGGCAGGCTCAGGGCCATGGTGCCCACTATGGCCAGGAGCAGCCACTTGTTGCCGAAGAAGCCGATCTTGAACACGGTGTCCCGCTCCGACCGGCAGCTCAGAGCGGTGAACTTCTCAATCAACAGGAGGTTGACGAAGCACATGGCCTGGGCGTAGATCCTGGCTTCCTCACCCGTCCTGCCCGTGTAGTGCAGCGCCCAGTAGAAGACCCCGAAGGTGGTCAGGCCCGTCCACGCGGCCATGAGCACGATCATCCTGGTCACCGGACCGGCGAAGATGCCCTTGCGGGGGTCGCGGGGCGGACGGTCCATGACGTCCGGGTCCGGCGGATCGAAGGCCAGGGCCAGAGCCGGAGGCCCGTCGGTGGCGATGTTCACGAACAGGAGCTGCACGGCCACCAGCGGAAGCGGCGTTCCGACCAGCACGGCCAGCACCATGAGCACCAACTCTCCGATATGGCAGGAGAGGAGGTACATGATGCACTTTTGGATGTTGCTGAAGATGCTCCGCCCCTCTTTCACCGCAGCTACGATGGAGGCGAAGTTGTCGTCGGTGAGCACCATGTGGGCGGCTTCCTTGGAGACATCTGTCCCGGTAACGCCCATGGCCACCCCGATGTCCGCCCTCTTGAGGGCCGGGGCATCGTTCACTCCGTCGCCCGTCATGGCCACCACATGGCCCCTCTTCTGCAAGGCTTCCACCACCCGCAGTTTGTGAACCGGCGATACGCGGGCATAGACCTCGATCTTCTCAACGGTCTCCTCCAGGTCCCGGTCGGTCATGCCTTCCAGATCAGCTCCGCTGACCGCCAGTCCTCCCCGCAGCAGGCCCAGCTCCGTCGCGATGGCTACCGCGGTGGCCTTGTGGTCACCGGTGATCATGGCCGCCTTCATGCCGGCAGCCTGGCACGTCTCGATGGCCTGCCTGGCCTCCTCCCGGGGCGGGTCAATCATGCCCACCAGGCCGACGAAGACCATCTCCCGCTCCACCTCTTCCGGAGTCCAAGAGTCTCGTTGGACCGGCTTGTAGGCCATGCTCAGTACCCGCAATCCGTCCGCAGCCATCTGCTTGTTGACCTCGAGAACCTGCTCTCTGTCCTCCGTGAGCAGACCCCGCACCCGTCCCTCGGTCTCAATGCGGCTGCAGGCATCGAGGACCATCTCCAGGGCGCCCTTGGTGCAGGCCAGCCCGCCCTCGGGAGACTGATGGATGGTGGTCATCATCTTCCTCTCCGAGGAGAAGGGTATCTCGCCTATGCGGGGCATCATCTTAGACAGGACCTCCGGGTCCAGACCGGCCTTGCCCGACACCGCAATCAGGGCTCCTTCCGTGGAGTCCCCCCTGACGCTCCACTCGCCGTCGCTTGCCACCAGGCCGGCATCATTGCAGAGGGCGGCGATGAGCAGGAGCCGGTGAAGAGCCGAACCATCCTTGGCCGCGACGAGATCCCCATTCCTGCGGAACTCACCCCTGGGCTCATAGCCGGTCCCGCCTACGCCAATCTCCTGACCGTCAACGTGGATCTTCCTCACCGTCATCTGGTTCTGGGTCAGGGTTCCCGTCTTGTCCGAGCAGATGAAGGTGGTGCAGCCCAGGGTCTCCACCGCGTGCAGCTTGCGCACCAGGGCATGCTTCTTCGCCATGCGGTAGACGCCGAACGCCAGGGTCACCGTGACTATCACCGGCAAAGACTCCGGCACCACCACCACCGCCAGGCTCACGCCCCAGATGAGGATGTCCAGAACGTCCAGCTTCAGCCGCAGGAGGACGAGTATCACCACCAGGGCGGAGACGGCCAGCAGCGACGCCGCCATCATCTTCCCGAAGCGGTCCAGGCTGGCCTGAAGCGGCGTGCGGGGCTCCTCCACGCCCTGGAGCATGCCGGCAATGCGGCCGAACTCGGTGTTCATGCCAGTGGCAGTGACTACGGCCTTGCCCCGGCCATAGGCCACCGATGTCCCGGCATAGACCATGTTCCTTCTATCGCCCAGGGCGGCGTCCGCCGGCAGCGGCCCGCTGACCTTGCCCACGGTGACTGATTCGCCAGTCAATGCCGCCTCATCCATCTTCATCCCTACCACTTCCAGCAGCCGGGCGTCGGCGGCCACCCTGTCCCCGGTCCTCAGCACAATGACATCACCGGGGACCAGTCCCCGCGAGGGCTCCATCGTCTCCTCGCCGTCCCGGATCACTGCGGAGGTGGGGGCGATCATCTGCCTCAGTGCCTCGAGCGCCCGCTCTGCGCGGTACTCCTGGATGAAGCCCAGAACGACGGAGACAGCGACGACCACCACAATGATGATGGGGTCCCACAGGCTCTCTCCCTCACCGATGGCTGCCAGGACCGCTGAGATGGCCGCAGCGACCAGGAGGATGATGATCAGGACGCTCTTGAACTGACCAAGGAACATCCGCCAGGGCGAGGCCTTCTTCTCCCGCTGCATCTCGTTCGGCCCGTACTCCACGAGCCTCCGCTGCGCCTCCTCACGTCTCAGACCCTCAAGACGCGACGCCGTCCTGTCAAGGGTCTCCGCGACGGTCAGGTTGTGCCAGTTCTGATCCTTCATGTGACAACCACACTCAGGGGAGCAGCGGGACGCGGACAGCCGGAGTAGAGCAGTTGCCTCTCAGAGGCTTCCATGTGTGTAGCCACAGCGCACTATCTTACCCCAGCATGCATCACCTGTTCAACAAGCGCAGTTGCAGCATGGTGCCTCCTGAAGTACAATGAGGCGATTCTGGGCAGGCGTGCCGCGCCGACCGGCCCAGAACCGGTCGGGGAGAGGCCGAAACCGGGAAGCATCAATGAGCGTCATCAACAGCCCCGTCCTGGTGCTCAATCAGGACTATGAGCCCCTGAACATCTGCCGGGTGCGCCGGGCGATGATCCTCCTGCTCCGGGGCAAGGCCGAAGTGCTGGAGAACGGCCGGGGTGAGATCCACGCCATCAGCGTCTCGCTGCCCATTCCTTCCGTGGTCCGCCTGACGCAGCACGTGAAGCGCCCCCGACTGCAGAAGAAGCTGACCCGGTTCGAGGTCTTCAACCGGGATAGATACACCTGTCAGTACTGCGGTCGTGAGGGCCGGGACCTAACCCTGGACCACGTCATCCCCCGCAGCCGTGGCGGCACCCACGAGTGGGACAACGTGGTGAGCTGCTGTTTCCCCTGCAACCTCCGCAAGGCGGGACGGACCCCGCCGGAGGCCAGCATGAAGCTGACGCGGCATCCCTCGCCTCCCCCGCCGGCCGCCTTCTCTGTGCCGTACCAGTACCTTCGTGTCCATCACGAATGGCAGAAGTTCATCATGCAGGCGGGCTAGTTTCTGGGCCTGCCACCCTTCTTCTTGGGCACCTCGCCGGAATCCAGCCGGGTGACCTCCGCGAGAGGGAACTCCACGGGGACCTGGCTTTCGAACTGCACGATCACCGCTTCCTTGAGGACATTGGCCCCGGACACCGTCCCCTCGCCCATCGGCGTCTTCACGCGGGCACCCACGGGGGGCAGTCTCTCCTTCATCGACCGGTAGAACTCGGCCTCGTAGCCCAGACAGCAGAGCAGACGGCCGCAGATCCCGGAGATCTTGGTCGGCTCCAGGGAGAGGGACTGCTCCTTGGCCATGCGGATGGACAGGGGTTTGAAATCGGTGAGGAAGCTGGCGCAGCATAGCTGATACCCGCACCGGCCGACGCCTCCGATGAGCTTGGTCTCATCCCTCGGGCCCACCTGGTGCAGCTCAACGCGCACCCTGAGATTGGCCGCCAGTTCCCTGACCAACTGCCGGAAGTCGACCCTCCCTTCGGCGCTGAAGAAGATGGTGATATAGTTGCCACTGAGGTTGCTTTCGGCGCCTCTGAGCTTGATGGGAAGGTTGAGCTTGGCGGCCAACTCACTGCATCTGGTCAGGGCCTGACGCTCCTTCTGCTGCACTACCTTGTGTTGCTCCGCGTCTTCGGCGCTGGCCTTGCGCAGCACCGGCTTCAGTGCCTCGTTCAGTTCGCTGGCCACAACTTGCCTTGGGGCGATGACCACCCTGCCCATGGACTGGCCCCGGGCTGTCTCCACCACCACCTGATCGTTGATGTCTATCTCCATCCCGGCAGGATCGAAGTAGTAGACCCTCCCGGCCCGCTGGAAACGTACGCCGACGACGCTCTTGGCGTCTTCCGCTGGAGTAACCATATCTATGACCTTCCTTCCGGAATCCTGGCCAATCTGATCTCTATGGCCCGCGCGTGGGCGTCCAGTCCCTCAGCCCTGGCTATCGCCGCCGCCGCCGGGCCGATGGCCCCCAGGGTCCGCCCATCGACGGCCACCACGCTGGTCACCTTCAAGAAATCCTCCACCGTGAGAGGCGAGCCGAACCAGGCGGTGCCTCCTGTGGGCATGACGTGGCTGGGGCCGGCGGTGTAGTCGCCAACTGCCTCGGGTGATGTCTCGCCAATGAATATCCCTCCGGCATTGGCTACCTTCTCCGAGTATGACCAGGCATTCCTGACCATGAGGGACAGGTGCTCCGGCGCATAGTCATTGACCAACTCCACAGCCTCGTCCAGATCGGCGACGACAGCGATACCGCTCCTGCCCTTGAGGGAACCGGCGATGATATCGCAGCGGCTCAGTCCGAGGACCTGCCGGTCCACCTCACGGTCCACGGCCCTGGCCAGTTCGGAGGAATCGGTGATCAGGATGGCAGATGCCATGGGATCGTGCTCGGCCTGCGCCAGAAGATCGGCGGCACACATCTCGGCGTCCGCCGTTTCGTCGGCGATGATGACGGTCTCCGTCGGCCCGTACAGGCCGTCGATGTCCACCGCGCCGTAGACCATCCTCTTGGCCAACTGCACAAAGACGTTCCCCGGACCGCAGATCTTGTCCACCTTCGGCACGCTCTCCGTCCCGAAAGCCAGCGCGGCAATGGCCTGGGCACCGCCGATGGCGAAGACCCGGTCCACTTCTGCAATGCCAGCGGCCACCAGCGTCGCGGGAGATATGCCCTCCCTTCCCGCCGGAGAGGCCACCACGACTTCCCGGACGCCGGCCACCCTGGCCGGAACGGCTGTCATGAGCACCGTTGACGGATAGGCTGCCCGGCCGCCGGGTACGTACATGCCCACCCTGGCCAGAGGGCGAATCCACTGGCCCAGTCCACCCTCTCCAAAGTCAACCCAGCTCTGACGCCTGCAGTTGGCGTGAAAGGCCCTGATCCTCTCGGCGGACAGCGCCAGCGCCGAGGCCAACTCCGGGCTCACAGCAGTGCCCGCCCGGGTCATCTCCTCCCGGCTGACCTCAAGCGCACTGATCTCCGCCCCATCTAGCCGCCGGGCGTAGTCGAACAGCGCTGCGTCCCCCCGGGTACGCACGTCCTCGACGATCCGGGCCACCACCTCCTGCAGGGCCATGTCCCTGCCGAAGACCTCCCTGATCCTCTCCATCAGCGCCGGCAACGGCTCCTGGGTCTCGCCGAGTGGCCGCCTGAGCAGACCTGCCCTGGCCTGGGCAGCACCAAAGACTATCTCCAAAGCCATGATTCCGAATCTCCTACAACGCCGGCTCCAGGACCACGGTCTCGGTGGCCGCAGGAAGTTGGTCCTTCCGGAACTCCATCTCACTCCCGCCGACGCGGCGGACGTTCTTCCTGCCCTTGAGGAAGTCCTCCACCCCGGCGATGGGATAGCCGCACTTCCCAGTCTTGTAGTGAATGGGAATGACCACCTTCGGGGCTATCCTCTCACAGATTCTGGCAGCCACCCTGGCATCCACGGTGTAGAATCCGCCCACAGGGGCCAAGAGGATGTCCACGGCCCCGATGGCCGCCAACTGGCCGCGGTCGAGCTCATGACCCAGATCGCCCAGATGGCAGATCCGTATCCCATCCATGGAGAAACGGAAGACAATGTTCTCGCCACGCTGCTTCCCCCTGGCTTCGTCATGGTGGGTGGCGATGCCCGTGAACTCCAACCCCTTGACGGTCCTCGTTCCCGGTGTGTCAACCACCTCCGGCCTGCCCTTGATCGCAGCCGCATTGTCATGGTCGCCGTGCTTGTGGCTGACCGTGACCACCTCCGCCGATTCCTGGATGGCGCCGTAGTCGATGCCTCCTCCCTGCGAGTACGGGTCGCAGATGACCCGGGTTCCGGCCTCAGAGGTCAGCAGGAATGAAGCATGCCCCAGCCACTTTATCTTCATCATCCCTCCCTCACCGCAGCATTCCCCGATCCCAAGCAGTGGTCAACTACGGCCCGCGGCCAGAACCAGGTTGGCCAGTGTTCGAACCATGATCCCAGTGGCTCCCTTGACCACATAGCCCTTCTCTTTGCCGGTGAACGAGGTGCCCGCGATGTCCAGATGAACCCAGGGGCTGTCACCGACGAATTCTCCCAGGAACTGAGCCGCCGTGATCGCCCCGCCATATCTGCCTCCGGAGTTCTTGATGTCGGCCACCTCGCTCTTGTACTGCTCCTTGTACTCCTCATACATCGGCATCTGCCACAGCCGCTCGCCGGCCTCCTGGGCGGCAGCAAGCACCTTCCTCATCAGGTCCTCACTGTTGCCAAAGGCGCCGGTGGTGACATCACCCAAGGCCACCCGGCAGGCGCCCGTCAGGGTGGCCACATCCACCATCGGCGAGAGTCCCAGCTTCGCGGCGTAGGACAGCGCGTCAGCCAGGATCAGCCGGCCCTCGGCGTCAGTGGTGACTATCTCCACCGTCTTGCCATTCATGGCCTTGACGACATCGCCCGGCTTCAGGGCCGTGCCGCTGGGGAGGTTCTCCGTGGCCGGTATCAGCGCGGTGACATTGATCTCCGGTCTGAGCTGGCCCAGCACCCGGAGAACAGCCATCACCGTGGCTCCCCCGGCCATATCTCCCTTCATTTCCCCCATGTTGTCGTCCGGCTTGAGAGAGATCCCGCCCGAGTCAAAGGTTATCCCCTTGCCCACCAGCGCCATGCCCCTATCCGAGGCAGGGCCGCCCTTGTACTCCAAGATGATGAACTTGGGGGGCTGTGAACTGCCCTGGGCCACCCCGAGCAGTGCCCCCATACCCAACTGGCGCATCTGCTCCCGCTCCAGCACGGTGCACTGCAAGCCGTAGTCGGCGGCAACCCTGCCGGCCGTCTCGGCCATGTCGGCAGGGGTCATGAAGTTGGCCGGCTCATTGATCATGTCCCGGGCGAAATTGACCGCCCCGGCGATGGCCTGGCCCACGCTGCGCCCCTTCTCCACCAGAGCCAGCCGGCCCTCATCCCTTTCCACGATGAGCAGTTCTTCCACCGGTCCGTTGTCCGGCTCCTTGCTCATATGTCTGCGGAAGGTGTACAGTCCCAGCACGGCCCCCTCGGCCACGGCCTGGGCAGCCCTATCCACCTCGATGCCACCCGCCCCTGCCCCGTGAACCACAGTGGCCACCCTCTTGGCACCCTTCCCTCTGGCAAAGCGGCAGGCCTCTGCGGTGGCCCGGCGGATCCGGTCCAGCGTCAACTCCGACTGCTTTCCCAGTCCGGCCACAATGATCCTCTTGGGGGTGATCCTGCCCAGGGCATGAATCAGGGTATTCTCGCCCAGTTTCCCTTTGATCTCGCCGGCGGCGATGAGCTCGGCGATCGTTCCCCCCAGAGCCCGGTCCACAGCTCCGGTCGCTCCACCCGGCTCGGTCACGCCTTCAAAGAGGTTGACGACGAGGGCGTCTGCTTCGATGGCACTGGCATCACCGATGACTACCTTCAGTTCCAGTTCAACTACTCCTTTCGGCAGCGAAGGCTACCGGTCAATGAGGGCGGCGATCTTCTCGACCGCCGGCGCGATGTCACGGGAGGTATCCACCTTGAAGTGATTCCGCCTGATGGCCTCGGCACCGGGCCGCATCCGCTGGTACACCTGCCAGTCGGCCTCCGATCTGTCCGCCGGGTCCCTCCGGTGGGCCCGGCCAAGCAGGCGCTGGCGAACCAGTTCCGGCGGCGCCCAGATCTGGACCACGATCAGCCTGGCCCCAATCCGTTCAGCGATGTGGTAGAGACGCTCCCGGTGGTATTCCTCCAGGTTGGTGGCATCGAGGACCACCGTCATCCCCCCGGCCAGCAGATCTGCCGCCAATCGGTGGATCGTCTGAAAGAGGTGACCGCTCTCTTCGGCGCCGTATCCCGGCGAAGGAAAGAGCACCCTGCGCAGGGCGTCGCTGTCCAGAACAACTACGGGCGTCCTCTCCGCCAGCCTGCGGCAGAAGTAGGACTTGCCCGTGCCGGGGAGACCGGTGACCACCACCAGCGAAGGTCTGACCACCGGCTCGGGCAGAGGGCCCAGGCTGTCCCGAAGCCTTCGCACATCGTCAAGGGTTTGGCTGCCTTTCACGAGCCAATTATAGGGGATTTGGAGGGCTTTTGAAATGATCCCCCTCGTGAGGGGGACAGGACCGACCATCGCAGCCAGGGAAGTTCCGGGATGACGCCTAGAGGAAGCTGCGGTCGAAGAGGAGCCGGTTCAGCAGAATACTCGGCTTGTTCCCCCCGGTCTTGAGATCTTCCCTCAAACCGGTGACAAGTCGCTTGGTGACGATGAGGGCGAAGAGCACAATGCTAGCGGCAATCGTCTCCCAGGGTAGGTCCATGACCCAGCAGCCCAGGGGGAACAGGCCGAAACCGCAGAACATCCCCAGAGGGAGACTGAAGCTGGGCGGCCCGCCGAACTTCAGGCGCTCATCCAGCGTCCTTCGGGTATCCAAGAACCGCGGGGCAGTCCTGACCAGAGCCCCGACCGCGATGGGAGTGATCAGGAACGGCAGGGCCTGGTAGGCCAGGGCCGCTGCCATGCCCAGACCTGTGGTGTTGGCCTTCTCACCTCTGAAATGCAGAAACACCGGCCACATCTCCCCCATTATGACCCCCAGGCCAACGGCAGCCACCAGCCCGGCCTCCAGACCGAAAACCCTGTCGACCACAGCCACGGCGATGCCGCCTTTGATGACATCCCAGGTGACTCCTATCAGCCCCTCGACACGGCCAACGTTGCGCCAGAGGCTGATGTGCATATCCTCCTCTTTGGACAGGTCCACCCCTCGGAGTCTGCCAATGAGGTAGACCACTGGGAGAGCCCCGTAGACGTAGGCCCCGACCACCCACAGGGCGTAGATCCACCAATCGTCAAACCACACTACGCATCTCCCATTGGCTGCCGCTGGTCCAGTCTGAGGCTAGTGATGAAAGCGCTCTTCCAGAAACTCTTCCCACGGTTCGGCCCTGGTATGCACCACCCAGCGGTCCATCACCGCCGGCCCGAGAAGGACAACCAGGGCAACCACCCCCAGAACAGCGATGTTGAGGACACCAATGCTCCCTCCGCTGGAAAGCGTCATCAGCATCAGCACCACCAGACCGGCCACCAAGAGCACCACCACCCTGAGCCACCGTTCCCTCAGCTGCGTGAACAGAATGACGATGCCCGCCAGGGTGAGCAGGCTCAGGGCTATCCACAGCTCCAGACCTTCCAAAGTCCCAGCCCCGTTTGGCAGCAGTCTGTCCCGCCACTGGGCGGTAAGAAACCAGCCGATCACCGCCAGGAAGGGCATGATGGTCAGGGAGCCCAGCAGCCAGTCGCGCTTCAGGATCTGGGCCATGATGACGCCGAATAGCGCTGCGACCACTCCAAAATAGGCTGCGGTGGCGGTCCATAGCCACCAGGCCGCACCCGGAGATCCCCGGTCCAGGGCCCGATCCATGATGATAAGGCCGACCGCCAGCAGCGGTATCAGCGCATAGCCGAGCCAGGTGAAGAACCAGGTGGGCCTGCCATGCCGCCATCCGTGGACCACTACGCCGACCACGGAGAGGACGATGACCGTGAGCCAGCCGACACTGGACCACTGCTGAAGGGCGAAAAGCAGTGAGAAGAAGATGTGGGGCAGAGCCGCCAGCAGGGTCTGCGGCCAGGTATTGCCGCTGTGCACTTCATTGAGATCCCCGACCACGGCCGTCAGCGAGCCGAACTCCCGGGCGGCTGCGGCTACGGCCTCCTCCTCAGAGAGGCCCGAGGCCTCCAATTCCTCAACCCGATCATCAAGATGGGTGTAGAGCTCACACAGGATCTCCCTCTCAGCAGAGGGAGCCAGCTTCAGGTGCCTTCTGCCAGCGTCCAGGAGTTTCTTGGGTTCGGCCCGCATCTGGATTGCGCTTCCTGTGCCCGGCTAGCCGGCCGTCGGCTGCATGACCATGTTCACCGCCGAGGCGAAGCCCCGCCACTCAACCACCTTGGCCTCCAACCACTCCAGGCCCTTCTCGGTCAGGCTGTAGTATCTCCTCTTCTTGCCCGAGGAGTGACTCTCCCAGACACCCCGGATCAAACCTTCGGACTCCAACCGGTGGAGCGCCGGGTAGAGAGTCCCCTCTCGAAACCTGAAGTAGCCCTGACTCCTTCTCTCCAGTTCCTTGATGATCTGGTAGCCGTACATCGGCTGTCTCTGAAGCAATGAAAGCAGCAGAGTCTCAGTGCTACCCTTGAGCAACTCCCGGCGATAGTCCATGGCGTCACCCTCTCTTCACATTGAGGCGAGGCCGCGAAGCCCAAGGGGCCGACGGCACCGCCACGATCAGTCTCATCACAGCCTGACCCTCCGAAGGGTGTCCTGAACCGGCAGAGCCACACCGGTCCGCCCCATCGTGTTCCAGCCTTCGAACGAAGCCCAGACTAGCACATGCGGCAGCGCCGGGGCAAGCACCCACGCTCAGTCATCGGTGTAGTAGGCCAGCCCCAGAGTTCCTCTGCCCGTGGAATAACCCATGATGGGGCTGAACTCGGTCAACCACACCTCTGCACAATTGAACTCACGCTGAACACGCTCCGTCAGCCTCTGGCCTTCATCGACGGCATCGGCGTGATGCACCGCCACGTGGACCGGCTTGTCCCCGACTCCTTTGCGCATCGCATCGACGAGGAGCTCAACGCCTCTTTCCTTGCTCCGGGTCATGCATCTGAAATGGGCGATCCCATCGCGCCAGGTGATCACCGGTTTGACGCTGAGCCAGGCGCCTATCTGAGAGGCAATCTTGGGGATGCGTCCTGTCCTGTAGGCATGCCGAATGGTCTCCAGCACGAAGATCAGATCCACCTTCTCACTCACCCCTTCGGCGGCCTTGACTGCCCCCACCATATCGCATCCCCGGGACAGTGCTCGGGCCCCCGCGAGAACAACGAAGCCCTCGGCGCCGGTGCAGGTCCGCGAGTCCAGTACGACTATGTTGGTATCAGCCAGTTCGTCCTTCAACTGTTCCTTGGCGGCTACTGCCGCGCTGTGAACCGTGCTGACCCTGGAAGACAGGGTGATGCAGAGGATGCTGGCCGCACGCTGGCTGACCTTGCGGTAGGCCTCAACGAAGGCCTCCGGCGGCGGGGCCGACGTCGTGAACCGGTCGGGGTCCTTCTCCAGCAACTGGTAGGCCTGCGACGGCGTGATGTCAATCCAGTCCCGAAACACGCTTCCATTGAAGTAGATGTTCGGCGACACGATCTCGATGCCGTACTCATCCACCATGTCCCTGGGTATACAGCCAATGCTGTCTGTGACGATGCCTACACTGTCCTTGGCCATTCCGGCTGCCCCAGGCGATACATCGTATTACTATGCATGACTGCCACTATGGTATGGGCACTGGTGATCTTTGTCAATAGGAGGGAACGCCAGGATCAGGCGGACCGGCCCGCTTGCCCGACCAGACGATAGCCCCTGTTGCCCAGGCCCAGCTTCTCCGCCGATCTGAGCTGCACCAGGCTGTCCACGTTGTGCAGCCGGCCCATCCTGTCCGGGCCCTGCGGCAGTACAGAGGCGGCCATGGCCGGGGCTGCGTCGATAAGGTCCAGCGAGGCCCGGTCAATGGCCACCGGGTCCAGCGACGCCAGTATGCCGATGTCTGGAACCAGTGCCCCGCCAGCGGGAGCGGCACAGTCGCAGCAGGGGGTGATGTCCTGGAGGAAGTTGATGAAACCTATCCTGCCCCTGAATCTGTCCATAACCACCGACGCCGCGTGGGCCAGGTAGAGCTGGAATCGCTCCTTGTTGTCCCGCTCCCACTGAAGAGCCCCGGCGTCGCAGGCGAAGAGGCAGGTGCTGCAGAAGATGCATTTGCCTGTCTGCCGAACGGGCTTCCCTTTCCTCACGGATAGGGCCTTGGCCGGGCAGACTCCGACGCAAGCCTGGCATCCGTCGCAATGGGCGTTGTCCAGAAGCGGGGGATTCACCCTGTGCTGCTCCTTCTTGGCCTCCCTGGTGACGCAGCCCATGGCCAGGTTCTTCACCGCCCCACCGAACCCGGTGATCATGTGGCCCTTGACATGAGAGAGGACCAAGAGGAAGTCTGCCTCGTCGATCCCGGAGGCTATGCCAACCTCGCGGAGATCGCAGCCCGGCAGGCGACGCCGCACCGGGAGAGGCACGCCGTCATCACCGTCGCCGTCGGCGATGACTATGGGCGCACCGACGCTCCCTTCAACATAGCCGTTGACGGCGGCGGTGGAGAGGTATTCCCTTTCTGTCGTCCTGCCTCCAGGATAGAGGGCCACGGTGTCGGTGACGAAGGGCCGGCCACCGCGCCTCTTGACCAAGTCCACCAACCGCCGGACGAAGACCGGCCTGAGGTAGCTGATGTTCCCCAGTTCGCCCATGTGCAACTTCACAGCCACTGAGTTCCCCGCTGATATGCCCGCCAGGACCGCGCTCGCTGTGCATAGCTTGTCCAGTCCTGACAGAACGCTGCGGCCGGAGGAGTAGTCAAAGAGGAAAACGTCGGACCTCGCCATCATCCTCAACGGGAGCCGCGCCGCTCCCAGGCTCTTCTCACTTCCGCATAGATCTCGCTGACAGGCACGCCAGACCTCCGGGCCGCTCTGCTGCAGTCATTGTACTCCGGAGCCATCGATATGGCCTCGCCGCCCCTCTCGGCCACCTTCACCCGGATCCTGCCGAATCTGGTGGTGACCCTCCGCTCGAACCGCGGCAGGGTCCGCCGGCGCACCTCGGCCATTCTCACCCCCAGAGTGGTGGTCTCACTGAAGAGAAGGTCCGCCAGGCTCTGGGCATCCTCCCTGCGGGCCACCGCCGTCAGCAAGGTCCCGGGGCGGTTCTTCTTCATCTGCACCGGTGTCAGAAAGGCATCAAGAGCCCCGGCCTTGAGGAGGCTGTCCATGACGTGATCGTACAATTGCGGATTCATATCATCGATGTTGGTCTCCAGCACCACGACAGGCTCGGTCGTGGCATGCCCCTGACCGGCGTCATGCAGCGCCCGGCCAAGAAAGACACGCAGCACGTTGGGCACATCCAGCTCCATCCGGCCAGCCCCGTAGCCCACTCCCTCCACCGCCATGGTGGGCATGGGCCCGAAGGCGACGGCCAGACCACTGATCATGGCCGCACCCGTGGGCGTGGTCAGCTCTCCCCGGATCTCCGAGCTGTAGACCGGCATCCCTTTGATCAGCTCTGCGGTGGCCGGCGCCGGCACGGGCAGCCAGCCGTGACTGCACTGCACCATGCCACTGCCCAGATTGACCGGGGAACTGCTGATGGCCTCCACTCCGAGCATCTGCAGCCCGACCAGACCGCCGACCACGTCGATGATGGTGTCCGTGGCACCAACCTCGTGCAGGTGCCTGGTGGCATCGCCGTCATGGCCATGGACACTAGCCTCGGCCTCCGCCAGTCTGGTGAAGATCCGGCAGGCTCCGGCCGTGACCCAAGGGTCCAGTTCGCTCTGCCGGACAGTCCGGATGATCTCGTCCAGTGTTCTGCCCCCAGCATCGTCCGGGGTGACCACGTCAATGTAGGTAGCGGCTATGCCATGCCTGAGCACCCTGGCAGCACTGATGCTGTGGTCACCCAGGGGAAGTACGGCCAGCTTCGACCTCAGCTGGTCGAGGTCCAGCCCCAGGTCCACCAAAGCTCCGAGGATCATGTTCCCGCTGATCCCGGAGAAGCAGTCGAAATAGGCCGTCTTCATTGCTTCTCCCTGGTCTGGCAGTTGACCAGACTGGCCAGATAGCCTGCCCCGAAGCCGTTGTCGATGTTGACCACGGCCACCCCCGGCGCACAGGAGTTCAGCATGGCCAGGAGCGCCGCCAGTCCCTCGAAGCTGGCCCCGTATCCCACACTGGTGGGAACGGCAACCACCGGCCTGTCCACCATGCCTGAGATGACACTGGCCAGGGCTCCCTCCATGCCTGCCACAGCCACGACGACATTGGCTTCGAGGAGAAGCCGATTGTGGTCCAGCAACCGATGCAGGCCGGCCACTCCAACATCGTACAGCCTCTCCACCCGATTGCCCATGATCTCGGCGGTCACCGCCGCTTCCTCCGCCACGGGAATATCGGCCGTGCCGGCTGTGACCACCAGGATGAACCCCGGACGCCTCGGGGTTGCTCCCTCATTGACCAGGATCAGCCCCGCCAGCTCGCAGAAGCGGGCCCCGGGCACCACCTGCTTCACGGCGGCGAAGACCTCGGGGCTGGCCTTGGTGGCCAGAACGGTGGTCCCCGCCGCC
Organism: Chloroflexota bacterium; assembly: GCA_016875915.1. Taxonomy (GTDB): domain Bacteria; phylum Chloroflexota; class Dehalococcoidia; order UBA2247; family RBG-13-53-26; genus RBG-13-53-26. Next base: position 18,941 of record VGOM01000002.1, read on the forward strand.
GACAGACGCCCCACGATGTCCACCACCTGGCCCACCGTCTTGCCGCGGCAGAGAATGACCTCGGGGAATCCTCTCCTCAGCCACCGGTGGTGGTCCAGCTTGGCGAAGCCGATGTCTTCATAGGGCAGCAGCTTCAGCCGGGTCAACGCCTCTTCTATCTCCACACGACCAGACTGCACATCTGAGAGCAACTGCCGCACCCGCTCCGGATTCATGCGATCACCCCGTCATTCATGCTGCCGCAGCGATACCCAGCCAAGTCAACCGTGACCCGGAGATAGCCCAGTCCCCTGAAATGCGCCAGAATCCCCTCCCGATTGCGCTGATCAAGGAGGACGGCCATATCGGGATGCTCCACCTCAATCCGGGCCGTGTCTCCGTGGTGCCGCACCCGCACCTGCCAAATGCCCAGCCGCCGGAGATAGCCCTCCGCTGCGTCTATGGCCGCCAGCGCCTGCCTGGTGATCGGGGTGCCATAGGGCACTCGCGATGCCAGACAGGCCAGAGACGGCTTGTTCCAGTTGCCCAAACCCAGTTCCCTGGAGAGCGCCCTGATCTCTTCCTTGGTCAGCCCAGCCTCCTGCAGGGGGTGCCGCACAGCCAACTCGGCCGCGGCCCGGGACCCGGGACGGTGGTCACTCAGATCATCGCAGTTGGAGCCGTCAACCACGCTCTTCAGTCCGTCGGCTGCAGCAATACCCTTGAGCCTCCCGAAGAGCTCCAGCTTGCAGTGGTAACAGCGATCCGGGGGATTGGCCACGAACCGAGGATCGTCCAGTTCCGCCGTCTGGATGACCAGATGCCTCACCGACAGGGATTTCGCCACCTCGGCCGCCGGGGCCAGTTCATCGGCCGGATAGGCGGGGGAATGCGCCGTGACCGCCAGCACTCTGTCCCCAAGTGCGTCCCGGCAGAGCCGCAGGAGCAAGGTGCTGTCCACTCCCCCAGAATAGGCCACCACCACGCTGTCGAGGTCGAGCAGCAAACTGGCCAGGCGACGCAGCTTCTCTCGGGAAACACCATTCGCGGCCACTGTCATTCGGGGAACCTCGGATTCCGCACTGCCGATCGGCACGGGGGCGACTGGTCTATGGATGCGACGGTGGCGGCTGTGTCGAAGAGCCCGGCCTAGACATCCAGGTTCTTCACGCTCTTGGCGTGAGCCTGAATGAAGGCCTTGCGAGGAGGTACCTCCTCCCCCATCAACATATGGAACACCCGGTCAGCCTCGGCAGCGTCCTCGATCTTGACCTGTAGGATCGTCCTGGTGCTGGGGTTCATAGTGGTCTCCCAGAGTTGCTCCGGGCTCATCTCACCCAAGCCCTTGTAGCGCTGGATGTCCACCTTCTTGCTCTTCACCCGCCGCAGCAAGTCCTCTTTCTCCTTCTCCGAGTAGAGCCAGTGCTGCTCCTTGCCCGCCTGAATGCGGTAGAGCGGCGGCTGGGCGATGAACAGGTGACCCTCGCCGATGAGCTCAACCATGTTGCGGAAGAAGAAGGTCAGCAGCAGGGTACGGATGTGAGAGCCATCGACATCGGCGTCGGTCATGATGATTATGCGATGGTAGCGCAGCTTGGACAGGTCTATCTGGTCGGTTATCCCGCTGCCCAGACTTGTGATCAGGGCCCGGATCTCCTCGTGGGCCAGCATCTTGTCAAAGGAGGCCTTCTCCACATTCAGTATCTTGCCCTTCAGAGGCAGTATGGCCTGGAACCGGCGGTCCCTGCCCTGCTTCGCCGAGCCCCCCGCGGAGTCGCCTTCCACCAAGAAGAGCTCGCATAGCGAGGGATCCCTCTCAGAGCATTCCGCCAGCTTGCCGGGGAGGGTGAAGCCATCCAGCGCCCCTTTGCGCAACACCAGCTCCCTGGCCCGCTTGGCCGCTTCCCGTGCCTTGGCGGCAGTGAGGCATTTCTCCAGGATGGACTTGGCCTCGTTGGGATGCTGTTCCAGATAGAAGGAGAGCTGCTCGCCGACCACCGATTCAACCTGGCTTCTGGCTTCGGGGTTGCCCAGCTTGGCCTTGGTCTGGCCTTCAAACTGGGGCTCGTTGATCTTCATGCTGATCACGGCAGTCAGGCCACCGCGGACGTCCTCCCCCTGCAGGGAGAGATCGTTGTTCTTGTCTCCCCTCAGCTTGTGGAGGTGATCGTTCAGCACGCGGGTCAGGGCCGAGCGGAATCCGGTGAGGTGCGTTCCGCCGTCAGTGGTGTTGGCGCAGTTGGCGAAGGAGAGGATCAGCTCGCTGTAGCCGTCGTTGTACTGCAGGGCCACGTCCACCCAGTTCCCGTCGACCCCCTTGCCCATCGAGATGACGCTGGGGCAGACCACCTGCTTGTCCCTGTTCAGATGCCTCACCAAGCTGGCGATTCCCCCTTCAAAGTAGAACACCAGCTCCTGGTCGGTCCTCTCGTCGCGGATGCCTATCTCCAGCTTGGGCTGCAGGTAGGCCAGTTCGCGCAGATGCTGAGCCAGGAAATCGAAGTCGTAGTCCAGGTCACCGAAGATGCTCACATCGGGGATGAAGGTCACCGTGCTTCCGGTGTCATCAGCCTCGCCGTCGGGCTTGACCGGACCCTGGGGCACGCCGCAGAGGTATTCCTGACAGTAGCGGACGCCGCCCCGCTTGCTCTCCACCCTCATCCAGCTGGACAGGGCGTTGACCACTGCGGCACCCACGCCGTGCAGTCCACTGGAGACGCGATATGTCTTCCCCCCGAACTTGGCCCCGGCGTGGAGCATGGTCATGACCGTCTCCAACGCCGAAGTGCCGGTGTCGGGGTGAGTCTCCACCGGGATGCCCCGGCCGTTGTCTTCCACCCTGACTCTGCCGCCAGCGCAGAGTGTCAGCTGCACCCGGTCGCAGTGCCCGGCAATAGCCTCATCAACGCTGTTGTAGACGATTTCGAAGATGAGGTGATGGAGTCCCCGGTGGTCCGTGCTCCCGATATACATACCGGGGCGGCGGCGGACTGCCTCCAGCCCCTTCAGAACACGGATGTCTTCAGCGGTGTAGCCGTTGTCGACTTCTGGAGTCCGCTTGTCCTGCATGCTCTGGGTGCGATTATATCATGTTTCTGGCACGAATAGCCATATGCCCGGAGAGAGCCAATGCCACGCTCAAATCCGCCGGCCGATCTCACTGCCCTCCCGGATGGCCTCCAGTCCCCGGCGAGGCTTGGCGGCATCGCCAATGACATGCACTTCGGCCACCAGACCCCCGATCTCGGCTGACAGCCCGTCCCGGGATCTGGCCCCGCAGGCCAGCACCACAGTATCGAACCCGCTCCAGGTCTCCTGGCCGCCGTTACGGGACACGACAACAACACCGCCGGGCCGTATCTCCCTCACCTCCGTGGAGGTGAATATGCGGATCTTCTGATCTCGGGTCCTGTTAATCAGATGCCAGCGAACGGTCGCCCCCATGTCGGCCCCGGCCCGCTTGAGCTGCTCCACAACCACCACCTCCTTGTCCCCCTGGGCCAGGAATTCCGCCGTCTCCAGACCCGTCAGCCCGCCGCCGATGATCAACACCCTCCGGCCGGCAGCCCGGCCTTGGAGGACCTCCCAGGCGGTGGTCACCTCGGGTCGGCCGATGCCCGCGATCGGTGGCACCAGGGGCGCGGCCCCCGTGGCCATGATGACCACATCAGGACGGACTTCCTGCACGGTGGAAGTGTCAGCCCCTACGCCCAGATGGCATTCCACTCCCAGCTTCTGGAGTTGCCATGACAAATGATCCAGGAGCATCGAGTGGTCCTGCTTGTGAGGAGGCCGGGCGGCCAGGACCCACTGCCCGCCGAACTCTCCATCCTCCTCGTACAGTGCCACTCGATGCCCCCTCAGGGCGGCCACCCTGGCGGCCTCAAGTCCGGCCAGTCCGCCGCCGATGACCAGTACCCTCCTGGGCCGCGAGGCAGAGATGATCTTCATCTCCCGTTCCCGGCCTGCCTGCGGGTTGACGGTGCAGGTGATGGGCTCCACGGGGTTGCTGTCGATGCAGACATTGCAGGCCAGGCACCTTCTGATCTCCCTGAAATCGCCCGCCTGGGCCTTGTTGGGCAGATCGGGATCAGCCAGCAGTCCCCTGGCCACTGCGATTAGATCGGCCTTTCCCGCCAGCAGCACCTCATCCGCCGACACGGGGTCATCGAGCCGCCCGGCGACGGCCACCGGCACCTTCACCTCCCGCTTCACCACCCCAGCAAGATCAGCGTTGCAGCCATGCGGTTGGTCATACGGTGGCACGATGACGGGGTATGAGCCGTAGGCACCTCCGGAAACACCGATCAGATCGGCACCGGCCTCCGCCAGCAGCCGAGCGGTCTGCCGGGCCAGATCCGCGGTCACCCCGCCGGGCATGCAGTCCGACCCGTTGATGCGGCAGCTCACCGTGAAGTCCGCCCCCGCTCTCTCCTTGATGAGATGGACAATCTCCATGACGAAGCGAGCCCGGCCCTCTACACTGCCGCCGTACCTGTCACTCCGCCTGTTGGTGTGGGGCGAGAGGAAACCACTGAGCAGATAGCCGTGGCAGGCATGAAGCTCGACCATGTCGAAACCGGCCTCCCTGGCTCTCCGGGCCGCCGCCGCAAACTTCTCCACCAGGCCCTCGACCTCACCCGCGGTCAGCTCTCGAGGGGCTTCCTCATTGGGGGAAAGGGGGACCGGCGAGGCCGCCACCGGCTGATAACCCTTGATCTCTCCGCCCTGCCGGCCGAGATGCATCAACTGGATGCCCATGAGGGCCCCTTCGGAGTGCACCAGGTCGGTCAGCTGCCTCAGCGAAGGAATGAAACGGTCTTCGTAGATGCCCAACTGAATGGGCGACGCCATGCTTATGTCCACAATACCCGGGGTCAGCACGATCAGGGCAACACCACCCCTGGCCCGGGCGGCATAGAAGTCCTTCACCCTGTCGCCGGCCACGCCATCCACGGCCAGCCGGTCGATCATGGGGGGCATGATGATCCTGTTCTTCAGCTCGATCCTGCCCACCTTGATCGGAGTGAACAGCAACTGAAGCGCCTTATCAGCCTTCGTCGACATGCAGTTCCTCTCTTCGCGTTCTGGCCAAGGCCGACCCTTCAGTCTCACCGAGCCTGAAAGGCGGTCTGGAAGAAGTCCGCCACCTTCCGGGCAACCTGTCCCTCGTATCCCCACCAGAAGTGGTCGGCGCCGGGGATGATCTCGCACCGGCTCGGTCCGGCCAGACCGCCGGCCAGACGCTGCACCTTGTGGCACGAGATGTGCTGGTCGGCACTGCCACAGAGCAGGAGCATAGGGATGGGGAGATTCCTGGCCCTCTCCCAGTCTTCGTCGGTGGCGAAGGGCGAGACCAGAGCGACCGCCCTGACCGACCCGTTCCGGAGGGCCACCGGCAGGGCCACCCGGGTCCCGAAGGAGTAGCCAGCCAGACCGATCCTGGCGGGGTCAACGCCCTTCAGAGATCTGAGGTGGTCCAGAGCGGCGACGACGTCGTCCTGCTCACCGATGCCCTCCGCATAGTCGCCCTCGCTACGGCCAACACCGCGGAAGTTGAAGCGCAGCGCGACGATCGATGCCTCTGCCAGATCTTCGCAGATGGAAACCACCACGCTGCTCTCCATATCGCCACCATGAAGAGGATGGGGATGGCACACCGCCACCGCCGGGTGAGGGGCCACACCGGCCGGCCAGTGGATCACGCCCTCGAGCCACAGATCAGCCGCGGCGAACCTGATCCGCTTTTGGCCTACTTCCTGCCCTTCCACCATTCCTTCATCCGCGCCTTGACCTCCGCCTCAAAGCCCAGGTCGCCCGGGGAATAGTAGCGCCTGTCCTTCAGGCTGTCGGGCATGTTCTGCTGCTCCACGAAGTGACCTTCATAGTCGTGGGCATACTTGTATCCATCCCCATATCCCACCTCCCGCATCAGAGAGGTCACCGGATTTCGGAGATGCAGAGGCACTGGCGGGCTCCCGGTCCGCCTTATGTCATGTTGCACCTCGGAATAGGCCCGATACAGGGAGTTGCTCTTCGGCGCGGTGGCTAGATAGACCACCGCCTCGGCCAGGGCCAGATTGCCCTCGGGCATGCCCACGAAGTGCACCGCCTGCTGGGCCGCCACGGCCACTGTCAGAGCCTGCGGGTCGGCCAGGCCCACATCCTCGGAGGCGAAGCGGATCAGCCGTCGTACGATGTAGAGCGGGTCCTCGCCAGCTTCCAGCATCCGCCCCAGCCAGTACAGCGAGGCGTCGGGGTCGGAACCCCGGAGCGACTTGTGCAAAGCGGAGATCAGATTGTAGTGCTCTTCGCCCGCCTTGTCGTACAGCAGCGACCGGCGCTGCATGGCCTCCTCGATGGTGGGCAGATCGACCGTCCTCTTCCCCTCCACATCGGGACGGGTGGACAGGGCGGCCAACTCCAGGGCATTGAGGGCGGTTCGTCCATCCCCATTGGACATGCCCACCAGGTGCTTCAGGGCACCGGCCTCCAGTTCCACCCTCAGGCGGGCCAGTCCCCTCTCCCCATCCGCCAGTGCCCCGTTCACAATGACCTCCAATTCTTCGTCGGACAGAGCACTGAGGGTGAACACCCGGCAGCGCGAAAGCAGTGGTGAGATGACCTCGAACGAGGGGTTCTCGGTGGTGGCTCCGATGAGGGTGATGGTGCCGTCCTCCACATAGGGCAGAACGGCGTCCTGCTGCGCCTTGTTGAAGCGGTGTATCTCGTCAATGAACAGAATGGTCCGCTGCTGGTACAGGCCCCGCCTCTCCCTGGCTTCCTCAACCACGCGGCGCAGATCGGCCACGCCCGAACTCACCGCCGACAGCGGACTGTAGTGGGACTTCGTCAGGCTGGCCACGATGTAGGCCAGCGTGGTCTTGCCGCTCCCCGGTGGGCCCCACAGGATCATCGACGGCACCTGGTCGGCCTCGATGCTCTTCCTCAGCACCCGCCCCCTCCCGACTACGTGCTCCTGGCCCACGAACTCATCGAAGTTCCTGGGCCTCATCCTGGCCGCCAGCGGCGCTTCGCGCTCTCTCAGCTGTTCGCGACTCAGATCAAACAGGTCCATCGGGAATTCCCCCGGTGCTGCCGGCCCTGCGGCGGGACCGCAAGAGAACGTACCCTCCACGTTCTCTTGCCAGCATCTTACCGCAGGGATACGGCTTTGTCATCCGTCCGGACCCGCAGCCGGATGCCGCCGGCCGGTCTCCCTGATCCTGTCGATCTGTTCATTCACCCGGGCGAAGAGTGACCAGCGATCATCACGAAACAGGCGCCGCCTCTGCCGTTCCTCCGCCCAGTCGTCGATGGAGGACAGAACCAGCACCCGAACCACCCCGTCCGCACCGGCCACCGGCACTCTCTCCAGAGGCGCGCCCAGCCTTCTCAGGCCATTCTCGAAGTCGGGATCGCGGGACGGATCGCAGGTCTGCCACCCATCCAGATAGACCTCGCACTGCATGTGGTCCTGCTCATCAGGCACCCCGCCGAGCCTCCCGCCCAGATCCCGGTTCTGCTGTATCACCTGCTGCAACAGCCTTCGCTCCGACCTGATCCTGAACACCCGGTACCTTGCCGGGATGAGCAGAACCCGCGACATGGCTACCAGAAGGTTGGCCTTGCCGCAGCACATACCCCAGCCCTTTCGGAGGGTCTCCGAAGCCCTGACATCCCAGTCCTCCAGTCCATAGGGCAGCCCCCTGACGAACCGCTCGACCCGGTCGAATCTCTCGCTCAGACTGGAACAGCCACCGGTCAGCTGAAGGACTGACTCGGCTATCCTGCCGTCCCTATCGAAATCGCAGAGCCGCGTCGGTTGCAGGTAGTCCCTGTCCTCACTCAATGCCCTGCTCCCGGCACTTCGCTCTTCCGTCTGGGGACTCCCGTCCAAACGCGAAGCTGCCACCGCTATGGTACTCTGGGGAGGGCTGTCGGGGCGAGCGGCGAGAAGGAGAGGAAGATGGCAAGCGTTCCAGTCTCCCCGGCTCGGCCTCATCCCCACCCGGCAGGGTCAAGGGCGAGAGGACAGCGGGTTGACTCTCCCACAGTGAGGGCATCTGATGCTGCTGCCCCGGAGCTTCGGGGGCACCCTGAGCTTGGTGCCGCACTCGCAGTTCACCAGGCCGTAGTTGCTGTACTTCCAGAGCAGGTCGGACGTCTCCCTGGCCCGCTCCACCTTGCCGGGCTCGGCCGGCACGGCCTCGGCCTTCCGGGCGGCCACCGGTGTCTCGCCAACGAGAGCAGAGGGGGGAATCACCCCCCTGCCGGAGCCCCTGACCTCCTGGTAGGCCTTCTCGTAGGCAGCCAGCGAAGCGCCCCCGGCCATGCTCCGCAGGATCCTGACCCTCTCCGATATCGGTGGATGGGTGCTGGTCAGATCGCTGGCCGCCCTCCCTTTGCTTCGGAAGGGATTGATGATGTACATCGGGGCGAAGGCCTGATTGGCCGTCTTCAGTTCCTGGGTCGATCCGGCGATCTTCTCCAGCGCCGAGGCCAGTCCCTCGGGGTATCTGGTGTAGAGAGCGCCCGACGCATCGGCCAAGTACTCCCTCTTCCTGGAGATGGCATAGTAGATCAGTTGGGCGGCGATGGGCGCCAAGATCATCAGCAGGATAGCTACGGCCACGATGATCAGGGTTGCGTAGCCGCCTCCACCTCCGGAGCTTCTCCTGCCCCCGCGGGCCCCGCCGAAGAGCATCATCCTGGAGCCGAACCAAGCCAGGATGACAATAGTACCCAGCAGGACACTGCAGAACGTCATCAAGAGCACATCCCGGTTCTTGATGTGGGATATCTCGTGAGCCATGACGCCCTGCAGTTCATCCCTGTTCAGTCTCTCCAGCAGGCCCGAGGTGATGGCCACCGACGCCCGGCTGGGATCACGGCCAACGGCGAAGGCGTTCGGCGAGGGATCGTCGATGATGTAGATGTCCGGTATCTTGGGCAGCCCCGAAGCGATCTTCATTTCCTCGACCACGTTGTAGAGACGGGGGTGATCGTCAGGGCTGATCTTCCTGGCCCGGGATATGGCCAGTATCATGCTGTCTCCCTGGAAGTAGGCGAACAGATTCATGACCACCCATATCAGGATGGCCACCACCAGACCGCCGATGCCGCTCCCGAAGATGGCCTCGCCCAGAAAGTAGCCCACCAGCAGGAGCAGCAGCCCCATGGCCACCACCAGAACCAAGGTCCGGGTCTGGTTAGACCTGATCTGTTCCCACATCGCCGGATGTCTTCAAACTAGCCGAAACTGACCTTGGGGGCTTCCCTTTCCGCAGCCGCCGTGACCTCGAAGAACTCGCCGGTCTTGAAGCCGAACATGCCGGCGATGATGTTCGAAGGCACCATCTGGGTCTTGTTGTTGTAGGTCAGCACCGAGTCGTTGTAGTACTGCCGGGAGAAGCTGATCTTGTTCTCCGTGGAGGTCAGCTCTTCCTGAAGGGCCATGAAGTTCTGGTTGGCCTTCAGGTCGGGGTAGTTCTCCACCACCGCCAGCAGCCTGGACAGCGCGCTGCTCAGCTCACCCTCCGCCTTGGCCTGGGCTCCCACGCCTGTCCCGATAGCCTTCTGGGCCAGGTTGCGGGCGCTAGTCACCGCCTCCAGGGTCTCCCGCTCGTGCTTCATGTAGCCCTTGACCGTCTCCATGAGGTTGGGGATCAGGTCATGCCTTCTCTTGAGCTGCACGTCGATCTGCGCCCAGGCGTTCTTCACCTGGTTGCGCAGTCTCACCAGTCCGTTGTAGGTCATCCAGATGAAGCCGATGACAAGGAACAGGACCGCCAGAACCACGATAAGCACAATGATTCCAATGCCCACGAATCACCTCCTCAGAGTATTCCGCTATCCTCTGACATGAAAGACCTCCCCCAGGAAGTCAATCACCCTTCCCTGCTCGTCCGCCGCTGCGCCCTTGTCCTTCAGCTGTCCCAGCACCTGTCCCACCTCCCCACCATCGAACCACAGCCCATCCCCTCGGGTGCAAACATCCACCAGCACCTCCGGCGCACTGCCCAGGGTCACCTTCTTCATCTTCTTCCGGCATATGGGGCAACCCCTGGCCTTCTCGGCCGCCTTCTTCTCCGGCAGGGCGGCTATCTGGTTCACATCCAGCGCCGCGCCCCGGAGATCCAAGCGCTCTGCAAGCAGAGACAACTCTCCGGCATCGAACCAGACGCCGTAGCACTTGGTGCAGTAGTCCAGCTCAATCCTCTGGTACTCCACCACGACCACCACACCCTTGCATGCAGGACAGTCCACCGTCTTCTCCCTCAGGCCCCGGGAATCAGCCCTTCCTTTGACATGGAAGTATAGAACAGTCCACGGATTAGGGCAATACGGGCGTCAGGCACAATCCAGCCATCATCCCCAGCGGCCGGCCAGGCTCGCCCCGAAGGCAGATCACCCCTCACCTCTCGGTCTCCACCCAGAGCCTCTCCCCATCGGTGATGAAGCTCACTGTCCCGTTCATGTCGGTGCGATAGATCTCCGCCTCCCCCAATCTGGCCACCGTGGCCCCATCAGGGTGACCGAAACCGTTGTCTTCGCCCACCGAGACGACCGCTATCTCCGGCTCGACTGCGGACAGCAATCGAGCGGACGTTGAACCGGCGCTGCCGTGATGGGGCACCTTGAGCACGGTGCAGTTCAGTTCCTGCCACTGATCGGCACCGAGGATGGCCGTCTCCGCCTCTCGATCGATATCGCCTGTGAAGAGGAAGCTCACCCCTCCCAAGACAAGCCTCAGCACCAGCGAGTTGTTGTTGGCGTCCGAGTCTGTGCCCTGGAGCATCTCCTCCTGGGGGTGGATGACGTCGATGGTGATGCCGCCGCCCAGATCGATCCGCTGCCCTGCTTCAGCCACGGCGCGCTCTATGCTCCTCTCCTCGATTGCCTCCAGCCAGGCCTCATAGGCAGGCGTGCTTTCCGCCAGACCGGACTCCAGCACCAGGTCAACCCGGTACCGATGGAGCACCTCCACCAGTCCCGTGATGTGATCATCGTGGCCATGGCTGAGCACCACCAGATCCAGGCTCCTGTCCCAGAAGGGCAGCTTCTCCCCCAGTTCCTGACAGACCCTGTCGCCGTCCGGGCCGCCGTCGATGAGGATCTGCTGACCCGCCGGCGTCTCGATGAGAACCGCGTCTCCCTGGCCGGTATCGAGGAAACTGACCCGCAGCCGCTCATCGGGCATGGCCAGAACGGCTATCCAGACCAGAGCCGTGCAGACCACAAGCACTGCCAGTGAGAGCCTCACGGCAAGACGAGAGTTGAGCCAACTCGACCCGGCCAGCCATGACGCGCACCTACGTGCATACCCGGACAGTCCCGAGATGGCTATGCCTAGCTGCCTCCTGAGCACCAGTCCCCCGACCAACGCATAATACACCCAGATGAACGCCCAGTGCACCGGCCCAATCGGCAGGGACGCCGCCTCCACCGAGCCGAAGGCACCGACTACCTCAATGATACAGGTGAGGAAGAGCCAGGCGGCCCAGCCTACAACTGCAGCTACCGCGGGGGCGAAGAGTCCCAGCACGGCTGTGGCGGCCGCCAGCAGGAGCGCGCCAGGCAGAAACAGGGAAACGACGACCGTGGCTGGCAGGGCGAACAGGGAGAGATCCCCGAAGTAGTACAGAGTCAGCGGCAGGGTAGCACCGATAGCCGCCAGGCCTAGGGCAGTGCCATCGATGACCGTCCTCACGACTGCCGCCCCGGCATGGGAACCACCGGAGGTGATCCTCGCACCCCACCGCTGAAAGACGGGGAAGAAGAGGATCAGCCCCGCCACCGCAGCGAAGCTCAACTGAAAGGACACGTCCCACAGCACCGCCGGATTGACGCCCGCCATCACCGCAGCCGCCAAGGCCAGCGAAGGCAGGGCTGTGCCCGGCCTTCCCAGCCACAGGGATGCCAGATACGTGCTGAACATGATGGCCGCCCGGAGCACCGGCGGCTGCATTCCGGTCAGGGAAGCGTAGAGCCACACGCCGGCGAGGGCCAGGAACAGGTACGTGGGACGGCGCCTGCCCAAGGCCCACGCTCCGCCAACCAGGAGCATCCCTCCGAAGATGGCTACATTGAATCCCGAAATGGCCAGCAAGTGGGCCGTCCCCGTCTGATAGAAGCCGTTCTGAAGCGACTGGGGGATGTGGCTCCGGATGCCAAGGAGGAGCGCCCCGGCCAGCGATGCCTGTGGTTCAGACAGAGCGGACGCCAGCGACTGAGCCAGCCGCTGCCTCACCTCGAAGAGCCAGCCCTGGCCCAGCGAAACCACCTCTTCGGGGCGGGTCAGAAGCGAACAGAAGCCCTGACGGTCGAGATGGACGGCATACTCGACGTCTTCGATGCCGGATAGCGATGTGAGCTCTCCTCTGACCTCCAGCCGCTGGCCCAGGCTGCAGGCGGGTAGGGCTGCCGTCTTGATGAGCACTTTGCCCGAGACCCCTGTCCATCGGTCGTCGGCCCATACCCGCTCGGCCGCCAGGGTGATCCTGGCCAGGCCGTCGTCGACCTCGGGGTCCCTGACCACCTCTCCTCTGACCGTCACCACCCCACGGTTGTTGAACACCTCGAGCGTCGATTCGGTGGCCCTCCACTGGTACCAGCCGATGCCGCCAAGGAGGACGATGAGGCACAGCCCTCCCCAGAGAGCAGCGGTCCGCCCCCGCCAAGCCAGCAGAGCCAGCAGAGGGATGGGGCATAGCGAAAGCAGGACGAGCCAGAGCGGCGATAGAGACAGCGAGCCCAGATAGATGCCCAGAATCCAGGCACAACCGAGCGATACTAGCTTCACCTGACGAATCCCCCAGGCTGCAGCAGAGGTCTTCGGCCGGCCGTCTCACCCGGTCGCCTGCCCTCACCGGCCAGCCAGCCGATCTGTGTTCGTGGGCCTAGTCCACCAGACTGATCTGGTCTCTGATCTCTTCCAGGGTCTGGGGCCCTATGCCCGGGACATTGAGAAGCTCATCGACGGTTCGGAACAGCACGTGTTCATTCCGGTAGTCCACAATGGCCTGAGCCTTCACCGGGCCGATGCCGTTTAGTGTCTCCAGTTCCTCCATCGTCGCGGTGTTGACATTGACCCTCTTCCCGACATCGGCTGGGCCAAACGGATCTTCGCCGGCATGAAGGACATAGAGCTTGAGGCCAATTGGCTCCCCGGCGTCGGTGAGCCCACCGGCCCTCTCCAGGACGGCTTCCAGAGTGGTGTCCAAGCTGAAGGCGTAGATGCCTTCGCTGGCCAAGGCTCCGCTGAGGTAGATGTCGACCGGCGAAGCAGGCGGGGACGAACTGACCTCGATCTCAAGGGGCTTGGGGCGAGAGCTATGCTTGTAGGCCAGCACCGCGCCGCCGGCCACAAGGGCAACCATCAGGACGCCCAGCGCCAGCAGCCACCATTTCTGGTGGCTCCCGCTCTGGCTCATCCAGCGGCATCCGCCTCGAGGACTATCCTGGCGTCAACAGCCACGGCCCCGTCCTTGTAGGCAAATACCGGATTGAGGTCGAGCTCCTTGATGACCGGATTCCGTTCCACGAAATCGGAGACCTTCAGAATCATATCCTCCAGAGCACCGACATCCGAGGGAGGCTGGCCCCGGTAGCCTTCGAGCACGGGATAGCCCTTGATGTCGCGGATCATCTCTCTGGCGTCCTTCCTCAGCAGAGGGACTATGCGGAAGGATACGTCCTTGAGGATCTCCACCAGTATGCCCCCCAGGCCGAACATGATCACCGGCCCGAACTGGGCGTCCTTGGTCATGCCAATGATGGTCTCCACCCCTGGCTTGGCCATGGCCTGAACCGAAACACCGTGCACCGTGGCCTTGGGCTCCTTCTCCTTCACAGCGGCCATGATCTCCCGGTAGGCCTTGCTCACCTGGCTGGCGTTGCCAAGCCCCACCTTCACTCCGCCGATATCGCTCTTGTGAACTATGTCCGGCGAGGCGACCTTGAGAACCACCGGGAAGCCCACTTCCCTGGCTATGGACGCGGCCTCCTTCATCGACCGGGCCAGTCTGGCCCTGATCACGTTTATGCCTGCTTCCTCAAGAACCTGCTTCGACTCGACCTCGGTGAGAAGGACCCTCTTCTCGCGTCTGGCGGCATCGACAGTAGCCTGAATACCCATTCGCTTCTCCTCTTCTCCGCTTCGCGTGTCCCGGACAAGAATCGCCGAAGGCTATTATACGAACAGGACCTCTGCGGGGGCAAGTTGAAGGTCAGCGGAAAAAGGAGACTGGTACCCCCAACCAAGCGGAGGTACCAGTTATGCGCGACGCGTAAACGGCAGGAGTCTAGTCCCTCGATAGGGTACGGACCACCCTGCCTTCGCTGTCTCTGATATTGACCTGGAGTTGCATCTGGCCGGGCAACGCGTGGGTGGCGCAGGAGAGGCAGGGATCATAGGCCCGGAAGGCCATCTCCACCATATTCAGGAAGCCTTCCTTCACCTCATGCCCCTTGACGAACCCCATGGCGGCCTTCTTCACCGAAAGGCAGATGGGCGCCGCGTTGTGCTGCGTGGCCACTATCAGATTCACCTTCGTGATCAGACCGCGGTCATCGGTCTCATAGTGATGCAGCAGCGTGCCCCGGGCGGCCTCAACGCAGCCGATGCCGACCTTCTTCAGCTTCATATCCATGTTGCGGATGTCCTTGCCAGTCAGCAGAGGATCGCTGGCTATTCTCTGCAGATCCTCCGCGGCCTGCAAGGCCTCGATGAGCCGGGCCCAGTGGAAGGCCAGGGTGTGGTGGCTCGGCCTGCCTCCCAGCGTCTCAAACATCTGCTCGTATTCCTTGTGGGCCAGCGGCGTGGCCATCCCTTCAGCCACGTTCAATCTCGCCAGCGGACCAACGCGGTACAGGGATGTACCGTCCCCTTCGATCAACCCGCTCCAGCCGACCTTCCTCAAATGGGTCAGTCTGATGTATGTCCACGGCTCCACCCACTCTGCCATGTAGTCAACGTAGCGATGCGGGTCAAACAGGGCGCACTCCTTGCCCTGGGGATCCACGAGCCTGAGCTTGCCTTCGTAGAAGTTGGCCTTCTTGTCCTCATCCACCATACCCATGTAGTAGCTCTGGAGCTTGTAGGCATCGCTGAGCACCAGGTCAAGATAGGCCTTGTTCTCCAGGACAACGTCCTTGAACAGCTTCAGGGCAAAACGGGCGAACTCCACGGAATCGTCGGCCGTCTGCCTGATCCACTTCCTCTCCTCAACAGTGATCCCCCGGGACACGCCTCCGGGCAGCCCCCCCTCCGGATGAGGCGGCTTGCTGGCCACCAGCTTGATGATCTCGCGGCACCTCTTCCTTATGTCGATAACCTTGCCGCCGATCTCCAGTCCCACCTTCCTGATCACACCGATGATGTTCCTCTCGGCAGGGTCGGCGTCCGGCCCCACCACGAAGTCCGGCCCAGCGAGGAAGAAGAAGTGGATGTAGTGGTCCTCAACATAGAACGCATTGTAGTGGAGCTGCCTGATCAGCTTGGCCGTCGGCGTCGGTTCGACGCTGTACAGGTCATCCAGGGCTTTGGTGGCCGCCATGTTGTGCGGCGTGGGGCAAACCCCGCAGATGTTGGACACGATCCGGGGCATTTCCTCAGCTGGCCGGCCCAGGCAGAACCTCTCGAAACCCCTGAGCTCAACCACCTGCCAGTAGGCATCCTTTACATCTCCCTTGTCATCCAGGAAGATCTCGATCTTCCCATGCCCCTCGAGCCTGGTTATCGGGTTTATGGTCAGTTTGCTGGTCATAACTCAATGCTCCTCGTTCTCTTCTAGACTCTCTTCTTCCTCAAGAGGGATGTCGGCATCGAGAAGCGGTACAGGTAGCCGACGGGGTCGTCTATCCCGTCCATGACCTTCCTGATGTCCTCTTCCTTCTCGGCATCGACGATGGCCGCCAGGGCGGACACGAACTTGGCCCCGGAGTCCTCTACCCCCTCCACGGGTCCGAAGCAGCCCCGGCAGGGAAGATTGATATTGAGGCAAGCCTCTCCGCAGCCTGAGCGGGTGGCCGGTCCCAGGCAGAGCACGCCCTGCACCAGGAAACAGGTGTTGGGCTCCGCCTCGATCTGGTGGATCCTCTTGACCTCCTTGATGGTGAAACGGCTGGGTTTGGTCTTGTTGCGCGGACAGGTGTCGCACAGGGCTTTGTGCGGCGTCAGTGTCGAGCCCTTGGGGGGCAGCTTGCCTTCAAGGACGGCAGTCACCGCATTCATGATCAGGTCAGGAGGCGGGGGGCATCCCGGCAGGTAGTAGTCCACGTCGACGGCATGCTTGAGCGCATACACCTCACCGAAGAACTCCGGAAGCGTCAACTCCCGGCCATTCGAGGTGCATTTGGTCTGTGGGCGGCTGCCCTTGGGATTGACCACCGTTGGGGCGTCCCGGTACACCCAGTTGAAGATGTCTTCCTTCGTGGTCAGATTGGCCAGTCCGGGCGTCCCTCCAAAACAGGCGCAGGCTCCGAAGGCCAGCACCAACTGGGACTTCTTCCGGAGCAATCTGGCCACCTCTTCGTGATCGGAGTTCCTCACATTGCCGTTGATGATGCTCAGTGCGATCTCGCCGTCCTTCATGGCCTCCACGTGGTGGTACTTGAAGTCCAACGCCACCGGCCAGAGGACGAAATCGACGGCGTCCACGACCTTGAGGACGGCCTCATTGATGTCCACGACAGCTTCGTCACAGCCCCCGCAGCCACCCAGCCAACAGATCGCCACTTTTGGTTTGTCTGCCATCTTCGCTCCCTTTCACCAGTCTAGACCGCAGAGGCCTTCTCTGCGTGTTCCTTGGCCTTCTTCACCGGGCCCAGCTTGGCCAGCCTGTCGCTCATCTCCTTCACAATGGCGGGGATGGTCTTCCCCTCCGGGTCGAGAGACAGTCTGATCTCCAGCCTCTCCTTCTCGATTCCGTAGGATTCCAGCACCCGGCGCAGCAGATAGACCCTCTTCTTCGCCTCGAAGTTGCCGTCCTGGTAGTGACAATCGCCTTCCGGGCAGCCCAGGATCAGCACACCATCGGCACCATGCTGGAAGGCACTGAGTATGTGGGTGGATTCGATCTTGCCGCTGCAGATGATGGGAATCCAGTTCTTCACCTGACGCGCCAGCGAGACCTCGTCAGCCACATAGCCCCAGCTAAACCTACAGGAGAAGCAGACCAACTTGGGTTCGTAGTTCTTCATTTCTTCTCTCCCTAAGCCTCCTCTGGAGTAACTCTAGAGCGCGGCGCATGCCTCGAAGATGCGCTCTTCGGTGTCATCATCGACCAGCTTCCTGGCGTGTGACGGACAGGCCACTACGCACATGCCGCAGGACTTGCACCGGAACATGTCCGTCGTCGATACGGTCTTGCCCTCCACATCGGTCAGCCTGGCCGAATCGTAGTTGCAGACATAGACACACATGCCGCAGCCACTGCACCTCTTCTCGTCAACAGCCACCGAATAGAGCGACTTCTCAAAGCCTATGGAGATGCAGGCCTTGCAGGAAACGCACGGGCCGCAGGTGATACACCTCTTGGCCTCCTCCCTGGCTTCCTGCAGGGTGAAACCCTTCTCGAACAATTGGAAATGCATCCTCTTCTCAGGGGGTATCCAGGCTACCTCGGCTTCGGGCTTGTAGTCCCTCCTCAAGGGAATGCCAAACCCTTCGTAGTCCCTCTTCCGCCCCTCCCTCATGTCCAGGCCCCTGAGGAACCTCTCTATCGATTCAGCGGCGACCAATCCCTCCTTCATGGCCTCTACCATGAAGCCGATCCTCCTCACGTCGCCGCCCACAAAGACATAGCCCTTTCTCAGGCTCTGCAGGGTGAAGGGGTCCACCACCAGCCGGCCCCGTTCGTCCAGTAGCCCCTCCCTCTGCAGGAAGGCCTTGTCCGGCACCTGCCCCACGGTGATGACCAGCATGTCACCTTCCATGTCGGTGCAGTCGGCACAGTCAAACTGGGGATTGAAGCCCTTTTCATCGAACACGCTGGTGCATTTGGGGCAGATGATCTTCTTGAATCTGCCGTGCTCACCAACGATCTTCTGCACGCCGCGTGAGTACGTTATCGGTATCCCCTCTTCCCACGCCCCGCGGATTTCCTCCTCATCGGCAGGGATGCCATCCTTGGTGCCTTTGTCCTCACTCTCCAGACAGATGATGCTCACATCTCCACCCAGCCTCCTGGCCGTCCTGGCCACATCGAAGGCCACGTTGCCACCTCCGATGACCACCAGCCTCTTGCCCTTGAAGTAGTCCGCGGTGATATTGCCATGACTGACCTCATAGAGAAGGGTGTGGCCGTACATCACCCCGGACAGATCCTGCCCTTCCACGACCTCTCCGTCGAAGGTCAGCACCCGGGGGTACGGCGTCCCCTTGGCCAGGAAGACAGCCCTGTAGCCTTCGTTTCTCAGCCTCTCCATCGTCAGTCGGCCCTCACCGACCCTGGACCCGAACTTGACGTCTATCCCGGCGATCCGCACCAGGCTGTCCATGGTGGTGGTCAGGACATCCTCCGGCAGGCGGTAGTTCGGTATGAGCCAAAGCGCGCCTCCCAGCCGCTTGGACTCCTCGAATATGGTCACCCGGTAGCCCTTCCTGCTCAGGGCATAGGCACACATCAGTCCGCCCGGCCCGCCACCGATGATGGCGATGTTCTCCTTGTCCTTGACGATGCTCAGTTCCTCTTTCTGTTTCAGATGCGGAGTGTAGTGATCAGAGAGGAACCTCTTGAGCAGCCTCCGCCTGATCGCCCCACCCTTGTTCTTGTAGTTGCACTCCAGCTCGCACAGTCCGCAGATATAGCCGCAGACGTTGAAGAAGGGATTCTTCTCATACAGATAGTCGCCAATCTGAATGACCTCGTTCTTGGCCTGCTCCAACTCCTCCGGCAGCAGCGAGATGAGCACATTCGTCCGCTGGATGTCCTCGTTGATGGGGCACTTGATCTGGCACGGTGGCAGGAGCTGCTTCATGGCTTCCTCAACCCGGGCCACTCCCTTGCTTTCGGTCCTCCACATAGTCGACGCCTCCGTTTACATAAGAATACTGGTGGCTTCAGAGGGATGGTTTCGGTTCCACTGCCCCACCACCCCACCCTCGTCAGAGCCGCAAAAACGAACGGGAGAGCCCCCGCTGCGGGCTCTCCCTGAGTAGCTGCTGAGCGAATACCTTGATGGCACCGTGGAAATCCACCCTTTATTGTAGGGCAGTGGCCCGCACAATGCAAAACCAGTGTACTCGACCTCCGCATTTGACCGCGGGGTCGGCCCTCTTCAGTACTAGGTGCTCGCCCGGGGGACACGGTGTGCCTAGGCAGAAATACCTAGAGCCAACAGGCATAATAGCGGAATCCAGTGCCACCGGCCCTGTGCTAATGTCATCAATAGCCAACAACCAAGGAGGCAGGGAACACAATGGAATGGCAGTTGATTGTAGCGCTGGTCATCATGATCCCGGTAATTCTTCTGCCGGTGGCCTTCGTGTGGTACCTCAACCTCGGGGGGATGCGCCTACTGCTTCGCGCCGTTCGGAGAGGCAAGGCGACCGACAAACAACGGGCGGTCGCCCCTGAGGAGGCAAGATAGAGCCGCGATGCCGGTGGTGACGGGGGGAGGAAGCGCTGATCGACAGAGGGCGCTCCAGTGTGAGAACATAGCAGATGGGCCAAGTTCTCTCCCTTTCCGGAGGTCATCGGAGTACGATGCCAGGGCGCGTCTTTCGCCTGCCGAGACTAACTCAGCCTCTCGTGTTGCGTGGGGCATATTGCCATGGTTAACGGCGCAGTAGCACCGTTCACAGGCGGCAACGAGGCTGAATGGGCCAGGTACCTCGAGAGGCTGCTCAAGACCGAGAGAGACCGCCTGATGTCGATCCTCAACTCCATGGAGGAGGGGGTCACCATCATCGGGCCGGACCACAAGATCCGGTTCATGAACCCCAGCATGATGCGTCAGTTTGGTGACGGCACTGGCCTCCCCTGCTACAGACACCTCCGTGGCTACGATCAGCCCTGCCCCGACGTCTGCAGACTGCCGGAGGTGGTCAAGGGTGCTACGGAGCGATGGGAACACAGCTTTCCGGAAGGGGTGACCTACGAGGTGATCTCCTCCCCCTTTGCCGATACGGATCAGACACCCTGCATGCTGTCAACGTTCAGGAATGTCACTCAGCAGAAGCAGATCCAGCTTGAGCTGATCAGGCTGAACCAGCTCAGATCAGAGGTCCTGGCCCAGATAACCAAGGACCTGGATCAGACCTCACATGAGGTGGTCCGCCTGCAGGAGGAGAAGCGCCGTTTCGTCCGCTTCCTGAGCGCCGTGGTACACGATCTCCGCGCTCCTCTGGCAGTCACTCAGAGCTGTCTGTGGACAATCCTGGAGGGCTACACCGGCGACGTCAACGACGAACAGAAGGACCTCCTGCAGAGGGGCACCAGAAGGATCAATGACCTGATGGCACTTGTTGACGATCTGCTGGACATCCCCCGCATCGAATCGGGTCAACTGGTTCACGAGATGCAGGGCGTCTCCGTGAACGAAGTTGTCCGCCGGGCGCTCGATGGTCTGGACAGCCTGGCCGCAGAGAAGGGCATCAAGCTGGAGACGGCGCTGCCCGCCGTGACCCCCAGGGTCCATGGGTCAGCCCGGAGGCTGCAGCAGGTGGTCACCAATCTGGTGAACAACGCCATCGCCTACACCAACAAAGGGCAAGTGACGGTCAAGGTCTCTGAAGACAACGGCAACGTCAAGGTTGAAGTCATGGACAGCGGCATCGGCATACCGGCGGACGATCTGTCGCGGCTCTTCGAGGATTTCTTCCGGGCCAGCAATGTGTCGGCCAAGGGTACCGGACTGGGACTGTCAATATCGAAGAGGATTGTCGAGGCCCATGGAGGCAGAATCTGGGTGGAGAGCCCGTGCCCCGAGACCAAGAAGGGCAGCAAGTTCAGCTTCACCCTGCCCAAGAGGACCGCGGTGCTGGCCGACGGAACAGCCAATGGGAATACTGGCAGACCTGCTTGAGCCTGCCATATAATTGTGAAGGAGGTAGGAGGCGATGGAGAAGAAAGCCAAGATCCTGCTGATCGACGACGATCCCGACTTCGTGGAGGTAACCAGGAAGGTCCTGGAAAAGGGCGAGTCCTACCAGGTCGTCATTGCCGTCAACGGCAAGGAGGGCCTAGAGAAGGCCAAGAAGGAGAAGCCTGACCTCATCCTCCTGGACATCCTCATGCCGGTGACAGATGGCTTCGGCTTCGCGGAACAGTTCAGCAAAGAGAGGTCACTGCGCAACATCCCCGTCCTGGCTCTGACCAGCTTCTCCACCTCTCTCGGGGAGCCATTTGCCTTTGACGTGGCGGAATTCATCAGGAAGCCCGTCGGCCCCCGAGACCTGATCGAGAGGGTGGAGAAGCACCTCAAACGAGCCGCAGAGAAGGCAGAGACGCGCGCTGTCAAGGTAAGCCCCAAGAGGCGTCCGGCCTCAGCCAAGCCCAGGCCGAAGGCCCCGGCCAGGACCAGCAAGCGTCCCAAGTAGCCCTGCGGCTGCAGACCATTCCCGAGGCAGGCCAGATTGAGTCTTGACGGCAGAACGGATCAGGAAGAGAGGTGTCCACCATAGTCGTATCGCCTTTCAAGGAAGCCATCGATGCCGTTGTGGAGGCGGGGGGCAAGGCTCTGAAGCAGTGCTACCAGTGCGGCCTGTGCACCGGCACATGTCCGTGGAACCTGGTGAAGAGCTTCCCCACCCGCAAACTGATCCATCAGTCCCAGCTTGGCGCCGCCGACTTCGAGAGTGAGGATACCTGGACGTGCGCCACGTGCCGGGCATGCGTGGCCCGCTGCCCCAGGGGGGTGGCCATCATAGACATAATGAAGGCCCTCCGCGGAGTGATCGTGGGCATGGGGGCCGGCTATGTGCCGGACGGCCTGCGGGTGACCCTGAAGAACATCGCCGGAACGGGCAATCCTCTGGGCGAATCAGCGGAGAAGCGGACGGACTGGGCCAAGGACCTGGAGATCGCCCCTTTCACCAGTGACACCGAGGTGCTCTACTTCTCCTGCTGCATCCCGGCCTACGACCCCAACATCAAGAGGGTGGCCAGGGCCACGGCGGCGATCCTCAAGAAGGCCGGGGTCAGCTTCGGTATGCTCGGCCCCCGGGAGAGCTGCTGCGGCGAGAGCGTGCGCAAGGCGGGAAACGAGAGCCTGTTCCAGACGCTGGCTCAGAGCAACATCAGCGCCTTCGTGGAGAGAGGCGTGAAGAAGATCGTGGTCAGCTCTCCACACTGCTACCACACATTCAAGAATGAATACCCCGAGCTGGGCAGCAGCTTCGAGGTGACCCATCTCACCCAGTACCTTGCCGGACTGATCAGGGAGGAGCGGCTGAAGCCGAAGAAGGAACTGAACTTGAAGGTGACCTATCATGATCCCTGCTACCTTGGGCGCCACAACAGCGTCTACGACGAACCCAGAGAGATCCTGACGAAGATCCCGGGGCTGGACCTCGTGGAGATGGCTGAGTGCCGAGAGAACAGCCTCTGCTGCGGAGGGGGCGGGAGCAGGATATGGCAGGAGACCAAGAAGGGCGAGAGGCTGTCCGATCTACGGCTGGACCAGGCGGTGGCCACAGGGGCCAGCGTGCTGTCCACAGCCTGCCCCTACTGCATGCTCAACTTCGAGGACAGCATACTCACATCCAACAAGGGCGATATGATCAAGTTGAAGGAGATCTCGGAACTGGTTCTGGAAGCCCTGTAGCGAACGCGCAAGGAGATTCTGACCATGGCCAGGATAGGCGTCTTCATCTGCCACTGCGGCACCAACATCGCCGGCACCGTCGACATCGGCCGTGTGGTTGAGGCAGCCGGTCAGATGCCTATGGTGGTCCACGCCGCCGACAACAAGTACAACTGCAGCGAACCGGGGCAAGCCCTGATCCGCGACGCCATCGCGGAGCACAGGCTGAGCCGGGTGGTCATCGCCGCCTGTTCGCCGCGGATGCACGAGAATACCTTCCGCAAGACCGTGGCTGCCGCGGGGCTGAACCCGTATCTGCTGGAGATGGCCAATCTGCGTGAGCACTGCAGCTGGGTCCACAGCGATGGGAAGGAAGCGGCCACCACCAAAGCCATCGAGCTGATCCGGATGGCCGTGTCCAAGGTGGCCCGCCACGAGAAGCTCTTCCCGAAGCAGGTGTCCCTCACCAAGCGGGCACTGGTCATTGGTGGGGGCATCTCGGGCATCCAGGCGGCCCTGGACATCGCCAATTCCGGCTACAAGGTGGTCCTGGTCGAGCGCGAGCCGACCATCGGCGGCCGCATGGCCCAACTGGACAAGACATTCCCTACCCTGGACTGCTCCTCGTGCATCCTCACGCCCAAGATGGTGGATGTGGCCCAGCATGCCAACATCACCCTGCTGACCAGCGCGGAGGTGAAAGAGGTCAAGGGCTTCGTGGGCAATTTCGAGGTGAGCATTGTCCAGAAGGCCAGGAAGGTTGACCATGCCAAGTGCACCGGGTGCGGAATATGCTGGCAGAAATGCCCGGAGAAGGCCCCCTCGGAGTTCGACATGGGTCTGGGGAAGCGCTCCGCCATCTACATCCCCTTCCCGCAGGCGGTGCCGCCGAAGCCGGTGATTGACACCGCCAACTGCCGCTACCACAAACACCTGCGCTTCGTGGAGGAGAAGCGGGAGGGCAAGCCGCCACCCCAGTGCCGCGTCTGCGAGAAACTCTGCCCGGTGGGCGCCATTGACTGGGAGCAGAAGGACGAAGTCCTGACGGAGAAATTCGGAGCCATCATTGTGGCCACGGGCTACAAGGCCTTCGAGCCCGCGGTCTATGCAGAGCTGGGCTACGGCAAGCACCCCGACGTGATCACCGGACTGGAGATGGAGAGGATGATGAGCGCCTCCGGGCCAGCCGGCGGCGACGTGACCCGTCCCTCCAACGGCGAGCATCCCAGGGACGTGGTCTTCCTCACGTGCATTGGCTCCAGGGATGAACAGAGGGGCCGGACCTACTGCAGCAAGGTCTGCTGCATGTACATCGCCAAACACGCCATCATACTGAAGGAGCACTATCCGGACGTGCAGTGCTACGTCTTCTACATGGACGTCCGGGCAGTGAGCAAGGACTACGAGGAATTCTACAAGCGGGCCCAGGAGAGCGGCGCCATATACATCCGGGGCAAGGTGTCGGGAATACGGCAGGAGGATGGCCGGCTCGTCGTGCGGGGCGAGGACACGCTGCTGGGGGAGATGGTCGAGATCCCGGCCGATATGGTAGTGCTGGCCGTGGGCATGGAGCACAGTCCGGGATCGGCCGAGTTGGCCCAGGCCTTGAAGGTCAGCTATGACATCAACGAGCTGTTCATCGAGGCCCACCCCAAGCTGCGTCCCGTGGAGACGATGAGCGATGGGGTCTTTGTGGCCGGAGCCTGCGTGGGCCCCCGGGACATCCCTGAATCGGTAGCCAGCGGGAGCGCCGCCGCCGCCAAGGTGGCTGCCCTATTCAGCCAGGAATTCCTCACCACCGACCCCATGGTGGCCAGTGTGGACCAGATGAAATGCGGCGGCTGCCTGCTGTGCACCAAGGTCTGCCCCTTCAAGGCCATCGACACTCAGGTACTCCGGGATGGCCGGACCGTGGCCGTGGTCAACGAGAGCCTGTGCAAGGGCTGCGGCCTGTGTGTTGCCACCTGCCGGTTCGGTGCGGCCAACCTGCGCGGGTTCACGCAGCAGCAGCTGCTGGCTGAGGTGACATCTCTATGGCAATAGACTTCGAACCCAGGATTGTGGGCTTCCTCTGCAACTGGTGCAGCTACGCCGGGGCTGATATGGCCGGCACGGCACGGATCTGCTACCCCTCGAACATCCGCGTCATCAGGGTGCCCTGCTCGGCCAGGATCGACCCCCTCCTGGTGGTCAAGGCCTTTCAACTCGGCGCCGACGGCGTGCTGGTGGCGGGCTGCCACCCCGGCGACTGCCACTACACCGAAGGTAACTACTACTCCCGGCGCCGCTTCGCGCTGCTCTATCCCTTCCTGGAATACCTCGGCATCGAGAAAGGCCGGCTCCGACTGGAATGGGTGTCAGCCTCCGAAGGGAGGAAGTTCTCACATGTGGTGTCCTCCTTCACCGAGGGCCTGGTCAGCCTGGGCCCCCGGGAGAAGGTCCCGGCAGAAGGAGCGCTGCCATGAGCCAGACAGCCCAGATCCGCCAAGCGGCCAGGGAACTGCTGCAGGGCAAGGCCGTGGAGTGCGTCATCGGCTATGAACGTGGCACCGATGGCGTGAACGCCAGGCCATTCTTCGCCTACGAGGCGGCGGAGGCCGACAGGCTGATCTTCGATCAAACCTGCACTCACGACCTGGCCAAGTATCTGCTCAACCGCAAGGGCAAGTCCACAGCCATAGTGGTCAAACCCTGCGATTCACGGGCCATCAACTTGCTCCTCAACGAGAGCCAGATTCAGCGGGACAAGCTCCACATCATTGGAGTGGTCTGCCCCGGCGTGGTGGAGAGGCGCTGGGGGACTCCCGGCGCCAAGCAGCTCAACGCCTGCCAGGTGTGCCAGCAGCATACGCCGGTGGTCTACGACACCCTGGTAGGCCAACCCGTCTCAGAGCCGGCGGTTGCCGACCCATACCCCGACGTCGCCGGGATGGAAGCCAAACCGGCCGACGAGAGACGAACCTTCTGGGAAGAGCAGTTCAGCCGGTGCCTGCGCTGCTATGCCTGCCGTCAGGCCTGCCCTGGCTGCTATTGCCCGGAGTGCTTCGCGGAGAGGCTGGACCCGCTGTGGGTGGGGATCAGGATCGCTCCGGGCGAGAACGAGGTCTGGAACACCATGCGGGCCTTCCATCTGGCCGGGCGGTGCATCGGCTGCTACCAGTGCGAGCAGGTCTGCCCTGTGAACATCCGACTCAGTCTCCTCAACCGCAAGCTGGAGAAGGACGTCCTGGGTATGTTCCATTTCCAAGCGGGCATGGATGCCGAAAGCCCGCCGCCCTTCTCCACATATCAGAAGGACGAGAAGCTGGGGATAGGCGAATGAGACAGTTCATCTCAAAGCAGAATCTGATCTCGTGGCTGCGCCAGCAGATGGAGGCTCGCCAGTTGGTGGCGCCAACGCAGGTAGATGACCTCATCCTCTTCAGGAGGATCGACCGTGTAGATGACGTCATCCTTCAGTTCCAGAACACCGCAACATCTCCCAAGGAATGGCTGTTCCCCAAGACCGAGACCCTGTTCCATGTGGAGCGAAAGGACGGAAAGGCGGAACTGATCCCCGCCGAGATCGACGGGGAAACCGTGATCTTCGGCCTTCGCCCATGCGATGCCAGGGGCATCACCATGCTGGACCTGCCCTACCTGGCGGACCCGGCTGACACCCTCTACCGTCAGCACCGCCAGAAGACCGTTCTGGTGGGCCTCTCCTGTCTGACGGCCTGCCCGGAGTGCTTCTGTGAAAGCATGGGCAGCGGACCAGAGGACACGGCGGCACTGGACATCATGTTTACCGAGGTCCGGGACGGCTACCTCGTTCAGGCGATCACAGAGAAGGGCAGGAGTCTCATGCCTCAGGCACTGCTGTCGCCTGCAGAGACGGTCAAGCCGCCAGCCCCCGAGACGGCCCCGGTGCCAAGTGAAGGCATCACGGCCAAGATGCGCCAAGCCTTCGACGGTCCCTATTGGGGAAGGGTGGCAGACAGATGCATCCACTGCAATGTCTGCGCCTATGTCTGCCCCACATGCTACTGCTTCGACGTCCGCGACTACACCAACAAGGGCAGCGTGGAGCGGGTGCGCAGCTGGGAGAGCTGTCAATCGCCGGGGTTCACCAAGATCGCCGGCGGCCATGACCCCCGGGCCAACAAGGGGGCCAGGATGAGACAGAGATTCAGCCACAAACTGCTCTACTTCCCGGAGCAGTTCGGTCCCCTGCATTGCGTCGGCTGCGGCCGATGCGTCAGGGCCTGCCCGGTGAACATCGACATCAGAGAGATCATGCAGGACGTACAGAGAATGGGGGCCCCCAAGTGAAGTCCGACAACCCCTTCGTGCCCCATATGGCCACGCTGCGGGAGGCAGTGGAGCTGACCCCCGACGTGATGCTCTTCAGGATCGACCTCGACGACCCCGACCTCAAGCCCGACTTCAGCTACCAGCCCGGCCAGTTCGTCTTCGTATCCGCCTTCGGGACAGGTGAGTCTCCCTTCGGATTGACCTCAGTGTCGTACCGCCGCGGGCCGCTGGAAGTAGCCGTGAGAAAGGTGGGCACGGTGACCGGTTCGCTGCACGAACTGGAGGCCGGGGCCTCCGTGGGCGTGAGGGGTCCGTTCGGCAATCACTTCCCCCTGGATGATTTCAGAGGGAAGAACATCCACATCATCGGAGGCGGCATCGGTTTCGCACCGCTGCGGCCGGTGATCCTGACCATCCTGGACCACAGGTCGGACTACGAGGACCTGCTCATCCTCAACGGGGCCCGTACTCCACAGGACCTGGTCTTCGCCAGCGAGTTCGACACCTGGGCGGCATCGCCGAGGACGAGGCTGGAACTCACCGTTGATGCCGGTGACAAGAGCTGGACGGGCCGGGTGGCCCTGATCCCTTCGGTGGTCAGGGAGCTGAACCTCTCGCCGCAGAACTCCGTGGCCGTGATCTGCGGTCCGCCGATCATGATCCATTTCACCCTGATTGAACTGAAGAAGCTGGGCTTCGCCGACCATCAGATCGTGACCACCCTGGAAGGAAAGATGAAGTGCGGCCTGGGCAAGTGCGCCCGCTGCAATGTCGGCGACAAGTACGTCTGCAAAGACGGTCCCGTCTTCACCCTGGAGCAGATCTCCACGCTCCTGGAGCAGTTCTGAGCATCGTTGGAGACAGCCCTACTCATCGCCACATCCCCCCTCAGACCAGTCCGCACCCGATGGCTGCCGGCACGATGGACAGACCGATTTCCGGTGTGAGAATATAGGATGTACGAAGATCCTTCAGATTCCGGAGACAACCGGAGAATGCTTCGTGCGCATGGCCCTCATCTGGTCCTGGTGCTCCTGGCGACTGGGGCACTGCTCTGGCATTCGCCCGGCTCAGTCGGCCTCCCGGCAGCGGGCGTCTTCGGATTCGCCGGGCTGACCGTCCTTCTGGCCATGGTCAGCAGCGTCCTCGGTCCTTTCGCCGGAGGCAACGAGGCGGAATGGACCGTGTACCTGGAGAAGGCCCTCAAGGCAGAGAGGGACAGGCTGATGGCCATGCTCAACACCATGGAGGAAGGGGTGGCCATCATCGGCCCGGACCACCGGATCCGCTTCATGAATCCCAGCATGGTCAGGGACTTCGGCCACGGCATTGGCGCGCTGTGCCACCGGCATCTCTACGGCTTCGACGAGCCGTGCAACGAGGTGTGCAAGCTCCCACAGGTGATCAGGGGCTCCACGGAGAGGTGGGACTACACCTTCGCCGACGGCCGGACCTACGACATGATCGCCGCACCGTTCGCCGACTCCGACGAGAGTCCCTGCATGCTGGCCACCTACAGGAACGTCACCCGGCAGAAGCAGGTTGAGCTGGAGCTAATCAAGCTCAACCGCCTCAAGTCCGAGCTTCTGTCCAACGTGTCACACGAACTCAAGTCACCGCTGACCTCCATCAAGGGGATCATCAGCAGCCTGCTGCAGGAGGACATCAGATGGGACGATGCCACCGGCAAGATGCTGCTGGCCGGAATAAGCGAGGAATCGGACCGGTTGGCCAGCCTGGTGACCAACCTGCTGAACATGAGCAAGCTCGAGGCGGGGGTGTGGAATCCCGAGAAGGAGGCCTGCGACATATCGGAGATCATTCGTGAGACCCTGGAACGCCAGAAGTGGGTCCACAAGAGCCACACGTTCGAGGCCAACGTCGCCCCGGACCTGCCGGAGATCTCTGCGGACTCCAACCAGATCAAGCAGGTCCTGATCAATCTGCTGGAAAATGCCGCGGCCTACTCTGAAGAAGGCACCAGGATCGTAGTGGCGGCCAGGGCGGACGGCAGAGAGATCGAGGTGTCGGTGTCCGACCAAGGCATCGGCATGCCGGCGGAGGAACTGGAGAAGGCCTTTGAGAAGTTCTACCGCGGCAGCCAGAAGCGCCGCCGCCCCGGAGGCACCGGACTGGGCCTGGCCATCTGCAAATCCATTGTCATGGCTCACGGTGGGCGGATCTGGGCCGAGAGCCAACTTGGCAGAGGAAGCACCTTCCGCTTCACCCTGCCCCCAGGCGAGCAGGCCAAGCACTAGAGACTGAAAGCGCGATGCCCAAGAAGACGACGATCCTGGTGGCCGACGACGAGCCCAAGATACTCATGTTCGTACGGGCCAATCTGGAGGCCAGGGGCTATGACGTCCAGACGGCGCGCGACGGCCTCGAAGCCGTGGAGATGGCCGGGCAGACTCCCCCGGATGTGGTGGTGCTGGACGTCAATATGCCGCGCATGGACGGCATTGAGGCCTGCCGGCGGATCAGGGAGTGGGGCAACATGCCCATCATCATACTCAGCGTCAGGGGAGACGAGAAGGACAAGGTCCGGGCCCTAGATGAAGGCGCCGACGACTACATCACCAAGCCCTTCGGCCTGGAGGAACTGCTGGCCAGGATAAGGGTGGCCCTGCGGCATTCCACCGGTCAGGTCAGCGCCGCTCCTTCCCTGAAGTCCGGCGATCTGGAGATCGACTTCGCCAACCGGGCGGTCAAGAGACGCGGTGAGGTGTTGAAGCTGACCAAGACCGAGTATGAACTGCTGGCCTACCTGGCGTCCAACTCGGGCAAGGTGCTGACGCACAGACAGATCCTGCACAACGTGTGGGGGCCCGAATACGGGGAGGAGAGCGAGTACGTCCGGGTCTTCATCCGGCAGCTTCGAGGCAAGGTCGAAGACGACCCCTCCAGTCCGCGCTACATCCTCACCGAGCCGCGGGTGGGGTATCGCTTCGCTGGCAGCTAGACCGGAGAGAGAAACCCCGTCCCCTCACGGGATATCCTCCAGGGTGACCCAGCCCTCCTTCAGCGCCCTGACCACCGCCTCGGTCCGGGAACTGACCTGCAGTTTGTTGAAGATGTGCCCCAGGTGCCCCTGCACCGTCCTGATGCTCAGACAGAGATCTCTGGCGATATCGGCGTTACTGAGACCGTGGGTGGCCATCCTGAGTATCTCCTTCTCCCGGTCGCTGAGCACCTCCGCGGACTTGGCCGGCGACGCCTTTGCACCGCCGGCCACGAAGCGATTGAGCACCTTCTTGGCCACCGCCGGATGCAGCACTGACTCGCCGCCGTGCACCGCACGCACCGCGTCTATGAACTCGCGGCTGCGTACGCTCTTGAGCAGATACCCGGCAGCCCCGGCCTCCAGCAGACTGAAGACGAACTGATCATCGTCATAGGCGGACAGTATCAGGATGGTCACCGAAGGGCAGCGGGCCTTGATCTGTCTGGTCGCCTCTATGCCGTCCAGCTTCGGCATCGATATGTCCACGATGGCAACATCGGGCCTGGTCTCGTCCGCCAGTTTGACCGCCTCTTCCCCATCAGCAGCCTCACCCACCACCTCCATATCCCCCTCTTGTTCCAGCATCCTCCTGGTCCCTTCCCTCACCACAGCATGATCATCCGCTATCAGCACACGTATCTTGCCCACGTTGCCTCTCCTCTGCCTAGGGCGGATTATAGCATCGCGCCTCACCGCCCCCCAGAGGGGAACTACCCGATGCAGTAGGCATAAATGCCTACCTCATACCCCGACCATGGGAGTTTTAGGCAAGGGCAAACAAGCATTACTGCGGAAGCCATCCTTCCCCTCCAGATGATACCTTTGGGCCTGGAGGTAAGAGATGCGATGAACACCGCAGAAACTCCCTTCTTCGGCTTCCCTTGCGCATGTCTGCTCTTACCTCCAATTTCTTAACAAGACACGCGGCTGAGAGCGAACATGGCGTTCCGGAAACGGCAGGGGGATGGGGAAGGAGGAGTGAGCCATGGACTGGGAGTTCATTGTAGCGCTGGTGGTGGCCATTCCCATCGTTCTTCTGCCCGTGGCGTTCGTGTGGTACCTCAATATCGGCGGCATCTACGCAACCATACGAGCTGCGCGGCGCAGGAGGGCGGCACGCCGCGAAAGGGAGGCCGCGTCCACTAGACAGGGACAAGGAGGAGCC
Organism: Chloroflexota bacterium; assembly: GCA_016875915.1. Taxonomy (GTDB): domain Bacteria; phylum Chloroflexota; class Dehalococcoidia; order UBA2247; family RBG-13-53-26; genus RBG-13-53-26. Next base: position 50,134 of record VGOM01000002.1, read on the forward strand.
TGATGGCGGACAGGAAGATTGAACAGATCCGGGAGATTGTCAGTGGAATCGCTGAACCCGACGAAATCGCGGAAGTGGACAGAGTCGTCGGTGAAGCCAAAGGCAGAATCCTGATGGAGTCGAAGCGGGGGTTCTGGGCCGGCAAGACCCCGTGCTGGGAAATGGTCCGTTGCCCGGAGGCCATCAAGAACGACTGCCCGGCATCAAAAGGCCACTCAGTGGCCTGCTGGGAGATCGCAGGGACCTACTGCAAGCTGCCTTCGGGACACGACACCAGTATCTGTGAGGTATGCCGGGTGTACAAGAGGTGGGGCGATGGAGAGGTCATCGCCATCAAGCTCGATACCACAGGGACCACAGGCAGCGCAGCGGCTGAGACCCGCACAAAGGCGGCTTCAGCCAAGGCAAAGGGCGGGAAGTAACTCAGGGACGTGAATGGCCACGAACAAGGAGTCCATCGGTTGTTGACACAGGCAGGAAGTATGAGATCGCAGAGGTGTAGAGAGGGGGCAGCCGGGCGGCGAAGCCCCCGTTTCTTTGGATAAGGGATCTGGTTCCGCGGCTCGTGCGGCACCGCTTAGGAGGCAAGGGATGACCAAGGCCGAACTAGAATCACTGGTGAAGAGAGAGGCTGGCACAGGGTACGCCCCCCGCATCTTCAGGGACATCCAGAAGGTCATTGAAGACACCGGAGGGCGGTCGGGGGCATTGATCAGAGTCCTGCAGCAAGCCCAGGGACTGGTGGGGTATCTGCCGCCGCCGGTGCTCATGACCATCTCCAGGGACCTGAACATACCTCTCAGCGAAGTGAACGGCATAGTCAGTTTCTACAGCTTCTTCACCACCGTTCCCCGCGGGAAGTATGTCGTTCAGGTGTGCCTGGGTACATGCTGCTACGTCAGAGGCGGGCAGAGGATCCTGGATGTCCTGAAGAAGGAGTACGGGCTTGAACCCGGCGATACGTCGCCTGACGGACTGCTGTCCGTGGACACCATCCGCTGTCTGGGGGCCTGCGCCCTGGCCCCGGTGGTTACTCTGGACGGACAGGTGCACAGAAGGGTGAAGGCCACCGGTGTGAAAGAACTAGTCAGCCACTGCAAATAGGGGGTTAGCCGTGAAGAGAATTGACTCCTTGGAAGCCCTGGACGCCATCAAGAAGAAGGTAAGGCCCCGTCTGGCCGTCAGAGAGGACACCGACCACAGCAAGATCAAGGATGCCGCTCAGGTCGATGTGCTCGTCTGCAGAGGCACCGGCTGCACGGCTGCCGGCGCCGACCTGGTCGAAGAGGCTTTCCGCGACCTCATTGCCAAGAAAGGCCTCGAGTCCAAAGCCAGAGTCGTTGGCGTGACCAAGATCGGCTGCCGCGGTTTCTGTGAGAAGGGCCCCAACGTGACCATCACCCCCGGTGACATCCTCTACACCCTGGTGAAGCCCGAAGACGTGGAGGAGATCATCGAGACGCACCTCATCCACGGTGAGATCGTGGACAGGCTGGTCTACGTTGACCCCATCAGCCGCAAGGCCAGTCCGGCGAACCATGACATCGAGTTCTATAAGAAGCAGAAGAGGATCGTTCTGGGCCTCAACGGCCTGATAGACCCATGGAGCATAGAGGACTACATCGCCTTTGACGGCTACCGCGCCTTTGTCCGCGCGCTGACCCAGATGAACGCCGATCAGGTCCTGGAAGAGGTGAATAAGTCGGGCCTCCGCGGGCGGGGCGGGGCCGGATTCCCCACGGCGCGCAAATGGACGTTCGTCCGCAATGCCACCGGCGATGAGAAGTTCGTGGTCTGCAACGGAGACGAAGGCGACCCCGGGGCTTTCATGAACCGCTCCGTCCTCGAAGGCAACCCCCACGCCGTGGTTGAGGGCATGCTGCTGGGAGCATATGCCATCAAGAATGTCCGCCAGGGATATGCCTACGTCCGTGCCGAGTACCCGCTGGCCATCGAGACGCTGGGCCACGCCATAAGCCAGGCTCGCCAGTACGGGCTGCTGGGCAAGGACATCCTGGGGACCGGCTTCGAGTTCGATCTCGACATCTTCCCCGGTGCGGGAGCCTTCGTCTGCGGAGAAGAGACCGCCCTGCTCATATCCATCGAAGGCAAGCGGGGCAATCCCCGCCAAAGGCCCCCGTTCCCGGCCAACAAGGGTCTCTTCGACAAGCCGACCACCATCAACAATGTGGAGACGTGGTCCATAGTCCCGCAGATCATCCTCAACGGCGGGGAGTGGTACAAGAGCCTGGGAGTGAAGGGGAACGCGGGAACCAAGACCTTCTGCCTGGTGGGCAAGATCAGTAGCTCCGGAATCGCTGAAGTCCCGGTCGGCACTCCCTTGGGGAACATAGTCTTCGACATCGGCGGAGGTCCTCCCGGCGACAAGGCCTTCAAGGCCGTCCAGATCGGCGGACCCTCCGGCGGCGTGATCCCTATCGAGCATATCAACACCTCCGTTGACTATGAATCGGTGACCAGCCTGGGGGCCATCATGGGCTCCGGCGGCCTCATCGTCATGGATGAAGACAGCTGCATGGTGGACATGGCCAAGTTCTTCCTCCAGTTCACCAAGGACGAGTCCTGCGGCAAATGCCTCCCGTGCCGCGCCGGCATCCCCAAGATGCTGGACATCCTGAACAAGATCACCCGGGGCGAAGGCAGCCTGGAAGACCTGGCCGTCCTCCAGGAGTTGGCCGAGATGGTGGGCTCCGCGTCCCTCTGCGGACTGGGCCAGACCGCCCCCAACCCCGTGTTGAGCACCATCCGCCACTTCCGTCAGGAGTACGAGGCGCATATCATCGACAAGAGGTGTCCGGCGGCTGTCTGCGCAGCGCTGTTCAAGGCACCATGCCAGCACACCTGTCCGGTGGGCCTGGATGTCCCGGGCTACGCCGCCTTCATCAAGGAAGGCCGGTTCGCCGATGCCTACCGACTGATCAAGCAGAGGAATCCCTTCCCCTCGATTTGTGGCCGAGTCTGCCACCACCCCTGCGAGAGCAAGTGCCGGCGGGGGCAGATGGATGAGCCCGTGGCAATCAGGCACCTGAAGCGGTTCGCCGCTGACTGGGCTATCGAACACGGCTTCGAATATATACCGCCGGTGAAGGAGAGAAGGGCGGAGAAGGTGGCCATCGTTGGGGCCGGCCCCGCCGGACTGTCCGCGGCTCACGACCTGGCCCTTGACGGCTACCCGGTCACGGTCTTCGAGGCTTTGTCCGTGGCCGGCGGCATGCTTGCGGTGGGCATACCCGAATACCGGCTGCCCAGGAACGCCATCCAGAGAGAGATCGACGCCATCCGGAGAATGGGCGTTGATATCCAACTGAACACCAGCATCGACGATCTGAAGGCCCTGTTCAAGGATGGCTACAAGGCCGTCTTCATGGCCGTGGGTGCCCACAGCGGGGACAAGATGAAGATCGCCGGCGAGGACATGAAAGGCGTGTACGACGCCGTGGAGTTCCTCCGCGACGCCAACCTGGGCCGCGCCGCCAAGGTAGGGAAGAAGGTGGCCGTGGTCGGCGGGGGCAATACTGCCACCGACTCCGCCAGAGTGGCCCTGAGGATGGGCGCCGAAGAGGTGCACATGTTCTACAGGCGGGAGAAGAAGGATATGCCCGCCATAGCCGAGGAGGTGGTGGCCGTCGAGGAAGAGGATATCCACCTTCACCTGCTGACCGCCCCCACCCGGATAGTGGGCCAGGACGGCAGGGTGTCAGGGCTGGAGCTGATCCAGATGACGCTGGGAGAGTTCGACAAGAGCGGCAGGAGAACGCCGAGCAATGTTGCCGGCTCTGAGTACGTCTTCAAGTGCGACACCATCATCGAGGCCATCGGGCAGCGGCCAGCCACCGCCTCGTTCAGCGGCAACGGACTCAAGATCGGCCGGGGCGGGACCATATCCGCAGATGCCCGCACCCTGGCCACGGATCAGCCGGGCGTGTTTGCCGGTGGAGATGCAGTGACCGGCCCCCAGACGGTGATAGAAGCCATCGCCGCCGGCCAGAGGGCCGCTTCTTCCATCAAGCGCTTCCTGCGGGGAAGCGATCTGGCCCCGAGGGTGGATCGCCCCGACGTCGAGGCCTTCGTGCTGCCTGCGCCTGACGAGGTGGAGGACGTCAAAGAGAAAGCACGGCTGGTCATCGAGGAGGTGACCTCGAAGAAGAGGAAGGGCTCATTCGACGAAGTGGTCCTGGGCTACAGCGCTCCGGAGGCCATGGAAGAGGCAGCGCGATGCCTCAGGTGCGATGCAGAAGCTGGAGGATAAGAGATGAAGCAGATAACGCTCACTGTTGACGGCAAGGAAGTCAAGGGCCGCGAGGGTGATACTGTCCTCGATGTCTGCCAGGCCAACGGCTTCGATGTCCCCACACTGTGCCATTTCAAGGGTCTTACCAGTGTCGGCGCCTGCCGCATGTGTGTCGTTGACATTGAGGGTGAGAGAAGGATAAACCCCGCCTGCACCTACCCCGCCAGGGACGGCTTGGTGGTGCAGACCAAGACCGAGACGCTGGAGAGATACCGCCGCCTGATGCTGGAACTGATGTTCACGGAGAGGAACCACCTCTGCATGTTCTGCGAGCAGAGCGGCGACTGCGAGCTGCAGAAGATGGCCTACCGCTATCAGATGGATAATGTCCGCTACCCCTACACCTTTCCGTCGCAGCCGCTGGACCCGTCCACGGACGCCATTGCCGTGGACCACAACCGCTGCATCCTCTGCGGCAGGTGCGTCCGCGCCTGCGCTCAGATTGAAGCCAACCACACCCTGGATTTCTCCAAGCGCGGCTGGAAGACCATGGTGGCGGCCGATCTGGGCCAGTTGCTGGGCGAATCGTCATGCACACTCTGCGGGGCCTGTATGCAGGTCTGCCCCACCGGAGCAGTATTCTCCAAACTTAGCATCTATAAGGGGAGGACCGCGGAGTGTCAGAAGACTGATACGGTCTGCCCCATCTGCGGGGTGGGCTGCGAGCTGCGGGTCTTCTCCAAGGACAACAACGTGATACTTATTCAGGCCCCGGAACCGGCTCAGCCAAGGGGAGCCCTCTGCAAAGAGGGCCGCTTCGGGCTGCTCCGCAACGGGCATCTGAGGGTCGCCTCACCCCTGATCAGGGACAGGCATGGCAGGCAGTCGGAGAGCACTCTGGATGAAGCCCTGGAGGCGGCGGCAGAGAAGCTCAAGGCGGCGGGGCGGGGCTCCACTGCCGGGGTTGTCTCGTCCAGACTGCCCGGCGAGACCCTCTCCCTCTTCGACAACTTCGTGCGCGATGTGCTGGGCAGCGACTGCATCGATACCTGCGATGGCAGGTCCTTCCGGGTGATTGCCCAGGGCATCAAGCAGTTCCACGGCAAGAGGAAGGGCCTGGACATCGAATGCGGTGCCGAGGAGATCCTTCAGGCCGACTGCATCCTCCTGGTGGGGGCTGACCCCCTGAAGACCCACCCGGTCATCGGCGCGCTGATCCGCAGAGCCTTGGACGAGAGGAAGGCCAAGCTGGTGGTGGTCAACGTTGAGAGGGATGTCTTCCCCCTATGGAGCACCCTCTGGCTGAAGCCCAGGGCGGGCAGCGAAGGAGCGGTGCTCAGCGGCCTGTCCAAGAGCATCATCGACAACGGCCTGGTGAAGACCAAGAAGACGCCGGCTGAGCTCATTCAGTCCCAGCGCCGCTACTGGACCGAGGAACCGGTCCATTCCACCGGCGTCGATCCGGAGAAGATCGATGCCGCGGCCAGGATGTACGCCGAGGCTGAGAACGCCGTGATCATCTACGGTGAAGGGTTGCTGGAGAGGAATGACTCCAATCTGGTCACCCTCCTGCTCAACCTGGCCGATCTGACCGGGAACCAGGCGGGAAGCCATCTCCGCGTGCTCTCCCTCAAACCGCACTGCAACAGCCGCGGCGCCTGGGATCTGGGCATAGCAGACAAGGAGATCCCCCGGGGCAAGGTGAACGGGCTTTATCTGCTTCTGGGTGAGGAGCAGGGAAGCGAGAGGCTGCAGAGCTGGCTTCGGGGCATGGATTTCCTCATTGTCCAGGCCAGCTACCAGTCGCCGGTGACCTCGATGGCCGACATCGTATTGCCATCGCCAACCTGGGCGGAGAGGGAGCCGGGGGAGTTCATCAGCATGGACGGTCGTATCTACGAGTCACGACCGGTCGTCAGCCCGGCGGATGGCGTGCTTCAAGACAGGGAGATCCTGGTGAGGCTCTCGAAGAAGCTGGGACACAGATTGACCCCAAGGTAGGAGGTATAACGTGGCCAAACCGAAGATCGCTACTGCGTGGCTAGCCGGGTGTGCTGGATGTCATATGTCCTTCCTTGACATCGATGAGGCGATCATCGAGGTCGCCAAACTGGTGGAGATCACCGCCAGTCCCATCACCGACTTCAAGGAGTTCCCCGCTGTTGACGTCGGCATCGTCGAAGGCGCCGTCAATACCACGGACAACGTCGAGGTAGTGCACAAGCTGCGGCACGCCTGCAAGATACTCATGGCCTGGGGTGACTGCGCCTGCTTCGGGGGCATACCTACCATGCGCAATATGTTCGACAAGAACGAACTGCTCCGGCGGGCTTTCGTCGAAACCGAGAGCACCGCGAAGGGGAGGATCCCCTCCTCTGACGAGCTGCCCCGCCTTCTGGATCAGTGCAAGCCGGTGCACAACGTCGTCAAGGTGGATTGCTTCGTCCCCGGCTGTCCCCCCAGTGCCAAAGCGATTCACTACGCCCTGGTGGAGCTCCTCAATGGCAGGATCCCGGTGCTGCCCGCCGAAATGATGAAGTTCGACTGAATGTGCAGAGTTGTGGAGGCATTCAAATGACCAAGAAGATCGTCATCGAGCCGATTACCCGTATCGAGGGCCACGGGAAGGTGACCATCGAACTGGACAACGACGGGAATGTTGCCGACACCAGGTTCAATGTCGTGGAGTTCCGGGGGGTGGAGAAGTTCTGTGAGGGGCGGCTCTTCTGGGAAATGCCACTGATCACTGCACGGGTCTGCGGCATCTGCCCCGTCAGCCATCATCTGGCCGCCGCCAAGGCCGGCGATGCCATCCTGGGCGTTGAACTGCCCCCGGCGGCCAAGAGACTGCGCGAGCTGCTCCACATGGCCCAGTACGTCCAATCCCATTCTCTTCACTTCTTCCACCTGGCCAGCCCCGATCTGCTCCTGGGTATGGACGCCGATCCGGCCAAACGGAACGTCATCGGGCTCATCGCCGAGAAACCTGAAATCGCAGTCAAAGGGGTGATGCTGCGCAAGTTCGGCCAGGAGCTGATTGAAGCCCTGGGCGGCAAGAAGGTGCATCCCAACGCTGCCATCCCGGGAGGGATGAACAAGGCCCTCTCCCATGCGGAGCGGGACAGGTTCCTGGGGCAGGCAGACCGGGTCATCGCTGACATCGGCGTTGCCCTGGACATCGCCAAGGACTACTTCGCCCACCACGGGCGCGAAGCGGCTACCTTCGCCGTGTTCCCGTCCTGCTATATGGGACTGGTGGGCCAGAGCGGGAATCTCGAGCTGTACGACGGCACTCTGAGGGTCAGAGACAGCAAGGGGTTCATCCTCGAAGATAACGTGGATCCCAGCGACTACCTGTCCATCATCGAGGAAACGGTGGAGGACTGGTCCTACCTCAAGTTCCCCTACTACAAGAAGTGGGGCTACCCCGCCGGCACCTACCGCGTCGGCCCGCTGGGCAGGCTGAACGTGGCGGACAGGATTGCCACGCCTCTGGCCGACAAGGAGTTCCGCGCCTTCAAGAAGCTCGGAAACGACGGGATAGTCGAGGGTTCGCTGTACTACCACTATGCCCGGCTCATCGAGGCCCTGTACGCCGCCGAGAGGCTGAAGGCACTGCTGGAGGATGAACTCACCTGTTCAACTGAGATAAACGTCAACTCCTCGACCTTCAACGAAGAGGGTATCGGGGTCATCGAGGCCCCCAGGGGCACGCTGATCCATCACTACTGGGTGGACCGCAACGGGACAGTGAGGAAGGCCAACCTCATCGTGGCCACCGGGCACAACAACGGGGCCATCAACCGCGCCGTTCACGAGGTGGCCAAGGAGTACATCAAGGGGACCAAGATCGCCGAGGGAATGCTGAACCGGGTGGAGGCAGCCATTCGCTGCTACGACCCCTGTCTCTCCTGTTCAACGCACGCCCTGGGGCAGATGCCCCTGAGAATCGAAGTGGTCTCCCCCTCCGGGGAGGTCTTGGACTGCTCTCAGACCCGGCCGTAGCTAGCAGCAGCGGCGCGGGCCAGAACATCTCCTGATGTGGGACAGGAGATGTTCTCTTATGCGGCGATCTCCACCACCACCGATGTACCTTTGCCCGGCTCGGAGTGAAAGGTCACATTGCCGCCGAGCAGGCCCGCCCTCTCCTGCATGCCGGTCAACCCGAGCTTGCCGTCCCTGGTCAGATCACCGACGGAACTCGGCACGGCGAAGCCCTTGCCATTGTCCTTGATGATCATCACCACCTTGGATCCCTGGAAATCCACGCTGACTTCTGCTTCTGTTGCCTCGGAATGCCGCCAGACATTCCTCAGGGACTCCTGAGCGATCCGAAACAGAGTCAGCTCGACATCGGGAGGTAGTCGCCGGCTGGCGCCGCCCACTTTGACCTTGACATCTATGCCTGAGTACCGGGACACATCGCTGGCCAGCCACTCCAGCCCGGCCAGCAGGCCGAGCCGGTCCAGCGTCGAAGGTCTCAGGTCCTGAGTCAGACGCCTCACCCCGTCCATGATGCCGGTGGTCTGCTGCCGCAGGCTCTCCAGGAGAGCCCTCTTCTCCTCCGGCATGCTCCTGCCCGAAGAGGCCGCATCCTCGAGCTGCCGCGAAAGGACCACCAGCGCCTGTATGGTGTCATCGTGAAGCTCGCGGGCAATGCGCTTTCTCTCCTCTTCCTGGGCCTTGGTCACCTGGCTCAGGTAGCGGCGCAGGTTCTCTTTCAGACGGATCTCCTCGGTCACATCCCTGGCGATGTTGTGGAAGCCCACGGGCTTTCCATCCTCCGCCACCATGCTGGTGGTCACCATCAGTATCGCCTCGGAACCGTCCCTGCGCCCCATGCGCAGCTCATAGGGCTGTTCCAGGGGCTCGCCGTCCATCAACTTGGACTTGACCTCCCTGGCACGGCCTAGGCCCTCCTCCGACAGGAAACCCCTGACGTTCATGGTGAGTAGTTCTGCCATGCTATATCCAGTGACCTTCTCGGAGGCCCTGTTGGCAACGATGTAGTTCCCTTCCAGGTCGTGCACCCAGATGGCATCGTAGGCGTTCTCGAAGAGCCCCCGGTAGTTCCTCTCCGAGACAGCCAGCCTCTGGGTCGCCAGACGCTCCATCTCATACAGTCGAGCGTTGTCTGTGGCCACCCCGATCTGGTTGGCGATGGCGGTGAGCAATTCCACGTCGTCCTTCAGGAAGCGCCTGACACTCCGCGTAGCCACGTAGAGGGTCCCAGCCACCCTGCCCTTGGCCTTCATAGGCACCACCAACTGGGACCGAATCCCCTCCTGCTTCACTGCCTGCCTGGCCACATCGTAGTGCTGGAAGGCATCCTCCACCAGCTTCATCTCGCCCGACTCAGCGACATGATTCTGGAAGCCGCGGCGCACCTTCACCCGGCCCACGGCCAGCACGAATTCCTGGGACGCACCGTGGTGGGCGGAGACCACCAGCTCGCCCGCCTCCTCATCGACAAGGGCGATCATGGCCACGTCTACCTTGGTCACATCGACCACATTCCGCACCGCCCTGTTCAACACATCATCCAGCTGCAGCGACTCAGACAGTATGGCCGACATCCGGTTCAGAGCCCCCAGTTTCCTCTCATTCTCCTTGATCACCTGGAGCTGCAGTTGCAGCCTCTTCTCCGCCATCTCCAGCTGGGTCCGGCGGTTGTGCTCCTCTCTGAGGGACTTGAAGGATAGGGCCACAACCATGCCGATGCTGAATACGGCAATGCTCTCCAGAATCGCGTCCGTGGGGTGGTCCGAGATGGCGATGGCCCGCGGCAGCATGCAGGCCAGGGCCACGACGGAGGTGGCCACCACCCCCCGCTGGCCGAAAAGGAATCCCGCCCAGACCATCGGGGCCAGGTAGAGTATTCTCTCGAACGAGTGTCTGTCCAGCTTGATGTTGTCAAGGACGCTGTTCAGCCACTGGGGATAGCCCGCCGTGTCCCGGTAGTGCAGGACGGTGATCAGTGCCAGCAGGACGACTGTCAGCCAGAAGCCAGGGCGCTTCAACAACCCCGACAGACGTCTGGTCAACGGCATTCTCTCGTGTTCAGCCACAGCCCTGCTCCGGCAAAGCCACGGAGGCCACTCAGGGCACGTCTTCCAGAGTGACCCACTCTTCCTTCAAGGCCCGGACCACCGCCTCAGTGCGGGAGCCAACCTGCAGCTTGTTGAATATGTGCCCCAGATGCCCCTGCACAGTCCGTATGCTGAGGCACAACTCCTCGGCGATGTCGGCATTGCTCAGGCCGCGGGCGGCCAGCTTGAGGATCTCCTTCTCTCGATCGCTCAGTATCTCGGCCGACCTAGCGGCCACCGTCTTCTTGTTGCCGGCCATGAAGCGGTTGAGCACCTTCTTGGCCACGGCAGGGTGCAGCACAGACTCGCCGGAATAGACCGCCCTGACCGCATCCACCACCTCGCGGCTGCGCACGCTCTTGATCAGATAGCCCGCCGCGCCGGCCTCCAGCAGAGCGAAGACAAACTGATCATCATCATAGGCAGAGAGGATCAGCACCGTCACTGAAGGGCAGCGCCTCTTGATCTCCTTGGTGGCCTCTATGCCATCGAGCTTCGGCATCGAGATGTCCATTATGGCTACGTCCGGCCTCAACTCATCGGCCAGGCATACCGCCTCTTCACCATCGCCGGCCTCGCCCACCACCTCGAGGTCCTTCTCGCGCTCGAACATCCTCCTCATCCCCTCCCTCACCATCGCATGATCATCAGCTATCAGCACTCGGATATTGGTCATGCCACCCCCTCGTAGCTGACGTAGATTATAGCACAGGCCGAACGTGATCTCGCGTTGCATTGGACCAGGCGCACCGGCACCGCACGGGTTTCTTTGACACTCGCGTTCGGCACAGCGTACAATCTACACAGGAGACTCGCTCAGGAGGCCAGATGGATTTCAGCTTCACCGATGAGGAAAAGAAGTTCCGCTTAGAGGTCCTCGACTTCATCAAGAGGGAGCTCCCTGACAACTGGACCGGGACCGGCCTTCTTCAGGAGGCCAAGGACGGTGCGGAGTGGGAATTCGCCCGGGGCATGCTGCGCAAGGTGGGAGAGAAGGGCTGGCATTCTCTGTCCTGGCCCCGGGAGCATGGCGGAGAGGACTCCGTAACCAAGCAGTTCATCTTGAGCGACGAGATGTACTACCACGAGCTTCCCGGCGTGGACATCCAGGGCGCTCTGATGTGCGCTCCCACCCTGATACAGTATGGCAGCGAGGCCCAGAGGAAGAACTTCCTGCCCGAGATCGCCCGCGGCGAGCAGGTCTGGTGTCAGGGCTTCAGTGAACCGGGGGCCGGCTCCGACCTGGCCGCGGTGTCAACCAAGGCTGTGGACAAGGGGGACCATTTCGTCGTTGATGGGCAGAAGGTCTGGAGCACCGGGGCCATGCGCGCCGATTGGACCTTCATCCTGGCCAGGACCGACCCCGAGGCCGCCAAGCACAAGGGGATAAGCTTCCTCCTCGTTGATCTGAAGACGCCCGGGGTTGAGGTGCGCTTCCTGCCGAACATCGTCGGCACCTACTGCGAGATCTTCTTCGACAACGTCAAGGTGCCCAAGGAGAACCTAATAGGCAAGCAGAACGACGGCTGGCGGGTCACCGGAGCCATCCTTGGCTACGAGAGATCGGGCATTCACCGCATTGCCGCCGCCCGGCGGAATCTCACCCGTCTGATCGAGTTCGCCAAGGAAACGAAGCGCAACGGCAGGCCGCTCTTTGCCAATCCGGTTGTCCGCAGCCGCCTGGCTCAACTCTACGTCGAAGCTGAGGTGGCCAGGATCCTGGCCCACCGCATCGTCTGGATGCAGGGTGCCGGCAAAGCCGTGGACCACGAAGCCTCGATGTCCAGGGTGTTCGGCGCGGAGTTCCAGCAGCGCGTGGCCCAGGCCGGACTGCAGATCACCGGGGCTTTCGGGCAACTCGACGAGGGCTGCAAGTGGGCCCCTCTCTCGGGGTTCTTCCAGCGTCAGTATTTCTACGCCGCCGCGGCCACCGTGGGCGCTGGCACCGCCGAGATACAGAGGAACATCATCGCTCTCAGAGGACTGGGGCTGCCCAGGGGCTAGTCCAGAACGCCCTCGTTCAGCAGCCGGACGAACTCCTCGTCGCTCATGCCCAAGATGTGCTTGCACACGTATTCATTGTGCTCGCCCAGACAGGGGGCCGGCCGTCTGGGCTCTCCGGGCGTCTTCGAGAATCTGAACGGCGGCAGCAGGTACCGGTGGCGGCCGATCTCGGGGTGCACCAGCTCCTTGTAGAAGCCCCTGGCACTGAGATGATCGTTCTCCACCAGGTCACGGCCGTTGAGCACGGCGCCGGCGGCCACCCCGGCCTGCTGCAGTAGTCCCATCACCTCCTCGGCCGAACGGGCACCAGTCCACTCCTCTATCAGCGCATCCAGGGGCTCAGAGTTCTGAACCCGGTCCAGCATGGTGGCAAACCTGGGATCTCCGGCCAGTTCCGGCCGCCCCATAGCCGCACACAGTCTGGACCACTCCTCCTCGGTGAACACGGCAATGGCGCACCACCTCTCACGGCCACGGCACCGGTACACACCGTGGGGAGCGACGCCGGCGCACCGGTTGCCCGCCCGATTCGGCTCGCGGCCATGCGCAAACCAGTCCATCATCACCGGCGCCAGGAACTGGATACCTGCTTCATACTGGGCGATCTCCACGAACTGCCCCCTGCCCGTTCTGCGCCGGGAGTCCAGTGCCGCCATCACAGCGCAGACCGCGTAGTAGGGGATGATGAAATCGGTGTAGGCGCCCGGCGGAGAACTGGGCTCGCGATCCGGCCAGCCAGTGAGATTGCCGAACCCGATCAGGTCCGACAACTGGGAGCCCAGGCCCGGCTGCCCGGACCACGGCCCCGTGTGCCCAAACATGGGCAGGCTGACCATGATCAGGTCAGGCCTTGCCTGCCTCAGGTCGGAGTAGCCCAGGCCCAGCCTGTCCATTGTCCCCGAGCTGAAGTTCTCCACCACCACATCGGCCCAGGCCACGAGCCTCCCGGCCAAGGCCACCCCCTCGGGCTTCCTCAGATTGAGGCTCAGCCCGTACTTGCTGCTGTTGTACCGGGCGAAGGCCGCCGAGCGGTTGATCCCCGGCACGTTGCCCTTCATCGGAGTGGTGCTCCGCATGTTGTCCGGACTGGTGACCGACTCAACGTGAACCACCTCGGCCCCGCAATCACCGAGGAACTTGGTGGTCAGCGGACCAGAGATGAACCAGGTGAAATCGATGACCTTGATGCCCTCAAGTGCCTGCAAGCAGCACCTCCTAGATCACCCCGGCCTCAGCGAGCGCGGCCAGGTCCCCCCTCGACAGGCCAATCTCGCCGTACACCTCTTCGTTGTGCTCACCGATGAGCGGCGCTCTTCGCCGCAGACCGCCGCCGCCTTCTGACGGCCTGATGCAGACCCCGGGGTAGGTGACATCCCCGCCGAGATGATCATGCCTCAAACCCACCCAGTAACCCCTTTGCTTCAGCTGGGCGCTGCCGCAGACCTCCCGGGGAGAAGCCACCGGGTAGACGCAGCAGCGCCGGGCCAGGCCGCCCCGCCACAGTTCCTCCTTGGTATGGGCCAGGAAGAACCGGCCGACGGGCTGGGAGATCCCCTCCACCAGCTCGGGTGGCACCGCCGAATAGTCGAACGTGGCCCAGTCGATTTCCCTGATGAAGTCGGGGGCCATGCCCTCTTCTGCCATCCAGGCTGCCAGCGGGATCATGAAGTTGCGGGCGAGCCGGCCACCGTAGAGGTCGAAACTGACGTAGCCATCGGCGCACCGCCAGACGCGTCTCATCCGGGCCCCGGTCGTCGGTCTGACCCGCACTGCCCCGTGTCGCTCCTCCAGAAGCCGGTTCATCTCCCAGAAGGCGGCGGAGTCCGGCGGTATCCAGGCACAGGCCTCATGGATGGACACATCCACCCACTGCCCCTCTCCGGTGGACTGCCTGGCACAGTGGGCAATCATCGCCCCGGCAGCGCCGGCCATGCCACCATGGAGATAGGCCTGGGGAAAGCCGATGCGCACCGGCGGCCGGTCTGGCTCCCCGGTGAGGTACAGATAGCCGCCCAGGGCCATGCTGACGATGTCCGCCGTCCTGTGGTCGCGATAGGGACCGCTCTGTCCGAAGGGAGCTATCGAGGTCAGGATCACCCGGGGATTCAACCGGCTCAACTCCTCGTAGCCTAGGCCGAGGCCCTTCAGATGCCCGGGGGCAAAGGATTCGATGATGAAGTCGGACTCCCGGGCCAGCCTTCCGAAGATGGCCTGACCGTCCTTCGTCTCGATGTTCAGGGTGATGCCCCGCTTGTTGGCATTGTAGGCCATCCAGTACAGGCTCGCCTCTGGGTGGGGGGTGTCACCGAAGAACGGGCCGATGTTCCTCGCCCGATCACCACCGGGCGGCTCGATCTTGACCACGTCCGCACCCAGGTCGGCCAGGGTCTTGCCGCATATGAAGCCCTTCTCGTCCGTCAGATCGAGCACTCGATAGGCATCAAGCATGATGGTCAGTCACCAACGGGGTCCGGGCTTTCTTCACACCAGGATTCATGTTTTACCACCGCGCCGTCGCGGTTTCAAATCCGCAGCGTCCCGCATGTGACTGGCGAAGGCACAGATGCTAAACTAGTCGGCAGAGCGCAGCAGCGATGGAACCGGTCGTTTGGCTCGGCGACGGCATCGAGATCGTTGATCAGACCAGGCTCCCCTGGGAGGAGGTCTGCCTTCGCCTGTCGACATGCCAGGAGGTGGCCGCGGCCATCAACGAGATGAGGGTCCGGGGAGCGCCGGTGATCGGCATAGCAGCCGCCTATGGCATCGCGCTGGGAGCCCGGTCCATCGAGGCGCCGGACAAGGAGTCGTTCCTGGCCGATCTGAGCCGCATGGCTGAGATGCTGGCCTGCACCAGGCCCACGGCGGTCAATCTCTTCAAGGCCATCGACCGGATGCTGTCGGCGGCCGGCGGGGGTGGGGACGCGGCCACGATCAAGGCCTCGCTGGTGGCTGAGGCAGAGGCGATCCACGCTGAGGAAAGGGCGGCCACCAGAAGCATATCCCGACTCGGCGCTGAACTGATCAGGGATGGCTCCACCATCATCACCCACTGCAACGCCGGGCCGCTGGCCACCGGCGGGTATGGAACGGCCCTGGGCGTGATCATCGAAGCCAAGCGGCAGGACAAGGCGATTGCCGTCCTGGCCACGGAGACCCGGCCCCTGCTCCAGGGAGCACGGCTGACCATGTGGGAGCTCATGCGGGAGGGTATTCCCGTCACGCTCATCACCGACTCCATGGCCGGCCATTTCATCAACAGAGGCGACGTGGACTGCGCCTTGGTCGGTGCCGACAGGATCGCCGCCAACGGGGACGTGGCCAACAAGATCGGCACCTATGCACTGGCGGTCCTGGCCAGGGAGAACGGCGTCCCCTTCTACGTTGCCGCCCCCACTTCCACGATTGACCTCTCACTGGCCTCCGGCGACGGAATCCCCATCGAGCAGAGGAGGCCCGACGAGGTGACCCTGATCCGGGGCATGTCAATTGCCCCCCAGGGGGCACCGGCAGCCAACCCCGCCTTCGACGTCACCCCGCACCGCTACGTCTCTGCCATCGTCACCGACAGAGGCATACTGCGGGAACCCTATGTTTCCACCATACCCCGCGTCCTCAGCAGGGCGAGCACTACTGGCGGATAGAGGAAGGAGGCCCCAGTGATTCAGGCCAGCATCGGCGTCATCGGAGGCAGCGGCCTCTACCGGATTGAAGGGTTGACCGACGTTGAACAGGCGGAGGTGAGCACCCCCTTTGGCGAACCCAGCGACCTCATCACCACGGGCACCCTGCGCGGTGTCCGAGTGGCCTTCGTGCCCCGGCATGGCAAGGGACACCGCATCAGCCCGGCCGAGGTCCCGGCCAGAGCCAACATCTATGCACTCAGGTCCCTGGGCGTGGAACGGATCATCTCCATCAGCGCCGTGGGCAGCCTGAAGGAGGACATCCATCCCCTGGATCTGGTCATTCCAGACCAGATCATCGACCGAACCAGCAGCCGGGTGAACACCTTCTTCGGACAGGGACTGGTGGCCCACGTGGGACTGGCTGAGCCGTTCTGCCCCGACCTGAGCCGTCTCCTGTATCAGACGTCGCGGCAGGCGGGGGCAGTCGCGCACCAGGGAGGAACCTGCGTGGTTATAGAGGGCCCGTCGTTCTCCACCCGGGCGGAATCCTTCCTGTACCGCTCCTGGGGCGCCAGCATTGTGGGCATGACCGCCGTGCCGGAGGCCAGACTGGCCCGGGAAGCCGAGATGTGCTACGCCACTCTGGCCTTCGTTACCGACTACGACTGCTGGCATCACAGTGAGGAGTCGGTCACGGTGGAGATGGTCGTAGCCAACCTCGAGCGGAGCGTGGAGGTGGCGAAGAACATCGTCAAGGCTGTGGTGGCCCAGATCCCCCGGCAGCGGGGCTGTGAGTGCGCCACAGCTCTCAGAGATGCTATCATTACCTCTCCGGAACAGATCCCGGCATACCTGAAGAAGGACCTGGATCTGCTGATCGGGAAGTACGTCAAGTAGAAGGGATGAACCATGACCGGCACACCTGACTTCGGCTGCCTGCCCACCATCATCGGCAGCATGCCGCACACTGATCCCCAGGCGGCCTGCCGCCTGATCGGGCGCTTCCTCAAGGACATCCCTGTCTGGCCACAGTTGCCCAACCGCTCCGCCGAGGAGAACATGTACGCCCAGTTCGGTCAGGGCTTCCCCGGCATAGTCATGGCCGATGGCAGGATAACCATTGACCGTTCACGCGACCTTGAACTGGGTCTGGAGCGGCTGTATACCGCCCACGCCAGCAACGCCTACGCTGACTACCCCATCGGCCCGGACCATGCCGCTGGCCTTCAGGCATTCCTGAACCTTGACTTGGCGACGCCCCTGGCGGTCAAGGGACAGGTCACCGGCCCCATAAGCTGGGGCCTCTGCGTCACCGACGGCGTCCACTACGCCGTCTACGATGATTCCCTGGCCGACGCCATGGCAAGACACCTCCGCCTCAAGGCCGCCTGGCAGGAAAGCGTCCTCAGGCGGCTGTCACCGAATGTCATCCTGTTCGTCGACGAGCCCTACCTCACATCGCTGGGTTCCGCCTTCGTCTCCCTGCCCTCCGAGAAGGTGGTGGCCCTCCTGACTGAAACCCTGGGAGGCATAGCCGGCATCCGCGGACTCCACTGCTGTGGCAACACCGACTGGACCCTCCTGCTGGATCTGCCCATCCACATCCTCAGCTTTGACGCCTACAACTACGCCGGTGCCCTGAGCACCTATCCGGAGCAGGTGCAGTCCTTCCTGAAACGGGGCGGCACCGTGGCCTGGGGCATCGTCCCCAACGACGAAGAGGCGCTGGCCAGGGAGTCCGTGGCCAGCCTGAAGGACCGGCTGGAAGAGGCCATGGCGCCCTATGCCAGGTCCGGCACTCCGTTCAAGCGACTGCTGCAGCAAGCCCTGCTCACCCCTTCCTGTGGCCTGGCATCGCTGTCGGCAGAGGCCGCAGAGCACTGCCTGGAATTCCTGGCACAGCTCTCCGCCAGGATGCGCCAGCAGCACGCCTTGTAGACCTCCCAGGCCCCGCGCCTCGAACCCTGAGGCCAGCCCAGGCAACCCGGGGATTGCAGCCTCTGGCGAGCGGTGGGCAAGTCCCGACCAGTGAAGAACAACGCGCCACTATGTGCTACAATGTGGCCATGATACTGAGAGATGTCCTTCCGGAAGGACGGCGGCCGCGCCGGGAACTCCACGGCCATTCCGCACGGGAAGTTGCCCTCATGACGACCTGAGGCGGCGATCGCCGCTCCCGCCGGGGACCCTGCTCCCCGAACCATGCTCCACCACTCAGACTGCGCCGCTCACCATTTGAAACGAAAGGGGGGACTTGATGAAACGAAAGACGGTCACTCCGGGCGATGTGAAGGATCGCTCACTGGCCCCAGAGGGCAAGCTGCGCATCGAGTGGGCATCCCGCGAGATGCCCGTGCTGCAGTTGCTCAGGGAACGATTCGGCAAGGCAAGGCCCCTTGAGGGGGCCAGGATCTCTGCCTGCCTGCACATCACCACGGAGACCGCCAACCTGGCTCTGACCCTCAAAGCGGGCGGGGCCGACCTGGCCCTCTGCGCTTCGAATCCTCTGAGCACTCAAGATGATGCCGCGGCTGCCCTGCTGGACTACGGCATACCGGTCTACGCCATCAAGGGCGAAGACGGCGACACGTACTACAGTCACATCCGCTCCGCCCTGGCCCACAAGCCGCAGATAACCATCGACGACGGCGCCGACCTGGTCACGGCCCTGCACAAGACCAAGGGGGCCATCAACGCCAACGTCATCGGGGGTATGGAGGAGACCACCACGGGCATCATCCGGCTGCGCAGCATGGCCAGGGACGGGAAGCTGAAGTACCCCATCATCGCCGTAAACGACGCCGAGACCAAGCACTTCTTCGACAACCGCTACGGCACAGGCCAGAGCACCATCGACGGCATCACCCGGTCCACCAATATCCTCTGGGCCGGCAAGAAGGTGGTGGTCTGCGGGTACGGCTGGTGCGGCCGGGGCATAGCCATGCGGGCGCGGGGCATGGGGGCCCAGGTCATCGTCACCGAGGTCAGCCCCGTCCGTGCCCTGGAGGCGGTAATGGACGGCTATCAGGTGATGCCTCTCCTCAAGGCAGCCAGGATCGGCGACGTGTTCATCACCATCACCGGCGGGCTGAGCATCATCGACCGGCCGCAACTACAGGTCATGAAGGACGGAGCCATCCTGGCCAACAGCGGGCACTTCAACGTGGAGATCAGCATCCCCGCCCTGGCCAACCTGTCGGTCAAGAAGAGAGCCATTCGCCCCTACGTGGAGGAGTACACCCTCAAGAACGGCAGGCGCCTCTATCTCCTGGCCGACGGGAGGTTGATCAACCTGGCAGCGGCTGAGGGGCACCCGGCCAGCGTCATGGACATGAGCTTCGCCAATCAGGCCCTCTGCGCCGCCTACATGTTCAACCTCAAGAAGAGGATGCCCGCAGCGGTCTATCCCGTGCCGGCGCAGATCGATCAGGAAGTGGGCAGGCTGAAGCTGCGCTCTATGGGGATCAGCATTGACAAACTGAGCCGCCAGCAGGGACAATACCTCCAAAGCTGGGAGATGGGTACCTAGCCGAAGACACGCACTTGAAGGAGAAGCGACCATGACTCTGACTTTCTCAAGATCTTCCTCATACATGCTCACTTCTGAATCCGTCACCGAAGGGCATCCCGACAAGGTATGTGACCTCATCGCCGACGCCATTCTGGACGCTATCCTGGCCAAGGATCCCGTAGCCAGAGTAGCCTGCGAGGCCATGGCCACCACCGGCCTGGTAATCACCACGGGGGAGATCACCACCAACTGCTACGTTGACATACCGCAGATCGTCAGGGATACGGTCTTGGAGATTGGCTACACCCGGGCCAAGTACGGCTTTGACGGCGAGACCTGCGGGGTGATCGCCTCCATCAAGGAGCAGTCCCAGGACATCGCTATGGGTGTCAACCACGCCCAGGAGTCGAAGCAGAAGACGGAGAACGCCAGCGACAAGGACGGCCTGGGCGCCGGCGACCAGGGGATGATGATCGGTTTCGCCTGTGACGAAACGCCGGAACTGATGCCGCTGCCCATCTCGCTGGCCCACAAGCTCTGCCGCCGTCTGGCTGAGGTGCGGAAGGACGGCACCCTGTCCTATCTGCGCCCCGACGGGAAGTCTCAGGTAACCGTCGAGTACAGTCACGGCGTTCCCAAGAGGGTGGACGCCGTGGTCATCGCGGCCCAGCACAGCGAGACGGCCAGCAACGACACCATCCATCGCGATATCCAGCAGATGGTGATCAAGAAGGTTATTCCCGCCCATTTGCTGGACAAGAAGACCAAGTACCATATCAATGCCACCGGCCGCTTCGTCACCGGTGGCCCCATGGGCGACACCGGCCTCACCGGGCGCAAGATACTGGTGGACACCTACGGGGGCATCGCCAGACACGGCGGCGGCTCCTTCTCCGGAAAGGATCCCACCAAAGTGGACCGCTCGGCGGCCTACTACGCCCGCTACGTTGCCAAGAACATCGTGGCCGCCGGACTGGCCAAGCGCCTGGAGATTCAGGTCTCCTATGCCATTGGGATCGCCCACCCCATCTCCATCTCCATCGAGACCTTCGGGACGGCCAAGGCAGACGAGGACCTGATCGTGAGCCTCATCAGGAAGCACTTCGACTTCCGGCCCAGCGCCATCATCGATTCACTGGGGTTGCGCCGGCCCATATACAAGCAGACCGCGGCCTACGGTCACTTCGGCCGGCCCGACCTGGATCTTCCCTGGGAAAGGACTGACAAGGTCGCCCTGCTCCAGGCCGACATGGAGCTGGCCAAGGTCAGCGGCTCTCTCCAGAAGCAACCGTAGGCGCCACGGAAGCGACAGGATATGCAGCCCGCAATCAGGTTCGGCACCGACGGCTGGCGCGGTGTCATTGCCGACGACTTCACCTTCGGCAACGTCAGGTACTGCGCCCAGGGGCTGGCCGATCACCTCAACGACGATGGCGTGGGCCGCCAGGGCCTGGTCATTGGCTACGACACCCGCTTCGCTTCGGAGAACTTCGCCGCCGCCGCCGCGGAGGTGGTCGCCGCCAACGGGATCAAGGCGTACCTCTGCACCCAGGCCACTCCCACCCCGATGGTGAGCTACGCCACGGTGAACCACAGGGCGGCCGGGGCCATCATCATCACGGCCAGCCACAACCCGGCGCAGTGGAACGGATTCAAGATCAAGACCTCAGATGGAGCCAGCGCGCCAACCAGCGTTGAAGCAGACATCGAGTCGCGCCTGCCTCAGATCATAGCCTCAGGCAGCGTGAAGCGCCTGCCTCTGGAGGAAGCGGTCAAGAAGGGACTGGTGGAGCACCTCGATGCGTCGCCAGCCTACTACGAGCACATAGCCCGGTTCGTCGATCTGGGGGAACTGCGCCGGGCGGGGCTGAAGGTGGCGGTGGACTCGATGTACGGCGCGGGGTCCGGCCATTTCAGGAGGCTCCTGCAGGGGGGAGAAACGCAAATAGCGGAGATCAATGGGGAACGGAATCCATCCTTCCCCGGAATACAGCCTGAGCCCATTGCCCGGCACCTCACCAGGCTGTCCGAGACGGTCAGGACCCGCGGGGCAGACGTCGGCCTGGCCACCGATGGCGACGCCGACCGCGTGGGCATTGTAGATGAGAAGGGCATCCCGCTCACGCCGCTGCAGATCTTCGCCCTGCTTGCCCTCTATCTCCTGGAGGTGCGCGGCGAGCGGGGTCCCATCGTCAAGACCCTGACCACCAGCAGCATGCTGTTCAAGTTGGGGGACCTGTACAACGTGCCGGTGCACGAGACCCGGGTGGGCTTCAAGTACGTGGCGCCCAAGATGATCAGCGACAACGCCCTCATCGGCGGGGAGGAGAGCAGCGGCTTCGGATTCAGGGGCCACCTGCCGGAGCGAGACGGTATTCTCGCCGGCCTGTATTTCCTGGACTTCATGCACAAGCTGGGCAGAACCCCGTCACAGCTCATCGACTACCTCTACAGCAAGGTCGGACCGCATCACTACCAGCGGGTCGACCTGGAGTTCCCGCCGGTCGACCGACAGCGGATCATCGGCCAACTAGCCTCTGACAGGCCGTCGCGGATCTCCGGCAGCGAGGTGGTGAAGGTCAACACCGTGGACGGCTATCACTTCTCCCTGGCCGATGGCTCGTGGCTGCTCATCCGTCTCTCAGGCACGGAGCCCATCCTGCGCATCTATGCCGAAGCCAGCAGTATGGACAGGGCCCAGACACTGGTGGCCGAGGGCAGGCGGCTCCTGGGGGTGTAGGGCATGAGCGTCCTGGACAGTCCTCCTCTCTACAAGCAACTGGACCCCTCGGGGATGCTGGGGCATCTTCACCGCTTCCCGGAGGAGTGCCGCCGCGCCTGGGACAACTCCATGCGGCTTGGCCTGCCATCGGAGTACGCCAGCGTCAACAAGGTGGTCATCTCAGGCATGGGGGGCTCGGCCATTGGAGGCGAGTTCATTCGCCGTCTGGCCGTTCTCGACAACAGCGTGCCGGTGGCAGTGCACCGCGACTACGGACTGCCGCCCTTCGTCGACAGGGACACATTGCTCATCTTCTCCAGCTACTCCGGGAACACCGAGGAGACCATCTCCTGCTTCACGGAATCCCTGAGCACCCCAGCGAGGAAGCTGGCCATCACCACCGGCGGGAAACTGAAGGAACTGGCGCAGCAGGAGGGATTCCCGGTTCTAGCCATAGACTATGCCTCTCCGCCCCGGGCGGCCTTCCCCCACAGCTTCGTCTCCCTGCTGGGCATCTTCAACGCTCTGGGACTGATCCGGGACAAGACCGCTGACTCCCAGGAGACGCTGCAGGTTCTGGGGTCCATCGCGGGGCAGGCGGGCCAGGGAGTGCCCCTGGCTTCAAATCCGGCCAAGCAACTGGCCACCCAGTTGCACGGCCGCGTGACTGTGGTCTATGGGGCCGGACTGCTCACGGAAGTGGCCCAGCGCTGGAAGACCCAGATCAATGAGAACAGCAAGGCCTGGGCTTTCCACGAGGCCCTCCCCGAACTGAACCACAACGCCGTCGTGGGCTACCAGTTCCCGCCCGAGGTTGGAGCCGGAGCCGTAGTGGTCCTGCTCCACTCCCCGCTCCTCCATCAGCGTGTCTCTCTCCGGTACCATCTGACCCAGGAACTACTGGCCCGGCAGGCTGTGAAGCACAGGATGGTGGAAGCCACGGGGCGGAGCGCTCTGGCCCAGATGCTGGGGATGGTCCTGCTGGGGGACTACGTCAGCCTCTATCTGGCCATGCTGAACGGTGTTGACCCAACAGGCGTGCCGCAGATCGACTACCTGAAATCGCGCCTCTCGCAATCCTAGAGAGGCGTGTGACGGGAAGCCAGGCAGCCCCCTGGAGTATGTATGCCACTGCGGGGCGCGGCCTCCGCCGTGTGCCGGGCCGGGTGGCGATCTACCTCTTGGTGTACTGAGGTGCCTTGCGGGCCCGCTTCAACCCGTACTTCTTGCGTTCCTTGATCCTGGCGTCCCTGGTCAGCAATCCGTACTGGCGTAGCACCGACCGCAGTCCCTCGTCAGACTCCACCAGGGCCCGGGCGATGCCATGACGAAGGGCCCCCGCCTGACCCATGGCACCACCACCAACCACCTTCACCGCAGCGTCCATCTTGTTGAGAGTGCCCGTGACCTTGAGGGGCTCGAGGACAGCGTTCTGGAGGGCCAGGCTGGGGAAGTACTCCTGGAATGCCCGGCCGTTGACAACAATGCTGCCATTGCCGGCCAGCAGCTTCACCCGGGCTATGGCGGTCTTCCTCTTCCCCGTGCCGTAGGTGTATTCCGGATCAGCCACTTCAGCCCTCCCTCTCTACCGTGATCTGAGCCTGGTGCGGGTGAGCGCCTTCGGCATAGACCTTCAGTCTCCTGGCCATGGCACGCCCCTGGCTGTTGTGAGGCAGCATCCCCTTGACGGCATGCTCAATGACACGTGTGGGATGCGTCTCCATCATCTTGGCAAAGGTGGTCTCTCTCAGCCCTCCGGGATACTGGGTGTGGTGGCGGTAGACCTTCTGCTCCGCCTTCTTGCCGGTCACCCGGACCTTGGCCGCGTTTATGACCACCACGAAATCACCATTGTCGAGGTGCCGGGAATACGCCGGCTTACCCTTTCCCTGGAGCAATGCCGCTGCCTCGGTGGCCAGCCTGCCCAGGGTCTTCCCTGAGGCATCCTGCAGATGCCAGCGGCGCTTCACATCCGAGCTCTTCACGCTGTATGTCATGATCACTCCTCAGTCTCCGTCTGGGACGGTGGGAAGTCTCTGTATTTCACGCTCATCAGGCACAAGCCTCGAGCGGGCGCGGTCGGCCCCACTACCCCGGGCTTGCCGGAGGCCGCCATGCTCCGGAAGTCATCGCATTTGGTCTTCCCCAGGCCGACCTTCACCAGGCCTCCCACCGTATTGCGCACCTGGTGCGGCAAGAAGGAATCGGCCGCCATGTCGAAGACAACGAGATCGCCCCTTCCGGATACCCCGGCCTCGAAGACCCGGCGATGCGTGGACCGGCCATCCGCCACCGATGCGAAGGGGGCGAAATCGTGCCGCCCCACCAGAACCTGGCAGGCCTCGTTCATGGCATCAACGTCAAGAGGCCAGCGCACGAAATCACAGAACCCGCGACAGAGAGCAGGTGGAGCAGGCCGGTTCATGATGCAGTACCGGTACTCCCGGCGTACAGCATGACGTCTGACATCGAATCCCATCTCGACCTCATAGGCAGCAGTGCTCGATATGTCCTTGGGCAGATGATGGTTCAGAGCGCTGACCCATGCCTTCAAGGGCAGGGTCTTGTTGGTCCTGAAACTGGCCACCTGTCCCCGGGCGTGAACGCCCGCATCGGTGCGACTGGCCATGGACACCCGGTGTGCCTCACCGGTGAGTTTGAGCAGGGAGCACTCGACCTCCCCCTGAACAGTGGGGGCATTGGTCTGATACTGGGAGCCGTGGTATCTGGTGCCATCGTATTCCATAACTAGCACAATTCTGGTCGGCTCCCCTGCGTTCCGAATACCACACTCCCCAAGGCAGCTTCTACTTCACCAACTCGATTATGGCCATTGAGGCCCCGTCACCCGGCCGGGCTCCCAGCTTCAGGACGCGGGTGTAGCCTCCGTTGCGGCTGGAGTATCTGGTGGCCAGTTCGCCGAAAGCCTTGTCAACGGCCTTCTTGTCGTTCACCATCGTCAGAGCCCGCCTCCGGGCATGGAGGCTACCCGCTTTGCTCAGCGTAATCACCCTGTCCGCCAGACCTCGTATCTCCTTGGCCTTGGGCTCCGTGGTCACAATCCTCTCATACTGCAGCAGGTCGCCAACCAGATTCCGGTACATGGCCGTGCGGTGACTGCCACGTCTGGAGAACTCCCTTCCCGCGACTCTATGCTTCATCTTCCTTTTCCGATCTCAGGCTCAATCCCATCTCCTGAAGGTGTTGCTGCAGTTCCTCCACCGACTTGCGGCCGAACTTCTTCAAGGCCAGGAGATCCTTCTCGCTCTTCTCCAGCAGCTCGCCCACCTTGCTGATCTTGTTCCTTCTCAGGCAGTTGAAGACGCGGGGCGACAGTCCGAGTTGCTCCAACGGCATCTCGTACTGCTCCACCGATACCCCGCCGATGGCCTGCTCCGCTTCGGTCGGGGGCGTCAGTACCAGTGAAGCGAAGGAGGCCAGCTGTTCCCTGAGGATCTGGGCGCTCTGGTTCAGAGCCTCAAGTGCGGGGATGGTCCCGTCGGTCCAGATGTCCAGAACCAGTCTCTCGTAGCCGCTGTACTGACCGGTCCGAACGGGTTCAACGATGTAGTTCACCT
The DNA here is from genome assembly GCA_016875915.1 of Chloroflexota bacterium. GTDB lineage: Bacteria > Chloroflexota > Dehalococcoidia > UBA2247 > RBG-13-53-26 > RBG-13-53-26. Next base: position 75,913 of record VGOM01000002.1, read on the forward strand.
TGCGCACCGGAGTGAATATGGCGTCGACCGGGATGGTGCCGATGGGAAGACCGTCGCCGTGGTCCGCCGCGGACAGGTACCCCTTGCCCAGCTTCACGCTCATCTCCACGTACAGGCTGGCCTCAGCCGAATCCAGTGTGGCCAGATAGAGATCCGGGTTGACCACTTCGAAATCGGCCGATGGCTGGATGTCGCCAGCATGGAGGATCCCCTCACCATCCGCCTTCAGGACGAGCCTGCCTTCGCTCTTGCTTGTGGACCGCAGACGGATGGCTTTGACGTTCAACAGGAACTCCGTCACATCCTCTTTCACGTACGGGATGGTGGAGAACTCATGATCGATGCCTTCGATCCTCACCGAGGCCACCGCCGCCCCAAGGAGAGAGCCAAGAAGGACCCGCCGCAAGGCATTGCCCAGGGTGATCCCAAACCCGCTCTCCAGTGGCTCGGCAACGAAGCGTCCGTAGCTGTTCGCGCTCTCCACGCATTCAACTCTTGGCGTAACAAGATGAGACAAAGCTAAAGCCTCCTTCCGCAATCACCGGGAGTAGTGCTCAACTATCAGCTTCCCATCGAACTTGGCGCCCACTTCGCCAGCCAACGGAAGGCTCAGGACCCGCCCCGAAAGATTGCTCTTGTCTACGTTGAGCCAGCTCGGAATGACCTTCGATTCGATCCCCTGCAGAGCGCTCTTGTAGGGCTCCTTGTTCAAGCTCCTCTCACTCCAGGCGATGGCGTCGCCCGGCTTGACCAGGAACGAAGGTATGTTGACCCTTCGTTTGTTCACCGTAAGATGACCGTGAAGCACCAGCTGTCGCGCCTCATTCCGAGACTCGGCGAAGCCCGCCCGGTACACCGTGTTGTCCAAACGTCTCTCCAGCAGTTGTATCAGCGACTCACCCGTCTTCCCCGGGGACTTCTGGGCCTCGGCAAAGAGACGCCGAAACTGCTGTTCCAGGACTCCGTAGGTGTATCTGGCCTTCTGCTTCTCACGAAGTCGAACCCCGTAGTCGGACAGTTTCTTGGGACGGCCGCCGCGCCGCCGGCCAGAAACCATCGACCTCTTCTGCACAGCGCACTTTGGGCCCGCACATCTCTCCCCCTTCAACATGAGCTTCTCGTCCACTCGACGACACAGTCGGCAATTGGGTCCGGTATATCGAGCCATCGCCCCTATACCCTCCTTCGCTTCGGTGCCCGGCAGCCGTTATGAGGGACAGGAGTCACATCCCTGATGCCGGTCACGCTCAGGCCGGCGATCTGCAGGGACCGGATGGCGGCCTCACGACCGCTCCCCGGACCTCTGACGTAGACCTCCACCTGGCGCAGACCGTACTCCTTGGCACGCCGCGCCGCCTGCTCGGCGGCCAACTGGGCTGCAAACGGAGTCCCCTTGCGGGACCCCTTGAAGCCGGCTGTGCCCGAGCTCCCCCAGGCGATGACGTTTCCGCCGCCATCGGTCAGGGTCACGATGACGTTGTTGAACGTCGAGTAGATATATGCCTTCCCATGGGGGACGACCTTCTTCTCCTTCTTCTTCGCCATACCACTCTCCTTGTCTGCGCCAGCCTCAGATTATGTCAACTCCCTACTTCTTGGCCACGCCGCGGCGTCTGCCTCTGCCGGCCACAGTCTGTCTCGGACCGCGTTTGGTTCTGGCGTTGGTCCGGGTGCGCTGCCCTCGAACCGGCAACCGCCGGCGGTGTCTCACCCCCCGGTAGCAGCCGATCTCTCTCAGCCGCCCGATGTTGAGGTTGATCTCCCTTCTCAGATCACCCTCGACGCGGTAGCCCTTGTCGATGGTGTCACGAATCCGGGACACCTCCTCTTCCGCCAGATCCTTCACCTTCTTGCCGGGGTCAACCCCGGCCTGGGCCAGGATGCGCCTACTGAAGGCCGGCCCGATGCCGTAGATGTAGGTCAATCCAATCTCAACGCGTTTCTCGTTGGGAATGTCAACACCAGCAATACGTGCCACTGGAAGCCTCCCCTCTAGCCTTGCCTCTGCTTATGCCTGGGGTTCGAACAAATCACCCGGACGATCCCCTTCCGCCTGACTATCTTGCACTTGTTACAGCGGCGCTTGACCGAAGCTCGTACCTTCATCTGACTGTCTCCAAACCCTACTTGAAACGGTAGACTACCCTGCCGCGGCCCAGGTCATACGGAGAAAGCTCCACCCGCACGATATCCCCCGGCAGGATCTTGATGAAGTGCTTCCTCATCCTCCCGGATATGTGGGCCAGCACCTTGTGCCCGTTGGCCAGCTCAACCCGGAACATGGCATTGGGCAGGCACTCCACCACCGTACCTTCGACTTCTATCCTTTCCTTCTTGGCCATGCTTGCTGTAACTGCGAAACCTAGACCAGGGTCAGGATCTCCGCCTCGCCGTTGGTGACAGCCACGGTATGCTCGAAATGCGCGGAGAGACTGCCGTCGGCGGTGACCACCGTCCAGTGATCATCGCCAACGCGGGTGCTCCAACCGCCGCTGTTCACCATCGGCTCAATAGCCAGCGTCATGCCCCTGCGAAGGCGGGGGCCATGCCCCGGCCTGCCGAAATTGGGTATCTGGGGCTCCTCATGCATCTCTCGACCGATCCCATGTCCGGTATACTCTCTCACCACCGAGAACCCGTTCGATTCAACATAGTCCTGAATGGCCGCGGAGATGTCCCCGAGGCGTGCATTCTCCTTGGCCGCGGCAATGCCGGCCCCCAGAGAACCCTCTGTGACCTCCAGCAGCCTCCTGGCCTCGGCGCTGATCGTACCCACTCCCACCGTCATGGCCGCATCCCCCTGGAAGCCATTGTGCACCACACCCACGTCAATGGAGAGCACATCTCCCTCCCGGAGGATCCGCTCTCCGGGGATGCCATGGACCACCTCATCATTGATCGAGGTGCAGATGTGAGCCGGAAACCCGCGATAGCCTTTGAAAGAGGACTTCACTCTGTACCTGGTCAACTCCTCGACACAGACCCTGTCCAGATCAGCCGTTCTCACCCCCGGTCTGACTTCCGCAGCCAGCCTTTGTAGTATCCTGGCCACGATCCTGCCCGCTTCCCGCATGGCGGCGATTTCATCATCCGACTTAGTGCCTATGGCCATCCTGTCTCAATCGGAGCCTGGCCACGAGATCCTTGTTCACCGTCTCTATCGGCCTCTCCCCGGCGATCTCAACCAGCCTTCCCTTCCTCCGGTAGTACTCCACCAGAGGAGCCGTCTGTTCCAAATAGACCTCCAGCCTCTTCTCGGCGGTTTCCACCGTGTCGTCGGGACGCTGATACAGCTCCCCTCCGCAGTTGTCGCACCTGCCGGCCTTCTTGGGCGGAGATGTCACCAGGTGATACGGCTTCTGACACTGGCGGCATATCCAGCGTCCGCTCAGACGCTTGAGCAGTTCACCGCGCGAGACCTCGATGTAGACCGCCTTGTCTATGCCGCCCTCTCCCAGCGCCTTGTCCAGGGACTCCGCCTGCTCCAGCGTCCGGGGGAAGCCATCGAATATGACCCCCGCCTTGTTGCCCGCGATCCGCTCCAGGACCATCCTGATGACCACCTCGTCGGGAACCAGCAGTCCCTTTTCCATATGCGACTTGGCCAGCTTGCCCAGCTCTGTGCCCTCTTTCTCGGCCTGGCGGAACAGATCTCCCGATGACAGGTGCATCATGCCCGTAGCCGCCGCAAGCCGCTCCGCCTGCGTTCCCTTGCCCGACCCCGGAGCACCGAGCAGAATAATCCGCAACTTCTATCTCCCCATCACTTGAGGAAGCCCTCGTAGCGGCGCATCAGCAGCTGAGCCTCAAGCTGTTTCATCGTGTCCAGGGCCACGCCGACCATGATCAGCAGACCGGTGCTGGAGATGGCCACAGCGGTGACATTGGTGAGATTCTTGGCAATGAAGGGCAGCACCGCCACCACAGCCAGGAAGATGGCCCCACCCCAGGTGATCCGGGTGGTCACCTGGCTGAGGTAGGTGGCCGTGGCCTGGCCGGGGCGAATCCCGGGCACAAAGCCTCCCTGCTTCTGCAGCGTCTCCGCCAGATTCATCTGCTCGAAGATGACCATGGTATAGAAGAAGGTGAAGGCCAACACCAGGAGCCCCAGCACCAGCCAGTAGCTCCAGTGGCTGGTCCACGTGTACAGGAAATGGGCGATGTCACCGCCGATTCCGGAGGCGTTGGTGAAGTAGCTGGCGATCACCCCCGGCAGAGTCACCATGGAGAAAGCGAAGATCAGCGGGATCATGCCTGCTGAGTTCACCCTCAACGGTATGTGGGTTGACCCTGACTGGCGGTACATCCGCCTGCCCCGAAAGACGCTCCTCGAGTAGTGCACCGGGATGCGCCGGGCACCTTCAGTGAACAGGACGATGAACAGCACCGTGGCCAGCCCCAGCACGATGAAGGCGATCAGCCCCGGCAGGTTGTCTCTGGCCGACATCTCCCCGGTGGCGACCATGCTGGGCAGACCGGCCACAATCCCGGCGAAGATGATGATGGACACGCCATTGCCGATGCCGCGTTCGGTGATCAGCTCGCCCAGCCATACCAGGAACATGGTGCCGGCGATCACGGCGATGATTATCGCCGCAACGCCCAGGGGGCCAGACGACTCAATGGCCGTTATCCCCGACTCATCCGGCCGGCTCAGAGTGACATAAAGAGCGTAACCCTGAAGGCCGGCCAGAGGCAGCGTCAGCCAGTGGGTGATCACATTGATCTTGTTCCTGCCCGCCTCGCCTTCCCTGGAGAGATTCTGCAGCTGGGGGATGACCGGCACCAGGAGCTGCATCACAATCGACGCCGTGATGTAGGGATAGACCCCCATGGCCACGACGCTGAAGTTCCTCATTGCCCCGCCGCTGAATATGTTCAGCATCCCCAGCAGCTGATTCCCTTCGAAGACCTTCTCCAGCGCAGTAGTGTCAACCCCCGGAGCAGGGATATGGGCCACAAAGCGGAAGATGATCAGAGCGCCAATGGTGAAGATGAGCCTGGCCCTTAGATCAGGCAAGCTGAAGGCATCGATCATCGCCTGGATGAGGCGTGGCCTAGCTTGCCTTTGCTGCACTTCTCACCTCCTCCACTCTCCCCCCCACCGCTTCAATCTTCTCTCTGGCCGCTGCCGATACCTTCTCGGCCCGCACTACCAGCGCTCGGTCAAGAGAGCCCCCGCCAAGGAGCTTGAGAGGCTTTGCAGTTGATTTGATCACCCTGGCGCTCACCAGCTTCTCCCGGTCGATGATGCTGTTGGGCTCAAAGACATTCAGCCTGCCCACGTTCACCACGCAGTACTCCTTCCGGAATATGTTGTTGAAGCCCCGCTTGGCAGGCAGGCGTTTCACCAGAGGCAACTGACCGCCCTCGAAGTAGGGATGAATGCCCGGGCCGCTGCGCGCTTTCTGCCCCTTCATGCCCCGTGTGGAATACGTGCCATGGCCGCTTCCCAGGCCTCGGCCGACGCGCTTTCTCTTCTTCCTGGAACCACTGGCGGGTGCAAGACTGTCCTGTCTGACCACTACGCTTCTATCTCCTCAACCTTGACCAGATGCTTGATCTTAAGGAGCATACCGCGAACGGAGGGTGAATCCTCTCGCTCGACCTTCTGGTGCAAGCGCCGCAGACCCAGTGCCTCGAGCGTACCTCTCTGATCCCGTTCGTAGCCTATGCAGCTCTTGGTCCACGTGATACGCAGTTTGGACATCTATGTCTATCCCCTGGCAGCAGACGCTGCCTTTCTCTCAGCGATGACCTTGTCCGGCTCCCTCAAGCGGCTCAGCGCGACCATCGTCGCCCTGACTACGTTGGTGGGATTGGAGCTGCCCAGGGACTTGGCCAGGACATCCTTCACCCCGGCCACCTCCACCACGGCACGCATGCTGCCGCCCGCGATAACCCCGCTGCCGGGCCTTGCCGGCCGGAGCAGCACATCGGCCCCGCCGAACTTGGCCCGGATTTCATGCGGAACGGTTGTCCCCGCCAGGGGAACGCTGATCATGGCCTTCTTGGCCACGCTGTTGGCCTTCTGGATGGCCTGAGCCACCTCGTTGGCCTTGCCCATCCCTATGCCAACCTGGCCGTTCCCATCGCCAACCGCCACCAGAGCCCTGAACCTCAGGTGCTTCCCGCCCTTGACCACCTTGGCCACGCGGGTGACGGAGATCACCCGTTCGGACAACTCCTCCTTGGCTTCCGCTATCTCTTCACGCACCATCGTCTCACCAAGCCTAGAACTTCAGTCCCGACGTCCTGGCTGCTTCAGCCAGAGCCTTCACCCGCCCGTGATACTTGAACCCATGCCGATCAAACACCACCTCCACCACACCCTTCTCAATGGCCCGCTTGCCCACCAAGCTGCCCACAGCAGCAGCCACCTCCGTCTTCTTTCGCTTCTCAGCGGCGATCTCGGGTTCGCAACTGGAGGCGCTGGCTATGGTCCGCGACTGCCTGTCGTCAATGACTTGGGCACTGATGTGCTTCAGGCTCCGGGAAACACACAAACGAACCCGCGATTGATGCCTCAGTCTCCGGCTTGAGTCTCTCTTCTTCTTCAGTGCCATCTATTTCTTCTTAGCCGCAGCCCTGCCGGCCTTGCCCGCCTTCAGCCGCAAGGTCTCTCCCACGTATTTGACACCCTTCCCCTTATAGGAGTCGCAGCGACGGATAGCCCGGATCTTCGCCGCCGCCTCACCAACGGCCTCCTTGTCTATGCCCGCCACCTTGATCCTGTTCGTCCCCTCCACTGAAAAAGATATGCCTGAGGCAGGCGACACTTCCACCGGATGAGTGAAGCCTACCTGGAGGACCAGTTTCTCCCCCACCTTCTGAGCCCGATAGCCCACGCCGACCACCTCTAGGAGCTTCTCATAGCCCTTGCTCACTCCATCAACCATGTTGGCCAGCAGCGATCTGGTAAGTCCGTGCAGAGCACCAAGACCATCTCTGCTTCCCGTCGAAACGACTAAGGCGCCTCCTTCAAGAGCAATCGACATCTTCGGGTCAAAGGATCGACACAGTTCGCCCTTTGGCCCCTTCACAGTCACCTCGTTTTCCCTTATCTCCACCGCCACGCCCGGCGGCAGATCTATTGGCAGTTTCCCGACTCTCGACATCGCAGAATCACCACATCATTCCGTCGCAGGTCACCATATGTAGCACAGCAACTCACCGCCCAGGTGTTGCTTCCAGGCCTTCTGCCCCGCCATTATCCCCTTGGAAGTGGACAGCATGGCTATGCCCAGTCCCCCGTAGACGCGGGGGATTTCCGAAGACCCGACGTACACCCTGAGTCCCGGCCTGCTCACTCTCTTCAGGCCCAGGATCGCCGGCCGGCTCCGGTCAACGTATTTGAGGTGAAGCTTCATTGTCCGCCCCGGTTTGCCCTTCAGTATCTCGTAGTCCTGAATGAACCCCTCTTCCTTCAGGATCTTGGCCATCGACATCTTCATTCTGGACCAGGGTATCAGGACGAAGTCCTGCCTCACCATATTGGCGTTCCGTATTCTGGTCAGCATATCGGCGATCGGATCAGTAGTCATACTATTACTCACCAACTCGATTTCTTCACTCCGGCGATCTCTCCCTTGAGGGCCAGCTCGCGGAAGCAGATACGACAGAGGCCGAATCTGCGTATGTAGGCCCGTGGTCTGCCGCACAGGTTGCACCTGTTGTGCTTCTGCACCTTGTACTTGGGTTCCCGTTGCCATTTGACGATCTTGGACAGCTTTGCCAACTTGCTAACCTCTCACAAAGGGCATTCCCAGAAGCTCCAGCAGCCGTCTGGCTTCATCGTCCGTCTTGGCACTGGTCACAATGGTGACTTCCAGGCCCCGGGCCTTGTCCACCTTGTCGTATTCAATCTCCGGGAACACCAACTGATCCTTCATGCCCAAACTGTAGTTGCCCCGGCCATCGAATGAGCCCCTGGGAACGCCCCGGAAATCCCTGATGCGCGGCAGCACCGCGTTGACCAGCCTGTCCAGGAATTCATACATCCTGCGCCCCCGCAGGGTCACTTTCATCCCGATGGGCATCCCCGTCCTGAGTTTGAAGGCGGCGATGGATCTCCGCGCCCGGGTGATGATGGGATGCTGTCCTGAGATGGTGGCCAGGTCCTTCTCCGCGCTCTCCAGAGCCTTGGGGTCCTGGATGGCCTCGCCCAGCCCGATGTTGATCACCACCTTCTCCAGCCGGGGCACACACATGACATTGGGGTACTTGAAGTCCTTCATCAGCGCCGGAAGGGCCTGACGGCTGTACCTGTCCTGCAGTCTCGGTCGGTTCTGCTTCTCCATCTCCGCTAGTCCATAACCTCATGACAGGAAGAGCAGACACGAACCTTCTTCTCTTCCGTGAACCGGAAGCCCACCCGGGTGGGCTTGCTGCACTTGTTGCAGATCAGCATCACCTTGGACACCGGAAGCGGGGCCTCGCGTTCGATGACTCCCGCCTGTCTGGCCATGGCTCTGGCCTTGGTGTGCCTCTTGATCATGTTCACGCCGTCCACGATCAGCCGCTTCTTGTCAGGATAGGCGTACCTAACCTTGCCCTTCTTGCCCCTATCCTTCCCGGCGATGACCAGCACGTTGTCGTTCTTGTGGATCTTCACTTGTCTAGAATACCTCCGGCGCCAGGGAGATTATCTTCGTGAAATCCTTCTCACGAAGCTCTCTCGCCACAGGCCCAAAAATGCGGCTGCCTTTGGGGTTGTTCTGCTCACCCAGAATCACGGCCGCATTGTCATCAAACCTGATGTACGAGCCGTCACGACGGCGATACGACTTGGTGGTCCTCACAATCACAGCCTTCACTACCTCCCCTTGCTTCACCACCCCCCTGGGCATGGCCTGCTTCACCGTGGCCACAATGATATCGCCGATGCTGGCGTATCTCCTCTTCGTGCCTCCAGAGACATGGATACACATGATGGTCTTGGCTCCAGTATTGTCCGCCACTCGAAGCCGGCTATATATTTGGATCATCCCGCTTAACCTCAACCATGTCGGCTCTGGCAACTATCTCTGCTATTCGCCAATGCTTGCTCTTGGAGATGGGGCGGCTCTCCACGATCCTCACCGTGTCGCCCGCCTGGCACGAGTTGCCCTCATCATGGGCCTTGAACTTGGCCTGACGTCTGACGATCTTCTTGTACAAGGGATGGGCTCGCCTGGACTCCACAGCCACCACCGCCGTCTTGTCCATAGCCCTGCTGACGACATGTCCGACCAGCGTCTTCCGCTTTCCCCTGCTCATCGGTCAACCCCGGACGATTCTCGCGCCTGCCTCTGCGCCATTCTCCATCTCTTCCTTCCAGCTAGGTTTGGGCTCCGGCCAGCTCCCTCTCCCGCAGCACGGTCTTGATCCTGGCGATCTTCCTCTTCGCCCTTCTCACCTCTCGGTGATTGGTGAGCTGCTTCGTGGCCAGGCGGAACCGCAGGTTGAACAGCTCGCGCTGCGCCTCCTCCAATTGACCTACCAGGTCAGTGTCGCTCAGCCCCCGGACCTCCTCCGCCTTCATCAAGCCCCCTTGCCCACGACCTTGGTCTCCATGGGAAGCTTGTGTGAGGCAAGCCGAAACGCCCCCTTGGCCGCCTCCTCGTTCACGCCGCCGATTTCGAATATCACTCTACCCGGCTTCACCACCGCCACCCAGTGATCCAGGCTGCCCTTGCCACTACCCATTCGCGTCTCCGCCGGCTTCTTGGTTATCGGCTTGTCCGGAAACACCCGAATCCACAGCATCACTCCGCGCCGAAGATTGTGCACAATAGCCCGCCGTGCCGCCTCAATCTGCCTGGCACTCAGCCGCCCACCCTGTGATGCCTGAAGCCCGAATTCCCCGAAGACCAGGGTGTTGCCGGATTGAGCTTCCCCTCTGATCCTACCCTTCTGGATTTTTCGGTACTTCACTCTCTTTGGCTGCAGCATCTCTTCCCACCTCAGCGATCTGTCCCAAAGTCACACCCTTATTGGATGCCCCACCAGCCGCCTGGGCCACGGGCTGCCCGGCCGGCGCCTCCATCTCCTCCATCTTCGGGAACACATCGCCCTTGTATATCCAGACCTTAACGCCGATGCGACCCATCATGGTGCGTGCCTCACAGAGACCATAGTCGATGTCAGCACGCAGCGTGTGCAGAGGCACCCTGCCCTCGCGGAGCGTCACTGTGCGTGCGATTTCAGCCCCGCCCAGCCTCCCGGAGCAGATGACCTTCACTCCCTTCGCACCCGCTTGCATCGTCCGCATAATCGCACGCTTGATTGCCCTGCGATAAGATATCTGACGTTCCATCTGACCGGCAATGCTCTTGGCTACCAGATAGGCCTCCAGCTCGGGGATCCTGACTTCCTGGATGTTCAGGCGGATCTTCTTGCCGCAAAGCGCCTCCAGCGAATTCCTCAATGCCTCCACCCTCTGCCCCCCACGCCCGATGACTATCCCCGGCTTGGCAGCATGAACAGTGACAGTCACTTCATTCGCCCACCGTTCAATATCCATCCTAGACACACCGGCTTCGTCGGTGCGCTCCCGAACCAGCCTGCGGATGCGCGCATCCTCCTGCACCAGCGCGCCGTAGTTCCTGTGGGCATACCATTTGGAACGCCACTCGGTGCTTATGCCGATCCTGAACCCTACGGGATGAACCTTATGCCCCAATTATCCCTCCACATCAACTACGACTGTGATATGACTCGTGTGTCTCAGGATGGGACTCACCCTCCCCCTGGCCTGAGCGCGAATCCTCTTCAGAGTGGCACCCTGGTCTATCTGAATCCCGACCACCCTCAGATCAGAGGGCGTCATCTGGTGGTTGTTCTCAGCATTGGCAGCGGCCGACTTCACCACCTTGGCCAGTGCCCGGGCACATGGAGAAGGCGATAGCTTCAGAATGGCCAGGGACTCCTCCACTCTCCTGCCCCGAACCAGACCGGCATACAGACGCAGCTTCTGCGGAGACACGCCCACGTATTTGGCCACAGCCTTGACTTCCATCGAACCCTCTAGGCGGCTTTCTCCACCTTGCCAACATGGCTTCTGAACGTGCGGGTGGGGGCGAACTCACCCAGCCTGTGCCCCACCATGTTCTCGGTGACGAATATGGGCACATGCCTCCGGCCATCATGGACGGCAATGGTGTGACCCACCATCTCGGGTACAATGGTCGAGGCCCGGGACCAAGTCTTGATCACCGTCTTCTGCCCCGCCACATCAACGGCCTTGACCTTCGCCATCAGCTTCGGGTCGACAAAGGGACCCTTCTTTATGGACCTGCCCATTATCTACTTCCCTCTCCGCTTCACGATCAACTTGTCACTGGCTCTCTTCTTGCGCGTCTTGTAGCCCAGGGCAGGCTTGCCCCATGGAGTCTTGGGGGGCATCCCCCTCGGAGACCTGCCTTCTCCACCGCCGTGTGGATGATCCCGGGGGCTCATCGCTGAACCGCGTACTGCGGGCCGCTTGCCTTTCCACCGGCTGCGCCCCGCCTTGCCCAACTTCACATTCTGATGATCAACGTTGCTCACCTGGCCCACTGTGGCCATGCAGACACTGGGGATCTTCCGCACCTCACCGGAGGGCAGCCGGACCAGGCTGTACACATCGTCTCTGCCAACGATCTGAGCATACGTGCCGGCGCTCCGGACGATCTGAGCCCCTCTCTTGGTCTGGAGCTCGATGTTGTGGATCATGATGCCCACCGGAATCCGGCCCAGAGGCAGGGCATTGCCCACCTTCACCTCGGCATCCGGGCCTGAGGAGATGCTCTGCCCCGGCACTAGTCCCACCGGGGCAATGATATAGCGCTTCTCCCCATCGACATACTGCACCAGGGCGATGTAGGCCGAGCGATTGGGATCGTATTCGATGGCCAGCACTTCGGCGGCCATGCCGGGTTTGTCCCTCTTGAAGTCAATCACCCTGAGCATCCGCTTGGAGCCGCCACCCCTGTGGCGCACCGTTATCCTGCCCTGGTTGTTACGGCCCGCCTTCTTCTTCAATGGCAGAAGCAGGGACTTCTCCGGCCTCTTCTTCTTGGTGACTTCTTCAAAGGTCAGGCCGGTCATCCCGCGCCTGCCTGGAGAAGTCGGTTTGTATTCCTTAAGCGCCATTCTTACACGCCTTCAAAGAACTGAATCTTCTGTCCCTCTCCAAGGGTGACCAAAGCCTTCTTCCACGGAGAGGTCCGCACCTGGTGCCTGCCCATCCGCTTGGTCTTGCCATGCACAGTAATCACGTTAACGCTGACCACCTTGACATTGAATGCCCTCTCCACCGCTTCCTTGACCTGACGCTTGTTGGCGCCCTCGGCGACCTCGAAGGCATACTTGTTCTGCCCTTGAAGGGCGATGTTCTTCTCGGTGATGATGGGCCGGCGCAGCACTTCGTAGGAGTCCATCCTCTAGCCGCTCCTCGAGGCACAGCGTTCCCTGGTCAGGATGTCCTCGACACAGCGCACACCATCCACGGTAATCACCAGGAACTTGTGCGAAAGCAGGTCCACCACATTGAGCAGAGCCGCAGGCGAGGTCTTCGTCCTGGGCAGGTTCCGCGCCGCCCGGACCAAACCGGCTTCCGGTTTCGGCGTGACCACCAGGGCCGAGCCCTTCACGTCCAGGGCCCTAAGGACCTGGGCCATCTCCACAGTCTTTGACTCCTTCAGCGGGAGCTGATCCACAACCACGAGCTCACCCGCTGAGGCCTTGGCCGAGAGGAGGCATTTGATGGCCAGACGCCGCATCTTCCGGGGCATTCTCTGCCCGTAGCCCCTGGGGTGGGGCCCAAAGACGACACCACCACCCCTGAGCAGCGGCGAGCGCAGACTGCCGCGGCGGGCCCGCCCGGTATGCTTCTGACGGTAGACCTTCCTCGTGCTCCCGGATACCTCCCCCCTGGTCTTGGTGTCCGCTGTCCCCTGGCGGCCGTTGGCCAACTGCCTCACCATGGCCTGATGCACCACAGCTTCATTGAAGGGCAGGGCAAAGACCCGGTCCTCCAACTCCAACTGCTCAACGGTGTCGCCCTGAACATTGCGTACCGGGCACTTCATGTCTATCTTCTCTTCCTGGCCGACTTCCGGCTGATAAGCACGATCCCGCCCACAGCGCCGGGCACGGCGCCCTTCACCAGGATAAGGTTCCGGTTGGAATCCGCCTGGATCACCTCGAGATTGCGCACGGTCACTCTGGCATTCCCCATGTGGCCGGCCATACGGGTGCCCTTATACACTCTCCCCGGGGACGTAGTCCCTCCCACGGAGCCGGGCGCCCGGTGGCGGTCCGACTGGCCGTGGGTCTTCGGCCCTCCCCGGAAGTGATATCGTTTCACGCCCCCGGCGAAGCCTCTGCCCTTCGACACGCCGACGACATCGACCTTCTCACCCTTCTCAAACAGGCTGGCATCCAGGGCCTGGCCCACCTCAAATGGGCCGATATCATCCAGCCTGAACTCGTTGAGATACCTCAACTCCCGTCCTGCCGCCTTGAGGTGCCCCTTCTCCGGGGAGTTGCAGCGCTTTGTTGCCCAGAAGCCCAACTGCACCGCGTCGTAGCCATCCTTCGCCTTCGTCTTCTTCTGGACGACGAAACAGGGTCCCGCCTCGATGGCGGTGATCGCTTCCAGAAGACCTTGATCGTCGAAGATCTGCGTCATGCCCAGCTTGCGGCCAATGATGGCCTTACTCACTGTTCCTGCCATGTCAAGTCCAATCAGCCAACGTCTCCGAGATCAGGACGCCCTGTATCACAGCTTGATCTCCACATCCACTCCGGCGGGGAGATTGAGCCGGGTCAGGGACTCGATGGTCTTCGTGGTGGGATCAAGGATATCGATCAGCCGCCGGTGGGTTCTGATCTCGAACTGCTCCCTGGAGTCCTTGTCTATGAATGGGGACCGAATGACGCAGAATTTCTGGATGCGCGTGGGTAGGGGCACCGGTCCGGCCACCCTGGCCCCGGTCTGCTCCGCGGTGGCCGTAATCTGAGCCGCCGACTGATCCAGCACCCGGTGATCGAAGGATTTCAACTTGATACGGATCTTCTGCTTTGGCACGTCTACGTCACCCTTCCCTTGATCCTGGCGATGACCTGCTCCATCAGAGGCGGAGGCACCACCTGATACTCATGGAACTCCATGGAATGGGTCGCCTTGCCCTGGCTCAACGACCGGAGCACCGTGGTGTAGCCGAAGGTCTCCCCCACTGGGATGAGCCCGTGAATGACCCTCATGTCTCCCTGAACCTCGACGCCTTCGATCTGAGCCCTTCTGGCATCGACATCGGCCAGTATCTCGCCCAGGAACTGCTCGGGGACAAATATCTCCAATTTCATGATGGGCTCCAGGAGCACCGGCCCGGCCTGCCTCACTCCCTCTTTCAGAGCGATAGAGCCGGCCATCTTGAAGGCCACCTCTGAGGAGTCGACTTCGTGATAGCTGCCGTCCCGCAGAGTCACCTTCAAGTCCACCAGTGGGTAGTTCGCCAGAACGCCTCTCTGCAGGGCTTCCTTCACCCCGGCTTCAACAGACGGGATGTACTCCCTGGGGATCGCTCCTGCCTTTATCTTGCTGGCGAAGGAGAATCCGCTGCCTCTCTCGCCGGGTTCAACCTCGATCGCCACATGGCCGTACTGGCCCCTTCCGCCGAACTGCTTGATGAACTTGCCTTCGGCCTCCGCTGGTTCGGTAATCGTCTCCCTGTAGGCCACCTCAGGCTTGCCCAGCTTGGCGTCAACCCTGAACTCGCGCTTCATCCGCTCCAGTATCACTTCCAGGTGGAGCTCTCCCATGCCAGAGACAATGGTCTGGCCCGTTTCACCATCATAGTGAGTCTCGAAGGTGGGGTCTTCCTCGGTCAGCTTCATCAGGGCTTCCCCGATCCTGTCCTCGTCAGCCTTGGTCCTGGCCTCGATGGCCACCGAGACCACGGGGTTGGGGAAGCGGATGGCTTCGAGGAGTATCGGTGCCGCCGGATCGCACAGCGTGTCTCCGGTGAGGGTGTTCTTCAATCCGATGGCCGCCACGATTCCGCCGGCAGAGATGCTGTCAACCTCCTCCCGGTTGTTGGCATGCATCCTCAGTATCCTGCCCAGACGCTCCTTCTGATCTCTGGCGGCATTGAGCAGCTTTGTCCCAGGCTCGGCTCTCCCCGAGTAGACCCTGAGGTACACCAAGCGCCCCACGAATGGATCGGTGACTACCTTGAAGGCCAGCGCCGAGAAAGGCGCTTCGTCTTCCGGCGGGCGCGTGACTGCCGCGCCGGTCTCCGGCTCCACACCCTTGACTGCCGGGACATCCAGCGGCGACGGCAGGTAGTCCACTATGGCTTCCAGCAGCATCTGGATGCCCTTGTTGCCCAGGGCACTGCCGCAGAGGACCGGCACCACCCGGTTGGCCAGGCATGCCCGGCGCAGGGCGGCTTTCATCTCCGGGGCCCCAATCTCACGTCCTTCCAGATAGGCATGCATCAGCGGCTCGTCTTCCTCGGCCAGCTTCTCCACAAGGGTTTCCCGGCCCTTCCGAGCCTGCTCTCTGCATTCCTCGGGGATCTCCCCTTCCATGGGCTCCGTGTCGGCATCCCCCGAGAAGCGGTAGGACTTCCTCTCCACCAGATCCACCATCCCCTCGAACGACTTCTCCTCGCCGAGAGGCAACTGAACAGGAATGGCTTTGGCGCCCAGAACCTTGCCAATCATGTCGATGGTGCGGTGCAGGTCAGCGCCCACCCGGTCCATCTTGTTCACGAAACACACCCGCGGCACATGGTACTTGTTGGCCTGCCGCCATACCGTCTCCGACTGGGGCTGGACGCCGGCCACGGCGTCGAAGACCACCACTCCACCGTCGAGGACGCGGAGACTCCGCTCCACCTCGGCGGTGAAATCCACGTGACCTGGGGTATCGATGATATTGATCCGGTGGTCCAGCCAGTAGCAGGTTGTGGCCGCGGCCGTGATGGTGATGCCCCTCTCCCGTTCTTGATCCATCCAGTCCATCACCGCTGTCCCCTCATCCACACCACCGATCTTGTAGGTACGGCCGGTATAGTACAGGATCCTCTCGGTGACCGTCGTCTTGCCCGCGTCAATATGGGCAATGACCCCGATGTTCCTGATCTGGCGCAGAGGGAAGGCTTCGATCATTTCCCGGGTTCTGGTCCTGTCTCGTCCTGGCTCAGCCAGGCCAATCGATCCGGAGTGCTGCTTCGTGATCACTGGGCTCTCTACCACCTGAAGTGGGCGAAGGCCCTGTTGGCCTCGGCCATCTTGTGCGTCTCCTCACGCTTCTTGACCGCGGCCCCCTGACCACGGAAGGCATCCACGATCTCGGCGGCAAGCTTCTCCGACATCGACTTGCCGCTGCGCGCCCTCGCCGAGTCTATCAGCCAGCGCACGGCCATGGCTGTACCGCGATAGCCGGTGACCTCCATCGGCACCTGATACGTGGCACCGGCAACACGGCGGCCTTTGACCTGCAGCAGCGGAGTGGCGTTCTTCACCGCCTGCTCCAGCACGTCAGCGGCTGGCTTCTTCACCTGTTCTGACGCGATGTCCAGAGCCGAGTAGACTATCCCTTCGGCCGTCCTCTTCTTCCCCCACTTCATTATCTTCTTGATCAGATGGGACACCAGCAGGCTGCCGTACTTGGTATCCGGCTGTTGCGCCCTCTTTACAATCCTACCTCTTCTCGGCATCCCTCAATCTCCAGACCACAAAAAAAACCCGGGCATCTGCGCCCTCCGCCCCGTCAGGCATACCAAAGCCCTAGGTGACGGAGGCCCCCGAGTCCTTTGCGCGTTTTGCTCCGTATCTGCTGCGGCCTTGCCGGCGGTTAGCCACACCCCCAGTGTCCAGGCTGCCGCGCACGATATGGTAGCGCACGCCAGGCAAATCCTTCACTCGGCCTCCACGAACCAGGACCACCGAGTGCTCTTGCAGATTGTGCCCCTCTCCAGGGATATAGGCGGTTACTTCTATGCCATTGGTCAACCTGACCCTGGCGATCTTGCGCAACGCCGAGTTGGGCTTCTTGGGGGTCATGGTCCTCACCTGGATGCAGACCCCTCTCTTCTGCGGAGAACCCTTGGTCTTGACCACCCGCCGTTTGAGTTGGTTCAATCCAAAGCACAGCGACGGCGACTTGGTCTTCCGCAGTATTCTCTTTCGGCGGTGCCGCACGAGTTGGTTGATTGTTGGCATTATCCGCGCCTACTCCAAAAGGCAACGAGCATGTAATTTATCATCATCGACATCAGAAGTCAAGAACGCCGTGCGAGATCCGCATAGCCAGCCACACGTTTCTCGCGCAGTTCACCCGGAGAGAGCGCAGGTGTGATTGAAACACCGGCCCCAGATGAGGGCGAAATCAACCACTGACAGCCATTACCATACAAGGGCAGAAACAGATTTACTATTATATACTAGGGCCTCCAACAAAGTCCACTTCTCGGGGGATCGGCATGCCGGGCATGATATTCCACATGATGGTTCACGCAACGGCAGGGAAGCCGCCGGTTCTTGCCATCCTGAACGATGCAGCACCGATAACGGGATGCACCCGATGGGAGGAGACTCACCGCCGGAGTCTGGTTCAACCTCTCTGGGACTTCCTGAGCGCCAACGGCGGCCAGGACATCCGGGAGGCCATGGAGAATCACCTCCTGGTGGATGAGTCTCTGCACGGTCCGGGGACTCCCCTCTATCCCGTCATTCTTCGGAGGGAAGCCGAACTGAGAAGCAGCGCCGTGTTTCAAACCCCCTTCCCGGAGAACCAGCCCAAGCTGGCCGAGCTGATCGTCGAGACCAGTCTGGACGGTCTGACCGCTGACGTCAACGGCAGCGTGATGGATCTCATCGCGGAATCCCAGCGCGAGTGGGACGTCGAGAGGGTCTCCCGGCTCTTCAGTCGTTTCTTCGGACGGGATGCCGGCATGTTCCGCCATGGCTTCGGACTCCTCAAGGGCATCGATCCACGGAGCATCACCGGCATCGATGGCATCTCCAGGTCCTGGATGGCTGTCTGCGGGGCTGCAGTGGACAACCTCTCCCGCCTGGAACCCGACCGGGCCTTCCAGCCATGGTATGACTACCTCACCCGGTGCTTCTCCAGCCAGGAGACCATGGCCGTGCTGAGAGAGCTGGAGTCGTCCGCCAGGAGCGAACTGGAGGGCATTTGGGCCCGGATTATCGCCGCCCTTGACCCCCGCCTCAAGCCGCAGACTGCCTGATCGACGACCGGATCGCGGGAGTAACATCACCTCGAGCCCGACGGGAGTCCCATAATGGCCATCCCAGGCCATCCACCCCGAATGAAACGCCAGACCGGTGTCTGGCGGATGCTCCCTATTCACCCATGATCTGGACCGCTATCTCTCTGGAACGAGGTCGGTTGTCGAAGTCGACGTACACGAGCTGCTGCCAGGTCCCCAGCATCATCCTCTTCCCGCTGAAGGGCACCGTCAGCGAGGGCCCCAGAACAGAGGCCCTCACATGGGAATGGCCATTGCCGTCGCCCCACGCCCGGTCGTGCTGGTAGTCGACCCGGGACGGAATCAGTCTCTCCCAGCAGGCCTTGAAGTCGGCCACCAGTCCCGGTTCATACTCTATGGTGCCGATGCCCGCTGTTGAGCCCACGGCAAAGAGCGTGACAATGCCGCTGTCGATGCGGGATCCCTCGATCTCCCCGGCCACCTGTCCGGTGATGTCCACGATGTCGCAGTTGCCGTTCGTCCTGATCTTTATCTGCCTGCTCTCCACCAATCCGGATCACCTCCATCACCAGATAACATCGTCCAGTTCAAACACGGGGCCGTCATGGCAGACCATGCGCATGCCCGTTCTGGTCCTTGTGGCACAGCCGTAGCACGCTCCCAGCCCACAGCCCATCATGGTCTCCAGGGAGATTTGAACGGGTTCGCCGGTCAAGCACTCCTTCCCCGCCATGGAACGGTACATGGTCGCCGGCCCGCAGGCGAACACCTGCTCAGCCCGACCCACGCAGCCATCGATGTGGTCAACAGCCATGCCCCTCAGTCCCTCCGAGCCGTCCTCAGTGACTTCGACGACGCTGGCCCCTGATGGCAGCAGAGACCGGGGATAGAGGCCCGAAGCGCTCCGGGCCCCGACGACTAGGGATACAGCGCGCCCGGACCTTAGTGCCTCCTCAGCCAGGAAGACCAGTGGGGCAACGCCGATCCCGCCGGCCACCAGCAGCAGGCTCCGCGCCGCTGTCCGGATGGAGAACCCGTTGCCCAGCGGTCCCAGAAGGTCCACCACGTCACCTTTCCGGCGATATGACAGCCACCCCGTGCCCCGGCCCGCCACGCCGACGAGCAGGGCCAGCCTCTGCCCGCCGTCAACCCTGTGGACGCTCAGAGGCCGTCGCAACAGGGGATCGTGTCCTGTGCCACAGCGCGCCATGACGAACTGGCCCGGCCGGGCCGCGGCAGCCATCCCCGGAGCCTCCAGCCACAGGAGGTGTACCTGAGGCATGACCTCTGCGTTCGAAATCACCGTGGCAGTCACCTGTCTCATGGCCTCACTCTCCAGGGCTGCACCTCAGCGTCCCGACAGCGGGAACGCCTTTGACAGGTATCACGATTGCTGCTCCGACTGCGACAGCTCCTTCTGGTACTCCTGCAGCGATTTCGGGCTGATCTCCTGCTTCCTCACCGCCTCCATGCCCTCCGCGCTGGCCTCCGCGGCCGCCATGGAGGTGATGTAGGGCACCTTGTACTGCGTGGCCGTCTTGCGAATGTAGCTGTCATCGTACTTGCTGTTGCGTCCGGCCGGGGTGTTGATCACCAGGTGAATGTCCCGGTTCTTGATGGAGTCGGCCACGTTGGGCCGGCCTTCATGGAGCTTCTTCACCCGCTGGTTCGGTATGCCATGCCTCGCCAGCAAGGCACCGGTCTGTTCGGTGGCGTAGATCTGGAAGCCCAGGTCCTTGATTCTCCGGGCGATGGGCGGCAGGTCCTTCTTGTCGCTGTCTGCCACAGTCAGCAGGACATTGCCTTCGACGGGCAGCCTGGCTCCGGCCGCCGCGGCGGCCTTGTAGAACGCCAGTCCGAAGCTGTCGGCAATTCCCATCACCTCTCCGGTGGACTTCATCTCCGGGCCAAGCACGGGGTCCACATCGGGAAACATGTTGAAGGGGAAGACGGCTTCCTTGACCGCGACGTAGGGCAGCTTGCGCTTCTTGAGGTCCGGGAAGTCCCTCAATCTCTTGCCCAGCACCAGCCGGGTGGCAATGGCCGCCATGGGAATCCCGGTCACCTTGGAGACTAGCGGCACCGTCCGCGAAGCCCGGGGGTTGGCCTCCAGGATATAGACCATGTCGTTGCAGATGGCATACTGGACGTTCATCAGTCCCACTGCCTTCAGGTCCTTCACTATCCTGGCGGTGTACTCCTCAATGGTCTTCAGGTGCTCCTCTTTGATCGTCCTCGGCGGGATGACGCAGGCAGCATCCCCTGAATGAACGCCGGCCAGCTCGATATGTTCCATGACAGCGGCCACAAAGGTCTCCTCACCATCGCAGAGGGCATCCACCTCCGTCTCGATGGCCTGTTCCAGAAACCTGTCGACAAGCATGGGGTACTCAGGGCTGACCTGAATGGCCTCTTCGGCGTGCTTGATCAGTTCGGCCTCATCGTAGATCACCTTCATCCCCCGGCCGCCGAGCACAAAGGACGGCCGCACCATCAGAGGGTAGCCGATCCTGTCCGCGATCCGGATGGCCTCCTTCATGGACCGGGCGGTGCCCCCATCCGGCTGCAGTATGTCCAGGGCAATCATCCTCTCCCTGAACCGCTCCCTGTCTTCAGCCAGGCCGATGCTCTCCGGGCTGGTGCCCAGCACGTTCACGCCGTTGTCCTTCAGCTCCTGGGCGATGTTCAGCGGGGTCTGGCCGCCGAACTGGACAATGGCGCCCACGGGCTT
Organism: Chloroflexota bacterium; assembly: GCA_016875915.1. Classification (GTDB taxonomy): domain Bacteria; phylum Chloroflexota; class Dehalococcoidia; order UBA2247; family RBG-13-53-26; genus RBG-13-53-26. The sequence goes on from VGOM01000002.1 coordinate 96,850, forward strand.
CTCTTTCTCGTAGATAGTGAGGACATCCTCAACAGTCAGAGGTTCGAAGTAGAGCTTGTCAGAAGTATCGTAGTCCGTGGACACCGTCTCGGGGTTACAGTTGATCATGATGGATTCATATCCCTCGTCGCGCAGCGAGAAGGCCGCATGAACACACGTGTAGTCGAACTCAATCCCCTGGCCGATTCGATTCGGGCCGCCACCCAGGATGATGACCTTCCTGTTCCGTGACACAGGGACCTTATCCTCGCGGCCGACGTAGGTCGAGTAGTAGTAGGCGGCGTTCTTCACCCCGCTGACCGGCACGGCCTCGAAACGCGCCACCTTGCCAATGGCGATCCTTCTCTCCCTGACCTGCTTCTCGCTCACGTTGAACAGGCCAGCCAGGTATCTGTCGGAGAATCCCCACTCCTTGGCCTGGGCCAGCTTGGCATCAGGCAGATCCTGCCACTTGCACCTGATCAGTACCTCCTCGAACTCCACCAGTTCCTTCATCTGCCCGATGAACCACCGACCGATGAAGGTCAACCGGTAGAGATCCTCGACGGACATGCCCTTGCGCAGCGCCTCGTACATCAGAAAGACCCGCTCACTGGACGGCTCGGTCAGCCTCATCCGCAGCGTCTCCAGCGGCAGTTCCTTGAAGTCACGGGCTCCGCCCAGACCGTACCTCCTGATCTCCAGAGAACGGATGGACTTCTGCAGGGCTTCCTTGAAGGTCTTCCCGATGCTCATGACCTCCCCGACAGCCTTCATCTGCGTGCCCAGGACGTCCTTGGCCTGGGGGAACTTCTCAAAGGCCCAGCGGGCGAACTTCGACACCACGTACTCGCCGTAGGGCTCATACTTCTCAAGTGTCCCCTTCCTCCAGTAGGGGATCTCGTCCATGGTTATCCCAGCCGCCAGCTTGGTGGAAACCCGGGCTATAGGGAAGCCGGTGGCCTTGGAGGCCAGCGCCGATGAACGGGATGTGCGGGGATTGATCTCGATGACCACCAGCCGGTCATCTTCCAGGTTGTGGGCGAACTGGATGTTGGTCCCTCCTACCACACCGATGGCATCCACAATCCGGTAGGACATCTCCTGCATCCGCTTCTGCAGCTTCTCGGGGACGGTCAGCATGGGGGCTACGCAGAAGCTGTCTCCGGTGTGCACCCCCATGGCATCGATGTTCTCGATGAAGCAGACGGTGATCTTCTGGTCCTTCTGGTCTCTGACCACCTCAAGCTCCAGCTCTTCCCATCCGAAGACCGACTCCTCCACCAGCACCTGATTGACCAGGCTGGCGGCCAGCCCTCTGCTGGCGATGGTCCTCAGCTCTTCCACGTTGTAGGCGATTCCCCCACCTGTGCCCCCCAGCGTGTACGCGGGCCGGAGGACCACCGGATAGCCCAACTCCGCCGCTATCCGTTCCGCCTCTTCCACCGAATGGCAGGGGTCGGATTTGGGCACCGGGATGCCCAGAGCGGCCATGGTCTCCTTGAAGACTATCCGGTCCTCACCCCGCTCAATGGCATCGACCTTGACCCCGATCACCTCGATGCCAAATCGCTCCAGCACGCCAGCCGTGTGCAGGCCGGCAGCGAGATTCAGTCCGGTCTGCCCGCCCAGATTGGGAAGGAGTGCATCGGGCCTCTCCCTCTGAATGATCTTGGTCAGGCTCTCCACCGTCAACGGTTCAATATAGGTCCGATCCGCCATGCCCGGGTCGGTCATGATAGTGGCCGGATTCGAGTTCACCAGGACTATCTCATACCCCTCCTCCCTGAGAGCCTTGCAGGCCTGCGTCCCCGAGTAGTCGAACTCACAGGCCTGGCCGATGATGATGGGACCCGAACCGATGATGAGAATCTTGCGAATGTCATTCCTTCGTGGCACCGATACCTCCCTTCAATATTCCGATATCAGCTCCGCTGATTGCCCTTCCGCGCATCTATGGTCCGGCTGTCGTTGTACACCACGCTCCCTGCCACCACCGTCGCCGCCACCTTCCCTTTGAGCCGGCGTCCGGCCCAGGGAGTGTTCCTGCCCTTCGAGGCGAAGTCCTGGGGGGCGACCACCCATTCCAGATCGGGGTCAAAGACGGTTACATCTCCCACAGCCCCGGGCCGGAGGCTGCCGATGCCTTTCGGAACGGATTGCCCCGCTGTGGGGTTAGATTCCCTCCCCAGCACCCCGGCCGGTCCCGCTGTCAGCCGGGCCACCAGAGAGGCCAGATCCAGCCTGCCTTGATGCACCAGGATCAGCGCCACCGCCAGCGCGGTTTCCAAGCCGCTGATCCCGAAGGCCGCGGCGGCGAATCCTACTGACTTGTCCCGGGAGGAGTGTGGGGCATGGTCCGTGGCGATGGCATCGATGACGCCCTCTGCCAGCGCCACGCCCAACTCCTCCACATCCCTTCTGGTGCGGAGTGGCGGATTCACCTTGGCGTTGGTGTCACCGCCGCTGGCTCTCTCCTCAGTCAGCGTCAGATGGTGCGGCGTGGCCTCGGCAGTGATATCAACTCGGCTCCTCTTCGCCTCCCGGATCAGCGACACCGCTCCGGCGGTGCTCACATGGGCGATATGAACCCGGGCCATGGCTGCCCGGGCGAGCTCAATATCACGGGCCACCATGACCTCTTCCGCAATCGCCGGCATTCCCCTGAGTCCCAACCGCGCGGCCACCGGACCATCGTTCAGGGCGCCGCCGGCAGTCATGGAGGTATCTTCGCAATGATCCATGATGGGCAAACCCAGTCGGGCAGCGCGTTCCAGGGCTCTGCGCATCAACTCCGACCCTGCCACCGGTCTTCCGTCGTCGCTGAAGGCCACCACGCCCGCCCCGGCCAGGGCCTCCATGTCAGCCAGTTCCAGGCCTTCCTGTCCCACGGTGACGCAGCCAATGGGCAGAACCCTGACCACGCCCCCCGAAACTGCGCTGGCTTTGACCAACTCGACCGTGGCTGGTGAATCCAGAGGAGGACGGGTGTTGGGCATGCAGCAGACGGTGGTGAAACCGCCACGGGCGGCGGCCAGCGTGCCGCTGGCTATGGTCTCCTTGCTTTCGAACCCGGGCTCCCGGAGATGACAGTGCAGATCGATGAACCCGGGTGAGACCACCATCCCCTCCGCAGGAAGAACCGTTCCCCCTGTGACACCGGGAGCGCCGCCGGCCTCTCCGATCCAGGCGACGCGGCCATCGACGACCAGCAGGTCGCCGACCACATCGATGCCGGCGCCAGGGTCAATGATCCGCCCGCCTCTGACAAGCAGGGTGTCGTGTCTCATCCCCCGCCCTCCCCCGGGGATCGTCTCCGGTCAGTCACGGGTGTACCTGCCCGGCTTGAATCCCCGCGACCTCGCCTCGCTTTCCGAGTCGAAGGCTATCAGGTTCTCCAGCCTTATCTTCCCGGCCCAGTGGCTGTCGGCGCTGTGATATCTCTTGCTCTCCAGCGTTCCCTCATGCCACTCGGCGCTGGCGACGTACCTGGGGTGGACCTCGTGCTCACAGTAGATACACATCAAGGTCAGGGGGCGGCGGCTGACTATCCTGAACTCCGGTTTGATGTACCGCTTCTCGTTGACTGAGACGCAGTTCCGGTTCTGGCACATGACCCCGAATCCGCGGTCGTAGACCGGGTAGTCCGTCTTCCGCGCCCCTGCCGGCTCCCTGACTGTGGAGGCATCGAGTTGCCTGGCGCCGAGCAGCAGACTGGTCAGGGCCATCCTGATCGGCACGCCCCGGGCCGCCTGTTTGAAGTACATGCTCCGCGGGTCGGCGTCCAGCTCATGAGCCAGTTCATCGATGCGGGGCAGGGGATGCATCACCAGGGTCTCCCTGAAGGTCTTCTCCTTCAGCAGCCGTTTGTCCACCACCGGATACCCCGTGCCTGACCCCTGTACACCATCGCCCTGCGCATGCCTCTCTTTCTGGAATCGCGTGACATAGATGGCGTCGACCCCCTTCTCCAGCTCAACCTGAATGCTGATGTCGGGCATCATGGCCAGTTGATGGGGGGTGCTCGGCGTGACATAGATGGCATCCAGCGAGAAGAGGTCCCCTCTGGTGGGCTGGTCTCCGACATCACACTTCCGCAGTTCACCCCCATACTCCTTGGTCAGTTTCCGGACCACGTGCTCCGGCATCTCCAGCCCTGGACCGGGACGGAAGAGGATTGACGCCCCAAACCTGGCCAGGGCGCAGGCCAGGGAATGCACCGTCCGGCCGTACTTCAGGTCACCCCAGAGAGCGATCTTCAGTCCCTTGATCGCCCCTCTCTCCTTTCTTATGGTGTAGAGATCCAGCAGAGTCTGCGTTGGATGTTCATGCCCGCCGTCCCCCGCGTTGATGACCGGGACCCCGGCGTAGTCTGCCACCACCCTGGCCGCCCCCTCCCAGGGGTGCCTGATCACGATGATGTCGGCGTAGCTCCCCACTACCCTAGCCATGTCCGCAATGCTCTCTCCCTTGGCCAGTGAGGTGGCTCCGATGTCAACGGCGGTGATCACCTGACCGCCCAGTCTGAGCATGGCCGCCTCGAAGGAGAGCCGCGTTCTGGTGCTAGGCTCGAAGAACAGGCTGGCCATGATCTTGCCTCGGCAAACGCCGGCCTGCTCCCCCATGGATTCGGCCATCTCATCGGCCAGGCAGAACACAGCCTCAATCTCCTCATTTGTCAGATCGTCCATGGTGATGAGACTTCTACCTTGGAGCTTCATGTCACCCCCCCCGGACCAACGGATTTCCCTGGTCGTCTGACGCCGCCATCATCCGGCACAGTCACACCCACGATGGCCACCTCGTCCCGGCCATCGACCTCCCGCAGCCTCACCGCGATCTCTTCTTTCCTCGACGTCGGAACGTTCTTGCCCACATAGTCAGCTCGAACCGGCAGTTCCCGGTGCCCGCGGTCGACAAGGACAGCCAGTTGAATGCGCTCCGGGCGGCCGAAATCGACGAGAGCATCCATCGCTGCCCGAATGCTCCGGCCGGTATAGAGGACATCATCAATGAGCAGTACGCGTCTGCCGGCAATACTGCCCGGGATATCGTTGGGACGGGTCTGCGGCGGCGACTTCAGGTATGGAAGATCATCCCGGTATGGCCCGATGTCGATTGCCCCCACCGGCACGTCGACATCCTCAATCCCCTTGACGTACCGGGCGATGCGGGCAGCCAGCGTCGCCCCTCTGGTATAGATGCCGATGAAGACGAGCTGGTCCGGACCGTGGTTCTTCTCTATCACCTCGTGGGCGATGCGAACCAGCGCCCGCCGCATCTCCTCGGCGGACATGATCACTTTCTCAGACATGAAAAGACCTCTTGCCGGCTGGCAAGAGGTCCGTGATTCAAGCGCCCCCTCGCTTCTCTGAGTTCCGAGGGCACCAACTCTACCCTTGCCAGCCTCCCTGGACCGGCTTAAAGGCTCTGCTGTTAACGCTTCCCGGCCGCTCCGGCTGCTGTGCAGTTGCCGCTGGTTCCGCGTGCTCCGGAGTCAACCATGGCAATAATAGCATATGCCCCAATCCCCAGACAACCCCCGTACAACTCTCTACGCCGCGCGGCTCCGGGTCGCCTTGACAGTCGCCAGACCATGCAGATATCATCATGGCCGCGAACGGATTGGCGAGTCCCGTTCCTAGTCAACCGAAAACAGAGCCAATCACACCGCAAGGGGGGGACATGAAAGCACTGGTTACCGGGGGCACAGGGTGCGTGGGCAGCGCCCTCGTGGAACGTCTGATCGAGAAGGGGTACAGGGTACGGGCCCTGGTCCGAAAGACGTCTGACCTCAGCCATCTGAAGACCACTGGAGCGGAGCTTGTCTTTGGCGATGTCGAGGACTACGACAGCCTGACCCCCGCCGTGAACGGAGTGGACATCGTTTTCCACGCCGCAGCCAAGGTTACCCCGGGCTGGGGAACGTGGGAGGAGTTCGAAAGGTCAACAGTCAAGGGCACCCGGAATCTGCTGGAGGCCAGCTCCAGGGCCAAGGTCCCTCGCTTCGTGCAGGTGAGCTCATATACCGTCTACGAGCCATCCTGCCGCATGTCAGAAACCCCCGTTGACGAATCCACCCCGTGTTCAGTGGCCTTCACTCAGGATACCTACTACGACTACGCCAAGCTGCTCGCCGAACAGGCCTGCTGGGAGTATCACAAACAGGGCAAGATCAAGGTCTCGATGATAAGGATCGGCTCGGTCTACGGCGCCAGAGACCGACTGCTGGCTGACCGGATCTACCGGTATGTTGCCTTCCCGGTTGTGCTGTGGCCGGGCAAGGTGGATCCCCGATATGCAATAGTACACGCCACTGACGTCGCCGATCTGGCCATTCTGGCAGCCACCAGTGACAAAGCCGCTGGGCAGGCCTACAACGTGGCTCCGCCTGAGCCGATCAGACTCAAAGCCTTCTCAGAAGCCATGATCAAGGCCATGGGGGGCAGAAGGATCCGGGGCACAATGCCCTACTCAGTCGCCTACGTCTGGTGCGCGCTGATGGAGGCAATCGCCAGAGTGCGCCGGGCCAAGGAGATGCCCTTCCTGAACCGCTACAGCATAAAGATCATGCAGACCGAGTGCTGCATGGACGGCTCCAAGGCTGGTCGGGAACTGGGCTGGGTACCGAAGATCTCAGCCGAGGAAGGCACTAGACAGTATGTCGAATGGCGCCGGGCTCACGACCGCGCCCTCAAGAAGAAGTAGGCCGCGGCGCCAGTCTGATAGTTCCGGGGCCGCGCCACCATCGCGGCCAGCCTACATGAACCCCTGCTTCATGGTCATCAGCGCTTCCCTGACCTTCTGCTCGGCATCGGGGGACTCCGCTTCAATGGCCGCAGCAGCCCGATGGACCACCTCCTGAACTCCGGCGGGCAATCCCCCGTAGATGCTGAAGAACGAACGGCGCCTTCTCTCCAGACAGAACTTCAGCCGCTCCATGGGCCGCTGGGCCAGATAGCGCGACACAGTGGCCAGCATGGTCTGCTTGTCCTCGGGCAACTGACCCTCGATCTCCCACAGCAGATTGGCCATCTGATCACTGGCCAGGTAGGAATGGCAATCCAAGTTCTCGATGAACAGGCCGATCTCAGCCACCACCTCGTCCTCAGTCATGATCTGGAAATCACCTCTGACGGCCTGCTCATACAGGGGCGATCCCTTCCTGATGGCCAGGCTCCTCAGCCTGATGAAGTTGGGATCGATCTCACTCAGCACCCGCGCCGACTCCAGGGCATGTCTCTCGGACCATTTCCTTCCCCCCAAGCCAGGCATGACATACTCCGACAACGAGATGCCGGCTGTGACCGCTGCACACCCAGCCTCCGTCTGTTCCGCCGCAGTGGCACCCTTCTCCATGTAGGCCAGCACCTCATCCGCCCCCGACTCCAGGCCGACATGCAGCCGGGAGAGGCCGGCCTGCCGCAACTGACTCAACTCGCTGGGGGACTTCCTGGACAGGGTTTTCGCCCGGGCATATGACGTCACCCTGCTCACGCCGGGGAATCTGTCCTTGATATGGCTCAACACCTGGACCAGTTCGGGACTCCGCATGATGGTGGTGTCGGCATCCTGGAGGAAGACCGTCTGCCCCCCCGAAGCCAGCCAGTTGGCCACGTTGACCAGGCAGTTGCGGCGAAGCTCCGGTTCACTGACCTCATCTACATTGCCCGCCCGCCGTCCGGCATCGACATCCATCACGGCTTCCAGCACCGTTCCATCCATGCTCCCACCCAGACCCAAGCGCCACGACGCCGTCTTCAGCTCGTCGGCTATGGCCCTCGCCGCGTCAATATCTCCCTTGACCTCCGCCACGCTCCGGTACAGGAACTTCTGCCCCTTGTACACGCTGCAGAAACGACAGCGGTTCCACGGACAGTTGCGCGTCGCCCTGATCAGCAGGGAGTGATCCCTGCCCTCGCTGGGCGGCCTGATTGGGCCGAGCTCAAACCAGCCTCTCCTCAGGCCGGGCTCAGGCCCACCCACCGATTCCGCCGACCGACTCGCCTTGGGCGCATCTGTCACCAGAATACCTCCGTGAACAATGATAGCCTCCGTCCCACTCGGGATGTCAAACATGAATTCCCCTTGGCATAGGGCTAGCGGCCCCCCGCGGATTGCGGTAGAATCCAGTTCACAACTGCCAACGGTGCAGCAAGGGTATGGCCGCTTTCGTCGATACTGCCGAGGGCATCTTTCACTTCCTGGCTGACCGGGTGCCATCCGGCCTGCCCACCGTCCCACCCAGACCGCGGAGCGCCAATCTGTGGCATCAGGACGGCCTGCCGATAGTCAGCAAGGTGACGGCCAACGGCAACGTTGAGGCATCGGTCATCAGGTGCCTCGATCTCCTGGGCGGGCTGTCCCGGCTGGCCTCCGCGGGGGACACCATTATGGTCAAGCCAAACCTCAACAGCCCCGATCCCTTTCCCGGGTCTACCGATCTCGGTTTCCTGAAGACCGTCCTCTCTCTGCTCCTCCAGACCAGGGCCAAGGTCATCGTCGGCGAGAGCTCCGGGGGCATGTGGAGGCCCACCAGGAAGACCATGGCCAAGGCCGGCCTGCAGGCGTCGCTGGCCGGGATGGGAGTGGGGCTGATCGCCTTTGATGATCATCCCAGGGACTGGGTGCACATCGACATTGAGGGCGACCACCTGAGGAAGGTCACCATGCCCAGGTCAGCCTATGAGGCGACCAAGCTGATCTATCTGCCCTGCCTCAAGACTCACAACCTGGCCCGCTTCTCCATGTCGCTCAAACTGGCCATGGGCCTGGTCCACCCCGGCGAGCGCCTGGCAATGCATTTGTCCCATCTGGAGCAGAAGGTCGTAGAGATCAACCTCGCCTGGCAGCCCGATCTAGTCATCATCGACGGCCGCAAGGTATTCATTAGCGGCGGCCCCGACAAGGGCGAGGTGGCCGAGCCAAACGTCATCCTAGCTTCGGGCGACATGGTGGCGGCCGATGTCGAGGCCCTGAAGGTGCTGCTCTCCTACAAGGCCAGGAACAAGCTCATGCCCAATCCCTGGGGTTCACCCCAGATCGTCACCGCCCTCCGCCATCGGCTGGGAGCCGGAGAGGGTGAGTACCGGCTGCTCACAGCCTAGTAGACCTCGCTCTGCGTATGGCCGCATTCTTGGCCTTTAGAACAGGCGTACAATGACCCGGCCGAACAACGGCCCGACCACCCGCCGCATCAAGGGGACGAAGAGGGGGGAGTACCGCCGCGAGAACTCACCCGCGAGGTCCCGACGGTAGTCGGCATAGGTCCTCCGCTGGAACTGGAGCAACTCCTGGGATTTCGCTGTGTCATACCAATCGACGCAATAGGGCTGTTTAGAGAACTTGGAGGCCGGGGGCAGCGGTAGTCCCAGAACACCGAGCACCCCGCCGAGCATGTCCCCGTAGAGCATCCTCTCACCCGGCCCGCCGGCGATCAGCAGAGTGCTGCCTCTGGCGCGATCGAAGTACTTCACCGTATTGACGATGGCCCGAATGGCGTCATCGGGATGACAGAATTCAAACCGGTTGGTCAGCGGCACCCGGAACATGAGCTTGATCGCGCTGACATCCAGATCGAAGGCAGCCGCCACCCGCAGAATGACATACTCGACTCCAGCTTCCCTGATCAGGTTCTCCGCCTGTATCTTGGTCTCGGCATAGACTTCCTCGGGATGCGGGAGATTCCTTTCAACGCTGATCGGCTCGGTAGCTGCCGGGGTGGCCCCGAACACCGATATCGAGGAGGTGAAGACCAAGGGTATTGGCCTGCCCTGGTTCTTGATGGCATCCAGTAGCACCTTCGTGCCTCCAACATTCACCCTGAAGGCCAGTTCGGGCTGCGCGTCGGTGACCGGCGGCAGCACACCGGCCATATGAACCACCGCATCCGCACCGGCCAGCGCCTGCCGGATCGAATCGGGTTGGGTGACATCCCCCCAAGATACCTCCGCCTCTCTGCATAGCTCTCTCACCCGCTTCGCGTTGCGCTGGTTCTCCAGATCGAACACCCTGACCTGGAAGCCCTCGCGCACGAAGGCTCTGCAGGCTTTCGCCCCCAACCGCCCTGCCCCACCCGTGATCAGCACTCGCATCTTCCCACTCCTCGGAACCACGGCCAGCGCTCCGAGCTCATCAGCTCGCAACTGGCGGCCGCTCACCATCAGGACTCAGCAACTCCATCCGCGCTGCCACACTGCCCCAGCACCTTCATGTGGCGCGGCAGGATGTGGCGTTGATAGATCCCTTCTAGCTTGTCCAGCAAACGCCTCGGGTCTTCATCGTAGCACACGGTGGCTCCCGTCTCCTTGGCTACCATGCCGATGATGGTGCCCAGATGATCGGTGATTCCGCCAGTGCTCTTCAAGACCCCGATGACCTTCGCTTCGTCGTAGGCAATAGCGAACTCCCCCAGCGTGCCCGATCGGCCACCGGCGAAGATGACCACGTCGCAACTCCTGATGTTCTCGATCTCCCGCCCCATGAGGCCGCTCCCGGTGTAGATGATGGCATCGTAGCCCCGCGTGGGGGAGTGGTACTTCAGGACATGCTCTTCCATGTTGAGCGCCGGCGACACCCCGACGACTGTGCCCCCTGCCTCCTTGGCCCCCATAACCGCTTCATGCGGCAGTCCCGGACAGGCCCCGGTTATCAGTACATGGCCTCTCTCGGCAACAACTTTTCCCAGGCGGCGGACACGCTGGCGCACCTCCGGCGAGAGCTCACCTCCGGCAGATCCCATCACCCCAACGGTCATACAGGGGAACAGTGCCTCGCGTCCACACACCTCTGTCATCACTCATCAAGCAGCCAGCCGGCAGCCAATCCCCACCACCAGCCAACATGCCGGACCTTGCTCCTTGGGAACAGCCCAGCCTCACAGGTCAGAGGCATTCTGTCACGCCCGATCACAAAAGTCAACGGCGCTCCGGATGCTCCGGGCATTCGGCCGGCGCACAGCGGAAGGAATTGACACACGAGAACGGGGTGACGTATCCTTCTTCTGGTAGGTCGTAGCAGAAGCTTCTCGCGCAGCCGGAGAGAAGGCGCAAGAAAGGGAGGGGTCATGGAGAAGGCACAACCGATAGAGAGGTCCACAGGAGGATATCTGGAGGCACTTCTCCAGGGTTGTCCCGACGCCGTTATCGCCGTTGATGGAAAGGGAACGATCACCTTCGCCAACAGGGCCTCATGCGACCTCCTGGAATGCGAGATGCGGGATCTGGTGGGAAAGAGCATCGTCAGGGTCTATGAGAACGAGGACAGAGCCCGGGAGACCAACCGCAAGCTCTACCTCAGTGGCGGGTTGATACACTGCCACGAGTCGGTGGCGCGGACCAAGTCCGGCAAGCTGATCCCGACGCGGGTCTCCGGGGCTCACCTGAAGGACAGCTCAGGCAACGTCATCGGCAGCGTCGGCTACTTCCAGGCCTACCGGCCCTGGACAGCCGCCGAGTCAAGGCAGCAGGAATACACACAGGAACTGCAGGCCAGACTGGCTGAGTGGGAGGACTTGGGCAGCCCGGTGTTCGAGCTCTGGCCCGGGCTATCAGTGGTCGTAGTGGTGGGCCGAGTTGACAGCAAACGCCTGGGGCAGCTCAAGAGGCGGATGCTGGACCACATCAAGATGAACCGGACCCGCGTGGCCCTGGTCGACCTGTCGGCAGCCATATCGGGCGATGATGAGGTGCCCCTTCAACTGGTCAAGCTCCTACGGACGGTTCGACTTGTCGGTGCTCAGTGCGTGGTGGTGGGGATTGAGTCGGACATGATAGCCGAAGCCATGGAACCCCTTGTCTCGGATGTTGCCTCGCTGAATACCTACTCCAGCCTTCAGGCCGGCATGGAGGCCGCCCTGGACATCATGGGCCTCCAAATCTGCAAGAGCGCCTAGCGGGGAAGACACCGTGGACAAGGAATACCCCAGCGCGGACGCGGCTGTGGCCGACATCCCGGACGGAGCATCCATTGCCATCGCCGGCTTCTTCACCGCCGGCACCCCTGTCCAACTCATCCAGGCCCTGGCCAGGAAGGGCGCCAGAAACCTCACCCTGATCTGTCAGTCAATGGGCCCCGGCAACGATGATGTCACCCCACTGGTTGAGCAGGGACAGATACGCAGGGCCATATGCAACTACCCCTTCTACCGATCGGCGACCAGAGGAGCCAACTCACCTTTCGAGAAGGCGGTGCGCGCCGGCAGCATCGAGCTGGAGGTCTATCCCATGGGCACCTTCATCGAGAAGCTGAGGGCCGGGGCGGCGGGATTGGCCGGCTTCTACACACCCACCGGGGCGGGTACGGTTGTGGAGCGCGGCAAGGAGAAGAGGAGCTTCAACGGTCGTGACTACCTGCTGGAGATGGCCGTCAAGCCTGACTACGCCTTCGTCTACGCCTGGAGGGGCGACAGGGTGGGCAACCTGACCTGCCGCAAGACAGCCAGAAACTATACCCCCGAGATGGCGGCCGCCGGCACGGTGACCATAGCCGCCGTGGAGGAACTGGCGGAACCCGGGGGCCTGGACCCGGACAAGATCCATGTCCCGGGGATCTACGTTCAGAGAGTGGTGAAGGTGGGGAGGCGGAACTACATACCGAGCATCGATTGACACTGCCGACCGAGACGAAGGCTAGGGACCGAGATGACTGAGAACAACAGGAAGCTCCAGGGGCTGTCGCGAGAGCTGATCGCCCTCAGAATAGCCAATGAATTGAAGGACGGCTCCTATGTCAACCTGGGCATAGGCATACCCACGCTGGTTTCGAACTGGATCGAGGGCAGAGACATCGTCCTGCAGGCTGAGATCGGCATGCTCTACACCGGACCCCTGGCCGCCCGCGGCCTGGTGGATCAAGACCTGATCAACGCCAGTTGCCAGCCGGTGACCGAACTGCCCGGCGCCTGCTACTTCACCGACTGCGAGTCCTTCGCCATGATACGCGGCGGCTACATGGACGTCGCCGTGCTCGGGGCACTGCAGGTCTCTGAGAAGGGGGATCTGGCCGGATGGAACAACCCCGAGCGAGGGTTTCCAGAGCACATCGGGAACATCGGGGGTTCCATGGACCTCGCCGTCGGCGCCAGGAAGGTGATCGCCGCCATGGAGCACACTGCACGGGACGGCGACTTCAAGATCGTGAAGACCTGCTCCTATCCTGTCACCGCTATGGGGGTGGTCAAGTTGATCGTGACCGATCTGGCCGTGATCGACGTCACCCCGCAGGGTCTGCTGCTCAGAGAAGTAGCTCCAGGGATCAGTCCCCAGGAAGTCCAGTCCGTGACGGAGCCGGAGTTGATCCTCAGCCCCGACCTCAAGGAGATCCAGCTTTAGAGTTCCCCGGGGCAGCGGGGCCCGGACGGAATCCCGACACCCATCCGCCTTGTTCTTCTCGGCCGCCGGCCGTTTGTCCGTGAGCCCGGACCCGACGCGGCCCCGGCCGCCATCAGGCCCCTGCATGTCCACCGAGAGACAAAAGTCACATCCCCCAGACGGGGAAACGAGTAGCATTTCAAGTTGGGTCAGTACGGTCACCACAATGAGGAATGGATACTAGTCCGGGTACATGGCAGGCTAGGAGCGAGGAAGTTACCCTCCTCTCCTTGCTTGGCAGGTTTGTAGCTGGATCCCCGCGAAGCTCAAGTCCTGACCGCTTGCAGCTTCAACCCAGCGAGATTGCCTGCACTAGCCTGCCCGCCAGACGATAGCCGGCAAGATGCCACAAGTCAGTCCGATCTAGTTGACCGAGTTGAAGACGAAGCCCTTCCCCGAAAAGAGCCCGGAACAGGCATCAACCACGGCGGCATCGTAGAGCACCCCACGGTTCCGCGACACCTCTCCGAGAGCCTCCTCCAGTCCCAGGGCCATCCTGTATGGCCGGTGAGACGACATGGCCTCAACCACATCGGCCACACTCAGGATGCGCGCTTCCAGGAGGATCTCCTCCCCCCGAAGGCCGGAACGGTAGCCGGAGCCGTCCAGTCTCTCATGGTGCTGAAGCACTATCTTGGCCACCGGCCAGGGGAACTCGATGGTCTTCAGTATGTCATATCCCACCTGGGGGTGGGTCTTGATCATGGCGAACTCGACATCGTTCAACTGGCCGGGCTTGCTCAGGATCTCGGTCGGGATGTACACCTTGCCGATGTCATGAAGCAGTCCCGATACCCGGATGGCATCAATCTGGTCATTGCCTAGGCCCAACTCCTTGGCGATGGCGCAGGCCAGCTCGGTCACCCGGCGCTGATGGCCAGCGGTGTACCGGTCCCTGGTCTCCACAGTCAAGGTGATAGCCTTGATGGTGCTCTCCATGGCCCTCTCCAGCTTCCGGAAGCTCTGCTGGAGTCTCTCGTCGGCATGCTTGCGCTCGGTGATATCGCGCACCACTCCCATGATCTCCACCGGCTGACCGTGGGAATCGCAGATGAAGCTCAAGGTGGTGTCGGTCCACACCGTTGAGCCGTCCTTGCGCCTCATCTCCATCTCCAGGCCGAAGTTGCGCAGCCTGGTCAGCTCCTTCTCCTCGCCGGCCAGGGCTCTGGCGATGGCCTTCATAGCCACCTCCCGCGAGCGCGGGGCCAGTATCCCATCCATCATGTACTCCATCGCCTCTTCCACGCTGTAGCCCAGGAGACGCATGATCGACGGGCTGAGATAGGTCGGCTTCAGGTTCAGGTCCATGGTCCAGATAACGTCTTTGACATTCTCGGCCAGCAACCGGTAGCGCTTCTCACTCTCCCGCAGGGCCTCGTCGGCCTGCTTGCGCTCGGTGACATCCATGAAATTGCCCAGGATGGCCGTCTCTCCCCTGTACTGGACGGAGGCCACCTTCTCCATGGCCCACCTGGTCTTGCCGTCCTTGGTGACATAGCGGTATTCGTAGGGAGAGAACCGCTCGTTCCTCAGCATCTTCACTGCATTCTCCCTCACCGCCTCCCTGTCCTCGGGGACCACCAGCCTCAGGCAATCCGAGCCCACCAGCTCATCCTCAGCATAGCCGGTGAACTTCAGCACCCGGGGATTGACGAACTGGAACTTCCCTCCCCGGACGATATAGATGCCCACTGGGGAGTTGCTCGACAGGATCATGAACAGCTCTTCAGCTCTCTTGCGCTCGGTGATGTCGCGCACGATGCCCTTGATCTCCGCGGGACGGCCATCGTCAGCATCGCACTCGAAGCTCATTGAGGTGTTGGTCCACAGCGTCGACCCATCCTTGCGCCTCATCTCCATCTCCAGGTCGAGGTTCTGGGACTTGAAGAGGTCCTTCCGGCTCATGTTCTCCATGGACAGCACCCGTGCGATAGCCGTCATGGCCATCTCCCGGGAGGCGGGGGTCAGCGCCTCGGTGATCATCCGGGTCATGGCCTCATCAACGTCGTAGCCCAGCAGCCGGGTCACGGAAGGGCTGAGGTAGGTCGGCTGCAGATCCATGTCCATGGTCCAGACGACGTCGGTCATGTTCTCAGCAAGGAGACGGTAGTGTCTCTCTACCTCACGCAGGGTTTCCTCCGTCCGCTTCCTATAGGTGAGATCCTTGGCCAGAACCGCGAACCCCGTCGGCTTGGCCGACCTGTCACAGAGAAGGGAGGCGCTCAGTTCTGCGCTGAACCTCTTGCCGGCTCTGGTCAGCAGCGTGCACTCGATGCTGCCGCTCTGTTCGGCCTCAAAGGTTCCCCGTATCCTGTCGGTGACCCTGGCGTGATCCTCTCTGGCCACAAGGTCGAAGAGGTTCTGCCCCACCAGCTCTTCCTCATCATCGCAACCGTAGAGCGCCACGGCACCCCTGTTCAGGCCGGTTATGTTCCCCTCGACGTCGACGAAGAGCACCCCGTCAGTGGTCGAGTCAAACAGGGCGCGCAGCCTCTCCTCAACATCCCAAAGCTCCCGCCGGTCCTGATCGCGCTCCACGCCCCCGACGGACTCCCACCGGCCATCCTTCTTGCTGATCGAGAACTGGTGCGCCTTGATCACCTCGACGATATCTGAGGCCCTGTACTTGTCGCACCTGTCCAGAGAATAGGTGCACAGCGCAATCATGGGGTATTTGCGCATTGCTGCATCCAGGTGTTCTTCAAAGAAGGCCACAGCCTTCCAGTCCGCCTTCTCCAGCCAGACCTTGTCTGCGGCCAGCCTCATGCCGTCGTATCCCTTGGCCAGTGCCTGCGCCAGTTTGTCCACCCAGGCATCAACCACTGCCTGCGGGCTCAGTGGCCCCCCCTTGCCTGACCACTCCATCTGAGGCGCGATCTCCACCTGGCCCAACCTCACGAAACGGTCCAGCCCGGGCACGGCCTTCCTCAGCGCCTTCTGCGCCTCCCGCTCGCCGGTGGTCTCCGATGCAATCCACAGACAGAACTCGTTGTTCTCCAGTCCTGCCTTCAGGTACGGCACAACGATCTCGGCCAGATCCTCCTTGCCCTGGTAGAACTGGCAGATGTGTGTTCCCCAGGGGGTGTCACCAATACACTCGATCCCCGTCTTCCTGTTCTTCAACCCCATTTCGGCTACCTCCGCCTAGCACTCATCGGGAGTCCGCAAGCAGCCTGGCACGCTGATCACTGCTCAAGACGGGAAGGCGCTCCCGCCCCAAGGGCGCCCCGCTATCATCCAGGCCAGACGCTCTCTCTTTCCGTTCCTTCGCCGCCACCCATCTGCGGAGGCGAACATGCCATGCGCAGTTACGGAGTAGACCCCACGAGCAACGTCGTGCACATTATTCACTAGCCCCAGCCACATTGTCAATAGCGGCCCCTGACGCCCGGAACGCGAATGCCGTGGTACCACCGGGAGTGCCATGAATGTGAGATGAAGAACCGGGATAGTCCGAGCCATTGGAGCGTGGTCGCGAGGAGTGCCGGGGAACCCACCTGTCCTATCATGCAGCCAATGGTTCTGACTAGTGCAGACCTCCTCGCCGCGGTCAGTCAACCGCATATGGGGACCCGCAGACCACAGTATTCCCACCGGCCTTTGAACCGGCACGGGTGCCGGCTTTCGAGGGCAGGGCTCTACTTCTTCTTCAGCGTGCTGATGAAATCGTCCAGGCTGATGGCAGGCATGGTCAGCGTTTGAAGCGTACCCCTGGCACCCAGCTCAACCGCCACCTTGGCCACAGCCTGATTGCTGGGCGCTTCGATGATGTTGACGAAGTCAAACGGCCCCATGACCGCATACTGATAGAGGACCTTCACCCCCATGGCCTCGACCTCTTTGTTGACTTCCTTGATCCTCTCGGGATTCTCCTTGATGGTCCTTCTGCCCTCGTCAGTCAGATTGGTGAGCATCACATAGACAGGCATCACACCCCCTTGAAGCAGACATTTCCCCAGGCATACCGGCGGCACCGGCACCCTTCCCAGCAGAAAGAGAAGGCCTGCACCGAACCGAACCATCGGGAGGGGAGGGCAGCGCCCTTCCCTGTATGGCACCGTGAGGATGAGCGGCGGCCCGGTCTATTGACAAACCCCGGGTCAGGCCGCTATTATACCATGCCAGCTAATATCGCAATCGAAATCAGTATGCGCACAATCCGAGAGGCGGAGATAGCCAGTGGCAACCGGTAGGTTGGTCAGCAAGACGCGGCGAATCGAATCCCTGCCTCTCCATTTGCTCAAGCGGGGCCGGATCCACCTCCTGCCAGTGTACTACCTGGCCAGACTGAGCCGCCTTGGCAGCGAACTGGTGTCCAACCAGGGGAGCGCCGAGTACCAGGACCTTGTCTACCGGAACCAGCCACAGGGCAAGCTGCTCATCGGCAAGGTCTTCGACAGGTACCTCTTGAGCTTCCCCACAGCCAGGGGGTGCAGGAGCAGGCTAGCCGCCACACAGGAGACACTGGAGCAACTGCTGGCGACACGCAATACCAGCAACACAGTCATCCTGGATCTGGGCTGCGGATACGCCCGGGGCCTGATTGCACTCAACGAAAGGATCAACAGCCGGAGGAATGGCCAGGTCTCCGTCTATGGCATGGATCTGAATGACAAGGCCATAGAGACCGCCTCAGCCAGGGCCAAGGAGAAGGGTCTGGCCAACATGGCCTTCTCCTCCGGAGATGCCCTGAATCCGGGCGACTACCCGGTCCGCTCCGCCGACATCGTGGTCTTGAACGGGCTGGCCCAGTACCTGCCCCGTGACGAGAGGATGCTCCTCTACCGCAATGTCCACGCCGTATTGAATGAGAACGGCTTCCTGCTCACCGACTACTTCTGCAACTGGGCCAAGAACCCCGTCCAGAAGTGGTGGAAGGGTATGAGCGAGCAGTTCCTCGGCGTCCGACTGGACTGGCTGAGCAAGGACGAGGTGGAGGCCATGTTCTCCGAACTGCCTTTCAGGAACTGCCGCACCTGGTACAGTCATGACAGACTCTGCCTCATGATCCTGGCTCAGAAGTAGCCCGGGCACACTGGCCACTTGCCCGCCCGTCCGATCTCGGGACCCGCCTGTCCCCACCCAAGTGCACCGTGCCCACAGCGCCTTCGGGCCTGCCGAGGGCCGCCTGTGATCTTTCAGTGACATTCTAGCCTCCACCAGCGAAAAGCCTGTGAAACATCCCACCACCGTTGAGACACCGATGTGGTCTCGGGTCCCTAGAATGGGTGCCATGAACACGTCGATGCCAGATCCAGCTTCCGCCAGCTGCAAGCAGATCCAGCTTCAGGACAAGCGACTGCTTGCCTATGCCGAGTACGGCGATCCACAGGGAAAGCCGGTCATGCTATTCCATGGAACGCCCGGGTCGCGGTTGTTCCACCATCCGGACGAATCCATCGCCCTCTCAGTCGGCGCCCGTGTCATAGTCCCTGATCGGCCTGGATTCGGACTGTCCGACTTCAAGGCCAGGCGCTACCTGCTGGACTGGCCCGATGACGTAGTGCAGCTGGCCGATGGATTGGGCATCGATCGTTTCGCAGTGGCGGGCATCTCCGGAGGGGGACCGTATGCCGTTGCCTGTGCCCTGAGGATCCCTCACCGGCTGACCAGGGCGGCCCTGATAAGCAGCATGTCACCACTCTCCTTGCCAGGGGCTACCGACAGCATGATGTGGCGAAACCGCTTGCTGTTCCGTCTAGCCCAGAACTCGCAGATGCTCACCAGGCTCTCGTGGTGGATCATGGGCCTGGCATATCGCCAGGATCCGCACCGTTTCTTCAGGTTTGAAACGGGGCTGTCATCGCGAACCGAGAGAGAGGTGATCAACCGGCCCGAGGTTGAGTCCGTACTGATACGAGACTACGGAGAGGCCCTGCGGGCCGGCGTCGACGGCGTTGCCTGGGAGACCATCATACTGTCCCAGCCCTGGGGCTTCCGGCTGGAGGACGTGGCCCTGGAGACCCACCTCTGGCACGGCGAGGATGATGGCAGGACCCCCATAGCCATGGGGAGGTACCTGGCTGCCAGCATCCCCAACTGCCGCGCCGCCTTTCTGACGTCGGAAGGACACGAGGTGTTCTACAACCACTGGAGGGAGATCCTCTGCGTCCTCACTCCGCCCGAGGTCAGAGAAGAGGCAGTGAAAGAGGTCACCGTCGAGGCCCAGAAGAAGCCGCGGCGACGCGTCACGCGACGCGCCCCGGCTTCGGCCAACGTAGGCTCTGCCGACTCGGCTGAGCCGCCTTCGCCCCGGCGTCCCTCAAAACCAAGGGCGGTGCGCACCACTCGAACAAAGAAGCAGCTGACCGCCGCCGGATCGCCCAGCGGCAGTGCCTCTTGAGAGACACCTCATCCGCGATAGCGGCGGCCGCACCAGCCCGCTGGAGGCGACGGCCAAGCCGACAGCTTCGTAGCGCCCCGCTGCATCCGCAGCCTCAGCCGACCCTGGGCACACGAGAATCATGAACGACCTACGGGGCACTTGACACCCCATCTGGCCCAGCCTATATTGTGTCATACTTCAGCCCGGGCCGAGCGAAGACGAAGGAGCGCCTGGAATGAACATCGTCGTCAGAGGCAAGAAGATACACGTTGGCACTGACCTAGAGGCCTACATCGCCGAGAAACTCGGCCGGATTGACCACGTTCTGCCTTCGGTGATCGAAGCCAAGGTGGAGATCTCCAGAGAGACAGCCAAAGACCCCAGCAACAGATACGTAGTCCAGGTGACCGTCAACAGCAACGGCACTCTCATCAGGGCTGAGGAAGGAGATGCGGACCTCAATGCCGCCATCGATGCCGCTGTCGATGTCATCCGGAGGCAAGCGAGGCGCTACAAGGAGCGGTTCTACCTGAAGCACAAGAGGTCAGATCGGCACAAGAGGGAGCTGCCGCCCTCGGTGGAATCACTTCCTGTCGCGGAGGACAGGCTGCCCGACAACGTCGTTCGCAGCAAGAGCTTCAGCGTCAAGATGATGACGCCATCCGAGGCCACGGAACAGATGGAACTGCTGGGGCACGACTTCTTCATCTTCGTCAATGCCCGCAGCAATCAGGTCAACGTCTTGTACCGCCGGAAGGACGGCTACTACGGGCTGATCGAGCCCGACATAGCCTGACGGGCCCCGTCCCCTGGACAGGCCAAGTACCTTGTTCAGGCCAGCACCGGGGCGAACCGGTGCACCATAGCTTCGGATCAGCAGGAGCCCGTCCGGACGAGACGCTACCGTCATGTGAAGTGATCCGGGGCGAAGCCGGCTCGCCGAGCGGAGGAGTCATCGAATCTTCGGGTGAGGCCAGTCCTGAAACGATCAGCCACGACCGCGAAGGGAATGACAAGACCTACCGTGACCTCCTTGCCCTGAGTCGCGTGTCAGCGGCGGTCAGTGGGCTGTGGGACCTGGACGCCATCCTTGAGGTTGCCCTGGACAATGTCCTCAGCATCATGGATGGCAGAATGGGGGGTATTCTCCTCCTGGACGAAGAGACCAAGACCCTCTCCTACCGGGTCCAACGGGGCCTCTCACCCAGGTATGCCCAGGAAGTTCGCCTCAAGCTGGGGGAAGGCATCGCGGGAAGGGTGGCTCAGACAAGCAAGGCCATCCTTCTGGAGGACGTCTCCAAAGAGCCGCTGGCAGCCTACCACGATCTGGTTCAGGCGGAGAATCTCAGGGCGCTGATCAGCGTTCCGCTCCGCTCAAAGGAGAACGTCTGGGGCGTGATCAATGTAGCCAGCCACTTGCCTCACCGCTTCACCAGGGACGACCTGCACCTGTTGCACTCCATCGGCGATCAGGTCGGCGTGGCCATCGAACAGGCCAGACTGTACGAGCGGCTGGCCAAGGGCAGGGAACGCTATCGCCAGCTGGCCCGCCAGGTCCTCATCGCTCAGGAGGAAGCGCGGAGAAGGCTGTCCAGGGAGCTGCACGATGAGACGAGTCAGACCCTCTCGGGCCTGGCCCTCAATCTGCAGGCGCTGGTGGACATGGCCGAGATGGCCGGCGTCAAGGACGGGGAATTCAAGGCCCGGCTGAGAAAGGCGCACTCCCTGGCAGTCCAGATCAGCACTGAGGTGAGCCGGATAATCAGGGAACTCCGGCCCACCCTGCTCGACACGCTGGGGCTCGTTCCTGCAGTCAGGCAGTATGCCGAGACCACGTTGGGGCACCTCGGCATCAATGTCTCTCTGGAAGCCAAGGGCAACTTCAAGTCGCTGCCGCCGGAACTGGAAGCAGGGCTGTTCCGCTTCGCCCAGGGAGCCATCGGCAACATCGCCAGGCACTCCGAGGCAAAGAACGTCACCATATTCATGGAATGCAAGGCCAACGACCTGCTGCTGCGCGTCACCGACGATGGCAAGGGATTCGACGTCTCCAAGATCACTGGCATAGAGGAAGGCGGCCGGGGCCGGGGGCTGTTTAGCATGAAGGAGAGGGTTTCTTTGCTGGGTGGGTCTTGTCTGGTGAAGTCCCAGCCCGGGGAGGGTACAATTGTCACCGCCAGAGTGCCGGTGATTCGGGATATGGCTGATGCAGAAGATAAGAGTACTAGTGGTAGATGACCACACCATCGTCCGGGATGGTATCTGCGCACTGCTGAACCTGGCCGCCGACATGCAGGTGGTCGGAGAGGCCGCCGACGGGCGGGAAGCTCTGGACAAAGTGCGGGAGTTGACCCCCGATGTGGTCATCATGGACATCGCTATGCCCCTGCTGGGAGGCATGGAAGCCACCCGGCGGATACGGAAGGAGTTCCCCGCCACGAAGGTACTGGCCCTGACCCAGTACTCGGACAAGGAGTATGTCCTGCCGGTCATTGAGGCTGGCGCCCACGGTTTCGTCAGCAAGACCGCCGCCTCCTCAGAGCTGGCCGTAGGCATCCGCTCCGTCTACCGGGGCGACTCATTCCTATCCCCCTCGGTGGCCAAGCTGCTGGTGGAGAGCTTTCAGCAGGGCAGCGGGATTCAGGACAAGCGCGACCCCTACGATCAGCTGACCGGCCGAGAACGAGAGGTCCTGAAGCTCCTGGTGGAGGGACACACCACCCAGGAGATCGCCGACATCCTGGTGATCAGTCCCAAGACAGTCGAAGGCTACAAGACCAGCCTCATGGACAAGCTGGACATACATAACCGCGTCGATCTGGTGAAATACGCCCTGCGGAAGGGCATCATCACCGTCTGAATCCGGCACAGCAATCCGGCTCCCCCGCACCTTATGGCGAAGTTCCCCCGTCGCCACCATTCGGTTCCCCCGCTCCGCAGGCCGGGGCACCAGGGTCTTCGCCCCCGGCCAGAACCAGGGGTTTTCCCCGGGAATCCAAGGGTTTCTGCCCTCTTGGGCCCGGTCTGAAGCCCTCTTTCGCGTGAGACCGGATGGCGCTACCCTTGAAGCACGTCATACCGGATGCGCACCAAGCTGATCGGCTTTAGTGGAGGCGATCCGGAAAGGAGGTTGGGGATGGACACCAGGGAGAGGATTCTCATTGTGGACGACGAACTCCGTTTCACCGAAGACCTGTGCTCGGCTCTGAAAGCCAAATACGAAGTGGCTACGGCCGGCACCTTCGCCCAGGCGCAGGAGATGGCCTGGGCCGGGAGGCCCGACATGGTCATCCTGGGTACCCTAGCGCCGCGGGGGGAGGCCTTCCGGCTCCATCAGTGGCTGAAGCAGACCCCGCAGTTCGCCGATCTGCCCGTCATGGTCATTGATGCGCCACCGGAGAAGCAACTTCTCAGAGGGTGGAGCAAGGACGAAGGGATGCGACTGGACGCCGGCGACTACCTGGCCAAACCCCTTGACGCGTTCTCCGTCCTGCCCCGGGTGGAGAAGATGCTCGACAAATCGACCAGGAGAATCAAGGTGCTGGTGGTAGACGACCACGCCATCATCCGGGAAGGCATCAGAGCACTGCTGGCCCTGCAGAAGGATATGCACGTGGTCGGGGAAGCAGTCAACGGGCAGGAAGCGCTGGAGAAGGCCATCGAACTTACTCCGGACGTGGTGGTGATGGACATAGTCATGCCGGTGATGAACGGTCTCGAGGCCACCAGGAGGATACGCTCGAAGTCCGACCAGGCCAAGGTCCTTATGCTCAGTCAGTACGACGATGAGGAGAACGTGCTGGCCAGCAGCCAGGCTGGAGCCATCGGCTTCGTCCCCAAGAGGAGCGCCGGGGCAGAGTTGCTCGATGGCATCAGAACCGTCAGCCAGGGACAGCGCTTCGTTCACCACGTCGCTGCCTAGGTACCACCGGAAGCACAGCCCGCCGAATGCTGCATAGGCAGCTGGCGCTCGGCGATGCCTCCATGACTCCCGCCGACGGAGTCCGGTAATAGCGGGATGCTGAGTGCTGCTGGCACTCGAATCCTGGAGAGGAGCCGCTCTTGGAGACGATTACCATCACTCTCAACGGACGGGAGGTGAGCGGGCACCCCGGGATGACCGTTCTGGAACTGGCTTCGGAATCCGGGGTGCGTATCCCCACACTCTGCAACGACCCGCACCTGGCTCCCTTCGGCGCCTGCCGCATCTGTCTTGTGGAGGATGAGCGCTCCGGCGCCCTTATGGCCTCCTGTGTCACTCCCATAGCCCCAGGGATGGTGGTGAATACGGAATCGCCCCGCGTGCTGGAGCGACGCAGGGCCATAGTCAAGCTCATGCTGGCCAGTCATCCCGATTCCTGTCTGGTGTGCGACAAGGGCAATCGGTGCGAGTTGCGCCGCATCGCCGCCGACGCCAGCGTCGGTCTCGTTGATCTTCAGAGGATTTCCCAACCGGCTCTCATCAAGGAGGTCAACCCCTTCCTGGAGAGGGACCTGAGCAAGTGCATCCTCTGCGCCAAGTGCATCAGGGCCGACCATGAGTTGGTTGTTGAGGGCGTCATTGACTACATTGAGCGAGGCTTCGCCTCCAAGCCAGCTACCCTCAACGACACCTCTCTGGAGGAGTCGGATTGCACCTTCTGTGGCACCTGCGTGGCCTTCTGTCCCACGGGCGCACTGATGGAGAAGGACTCCCCCTACAGAGGTACCACCACCACAGCCGTGGCCACCGTTTGCCCCTCTTGTGGTTGCGGATGCGGCATCTCCCTGGAAGTGAAGGATAACAAGATAGTGCGCTGCCGGCCGGACATGGACAGCCCGGTCAACGGGGGCACCCTCTGCGTCAGGGGAAGCTACGGCTACGATTTCGTTCACAGCGAGGACAGGCTGACCCAGCCCTTGATCAAGGCGAACGGCAGTCTCAGAGAGACCTCCTGGGAGGAAGCCCTGGACTTCGCCGCTGCCGGACTCAAGCGCGTCGCGGAGGCCCATGGGCCCGGCTCCCTGGCGGTTGTCGGTTCGCCCAAGTGCACCAACGAAGAGAACTACCTGCTGCAGAGGCTGGCCCGGTGCGCCCTGGGCACCAACAACATCGACAACGGCAGCCGCCTATACAGCGCCGCCAGCTGTCAGGGATTGGGGTGGAACCTGGGCTCCCCCGGAACCACCAATACCCTGGAGAACCTGGAGCAATCGGATGTCATTCTGGTTGTGGGCACGGATCCTGCGTCTTCGGCCCCGCTGGTGGGATACGCCATCAAGCGGGCAGTGAGACAGAGAGGTGCCAGGCTGATCATGGCCGATCCCCGGAGGACGAAGTTATCGACGTTTGCCTTTCTCTGCCTCAGGCCCAGGGTTGGCACAGACGTGGCCCTACTCAATGGTCTGGCTAGATCCATCGTCGAGGAGAATCTACTGGACGAGGAGTTCGTGACCAGGCGCACCGACAACTTCGAGGCCTTCCGCAGGGGCCTGGATCAATACATCCCGGCCTGGGTGGAGCAGGCCACCGGCGTGCCGGAGCGGGAACTCAGCAGCGCCGCACGGATGTTCGCCACTGCGAAGCGGGCCTCCATCGTCTTCGGCAGGGGTCTCACACAGCAATCGACGGGGACCGACGCCGTCATGGCCCTGGCCAACCTAGCCATGCTTACCGGGAACATCGGCCACGGATCGGGCGGTGTCTACGCGCTGCAGGACGACTGCAACGGGCAGGGCGCATGCGACATGGGCGTTGTGCCCGCCTTCCTCCCCGGATACCAGTCCGTGGATGATCCCCAGGCTGTGAAGAGGTTCGCCGCCCGCTGGGGCCCCTTCAGCCCCTCCGGTCCTGGGCTGACCGCCGTGGAGATGATCCAGCAGGCCAACGCCGGCAAGATCAAGGCGATGTACATCGTGGGGGAAAACCCGGCGGCGACCTTCCCCCATCTTGGCCTGGTCAGGGAGTCCCTCAGGTCGCTTGACTTCCTGGTGGTCCAGGACCTCTTCCTGACCGAAACAGCCCGACTGGCCACCGTGGTGCTGCCAGCCGCGAGCTTCGCCGAAAAAGAGGGAACCTTCACCAGCTTTGAAGGGAGGGTTCAGGCACTGCGGAAGGCCATCGACCCTCTGGGCAGCAGCCTTCCTGACTGGCAGATAGTGCTGCACCTAGCGAAGAGACTGGGGCATCCCATGCCGTATACCTCTCTGGAGGCAATCATGGACGAGATCGAGGAACTGGTCCCCTTCTATCACGGTGCCGGCTATGCCGGCGCCGCAGGGAAGGGTTTCGACAGGTCGGAGCTGGAGGCATCTCCCCACGGGGCCAAGCGCCTCCACAAGGGCCAGTTCCCCACCGGTTTCGGCCGCTTCTCATCTGTTCACTACGTGCCTGCCAAAGGGACGGCCGGTGATGGATACCCCTTCTCTCTCATCACGGGGACCAGCCTCTACCGGTTCGGGGGCGGCTCCCGGAGCTCAAGGGCCACGCGTCTGATCCGGTTCTTGCCGGAGGCCGCGATAGAGATCGGCAGGGGTGATGCCTCCCGTCTGGGCATCGCCTCGGGTGACCGGGTGAGGATCATTTCGCCCACGGCGGAGATCTCAGCCCCGGTCAGGATCACGGACACCCTATCCGATGCAATGCTCTACATGCCTTCGGCTTTCCCTCAGAGCCCGGTCAATGCCCTCTTCGGCGTCGATCTGGACCCCCAATCCAAGACACCGGCCATGGAGGCCTGCCGCGTAAGGCTGGAAAGGATTGACTGACATGGATGAGAAAGGCCCCGCAGTCGACCCCACGCGAATCGGCCAGATAGTGGAGAGGTACTGCGACCAGAGGTGGCCCCTGATTCCCCTACTCCAGGAGATCCAGAATGAGTTCGGGTACATACCTCCCGAGGCCATCGAACCGGTTGCCAATGCTCTCAGTATGTTCCCCAGCCAGGTGCAGGGGGTCATCACCTTCTACGAACAGCTCTACACCAAGCCGCGGGGGAAGAAGGTCGTCAGGGTCTGCCGCGGCACAGCCTGCCACGTCCGGGGGGGCAAGACCATACTGAAGCTGGCCAAGCAGCACCTCGGCGTCGAGGAAGGACAGACCACTCCCGATCTCGAGTACACTCTGGACACAGTGGCCTGCATCGGTGTCTGCGCAATGGCACCGAACATGGTCATCGGCAAGCAGACCCATGGCCACCTCAATCCCAAGAAGGTGTCGCAACTTCTGGGCCGCACCGGCGACGCAAGGGGGTAGAAGAGATATGGCCAAGCACCGCACCGTGTTGGTCTGTCAGGGAACAGGATGCGCCTCGGCGGGTTCCGAAGCGGTATATGAAGCGCTCAGGGCGGAAGTCGACAATCTGGCCCTGAAACACGTCAAGATCGATTTCACCGGTTGCCACGGATTCTGCGAGCAGGGCCCCAACGTGGTCATTGAACCGGACGGCATCTTCTACACTCATGTTGATATCAACGACGCCCCTGAGATCGTCAGATCCCACCTTCACGACAACAAACCCGTGGAGCGCCTCTTCTACCGGGATCCGGCAACTGGGCAGCCCATACCGCTCTACTCCGACATCAGTTTCTACAGCAAACAGCAGAGGATCGTCCTCCGCAACTGCGGACACATCAACCCCGAGAAGATAGACGACTACATCGCCAGAGACGGCTACAAGGGACTGCGGAAAGCCCTGATCGAGATGACACCTCAGGCAGTCCTCGAGGAGATCAAGAACTCCGGCCTCCGCGGGCGTGGTGGTGCCGGCTTTCCCACATGGCGCAAGTGGGAGTTCTGCCGCAACTCCCCCGGACAGCAGAAGTACCTCATCTGCAACGCTGACGAGGGCGATCCGGGCGCCTTCATGGACCGGTCCATCCTGGAAGCCGATCCTCATGCTGTCATTGAGGGGATGGCCATCGCAGGATATGCCATCGGTGCCTCCGAGGGATATATCTACGTCCGTGCCGAGTATCCTCTGGCAGTCAAGCGCTTCCGCATTGCCCTGCAGCAGTCACACGAGAGAGAACTGCTGGGCAAGAACATCCATGGCTCAGGCTTCAGCTTCAGCATACACGTCAAAGAGGGGGCCGGTGCCTTCGTCTGCGGTGAAGAGACGGCGCTTATAGCGTCAATCGAGAGCCGCCGGGGAATGCCTAGACCCCGGCCTCCATTCCCGGCACAATCCGGCCTGGATGGGAGGCCCACCATAATCAACAACGTCAAAACCCTGGCCACCGTGCCGGTGGTCATCAGCCGGGGCAGCCAATGGTTCACCACTCTCGGCACAGAGAAGAGCCGGGGCACCGCCGTCTTCGCCCTCACAGGCAAGATCGCCAACAGCGGACTGGTAGAAGTGCCCATGGGCACCCCCCTGTCCACCATAGTCTTCGACATCGGGGGAGGCATCCCCCGTGAGAAGCAGCTCAAGGCTGTCCAGACAGGCGGCCCCTCCGGGGGCTGTATCCCCGCTCATCTGATCGACCTGCCCGTGGAGTATGACACCCTGGCCCAGATCGGCTCAATCATGGGCTCCGGCGGCATGGTGGTCATGGACGATACCACCTGCATGGTTGAGGTGGCCCGGTACTTTCTCAGCTTCACCCAGGCGGAATCCTGCGGCAAGTGCACCCCCTGTCGGCTGGGGACCCGCCAGATGCTACAGATCCTGACCAGGATCACCCAGGGCAAGGGACGGGACGAAGATCTCGATGCGCTGCTCAACATCGCCAGAGTGGTCAAGGAGTGCTCGCTCTGCGGCCTGGGGCAGACCTGTCCCAACCCGGTCCTTTCCACCATCAACTACTTCCGCGAAGAGTACGAGGCCCACATCAAGGACAAGAGATGTCCCGCAGCCGTCTGCGATGCCCTGATGATTTCGCCCTGCCAGCACACCTGTCCGGTGGGCATCAACATCCCCAAGTACGTGGCGCATATCGCCGACGGTCAGTACGAAGAGGCCATCGAGACCATCAGGGAGCGCAACCCCTTCCCCGCCATCTGCGGTCGCATCTGTCATCACCCCTGTGAGATGAGGTGCCGCCGCGGGGAACTGGATGACCCGGTGAGCATCAGGGCGCTAAAGCGCTTCGCGGCCGACTGGTACTTCCGGCACAGCGCCGATCTCCCTGAACCCAAGCCTTTCCCTCAGATCCGGAGCCAGAGGGTGGCCGTGGTAGGCGCCGGCCCCACGGGACTAGGCTGCGCCTACTTCCTGGCCCAGATGGGCTACCCCGTCTCGGTCTTCGAAGCGCTGCCCGTGGGCGGCGGCATGCTGTCGGTGGCCATCCCGGAATTCCGCCTCCCCAAGGAGGTCATACAGAGGGAGATCGACTACATCGCCAAACGCGGTGTCGATATCCGATACAACTCGCCGATCAACGTCAACTTCACCGTGGATGACCTCAGGAAGCGGGGATTCAGCGCCGTGTTCGTGGCCGCCGGCGCGCAGAGGAGCCAGCGGGTCGGCATCCCCGGCGAGGTGGAAGGCATTGAGGGCCTGCACTATGGACTCAGATTCCTCCGGGACATCAAGATAGGCCGGCCGGTGGACGTCGGCCGCCGCGTGGCCGTCATCGGCGGAGGCAACGTGGCCCTGGACTCGTCCCGGGCGGCGCTGCGTCTCGGCGCCGATGAGGTCCGCATCTACTACCGGCGGTCGCGGAACGAGATGCCGGTGACCAAGGCCGAGTATGAAGAGGCCGTGGCCGAGGGCATCGACGTCAACTTCCTGGTCAGTCCCACCAGAATAGTCAGCCAGGACTGGCGGACCACCGGCCTGCAGTGCATCCGGATGAGACTGACCGAACCCGACGGCACTGGGCGCCGGCGGCCGGTGCCCGTCGATGGCTCGGAGTTCTTCGCCGAGGCTGATACCGTCATCGCCGCCGTGGGCCAGGCACCCGACCTCTCCTTCCTGCCAGCCAACAGCGCCCTGGAGCGCACCCGGCTGGAAACCCTGGCCGTCAACAAGAACACCCTGGCCACCAATGTGGACGGCATCTTCGCCGGAGGCGACTTCGTCACCGGGCCGGGCATGATCATCGATGCCATCGCTGCCGGCAGACGGGCCGCCATAGCCATCGACAAGTACCTCAAAGGTGACACCTCGCGCGTTGACATGTACGATCTCAAGGCACCGGTCGCCGAGAAGCCTGCTGCCGCAGAAGAGCAGGAGACCTGGGAACCGCAGCTGCGTCAGGAGATACCCCGACTCCCGCCCGAAGAAAGGAAACGCACCTTCGAAGAGATCGAGCTCAACTTCCCGGAGGAGAGCGCCCGTCAGGAGGCCAGGCGCTGTCTCCGCTGCGACCTGGAAACATGAAGTCGAGGAAGAGCCACATCGCTCAGTCTGGAGGGCTGGTATGAAATCGATCACCAAACAGAAGCCGCTGGAGGAGATCGACCGGCAATTGGACGGCATGGACCGGGTGTACCTGGTGGGCTGCGGCACGTGCGCCACCATGACCAGAACCGGAGGCAGGGAAGAGGTGCTTCACATGAAGGAGCACCTCCAGGGTCTGGGCAAGATGGTCACCGGCTGGACGGTCGTGCCCATTGCGTGTGACGAGATGACCGACACCACCCTTCGCGAGAGCAACGGCGCCATCAAGAACGCCAGTTGCGTCATGGTCATGAGCTGTGCACTAGGCGTGCACCGGCTGGCCTCCTACATCGACAAGCCGGTCACCCCGGCCCTGGACACCCTGTTCATCGGACTCGAGGACGGGCCGGGCAGTTTCCATGAGGTCTGCGCTCAGTGCGGGCATTGCGTCCTCGGCTTCACCGCCGGCATTTGTCCAGTGACCATGTGCCACAAACATCTCCTCAACGGACCATGTGGGGGGACCAATGATGGCAAGTGCGAGATCGACAAGACCAAAGACTGCGCCTGGACCCTCATCTATCAGCGGCTGAAGGACCAGGGCCGTCTCGACGTCATGCGTCGCTATCAGCCCCCGGGCAATTCACACGTCGTGCCTAGACCCCGAATAGCCAGAATCTCGCCATGAAGGAGCAGACCATGATGGGGCAGAGCTTCAGGGAAGTCCTCCAATCCGGCAAGTTTGTGGTGACCAGTGAGATCGGGCCGCCGAAGGGCACCAATATCGACAAGATGTGCCATCACATCGACATCCTCAAGGACCTTGTGGACGGCATCAACGTCACGGACCACCAGAGTTCGGTCATGCGTTTCCCTTCCATCGGCGGCTGTCTCCACGTCAAGGAGAAGGGTGGCGAGCCTATTCTCCAGATGACCTGCCGCGACCGCAACCAGATGGCTCTCCAGGGCGAACTACTGCTGGCATACACCAGGGGCATCAGGAATGTCCTCTGCCTCACCGGCGATTCCATCGTGGTCGGCGACCACAAGAGCGCCGCGGACGTCTTCGAGTTCGACTCGGCTCAGTTGCTCAGAGCAGTGCGCCACCTAGAGACGGGCAAGGACCTGGGAGGCAACGACCTCGACGGGGGGGTCCAGTTCTGTGCCGGAGCCATCGTCACCCCCGAGGCCAAGCCCTTCGAGCCCCAGTTCATCAAGTTCGAGAAGAAGGTGGAGGCTGGCGCCGAGTTCTTCCAGACCCAGGCGGTCTACGATCTGGACAACTTCGCCAAGTTCATGGACCGCGCCCGGCAATTCCGGGTGAAGATCCTGGCCGGGATCGTCCTGTTGGTTTCGGCCAGGATGGCCAAGTACATGACCGAGAATGTGCCCGGCATCTTCGTCCCCCAGAACCTCATCGACGAGTTGGCCGCAGCGCCCAAGGGCGGGGCGCTCAACAAGGGCATCGAGATCGCGGGCCGCATGATCGCCGAGCTGAAGAAGAACGCCATCTGCGATGGGGTCCATATCATGGCCATCGGCAAGGAGGAAGTGGTTCCGGACATCCTGGCAGCGGCCGGCCTCACTTCAGGGGGCACCGCCCACCCGGCCAGTGGCAAGACATTGCACGCCTCCTGAGATGCTCCCCTTCCCAGCACCTCCGGGCGCCGATTCTGGGGCGGGGGGGCAATCTTGACAGCCACCCACGGCAGGCATATCATCCTTCCTCGGTTGCTCTGCGGGGTGCTGCAGCATGGTGACCCCGTCAGGGCTGCCAAGTCCCCGGAGACAGAGAGGGAGAGGAAGGACAATGGCATATATCTTCGAGCCCGATCTCCTCCAGGAGATATGCCGGCAGCATCTTGAACTGCCGCGGGAGCACCAGTTCGAGGCCATCACCGACATCCTGGACAAGCGCTGTCCCGGGCGCATCCCCGCCAAGAGGAGGTGGATCTTCAATGTCGCCGGCGGCGCCATGGGCATGCTGACCATACTCTACGGTTCGATGTCGGAGTACCTCATCTTCTTCGGCTCGCCCATCCCTGCCGGCGGGTACTCCGGCCGGTACTGGTCAGACATCTACGACGTCGTCCTAACCGGAGAGATGCGCTGCTATACCCAGGGCCAGTTCGAGCCGGCCATATACCGGCCCGGAGACATGGCCTACCTCCGCAGAGGAACAGACAAGGGCTACCGCATTAGGTCCGACACCTGGATGCTGGAATACGCCCGGGGATTCATCCCCCAGATGCTTCCCTTCGGCATGCTCAGCAGCACCGCGACTACCCTGGATTTCCGGAGCATGCGTCAGCAGTTCTGGGATTTCGGCAGGATCCTGGTCAGGGAACTCCTCAGAGGGAAGCTCTAGACCGGCGCTCCGGCACATCGCCCCTGTTTGACAAATTGGGCCGGTTCGTGGTACAAAACAGCTTGAGTCAATCGGGGGAGCGCACCGACTCAACAGCCACGATAGCATCTGCCAGGGGGCTGCAGCGAATCCGTCTCCACTTTGCAGCGTCTAGCCAGGCCAGGGAAGCATTGAACCACTGTCTGTAACTGGTCACTTGGACAGTGGGGAGCCAGTAGTGAAACCGACCCATGAGGGTCGGTTTCGTTTTGTCGTATGGTTCTGATGAGGCAGCCAGCGTGACCAAGGGAGTGGTCGAAGCGGCGTTCTGGGGAGCCGTACTGGGCGCCGCCTTCGCCGTGGGACTGGTTGGCGTCCCGCACTTCGGCGTGGCTCTCCTCATCGTCTTCGCCATCCTGGCCGGAGTCATCCGTCTCAGACTGCTGGCCTGGGCTGTCCACCGCATGAGTCCCCGATCCTGATCCACCCCGTCCCGGCCCCCTCCTTCGCAAGATACTGGCCATCTCTGCCTCACTCAGCTACAATAGTGGATCGTGACGTGCCCCCCAGCCAGCCCAGCAGCCTGCTCCCCGCCAAGCCCCCGGACTTCATCGCAGGCCGATAGGCCTCCCCACAGTACTTCGCCACGGGACAGGTGCCGTGCCTGATCCCGCAGCAACAGACCCGGCCGCAGTCCGCAGGGTCTCCATCATCACCGACAGCGCCGCCTGCCTCCCCATGGAGGTAGCCGAACGCTACGGGATTGACATTGTGCCCATGGAGTTCATTCACGAGGGGCGGACCTACCGCGACGGCGTGGATATCACCGCGGCGGAGTTCTACGGGCTCCTGTCCAAGTCCAAGAGGCTGCCCACAACTTCGGCCCCTTCTCCGGATGCCTACCTCCGGGCCTTCAAGAGAGCGTCAGAGAGCAGCAGCCACATCCTGACCATCACCCCAGCGACCAGGTTCACCCACGCCTTCGAGTCGGCCAAGGCAGCTGCCGAGATGAGCCGCGGGAAGACCCCTGCCGTCACGGTTGAGGTCCTGGACTGCGGGACTGCGGCGGGGGCACAGGGTTTCATCGTCCTGGCCGCTGCCAGGGCCGCCCTGCAGGACGGCGATCCGTCGGGTCCCCTTCAAGCCGCCAGAGAGCTGATGCCCAGAATCCGGCTCATCGCCTTCATCGACACCCTGAACTACCTGGCCAAAGGGGGAAGGGTGCCCCATGCAGTGGCCTGGGCCAACTCACTGCTCCGGATCAAGCCCATATTCGAGCTGCTGCCTTCCGGCAGGGGAGCCATGCCCCTGGACAGGGTTCGGGTCAGGCCGAAGGCCATCGACCACCTGGTGCAGATCCTGAGGCAGAGATCGCAGGGCAATCCGGTGCACGTCACCATCATGCACACCAACGTCCTGGCTGAAGCAGAGGAACTGAAGCAGAGAATATCCTCGGAGTTCAACTGCGCTGAGATCTACGTCACGGATTTCACCCCGGTCATGGGCCTGCACACCGGTCCGGGGCTCCTGGGCCTGGCCTTCTACTCCGATGGCGGCCCCCTGCCGTCAGCCACTCCCCATCAGCAGTCGCGGGGATAGTCTCCCCAACGGCCTGACTCGCCGGGTAGAGGAGATGGAACGCCAGCCGGGGCATGAGCCATCCGTGTTGCATCGTGGTATCATCTGTTAGGCATTTGCGTCAAACCGCAGGCCAACGCCAGGGAGAGGTCTGGCATTGACTTCAAAGAAACCGCGGGGCAGGGACACCGACGCGGCTGGGGCCGGGGAGCAGGGCATATCTGCCGGCCTGGCCGGTGACAGCATGACCCTGCTCAGCGACCAAGACCTCTACCTCTTCAACGAAGGCAGTCACCTCCGGCTGTACGACAAGCTCGGCGCCCATCCCCTCACTAAGAACGGACGTGCTGGCACCTACTTCGCCGTCTGGGCCCCCGACGCCGAGCAGGTGTTTGTTGTCGGCGATTTCAATCACTGGAACAGGAGCGGTCACGCCCTGCAGCCCAGAGACCGGTCGGGCATCTGGGAAGGCTTCGTCCCTGGTGTCGGACCCGGAACGGCCTACAAGTACTACGTCGTCTCCCGGCACAACGGCCACCGCGTGGAGAAGGCTGACCCATTCGCCTTCTACAGCGAAGTGCCCCCCAGAACCGCCTCGACGGTCTGGGAGTTGGACTACGCCTGGCAGGACGAGGGCTGGATGGAGCGGCGGCACCGGTGCAACGCCCTCGAAGCTCCCATCTCCATCTACGAGGTCCACCTCGGCTCCTGGATGCGTGCCCCGGAGGATGGCCACAGGCCGCTGACCTACCGCGAGTTGGCCCTCAAACTGACCGACTACGTGAAGGGGATGGGCTACACCCACGTGGAGTTCCTGCCAATCATGGAGCACCCCCTCTACGCGTCCTGGGGCTACCAGACCACCGGCTACTTCGCCCCTACCAGCCGCTACGGCACCCCGCAGGACCTGATGTTTCTCATCGACTGCCTCCATCAGCAGGGCATCGGTGTCATCCTGGACTGGGTTCCGTCGCACTTCCCCAGCGACGAGCACGGTCTGGGTCTCTTCGACGGGACGCACCTCTACGAACACGCCGACCCCCGGAAGGGGTTTCATCCCGACTGGACCAGCTACGTCTTCAACTACGGGCGCCATGAGGTTCGCAGCTTCCTGCTCAGCAGCGCCCTCTTCTGGCTGGACAAGTACCATGCCGACGGGCTCCGGGTGGATGCCGTGGCCTCCATGCTCTACCTGGACTACTCACGCAAGGAAGGCGAGTGGATCCCCAACCAGTACGGCGGCAGAGAGAACATCGAGGCCCTGGCCTTCCTGCGGCGCCTCAACCAGGAGGTCTACGGCCACCACCCGGACGTCCAGACATTCGCTGAGGAGTCCACGGCCTGGCCGGCGGTCTCCCGGCCCACCTATGTCGGCGGCCTGGGATTCGGACTGAAGTGGGACATGGGCTGGATGCACGATACCCTGGACTACATGGCCCGGGACCCCGTCTACAGGAAGTACCACCACAACCAGCTCACCTTCCGAATGCTCTACGCGTTCCTGGAGAACTTCACCCTGCCCCTTTCGCACGATGAGGTCGTCTACGGCAAGGGCTCGCTGCTGAACAGAATGCCGGGGGACTACTGGCAGAAGTTCGCCAACCTCAGACTGCTCTTCGGCTACATGTATGCTCAGCCGGGCAAGAAGCTCCTCTTCATGGGAGGCGAGTTCGGCCAGTGGAATGAGTGGAACCACGAATCCAGTCTGGACTGGCACCTCCTCGACGGCAATCTCCACACCGGACTCCAGCACTGGGTGCGCGATCTCAACCGCCTATATCGTGGCGAGCCGGCCCTCCACGAGCTGGATTGCTCATGGAAGGGCTTTGAGTGGATCGACTGCGGCGACGTCCAGAACAGCATCGTCAGCCTGATCCGCCGCGGGCGGTCCACAGAAGACACCATCCTGGCCGCCTGCAACTTCACACCCGTTCCCAGACACAGCTACCGCCTGGGGGTGCCCCGGGGCGGATGGTGGCAGGAGGTCCTGAACAGCGATGCCCAACTCTATGGGGGCAGCGGCCTGGGCAACCTGGGCGGGGCAGAAGCTGACCCCATCGCCCACCACGGCCAGCCCTATTCACTGAACCTGACCCTGCCTCCCCTGGCCATAGTGGTGTTGAGAAGCAGCGGCGGCATATCCCAAGCCATTCAAACATGAACGTGGACGGCCGTGTTTCCATAGAGACGAGGAATCTGTGCCGCCATTTCGGCGACGCCAGGGCCGTCGATGGCGTCAGTCTCCAGATCGGGGCAGGCGAGACCTACGGACTGCTCGGCCCGAACGGGTGCGGCAAGACCACCCTCATCCGGCTCCTGGTCGGATTGCTGCGGCCAAGTTCCGGCGAGGCCCTGGTGCTCGGCACAGCCATGCCGAACCGTGGCGTCCTCTCGCGGGTGGGCTACATGACCCAGGCTGAGGCCATCTACCAGGATCTCACCGTGTGGGAGAACCTGCGCTTCTTCGGCAGCATCTACGGGGTGCACTCCATCCCCCGCTTCCACGAGGTCCTGTCGCTGCTGGGCCTGGCTGAGAGGGCCGGCAGCGTGGTGGCCACGCTTAGCGGAGGCATGAGGAGACGGGTTTCCCTCGCCTGTGCCATGCTGCACCGGCCGGAGCTCCTCTTCCTGGACGAACCGACGGTGGGCGTCGACCCCCAGCTCAGGGTGACCTTCTGGGACCACCTCCACAGGTTGAACCAGCAGGGAGTGACCATCGTGGTGTCCAGCCACGTCATGGATGAGGCTGAACGCTGCCACCGCCTGGGCCTGATGCGAAACGGCCGCATCCTGGCCGAGGGCAGCGGTGCCGAACTGCGGCAGAGCACCGGGACTTCCACCCTCGAGGAAGCCTTCCTCGCGTGCGCCGGAGGCACCGGTGAACCGGGGTAGGATCGGCGCCCTGGCCCGGCGCATCGTCGCCCAGTTCCGGCGCGACCGCCGCACCCTGGCCCTCATCCTCATTGTCCCCATAGTGATCATCTCCCTGGTGGGATACCTCATCGACATCAAGCCGTCGGACACCCCTGTCGGCGTGGTCAACGATGACAGTGCACTGGTATCAGTGGCAGATCTGATCATTCGTGCCATCGATGAGGAGAGCGACCTCAAGCTCACCGAGCTCAGCCGTGATGAGGCGGAGCGGCAGCTCAAGAACGGCAAGATTAGCGCCGCCCTGGTCTTCCCGTCCGACTTCACCCGCAACCTGGTCACGGGAAATGATCCCAGGGTGACTCTGCTCCTTGAGGGTTCCGATGCCCAGGTCATGGCCCATGTCAGAGACACCCTGACCACAGCCATTCAGCAGACCCTGGCCGGCCTGCCCGCAGTGGAGGGCCGCCTGATCCAGGTAGAGCCGGAGTTCCTCTACGGCGGCGAGGACTACACCACCATGGACTACCTCGGCCCGGCCTTCGTGGTGCTCATGCCATGGTTCTTCGTCTTCCTGCTCACCTCCGTCAGCTTCGTCCGGGAGCGCGTTCAGGGCACTGTGGAACGCCTGCTCGCCTCGCCGCTGAGCCGCTTCGAGATCGTCCTGGGCTACATGGTCGGCTTCGGCGTCTTCTCCCTGGTTCAATCGCTAGAGATGCTGCTGTTCACGGTCTATGTGCTCGACGTCAACTGCGAGGGTAGCATCTTCCTGGCCATCCTGACGGTGATTGTTGCGGTCATGACAGCGGTCAATCTGGGCATACTGCTGTCCACCTTCGCCCGCAACGAGTTCCAGGCCATTCAGTTCGTCCCGTTGGTCGTCTTCCCCCAGGCCCTGCTCGGCGGCCTGTTCTGGTCTCTGGACAGCCTGCCCTGGTTTCTGCGCTGGGCATCGTACCTCATGCCGGTCACCTACGCCAACTCGGCGGTCAGAGACGTGATGATAAGGGGCGCCACCCTCCTGGACTGGAGCGTCGCATCCAATCTGCTCATCCTGGTCGGCTTCGCCGCCGCCTTCGTGTTCCTGGCCTCGCTGACGCTGAAGCGGGAGGTTGCCTGAGCCATTCTCCTTCGGGGGGACGTCATGTCGGAAGAAGACAAGTCGCCGGTTCTCAGACAGTCCACCATCTTCTCCAGCCTGAATGAACGCGATCTGGCCGAGTTGGCCGGCCTGGCAGCCGAGCGTCGCTTCCAGCCGGGTGAGTTCATCTTCTGGGAGGGCGACCAGCCAGACCGGTTCTACATGGTGGCTGAGGGCAGGGTGAAGATCCTGAAGCATTCGTCGCTGGGCAAGGAGTTCGTCATCGCCTACTTCGGCCCCGGAGAGATGTTCGGCGAGGTGGCCGTCTTCGAAAACAAGTCCTATCCGGGCTCTGCCCAGGTGGTCGCCGAGAGCCGGGTCCTGGAGATCCGGGGGGGCAATTTCCGCTCCTTCTTGGCCGGCCATCCCGAGCTGGCGCTGAGGATCATCCAGATCCTGGCCGGGCGGCTCAGGGACGCCCAGGGCCGGCTCCGTGACCTGGCCGCGGAGAGGGTGGAACAACGCCTGGCCAGAATACTGCTCATGCTCCAGTCTAGGCTCGGCCCAACCCTTCCCTTCACCCGCCAGGAGATCGCCGACATGGCCGGGACCACCACCGAGACGGCCATCCGGTTCATGAGCCGGCTCAGACAGGCGGGCATCGTCCGTTCAGCGCGAGGGAAGACCATTATCGTCGATGAAGCCAAACTCAGGCTGCTCAGTGAGGGACCTCCTGCATCCTAGCGGCACCGCCTCGCGGAACCCCGGTTCATGCCCGACATCCCGGGTCTTGCCGGAGGGAGTGAGGCACAGCGATGTTCGGACACGCCCCTGGTGTGCCCAACGCAATGCAGGACTTGGCACAACCCCTGAGGTCAGATGGGATTGATGCAGAGAAAAGTCATCCATTTCGCCCACGCCAACGGATTCCCCGCCGGTACCTACCGCAAGATGCTCCGTCTCCTTGAGCAGCAGTATGCGGTGGTGGCCATCGAGAAGCTGGGGCACAACCCCGACTACCCCATCGACGAGAACTGGCAGGGTCTGGTCAGGGAGCTGACTGACCACATTGAGAGGCGTGCTGACAGGCCGGTCATCGGCGTGGGCCATTCCCTGGGCGGGATCGTCACTTTCATAGCCGCCTACCGCAGACCCCAGCTCTTCAGTCGGGTAGTCATGCTTGACCCGCCCCTGGTCTACGGACCGTTCGCCCTGTTCGTGTTTCTGGCGAAGAAGCTGGGGCTGATCGACCAGGTGAAGCTGGTTTCACAGACTAGGAAACGGCGCACCCGGTGGTCCGGCAGGGAGGAAGCAGCGGCCCACTTCAGCGCGATACCGCTCTTCCAGCGGTTCGATCCCGACTGTCTCAGGGACTACATTGACAGCGGAACGGTGGGCGTTGACGGAGGCGTGGCCCTTAGCTTCGACAGTGGCAGAGAGGCCAGCATCTTCAGAACGACACCGCACAACCTCACCTGCCTTCGGAGGAGGTTGCCCCTTCCCGGGGCGGTGGTTGTCGGGGAGGACTCCTATACCGCCGGTGCCATGTTGCGCTGCTTCGCCAGGAGGCACGGCATGCTGTTGGAGTCCTTCAGGGACGGCAGCCACCTGTTCCCTCTGGAGTACCCGGAGCGCACTGCCCTCTTCATCACAGACACTATAGAGAAGCTGCAGCCCATCTGATGCGCCCGGCAGCGCAGGCGGGGCACACTCTACCCGGAGGCTGATGCCCGCCCGGTGGTTGCCTCCGCCGGGAAGTCCTCCTCGCCGGGGTGGTACGCCCTGATCCCCTCGCTGGCGAACAACCCGGCGGCAGCCGCCATCTCTCCATCACCGGGCACCCGCAGATCGGGGCCGGCGGGGAGCCCCAGCCAGGCCCGTTTCACCGTGCCCATGTGGTGGTAGGGAACGACGGTGACGAAGGGCGTGCCGACATCCCTCAGCAGGCCCGCCCAGGACCTGATGTTCGCCGGCCCGTCGGTCATCCCGGGCACCAGGGGCAGGCGGGGCCATACAGGCGGTCCCTGACCCAGCCTCGTCGCCTGTACCAGAGACCTGAGATTCTCCTTGATCACCATGTTCTCTGAGCCGCAGAGGAGACGGTGCTGCTCGCCGTCGAAGACCTTGATATCGAAGAGGATGAGCTGCAGCTCCGCCGTGAGGGGATTGAGCCGCTCAGGATTGAACAGCCCGCCGGTCTCCAGGGCCACCGGGATGCCCTCCGAGCGGAGGAGCCTGGCCACGTCCGTGGCGAACTCAGGAAAGAGCGCCGGCTCCCCGCCGGTGAAGGTCACACCGCCGCCCGAATCCCGAAGCAAAGGAAACTCCGGCCGCAGCTCCGCCACGATCTCTTCGGGAGTCCTCCTGACGCCGACACGGGTCATGGCCCCGGAAGGGCAGGCCTCTACACAGGTGAAGCAGAGTCGACAGCGGTTGGCATCCCTCCGTCCTGGGCTGGCGATGGCCCGCTCCGGGCACCTCTCTACACACCTGCCGCAGGCGATGCAGAGGTGTGCCTTGAAGCCGATCTCGGCCTCAGCCTTCCAGGACTCCACATTCTGACACCAGACGCAGCGCAGCGGGCAGCCCTTGAAGAAGACAAGGCTTCGGATGCCTGGGCCATCGTGAACACAGAAATGCTGCAGCGAGAAGATCAGCGGCTCAGGAGAGCCCATGCGCCGTCCTGTCGATGATCTCATCCTGGACGTCCGGCTGGAGGTCATTGAAGTAGGCGCAGTACCCGGCCACCCGGACCACGATCCCCGGGTGGGATGCCGGGTCTCTCTTGGCAGCCCTGAGCGTCTCGGCATCGAGAACATTGACCTGGACCTGCATCCCGCCCTGGCTGAAGTAGTTCCTGAACAAATGCACCAGTGCCCTGCGTCCCGTCGGCCCTTGCACGGTCTTCCTGTCGAACTTCATGTTCAGGGCGTGGCAGTTCATCCACTTCCTGCTCTCCAGTGACGCCGCCGAGCGGAGGACCGCCGTGGGCCCCAGCTTGTCGGCTCCGTCCACCGGGGCCAGGCCGTTGGATAGGCGTTTGCCGGCCAGCCTGCCATCGGGCAGAGCGCCGGTCACCTTCCCGAAGCCAACATGGCAGGTCAT
This sequence comes from Chloroflexota bacterium, assembly GCA_016875915.1. Taxonomy (GTDB): domain Bacteria; phylum Chloroflexota; class Dehalococcoidia; order UBA2247; family RBG-13-53-26; genus RBG-13-53-26. The sequence goes on from VGOM01000002.1 coordinate 137,810, forward strand.
GGAGTAGAAGCCGGGCACGTACTGCCCGCCCCGGGTGTTCCGGTGGGCCCGCACCGCATCGGCGAAGGCATCCGCAGCCAATTGAGTCATCCGGTCCGCCTCTTGATCGCCATTGCCATACCGGCCCAGCTTCGCGGCCAGTTCCACCCTGAGGTCCTCGTGGCCGCGGTAGTTGTCCTTCAGTATCCCGACCAACTCCTCCAGGCTGAGGCGCTTCTCATCGAAGACCACCCTCTTCAGCGCGTGAAGGGAGTCGCCGGCATCGGCCAGTCCCGCTGCCTGAACCGAGGTGTAGTCATAGAGTCCCCCGCCCCAGGTGACATCCCGGCCCTTCTGCAGGCAACCCTCGGTGAGGATGGAGTTCACCGGCGTGGTCCGGTGCCACCTGTAGACCTCCTCCAGCCAGGTGATCACCTTCACCATATCGTCCACCCCGTGGCGGACCTGGGCCCGGAAGGCCTCGAGCACATCGTCGAAACTGGTCATGGCAGAGGCCGGCGGGGTATCCGCGCCGCAGCGGCGGGAACCCTCGATCCTGGCCCTGCCCCTGAACCGTCTGCCCTGATTCAGGGCCAGCTCCAGACAGAGGGGCAGATTGAACAGGGCAGCGTCGGACGAGTTGTAGGTCCGTCCCTGGCTGGCCATCTCCACGCAGCCGATCACGGCATAGTCCCTGGCATGCTCCGTGCTCATCCCGGCGTGTTCAAGGGCTCTGACCACCGCTTCATCACCGAAGAAGGAGGGGCGGCTTGTGCCCATCTGGAGGAGCTCCACGCTCTTCTCAAAGAACCAGTCGGGTGTGGCCCGGTGAACACGGACATGCACCGCCGGCTCCCGGGTGAGCACCTGGGCATAGGCATTGAGGATCACGCCGGACAGCTCGTTGGTCACGTCGCTGCCCCTGCCATCGGTACCCCCCAACGTGAAGGCTTGGGCCACCCCGTTGCCGCTGAAGAACTGGTCCACCCGCTCCGAGTAGAGCGGCATGGTCTCGCAGGTCTTGAGGCAGAACCCGGCCGTCACTTCCATGGCCCGCTCCACGCTGAGCCTTCCCGAGGCGATGTCGGCGCGGTAGAGGTCCAGGAGGATCTGGTCCATTCGCCCGAAGGACAGCCCCTGCTCGAAGTCCTCCAAGTTCAGGGCCACGTGGACCAGCCAGACCGCCTGCAGTCCCTCCAGGTATGTCCTGGCCGGCTGATAGGGGACGTGACGACAGGCGGCAGCGGACTCCAGCAGCTCCACCATCCTCCACTCAGGCAGATCGGGCCGGCCCGCCAGGCCCTCGGCCTCGATGGCCAGATTCTCCGCCATCTGCCTGATACCCTCGATGGTGATCATCACGGAGCGGAAGAAGGCCCTCTGATCCGCATCCAGGGCCGATCCATCTCCCAGCCTCCCTTCCTCCAGCCTCTTCGCTGCCTCATCATAGACACTCCTCAGGCCTTGGTGCACCACCATGCGGTAGTTCCCCACCTGGTGCCCGATCCCTGCTTCCTCGGTGACGAAATGGCGCTTGGCCCGGAAGAAGTCCAGGAAGTAGCTGAAGCGGCCCGGACGGAGCAGGGCCCTGGCGCCGACGCTCCTGAACAGGTTCCCCACCCCGGTGGTCAGCAGTTCTGCGATCTCCGTCCGTCCCATCTTCAGAGGAACCGCCCGCCTGTTCAGGCGGAACAAGTCCTCCAGGATGTTGATCGACCCTCCCTCGATATAGTAGTTGGCGGCGATCCGCTTGGAGGTCATGTTGCCGATGATCAGCTCGTTGTCGTAGATGCGCGGCCTTCTGTGGGAGAAGACATGGCTCAGGGCCAAGGCACGGCGCACCAGGGGATGCTCGGTCCTGGCCGCTCGGCGGCCCTCCGGGGAGCGCCGGAAGGCTGCCAGGAGCCTCGGCCTCTCCAGGCAGATGGAGTAGGGCGTGGCCAGCAGCTCCGCCCTGATCCCAGCGATGCGGGGGGTGGCAGCGATGAATCCCGGGGCCGTGGTCCTGTCCGGGGCGGTCTGCAGAGGAGTAGCCATGTCAGCGACCCTCCTTCGTCGGTGATGGGGAGAGGCTGCCTTTGAGCACCCCTCAGCGAGATTATACCACTCCGATCTCAGCCTCGATGCACTGACGGATTCCCGGACCCAGTCACTACCTGCCGGCTTCGTTTGACGAAGCCCTTCGCGTCCCTCGTGCGACGGCCTTCATACCGAACAGCGGCCGCAGGATGCCGAAGCGCTTGATCAGCAATTCGTACAGTCCCAGGGACGCCACAAACGAGCCGAGGACAACGACCAGCATCTTCAGCGCCAGGGCGGCATTCCACTGGACCACATAGAAGGCAAGGGCGACGATCACCGCCTGATGCACCAGATAGAAGGGCACAATGGCCTCCTGACCGTATCGTAATAGCCTGTTGCTGAAGTTCAGGAAGCGCATGCCGATGGAAAGCACGAAGGCCGTCCAGCACCAGCCGCAGGCAGCCACCAGGGCCCACCAGATGAAATCCCGCAGCGTGCCGGGCGCCGACTCAATGTCGAGCTCGCCGCTCGAGATGGCGATGACCGCTGCCCCGATGAAGGCCAGCGTCCCCACAGCCAGCGTGAATGGCCAGTCACGCCAGACCGCCTGCCTCAGCCGCTCATCTGATATCACCACATTGCCAATGACGAAGAACGACAGCAAGAAGACGAAATCGGCCCAGTCGTGCTCGTACGGGAAGAAGGGTTGCAGGCTGAGCCGGGCGACCAGCGGAGGAAGGACGAAGACCAGTATGCCGCCTCGACGCTGGCAGATCCGCGCCAGGCCCGATACGAACCGCTGCCCGGAGCCCCCTTGAAACCATCTGAAGAGGGGCAGGGCGAGCAGCGAGAACGAAAACAAGAAACCCAGGAACCACAGGTGATAGCCCACCACTCCGAAGATCCTGGGATTGGGCCCCCAGGGCAGCGTGCCAATGAAATCAGCTAGCGATCCGGTGAAGGCCCCTGTGTTGACCACGTGGCGCCACTCGCAGTAGACCTGCACCGAGGACAGCAGAATGGAGCCGACCAGGAAGGGCACCAGTAGTCGCTTCGTGCGCTCCTTGATGTACTGACCGGAAGTCCGCCGCCTCAGGGCAAACCATGTGCCGGCGCCCGCAATCATGAAGAAGAGAGGCATCCCCCACGGGAAGAAGAAGGCTTGGACGCCGGTGATGGCCTCGCTCTGCTCGGCGTTCTTGATCACGAAGTCCTGGTCGTTGAAGACGTTGCTTGCGTGGAACAGAAAGACGCCGAGTATCGCCAGCACCCGCAGCCAGTCCAGGTAGTGCAGGCGCCCTCGTTCTCCGGAGATGCCCTCGTGTGGATCCGGAACGCTCAAGTTCTGCATGGTGCTCCGTTTCAGTGGACCCGCCGCATGCTCCCTCTGGCCTGACTGCTTGGACCGGCACGGGCAGCAGACATCCGCCCCTGGCTCGCCGCCACAAACGCCCGAATCTTATGGTGCAGTGGCAAGGGATGTCAACAAGGAGTGGCACCATTGGTGGATTCGGCCCGCGTTGCTGCCATCAGGCGTTCAGGTGCGTGGGCAGACCCCTTGCCCATATGCACCATTTCTGAAGTCCCAGGTGCAAGCATCTCACCCAGCCTGCCTGTTGGGGGAGCGTCACGAACCCACGGAGAGTGATCTGCCGGCCTTGCCGTACTTCTGCAAGCAGAACTATACGTGGTGGGCTATACTGGAGGACACCAACAACCGCAAGCTTCGGGCTAGCGTTCACCTGGCACCGTTAGTGTAGGAAGTGGTACAACCGAAAGATGCGGACAAGGGCGGCAGATAGTCAATCAGTCTAACGAAGGGTGGGCTGACAATGAAAGGCATAGTCATCTATGACACAACCCACGGAAACACTAGGAAGGTCGCTGAGACAATCGCGGAGACTCTGAGAGAGTCGGGAGTGAATGCTGATCTCTTCTACGTGAAGAAGGTGAAGAAGTTGAGCGCCAAGGACTATGACTTTGTGGTTGTCGGTTCCCCAACCAGGTTCGGGACTATGAGCTTTGCCGTCAAAGGCTTCCTGGGCAAGGTGAAGAGCAAAGAGTGGACGAACAAGCCGTTCGCCGCCTTCGACACTGAGAATCCAGAGAACATTGAGCGGGCACGTGCTGAGAACAAGAACTGGAGCGCGGCCGAGAAGATCGCCGAGAAGCTCAAAGGAAGACAGATGAGCCAACTGCTCCCAGTCCACAAAGCGGTGGTGTTGGGTTGGAAAGGCCCGCTTCAGGAAGGCGAAATCGAGCGGGCCAAAGAGTACGCGGCCGAAATGGCCGCCAAACTGAAGAAGTGATGGCGGGTGCCAGAACGTAGAGTCTGAGAGGGTTGCCGATGGCCAAGTCAATAATCATCATCGGGGCCGGCATGGGTGGTCTATCTGCCGGCATCTATGGTCAGATGAACGGGTACGAGACGCAGGTCTTCGAGATGCACAACAAGCCGGGCGGCCAGTGCACGTCGTGGAAGCGCAAGGGTTACACCTTTGACCCCTGCATTCACCACTTCTTCGGCTGCAGGCCGGGCTCCAGCGTCAACCAGATGTGGCACGAGCTCGGCGCACTGCCCCGGGAACTGGTGAATGTCGCGGAGTGCACCGCCGTCGCCTCTCCGGATGGCAAGATGTTCGTGGACTACTACGACCCCGGGAGACTGAGAGAGGCCTTGCTCAAGTTGTCTCCGGCGGACTCGAAGATGATCGACCAGTACATTGCGGCCATCAAGGCATTTGACAATGACAGCGTCGAAGACGCCATCAACAGCGGCTCGCTCTGGAAGATGATCTCCATCCTGCCTTGGATGCTTCTCAATGGCAAATGGATGAAGATGAACATGCGCACCTATGCGCAGCGGTTCTCGGACCCCTTTCTAAGAAGAGCCTTCGCCGAATTGGTGTATTCAAACCAGGACGGTCCCCTCTTCTTCCATTTCATGAGGCATGTCGGCGGAGTCCACGGCGATATTCAGTGGCCTGTGGGCGGGGCGGACGAATTCGCCAGGTCCATAGAGAAGCGCTACCTCTCGCTGGGTGGACAGGTACACTACCGCAGCCGGGTGGAGAAGATACTGGTCGACAACGACAAGGCGGTAGGTGTCAGGCTCGCTGATGGAAGCGAGCGCCGGGCGGACATCATCATCTCCAACGCAGATGGACGCAAGACGATCCTGAACATGCTCGATGGCCACTACATGAACGAGACCGTGCGCGGCTACTGCGCACCGCTGTCGGATGAGACCCCCTTCGCTGTCAATGTCTGCCTGGGGGTCAACCGGGACATGCCCAGCGAGCCCTCGTCGTTGGTATTGCTGCTTGACCAGCCGGTGACCATAGCCGATCACACGTATGACAGCATCGAGGCACAGCTCTACGGCTTCGACAGGACCATGGCCCCAGCCGGCAAGGGCACCATCAAGGTTGAGCTCA
>VGOM01000003.1 GCA_016875915.1 Chloroflexota bacterium
TTCTGGAGATGATGCTGATCACCGGTATCAGGTAGGCTATGCTCACCAGCGCCACCACCATGAGCCAGAACGCCTCTCCCCGTATGGACAGCGCCAGCGTTGTTCCGTAGATGAGGGTGAAATCGGCCAGTCCGTCGAAGGTCGGTCCGTAGAGAGACTCCTTCGTGCCTCTCCTCGCACAAAGCCCGTCGAGCACGTCGGACAGAGACCCGATAGCGAAGACGCAGAGCGCCGCCACCGCCTGGTCTGAGAAGACTAGCCACATCACCACGGGGGTGAGAGCGAACCTCAGGGCAGTCAAGATGTCCGCCGTCCGCATTTGTTCCTATCCTATCAACACCAATATGCTCGACGCAATGCTCCCGGGGAGGAATTCTAGAAAGTGGTGCCGAGGATCAGAGTCGAACTGATGACACGCGGATTTTCAGTCCGCTGCTCTACCACCTGAGCTACCTCGGCACCGATGAAGGTTGATGGAGCAGGCCTGCTCCATCGGGGGCAGCTGCTTGAGTTGCTCAACTAGTATATTGAAGCGGTGCCCCACTCGTCAATCAAGCGGGGATAGCCGGCGACCTCCCCTCCCCGCCCCACCTGGATGCCTGCTTTCGCAGGCATGACATCGGGGAGTGGGTCCCGCATCGAGCGGGGGATGCTCCTTCCCTGGCGGGAAAGACCTGACGGCATTGCGCCCCCCGCCCTGGCCCTGGATGCCGCATCAAGTGCGGCATGACATTTGAGAGGTAGTGCGGCATGAACCTTCCGTGGAAGGACCTGCGGCGCAGCCCCTGCGACAGTGAAAGGTGGGTGGGGTGGCGGCGCCCCACCGGGCGTTTACCGCCTTCTCGCCCTTGTGCTAGAATCAGACTGTCAGGGCTGAATGCTCACCCGGCAATTGCATCTCTCCTGGGACAGCAGGAAGTCAGATGCGTGGATCCGCCTGAGGCGGACGACATATCGATCAGGAGGAAGCCGTGCCGATCTACGAATATCGGTGCAAGAGTTGCCGCCGCAAGGTCCAGGTGTATGTCAAGGGGTTCTCCGGGACGCCGGAGGTGACCTGCAGCTTCTGCGGGGGCAAGGAGTTGGACCGCCTGTTCTCGACCTTCGCCATGGTCAGGGGGGATTCGGACATCTATGATGACATCCTCTCTGATTCCAGTCTGGTCAACCGGATGATGGCCAATGACCCGAAGGCCCTGGTGGAGTGGTCGCGGAGGATGGGGGGGACCGAGGGGGAGGACACGCCGGAGTATCAGGAGATGATCGAGAGGATGGAGCGGGGCGAGAGCGTGGAGAGCGTGGCCTCCGACATGAAGCAGAGGCAGTTCGGCGGTGAGCCTGGCTCTGCGGACGATGGAGGAGAGGACTAGGTTGTCATGCCGGTCTACGAGTTCCGCTGCCAGGCGTGTCGGAAGAAGTCCAGCTTCTTCGTTCGCAGCATCGGCGAGTCCCTGTCCCCGGTCTGCGCCGCCTGCGGCAGCCGTGAGATGAGCCGGGTCGTCTCGGGATTTGCCTACCACAAGTCCATGGCCACCATCCACGAGGAGTCGGGCGGGCCGGACAAGCCCGGCCCCGACTACTACAGGGACCCCCGCAACATCGGCCGGTGGACGGAGAAGAAGTTCAAGGACTTGGGAATGGAGATGCCTTCACAGATTCAGGAGATGATCGACTCCGCCCGCGACGGGCAGATGCCTGAGTCAGTGAAGGACCTTCAGCCCAACCTGACGGATGTCTAGTGCTGCGCCTTGTCGATGCTAACCTCGACCGCCTCGGGGAGGGACTGAGGGTACTTGAGGACGTGTCTCGCTTCCTTCTCGATGACGCCGCCCTCAGCCGCCGGCTGAAGGCCCTGCGGCACAGTCTGGTGAAGGACCTCGTCCCTCTGGAGCAGGAGCTTCTGGCGGCCCGCAGGGTGGCCGGGGACGTTGGAGCCCCCCGGAGCACGGCGGCGGTGCCGCACCATGAGGACCTGATGGCGCTGGTGACGGCCAACTCGCGCAGGGTGCAGGAGTCCATCCGGGTGCTGGAGGAGTTCGCCCGCCTCTCCGGCAGCCCCGTGGCCGCCAAGCCGGCCAGGCTGCAGCGGCTGCGCTTTGAGGTCTACGAGCTGGAGAGGGAGCTGGTCTCCCGGCTGCTGCGGCACGACAGGCTGGGCCGTCTCAGCGGTCTGTGCGTCATCGTGGACAGCGCGGCCCTGAAGGGCCGCGGCGAGGTGGAGGTGGCCGCTCGGGCGATCAAGGGCGGGGCCCGGGTGATCCAGTTCCGGGACAAGCACTCGGCTAGGGTAAGGCTGCTGTACGTGGCCCGCTGGCTGAAGGAACTCTGTGCCGAGAAGGGGGCTCTGTTCATTGTCAACGATCACCTGGACATCGCCCTGGCCGTCGGGGCGGATGGACTGCATCTGGGCCAGGATGACCTGCCCGTGGGCGAGGCCCGCCGGATGCTGCCCATGGACACGCTGATCGGCTGCTCGGTTACCGGCGTGGCCCAGGCGCTGCGGGCCCAGGCCAGTGGGGCCGACTACATCGGCATAGGGGCCATATACCGCACGCCCTCAAAGAAGGAGTCCCGGCCGGTGGGCCTGGCGGCGCTGAAGCGGGTGAGGGCCAGGGTTTCCCTGCCTGTGATTGCCATCGGGGGCATCAACCACGGCAACGTGAAAGAGGTCATCAAGGCCGGGGCCGACGGCGTGGCGGTGATCAGCGCCGTGCTGGGAGCTGACGACATAGAGCGGGCCACCCGGAGGCTGGTGGCCAGGATAGGACAGAACTGACCGGGGAGGATTGAGCATGGGTAAGTCGACATCAGGCCTGGAGGAGACCGTCCAGAAGATACGCACGGAGTTCGCGGCCAAGGACGCCGCCCGGGAGAAGGCGCTGCGGCAGTGCCGGGAGGCCATCCGGTTCAGCTCCAACGCCATCCGCGCCGTTCACCGGAGCGAGTTCGACCGGGCCCGTTCCGCGCTGGATTCGGCGCGGGACCAGCTCCGCGAGGCGGGTCAGGAGCTGTCCCAGCACGCCGAGCTGAACCACCCCGGTTTCCTGCACGACTCGCAGAAGGAGTATGCCGAGGGCTGCATCACCCTGGCCCTGGTGCTCAACGACCTGCTGCCCACGCCGGAATCGCTGGGGGTGAGCTACGCCGCCTATCTCCACGGGATGGGCGAGGCGGTGGGCGAGATGCGCCGCCATCTCCTGGACACCATCAGGCGGGGCGATCTCTCCAGTTGCGAAGAGCTGCTGTCCAACATGGATGATATCTACGGCGTTCTGGTGACCATGGACTTCCCGGATGCTCTGACGTACGGGCTGCGGCGGGCCACCGACGTGGTCCGGGGCATCCTGGAGAAGACCCGTGGCGACCTGACCATGGCCATGATGCAGCGGGACCTGGAACGGAAGCTGGAGCACTTCAAGTAGCCCTCAAGCGGGGGCCCCTCTCCGCTTGAGGCGGTCGGCGGCCAGCTTGACTGCGTGATGGCCGTGATGCGGCCGGGGAGGTGTGGCCATGAGGAAGCCGGTGGTGGCCGGGGCGTTCTACGCCGGCACCGAATCGTCTCTCAGAAGGCAGATCGAGGACTGCTTCAGGCATGCCCTTGGACCGGGGGCACTGCCCGGTCCGGCCGGTAGGGCGGAGCAGCGCATCCTGGGACTGGTCAGCCCTCACGCGGGCTACATGTACTCCGGGCCGGTGGCCGCCCACGGGTTCTTCGGTCTGGCCTCGCAGGGGAAGCCGGGGACGGTGGTCGTCCTGGGGCTGAACCACAGCGGACTGGGGGCCGACGTGGCACTGAGCCGCCAGGACAGTTGGCAGACGCCGCTGGGCGAGGTGGAGCTGGACAAGGAGCTGGGTCAGTCCATCATCGCCGCCTCGAAGGTGGCCCAGTGGGACGACTTGGCCCACAGCGCGGAGCACTCCATTGAGGTCCAGGTGCCCTTCCTGCAGTACCTCTATGGGAGCACGGTCCGGCTGGTGGCCATCTCTATGCTGAGGCAGGACCTGGGCACCAGCAGGGAGCTGGGCCAGGCGCTGGCGGCCGCCCTCAAGGGGAAAGACGCCCTGATCATTGCCAGCTCGGACTTCAGCCACTATGAGCCTCAGTCGTCGGCCAGCCGGAAGGACCACCTGGCGCTGGAGGCCATCCTCGAGCAGTCCCCGGAGCGCCTGGAGAAGACGGTCCGCAGCCAGGCCATCAGCATGTGCGGTCCGGGGCCGGTGATGGCCATGCTCACCGCCTGCAAGGGTCTGGGGGTGGAGCAGGCCAGGCTCCTCTGCTATGCCACCTCGGGGGACATCACCGGCGACTACTCCCGGGTGGTGGGCTATGCCTCGGTGGCGGTGACCGCCCGGCGGCCGTGATCTGTGACGGGCCGGATTTGATCACGATTCAGGCTTGGGCTATCCTATAGCGGTGAGCCCCGAGACCGGATCATCGGCCGACCGGAAGGAGGTCCTGCCCAGGCGGGGCCTGCTTTTCAATATCCAGCGATTCAGCATCCATGACGGTCCGGGGATCCGGACCACCGTCTTCTTCAAGGGCTGTCCCCTGCGCTGCCGCTGGTGCTCCAATCCCGAGTCCTGGCACGACCACCCCGAGATCGCCACCTACGCTGCCAAGTGCACCCGCTGCGGACGCTGCCAGAAGGTCTGCCCGGTGAACGCCATCGCCGTCAGCGACAGGGAGAGGACCATCGATCGCCAGGCCTGCAATCTCTGCCTCAAGTGCGGCGAGGTCTGCCCCACCGGGGCCATCGCCATCACCGGCCAGTGGATGACCGTGGCGGAGGTGATGAAGGAGGTTGAGGCCGACGGCCTCTTCTACGTCAACTCCGGTGGCGGGGTGACCCTCTCCGGCGGCGAGCCCCTGGCCCAGTGGGAGTTCGCCCTGGACCTGCTGCGGGAGTGCCAGGCCAAAGCCTTTCACACCGCCCTGGACACCTGCGGCTACGCGCTGTGGGAGGTCCTGGACAAAGTGCTGGACTACACCGACCTGGTCCTCTATGACATCAAGCACATGGACCCCGGGCGCCACACCGAGGGGACGGGCAAGACCAACGGGCTCATCCTGGACAACGCCCGGCGGACGGCGGCCAAGAGGAGGACCTGGCTGAGGGTGCCGCTCATCCCCGGCTACAACGATTCCGTTGAGAACCTGGAGGCGGTGGCCAGGTTCGGACTGGAGATCGGGGCGGAGAAGGTCTCTCTGCTCCCCTATCACGTCTGGGGCCAGTCGAAGTGGGAACGGCTGGGCCGGAAGTATCCCCTGGAGGCCCTGCCCATGCCCCCGGAGAGCTGGGCCGGGGAGTGCCGGAAGGTCATCGAGTCCCTGGGCCTGAAGGCCACCGTGGGCCGGTAGCCCCGGCAAGGACGGCCATGATGGCACCGGGGCCATTCAAGAAGCGGGAGCACCTTCTATGAAGGACCTGAGCGGGGACCTCTCCCCGGTGGCGCTGGACCACTGCCGCCATCCCCGCAACGCCGGGGAATACGCCCAGCCCGACGGCTGCGGCCTGGCCAGCCGGCCCTGCGGAGATACCCTGCAGTTCTGCCTTCGGGTGCGGGAGGGCCGCATCGCCGGGGCCAGGTTCATGACCAATGGCTGCGGACCGACGGTGGCCTGCGGCAGCGTGACCACAGAGCTGGTCAAGGGCAAGACCGTCACCGAGGCCCTGACCGTCACGGAAGAGGATATCCTGAAGGCCCTGGAGGGATTGCCCGAGTCCGAGGTCCACTGCGCCACCCTGGCGGCGGATGCCCTGAGGCAGGCCATCAGGGACTACCTCTCCCTGCAGCGGGAGCCGTGGAAGCGGAGCTACCGCAGAGTGGAACCCTTCCCCTGGGGCGAACGGGCCGGCTCAGACTAGAGCAGGGCCCGGACCTTCTCCCGGAGCGTCTTTTCGGGGACAAGCCCCAGGCTCTGGTCGGCCGACTTGCCGTTCTTGAAGAAGATCAGCGTGGGGATGCTCATCACCTGGTACTTGCCGGCCGTCTCCCGGTTCTGATCCACGTTCACCTTGCAGAACTTCACCTTGCCCTGGAACTCCTCCGAGAGCTTATCCACTATGGGGCCGATCATGCGGCAGGGATTGCACCAGGGAGCCCAGAAATCGACCACCACGGGCAGGGTGGACTTGACTACCTGCTGGTCAAAGTCCTTGTCGGTTATCTCGACTACCATTGCGGTCGTTCTCCTTCCATGAGTATATTGACCGTCAGGCGGCACATACCGGCTTTGTTACCATAGCAGAGATCGTGATGGTAAAATGGACTGGTTTGTGCCGGACGGCTGCCATTATAGCCGCTGGATGAGAGGACTGACAACGGGCCCCGGGTGCTTGTCTGGAGAGAGCCATAGCTGACACGGTTGTGTTGACCATCGACGGCAGGGAGGTCAGAGCCCGCAGGGGGGAGAGGCTGCTCTGGGCGGCCCTCGACAACGGCATCTACATTCCCAACCTGTGCGCCATCAGGGAAGCGGACCTCCCCTTCGGCAGTTGCCGGCTCTGCTTCGTGGAGATCGAGGGCCGGCGGGCCCCGTTGACGGCCTGCAGTCAGTTCGTCGAAGAGGGCATGGTGGTGAGCACCACCGGCCCCGGGGCGAAGCGGCTGCGCCGCACCGCCTTCGAGCTGCTGCTGTCGCATCATCACCTCGACTGCCGCAACTGTGCCCGGAACAAGAACTGCGAGCTGCAGCGGATCGCCGCCCGCGAGGGATTCAAGCTGAAGCTGGAGAGATACCGGCGGATACCCCGTTCCCTGCCCGTGGATGACAGCCATCCTCTCTTCGTGTACGATCCCAACAAGTGCGTTCTCTGCGGCAAGTGCATCTGGGCCTGCCACGAGCACGGCATCGGCAGCATCGACTTCGCCCACAGGGGACTGGAGACCAAGGTGAGCACCTTCGACAACATCCCCATGATTGACTCCAGCTGTGACTCGTGCCTGGAGTGCGTCCGGGTCTGCCCGGTGGGCTCCCTGGTGGAGAAGGAGGCCGGCGTTGCATAGGGGGCGGATGTGCCGGGGCAAGTGCACGGCGGCCGTGGTGAGCGGGGAGGAGACCTGGTGAATAGAAGGGTGAGGTACCTGAGGATGGCCCTGTTCGTGCTGCTGGCGGTCTTGCCCGGAGCGGTGGGCTGCGTTATTGGAGGTGGAGAGGTCGAATCGAAGGTGGACTGGGTCTACAGCTTAGACGAGGCCCTGAGCTTGGCCCAGAGCGGCAACAAGCCGGTGATCATTGACTTCTACGCAGGCTGGTGCGCTCCGTGCAAGAAGATGGACTCGAACACCTATTCCGACGATTCAGTGGGCGCCTTCATCAATGAGAACTTCGCCCCCCTGAAGGTCGATGTGGACCGTAGCAACGTCGACGGCCCATTCGGCATTTCGTCGATTCCCCAGGTGGTCTTCCTTTCACCTGACGGCAAGGAAATCGACAGGGGCCTGCGCATAATCGGCTATGTGCCCCCCGACGCGTTCCTGGGCAGGCTCCAGACGGCGCTGGATGCCTGGGACTCGGGAATCGGCTAGGCTCGTTCCTGACGGTCTGGGCGGAATGGCCCGGAGTGTAGCGAGATGAAGCAGAACCGCCGCCTCGCGGTCCGACTGGCCCTCCTGGCCGTCTTCGCCGTCTTCGTGGCCGTCTTCGCCGCGGACCAGTACGGCCAGGTGCGCAGCTTCGTCAGGTTCCTCTGCACCTCCTGTCTGGGTCTGGGCGACTGATAGCCGATGGCGAAGCTGAGATGGGCCACGCAGTTCCTGACCCTGGTTCTGGTCAACGTCGGCTTCGTCCAGGTCCTGAAGCTGGGTCTGCCCTGCCCCTTCTTCTACTGCTACGGCTGCCCCTGGGCCGCCTTCGCCTGCCCCATCGGCACCTTCCAGCACTATGCGGCGCTGCAGCAGTTCCCCTTCTACGCCCTGGGCGCGGTCGGACTGTTCGGCCTGGCGCTGGGGCGGTTCTGGTGTGGCTGGGGCTGCCCCTTCGGCACGGTGCAGGACCTGGTCATGCTGGTGCGGAGGCGCGGTGATGCCTTCAAAGTGCGGCGCGTCCCCTGGATGAAGTTTGCGGTCCTGGCCGGGGTCATCCTCGCGGCCGGGATTGCCGCCGAGACCCTCTTCTGCGAGGTGTGCCCATCGGGCAGCCTCTTCGCCGCCATCCCCCACCGCTTGGCCTCGTCTGAGCTCAGCTTCGGGACGTTCTTCTACGTCCATCTGGCCACCCTGGGTGCGGCGCTGGTGGCCTTCTTCATGGTGGGCCGGTTCTGGTGCCGCTATCTCTGTCCACTGGGGGCGGTGTTCGGGGCCTTCAACCCGGTGAGCCTGCTCAAGGTGAAGGTGGATCTCAGCAGGTGTCAGCACTGTGAGGAGTGCCTCAAGGTTTGCCCGGCCGGCATCGCCGAAGTGGAGGAGGTGGAGAGTTGCACCGACTGCACCCGCTGCGGCAAGTGCGTCGAGTCGTGCGGCAACGACGCCATGAAGATCGCCCCCTCCTTCAGGGACTAGCCGTCTTCCGCGCCGCGGCCGGACCTCAGAGCTGACTGAGTATCTCGGCCAACTTGTGCGCCGTCGTGCCTGTCAACCGGGCGCACTTCTCGATGGTCTCCGGGCCCCGGGGGCCGAAGTAGTGCCCGGCCACCTCGTTCATGTCGAACCAGTTGACCCCGGTGATCTCCGAGCAGACCGTGCTCTTGAACATGGGCTTGAACCACAACGCCAGCTTCTGTGATGGCTCGAAGGCGGGCAGGATGCCCTCGAATCCCTCGTCTATCCTCCGCCTTCCCGTCCTGGCCCCGATCAGTATGAACCCCGTGGCCAGCGCGCCGCAGGTCAGGCCGGAGCTGCCCCCACCCTGAAGTCCCCCGATGGCCCTGAACCAGAAATCATCCCTGATGCCCAGGACCTCCTGGAAGGCCTGGAAGAGCGACTGGGAGCAACCGAAGGACTTGAGGTAGTTCTGGTAGGCCATCTCCGCCACCCTTTCCCTGTTGGCCTCAACGCTGAACACCTCCCGTGTTCTCTCTTCGAACAACCTGGCGAACTCGCCGCTTCCCTCCGGTGTTGTCACTTTGAAGCCTCCTCTATGCCGTAGCGGTCCTGTGCTCCATGAACTGTAGCACAAGTCGGCCCGGTCCACCAACGGGCGGGCCGGGCTGTCGCCGAGCGCACCGTGATAGAATAGGTGGCTGCTTGAGGTTGGGGCCCTTGTCTGCGGAACGGGAGAGGTCCGGGGTATTCTACGGCTGGTTCGTGGTCGCGGCCTGCTTCCTGCTCACCCTGACCCTGGGCGAGACCTTCTGGTCCTTCGGGGTGTTCTTCAAGCCCCTGGAGGAGGACTTCTTCTGGAGCAAATCCCTCGTCTCTTCGGGCTACACTGCCTTCCTCATCGGCTATGCCATATCCATCGTGGCCAGCGGCACGCTGGTGGACAGGCTCAGCCCCCGGCCGATCGTCCTGGTCACGGGGCTGATCGCCGGACTGGGCATCGCCCTGTGCAGTCAGGTTCACTCCATCAATCAGCTCCGGCTCTTCCTCTTCATCGCCGGCGTCGGCGCCGGGCCGATCTGGACCGTGGCCAGCTCCACGGTCATGAGGTGGTTCCACGGCCGGGAGCGGGAGGGACGCCTGGCCCTGGCCGTGACCAGCACGGGGGTGGGCGTGGGGGCCCTGGTCTTCGCCCCGCTGATCAACTACTTCATCCAGGAACATGGCTGGCGGAACGCCTTCATCTACGTGGGGATCATCTTCTCGGCCGTCCTCATGGCATCTGCCGTCATCATCCGGCGCAGTCCGCCAGTTCAAGAAGCGGCAGCAGGTTCAGCCTCCGGGGCCGGGCCCTCGACGCGGCCCGTTCGGACAATGGGCACACGCCAAATGGTCCGCTCCCCCGTCTACCTGGGCATCACTTTGGTGGTCGCGGTGGCCATCATGTCGTTCCAGGCCCTGGCGGTCCACCTGTCACCCTACGCCCAGGAGGCCGGCGTTTCCGCCGGCGCGGCGGCCCTGGCCCTGGGCCTGCTGGGAGGATTCTCCATCCCCGGCCGCATCCTCTCCGGCGCGGTCTCGGACGCCGTCGGCTGGCGGCGGACCCTGGCCTTGGCCGTGTTCGGCATGGCCGTGTCCATACTCTGGCTGCTGTTCCTGGACGGCGGCTGGATGCTCTACTGCTTCGTCTTCTGCTATGGACTGTGCCACGGTCTGCGAATACCGGCCCAGTTGGGCATAGTCAGCGATTTCTTCGGCGTGCGCTCGCTTGGGCTGCTCATCGGGATCACCACCGCGGTGGGCCAGATTGCCGGGGCTTTCGCCCCCTATGCCGCCGGATTCATCGTGGACAGCACGGGGGAGTACTCGCTGGCCTTCATCGCGCTCATGGTCATCCTGGCCGGCGCCGCCCTGGTGGCCATGGCCATACGGGAGCGGCGTCCGGCACTGTAATGCAACACTATTGCATTTGTCATTTCACCGTGCTATAGTCCGGCTCGGCAGGGGGTCAGGGGCCACTCAATGTCTTTTGTGCAACACTCCATCGCAGTGCTCCGGTCCAGGGGCTACAAAGTGACCAAACCCCGGAAGGAGGTCCTGCAGGCGGTGGAAAGGGCCACCGTGCCGGTGTCGCCCTACGACATCGGCAGGATGATGGAGCGGCGGGGCAAGCACCTGGACCATGTAACCATCTACCGGGTGCTCGACCTGCTCTGTTCCCTGAACCTGGTCCACAAGGTCCTGTCGCGGGGGGGATTCGTCAAGTGCGGACTGCTGGACCGGCCGGGCTGTCACCGCTTCCTGGTCTGCCGGCAGTGCGGGGAGCTGCAGGAGTTCAGCGATGAGGCACTGTGCTATCAGGAGAGCCAGATCGCCCGCAACCTGGGATTCCAGCCCGAGCATCATCTGACGGAGTCATCGGGGTTGTGCCGGCGCTGCCGTTGACGGCGACATCTCTGCTGAGAGGGGTGGTGCATGTCTGAGATGAAGAAGGGACTGATTGTGAAGGCCTGCTGTCTCGCGGCGCTGGCGGTGGTCTTGATGGGGCTTCTCGCTGGCATTGCCTGCGACTCCAGCACAGACTCAGGGAAGCTCAAGGTGGTGGCTACCATTCTCCCCCTGGCCGATTTCGTGAAGAACGTCGGCGGGGGCATGGTGGAGGTGACTACCCTCATGTCAGCCGGGGACAGCCCGCACACGTGGGAACCCTCCCCTGGTCAGGTGAAGACCATCGCCGATGCCCGGCTCATGGTCATCAACGGTGCCGGGCTGGAGTTCTGGATGGGGAAGGTCATCGAGGCTGCAGCCAGTCCCGACCTCGTCGTAGTGGACACCTCGGTCTTCCCGGACATGGAGGGATTGCTGCTCACTGCCGACGAGGATGGCCTCGGCAACGACTCGGAGCACGGAGTCAACCCCCACATCTGGCTGGATCCCTTGCTGGCTCAGCAGCAGGTGGAAGCCATTGCCCAGGCCCTCATAATGGTGGATCCCGGGAACAAGGACAGGTATCTGGAGAACGCCACCGCCTTCGTCGCCGAGTTGGAGTCCCTGGATGAAGAGATCAGGGACGCCACGGAGTCCTTCTCGATTCGGGAGTTCATCGCCTTTCACCCCGCCTGGACCTACTTCGCCAGGAGGTACGGGCTGGTCGAAGCGGCGGTGATCGAGGAGACCCCGGGACGGGACTCGTCGGCCCACAAGAAGGAGGTCATCGACTTGGCCCGGGCCCTGGGCATCAGGGCCATCTTCGCCGAGCCCCAGTTCAATCCTCAGGCGGCGCAGAGCATAGCCGACGAGGTGGGCGCCGAGGTCCTCTTCCTAGACCCCATGGGCAGTCCTGATCTCCCGGACAGGGACAGCTATATCGATCTGATGAGGTACAACGTAGAGCAGATGAGGCTGGCCATGGCATGACCAACCCGAGCGTCATCAGCCTGCGCGACGTCTGGGTCTTCTACGGCGAGACCCCAGCCCTGAAGGCCATCGATCTGGACATCGAGGATGGCGAGTTCCTGGGCCTCATCGGTCCCAACGGCAGCGGCAAGACCACCCTGATCAAGGTCATCCTGGGGCTGCTCAAGCCCGACCGAGGCAAGGTGACCGTCTTCGGGGCGCCGCCGGACAGGCTGGGCCGCAGCCGCGGCCTGATCGGGTACGTGCCCCAGAGGAGCCAGGGCGACTGGACCTTCCCCGTTTCCGTCCGCGACGTTGTCCTCATGGGCCGCTACGGCCGGATCGGCCTGTTCAGGCGGCCGACCGCCGCCGATGAGGCGATCGCCCTGAAGTCGCTGGACGCCGTCCAGATGCGGGAATACGCCGGACGGCACCTGGGCCAGCTGTCCGGCGGCCAGCAGCAGAGGGTGATGATCGCCCGGGCTCTGGCCGGAGAGCCGCTGCTGCTGCTGCTCGATGAGCCCGCCGCCGGGGTGGACATCAGCGCCGAAGATCAGTTCTACGAGTTGCTTGGGGAACTGAAGGAGAAGCACGGCCTGACCATCGTGGTGGTCACCCATGACATAGCCGTGGTCTCTTCGCACGTGGAGAAACTGGCCTGCCTGAACCAGACCCTCTACATCCACGCATCGCCGGAGGAGGTGCTCACCGCCGGGACGCTGCAGAAGGTCTACGGCTGCGAGGTGGAGCTCCTGGCCCATGGCCGGATTCCCCACCGGGTGGTTGAGGAGCACGATTGATGGATATCCTGGAATACGCCTTCATGCAGAGGGCCCTGATCGCGGCCGTGCTGGTGGGCCTGGTCTGCTCGGTGATCGGCACCTACGTCGTCCTCAAGAGGCTGGCCTTCATAGGCGCCGGCATCTCCCACTCCGCCTTTGGGGGCGTGGGCCTGGGCTACCTGCTCGGCGTGAGCCCCATAGGGGTGGCCATCCCCTTCTCCCTGGCCATCGCCATGGCCATCGGCTGGGTTAGCCGCAGGGGCAAGGTTTCGGAGGACACCGCCATCGGCATCTTCTTCGCCGGGACCATGGCCCTGGGCGTGCTGTTCATCGGGCTGAGGGAGGGCTACAACGTGGATCTCTTCGGCTACCTCTTCGGCTCCATCCTCTCGGTCTCCACTACGGACATCTGGATCATCCTCGGCCTGGGACTGGGGGTCATCGGCGTGGTGCTGCTCCTCTTCAAGGAGTTCTTCTTCATGAGCTTCGACGAGGAGATGGCGGCCGTCAGCGGTCTGCCCGTGGACCGCCTGTACTTCCTGCTGCTGGGACTGATGGCCCTCACGGTGATCGTCTCCATCAAGATTGTGGGCATCATCATGGTCGAGGCCCTGCTGGTCATCCCGGCTGCGGCAGCCTTTCAGTTGACCCGCAACTTCGTGCGGATGATGCTGCTATCGGTTCTCTTCGGGGTGGTGTCGGGGGTGGCCGGGCTGTTCATCTCGTACCACTTCGACCTGGCCTCCGGGGCCACCATCGTGCTCACCGCCGGGGCCATCTTCCTGCTGTGTTTCGGCCTCTCCCCCAAGCGCCGCGGGCGCCGGGTCTCGGCCTGACCCCAGCGGGCTTGTTCCCGCTCCGGCGTTGGGTCAAGCAGGCGGTTGGATCCTCTGGCGTGTGGGCGTGGCTCGTCCACATAGATGCCGGTTCAGCAGAGGACCTGGGCCGTCATCTTCTGTCAACTCGAAGTCGCTTGTGACTTAGCCAAGGGGGGTGCTGTCGCCGTGCCCGTCAACCGGAAGCGGCAGAGAAAGACCGACCTGCGATCAGACTTGGTTCGGGTCCAGTATGGCCCACCGTATCCCAGTCAGCCCACAGTAGCCTTCGGCTTCCGCGCCAATGTGGTTCAGAGTCGGCGGGTCGTTCGCAGAACCTGTCTGCCTTTGCCATTCTCTCCTAGGCCGGTGTCAGCACCGCAGCGAATACCTGCCAGGCCAGCAGCGCCTTCGCCGTAAGGCTCAGGATGATGTAGACCTTCTCCCCAAACAGGTAGTCCCGCCACGGTCCCACCTGCTTGTACTGCAGCACCATGTTGACCGCAAAGCAGTTGAAGAAGATGAAGAGCGAAGCGATGATGCCGTACACGAACCCGGGTGGGGATGCCTCAATGCCCGGTGCCCAGACGTAGACCACTATTGCGATCCACGGGATAATGCCCGCGAAGCAGCCAAACCAGAACGGGAGCCAATTGGCCTTGCCCGGTTCCTCGTACTTCTCCATCAGAGCCCCGAAAAGTATCATGCAAGCGTTGATGCCGAATACGGCCGACAGGGCGGCGATGTCGCTGATGCCGCAGATCTGGGAGATCAGCACGATCATCACCGATGAACTGAAGAAGTACTCGATCCAGCGCCCGTAGTTGCGGTTCTGGAGCAGGTTGCGCTTGTACCATGGGAAAATGGGCGGCGACGCAATCAGCAGCAGAGCGCCGGCCGAGATGGCCATGAAGACGAATACCCCCCAACCGGTGGGTATGCTGAACAGGTCCTGCATCCCCGGTTCAGTGCCGGGCGGACCCTCCATGAACGTGCCTATCACCGGGAGAGAGAAGTCGTTGGTGAGCACTGCGATGATGGCTGCCTGGACCGCCAGGATCAGCCCGACGGCTATGTTCCAGATTCGCAGCTGACGAAGTCTCCGTTCAACGGGCTGGTCAATGGCCATGATTCCCCTCCCTTTCCTGCGGCCCTATGGAGTCTCCTCATCCCCCCAGGGCTGCAACATGGTATCGGTCAGATTATATCCCACATAGCCAGCCGTTGAGAATCGAGAGAGGGCTGTCAGGAGTCTGGAGAGATCACCGGCAGCGCCGACAGGACGCAGGCTGATCCCGGTGATTGTTCTGTCACGGGCAACTGCACCGCCTGGCAGTCGGGCGTCACCAGACTGGAGGCCAGCTCGAAGCTCGGGGTTCTATATATCGTCCAGCATAGCCACCATGCCGGCCCCGAACCATGGCGGGGCAGACGCAGACACCCCTCACCCGAAGGACGGTGGACCTACAGGCCCTTGCCGGCCATGAAGGAGATGAGGTCGGCCAGGCGGCAGGAGTAGCCCCACTCGTTGTCGTACCATGACATCACCTTGACCATGTTGCCGGCGATGACCATGGTGCTCTGAGCGTCCACGATGGAGCTGGCCGGGTTGCCCTTGAAGTCGATGCTGACCAGCGGCTCCTCGCAGTATTCCAGAATGCCCTTCATCTTGCCATTGGCGGCGGCCTGGAAGGCTTTGTTGATCTCCTCCGCGGTGGCTGGCTTGTCCAGATCGGCCACCAGGTCGCAGAGCGATACGGTGGTCACCGGGACCCTGAGGGCCACGCCGTGCAGCTTGCCCTTGAGTTCGGGGAGGACCTGGGTCACCGCCTTGGCGGCGCCGGTGGTGGTGGGGATGATGTTGATGCCCGCCGCCCGGGCCCGGCGCAGGTCCTTATGGACGATGTCCATGATCTTCTGGTCGTTGGTGTAGGCGTGGACGGTGGTCATCAGCCCCTTGCTGAAGCCGAAGTTCTGATGCAGGACCTTGACCACCGGCGCGATGCAGTTGGTGGTGCATGAAGCGTTGGAGATCACCCGGTGCTTGGCCGGATCGTACTTGTCCTCGTTGACGCCCAGCACGATAGTGATGTCCTCGTCCTTGGCGGGAGCGGAGATGATCACCTTCTTGGCCCCGCCCTGCAGGTGGGCCGATGCTTTGGCTGCTTCGGTGAACAACCCCGTCGACTCGATGACTACGGCCACGCCCAGGTCGCCCCACTTGATCTTGGCCGGGTCCCGTTCGGCCAGGACCTTGGTGGCCTTGCCGTCGACGACGATGGCATCGGCGGTGGCCTCCACCTTGCCGGGAAAGATACCGTAGTTGCTGTCGTATTTCAGGAGGTGAGCGTTGCTCTTGGCATCGGTAAGGTCATTGACTGCCACCACCTCCAGCTTGCCCGGGTAGAGCTGCTTGATGGCCTTGAAGGCAAGCCTGCCGATACGACCAAAACCGTTGATTCCAATCCTGGTTGTCATCTGCCTTCCTCCCTTCTGTTCTGGTGAATACTCCAACCGTACCGGTGAGTTGAGTTGCTCCTCAGAGACTTCAGGGTCTGTGCTTATTCAATTGGAGAAGAACTACTTATGCCGTCGTTCCCAACGGGTCTTCTTCAGCATCTTCTTATGCTTGTGTTTGGCCATCTTCTTCTTGCGCCACTTAAGCACAGAACCCATACACACTCCCTCTCACAAGATCACGTACCGTCTTGCAGCGGTTGCCGGCTGCGATTGAGCATGTCGATGAAGGCCTCCAGCTTGGTCTGCAGGTGCGGAGTCAGGACGTAGTCGGCGTTGCCCTCAATGGTAAGGATGGGCGTCTTGATCATACTTCGGAATATGATATCACCAATGGCGCGGTGACAGAAAGCCTGAACGTAGTGGATCACCCCGTCCACCCGCCGCCGGCGTATCTCCGCGGAGATGTCCTCCAGCCGGTTGAATATCGAATAGGGATAGGTGTAGTGGCTGTACTGTTCGGCCAGGGAATGGCCCGGCCGGGGCATGGCGAACTGACGCTGCACCTCATTGAAGACCACCGCCGCCCCCTGCCATTCCAGGAAGCGGTAGAGGTCCCGGGCGAACACCGGAGGCACGCCGATGTAGGCCAAGCGGAGCCGGCCCCCGGGGGTCGGGCGCTGCCGGCACTGCGACAGCAGCTGCTCCAGATCCCGCTGGTACTGCTGGGGGTTTCCGTTGAAATCAGAGCTGGATACCAGCCAGAGGTGGTTCTCCCATCCGCTGACCAGATCCTCCTTCCAGGTGAGTTCGTCGAGCTGGCCGGCCAGCTCCCGGCACGGCGCCAGGTCATTCCTGACCGCCTCGGCGGCTGCCACGGTGGTGCCCAGCTGCCCGGCCAGGCTCTCCAGACATTCCTGCATCCGGCCGACGTCGGGCTGGTCGGGATAGGCGAAGGGGATGACCCTGACCCCCTTCAGCCTGAGGACCTCCATCAGCATGATGGTGTTGGAGCAGTCGCCGGTGGTCACGCAGAGGACCGTGTCGATCTTCCGGTCGAGGCACACGCCGTAGATGCCCTTGATCCAGGTGCAGCAGTTCAGGGGGAAGCCGGAACGCTCGGCCAGGCCCACCAGCCGCTCCGGGTTGGGGTCGGTGACGAAGACGTTGTTCAGGTCAACGGCCGTGTGGCCGGCCGCCTGGAGTATCTCGATGGGGACGGTGGTGGTGATGCCGACCGGTTTCATTGTTCTGCCGCGGCGGCGTAGACCAGGGCGCCGTTGCCCTGGATTCTCTGCACCCTATGTTCGGCGCACAGCGGTTCCAGATGGGCCAGGGCCGACATCACCGCCAGCCGTTTGTCCAGGGCGGGGAGCTCCGCGAAGGACATGGTCACCCCGTTGAGGATCCAGGGGATCCCCATGGACACCTCATAGGCGGTCTTCGGACCCTCCCTCAGGGCAGCGACGATGGCCGCCTTCCTCTCGGTGTGGTGCCGCCGGATCTCGTTGACCCGCTGCTTCAGTCCGGTGAAGACCTGTTCGTGGGCCGGGAGGACGAGGTCCACATCCAGGGACTCCACCGTGGTCAGGGAGCGGAGGTAGTGGCCCAGAGGGTCTTCGCCCGACTGGGGGTGCAGTCCCACGTTGGGGAAGGTGTTGGGCAGTATGTGGTCCCCCGAAAGGAGTATCCTCTTGGCTCTGTCGTAGAGGCAGACGTGCCCCGGGGAATGGCCCGGGGTCCAGACCACCTCGAAATGGAAGCCCCCCTGATGGATGGTCTCGCCGCCGCTCAAGGTGGTCTCCGGCGAGACGGGCAGGACGAACTGCCTCACCCCCACCGAGGCCTTCTGCAGATTGGGCAGTTCCGGCTCCGGCACCCCGTGGAGACGGAGCAGGATGGCCGTTTCGTTGAGCAGGCTGTCCATGTTGACGTATCTGGAATCGATGAAGGCCTTCTCCACCTGGTGCAGGGCCACCCCGGCCCCGGACAGCTCCACCACCCGGCCGGCCAGGCCGTAGTGGTCGGGGTGGAAATGGGTGATCACTATCCGGCTGATGTCACCGAAGCCGATGCCGGCCTGGCCCAGTTGATTCCTCATGGCGGAGAAGGCCTGGTTGGTGTTCCAGCCGCTGTCCACCAGGAGCCAGCCCTGGTCTCCCTGGATGAGGTAGGCGTTCACCGCCAGATGGTCCCCGAGCAGGGGCACGGGCAGCTTGAGCTGGAGTATCCCGGGGACGACTTCGTTCATCTCTTCCTGAGGCTGTGGTAGGCCGTCTCCCCGGCGTAGCGGCCGCCGGAGCCCAGCTCCTCCTCGATCCGGAGCAGGCGGTTGTACTTGCAGTTCCGCTCTGAGCGGCAGGGGGCACCGGTCTTGATCTGGCCGGTGTTCATGGCCACGGCCAGATCGGCGATGGTGGTGTCCTCGGTCTCGCCGGAGCGATGGCTGACCACGGAGGCCCAGCCCGCCTGCCGGGCCTTCTCCATCACCCGGACGGTCTCGGTGAGTGTCCCCGCCTGATTGGGTTTGATCAGGATGGCGTTGGAGGACCTCCTGGCGATGCCCTGTTCCAGCCGGGTGGCGTTGGTGGCGTAGAGGTCATCGCCCACCAGTTGCACCTTCCGGCCCAGCTTCTCGGTGAGCAGCCCCCAGCCCTCCCAGTCATCCTCGGCCAGGCCGTCCTCGATACTGATGATGGGGTAGCTCGCCGCCCAGTCGGCGTAGTAGTCCACCATGCCCTGACTGCTCAGGGTGGTCCCTTCCTTGGCCAGGACGTACTTCCCCTGGCCGTAGAAGGTGCTGGCCGCCGGATCCAGGGCGATGAGGCAGTCGGAGCCGGGTTTGTAGCCGGCCCTCTCGATGGCCTTGATGATCAGTTCCACCGCCTCGCGGTTCGACTTCAGGGACGGCGCGAATCCCCCTTCGTCGCCGACGTTGGTGTTCAGACCCTTCTCCTTCAGGACGGAGCGCAGGGAGTGGTACACCTCGCTGCCCATGCGGAGGGCCTGGGCGAAGCTCCTGGCCCCGGCGGGCGCCACCATGAACTCCTGCAGGTCGGTGGAGTCCTGGGCGTGCTTGCCGCCGTTGAGGATGTTCATCAGCGGCACCGGCAGAGTGCGGGCAGTTGCGCCGCCCAGATGGCGGTAGAGCGGAGCGGCCAGGTAGTTGGCCGCGGCATGGGCCACGGCCAGGGAGATCCCCAGTATGGCGTTGGCCCCCAGCCGGGACTTGTTGGCTGTCCCGTCAAGGTCGATCATCTTCTGGTCGATGGCGGCCTGTTCCAGGGCGGACATGCCGGCCACGGCTGCGCTGATCTCGGTGTTGACGCGCTTCACCGCCTGCTGCACGCCCAGTCCGTGGAAGCGCTTCTTGTCGCCGTCCCGGAGTTCCACCGCCTCGTAGCTTCCCGTGCTAGCCCCCGATGGCACGGAGGCCCGTCCCATGATGCCGCCCCGCAGGGCCACCTCCACCTCCACGGTGGGATTGCCCCTGGAGTCCAGGATCTCCCGGGCCCTGATGCTCTCGATGGCTTCCGACTTCGTCCTCATCGTCTGTGGCCTTTCATCCTTTCTCTCTCTTCTTGGCGGCGGCGATGGCCTTCCTCACTGCCTCCTCGGCGCTCCGGGCGGGGATCACGGCCTTGTCCTGCCGGCCGCGGAGGGACAGGGACCAAGTCCCCAGTCCGATCACGGGAATGCCGCTCTGCAGGGCGTGGGCCATCTCCGAGAGGGTCCCGTAGCCGCCGTCTATGGCGATCACCGCCTGGGCCGACCTGGCCACCATGACGTTGCGGGCGTAGCCCATGCCGGTGACGATGGGGATGTCAACGTAGCGGTTGGCGGCCCGGCGGTCGTCTCCGGGCAGGATGCCGATGGTCAGCCCGTTGGCCGACTTCGCCCCGCGGCAGGCGGCCTCCATCACCCCGCCGAGTCCCCCGCAGATCAGGGTGGCCCCCTCTGCGGCCAGCCTCCGCCCCACCTCCTCTGCCATCCCGGCTTCCTCAGCGGAACAGTCGCCACCACCTATGACAGCAATGAACATATAGGACACTTATCAGCGTCGGTGAAGCAGGTCCGGCCTTGCGGAACTCCGACGGGGGAATTCTAGCATCTCGTTTCGCGTCATTACAACAGAGACCATTGTCGTTGCTCTGTCTGTACTTGGAGAAGCCCCGTCGCCTCTCGTTGACACTGCCGATCTGGCTGACTACCATTAGGCCGTCGTGAACACGGGCAATCATGAATTGGACGGGAAGCAGCGGGGGCTTCCCGCTCGTCTGTCTGCTGCAGCGACTGGACCGACCGGACTGGGCCGCTTCATCAGGTTCGGTCTGGTGGGTCTGAGCGGCGTCTTCGTGGATATCCCCATATTCTGGGCTCTGAGCAATGTAGCTCATGTGCGTGATCTCATAGCCATACTTCCTGCCTACGCCGCCGCAACGGCGTGGAACTTCACGTTCAACGACCTATGGACCTTCCGCGACAGGGGCGAGAAGACGCTGCGGGCGAGACTGATACGCGCCGGCAAGTTCGGCCTGGTCAGCTTGCTGCCTTTGGCCTACAGGATGGCGACGTACTACCCGCTCACCAGGGTCTCGGATGTCACTAGGCTGCTGGCCTATGCGATCGCCATTGCGGTGGGCATGTCGTGGAACTTCGGGGTCAACTTCCTGTGGACCTGGAGGAAGCGCAGTCACCAGATGGAGTCAGATAGCTGAGTACCGCCGGACCTCGAAGCGGTAGAGCTTGACCGGCTCCCGGGGGTGGATCCCCGCCTTGTGGCAGCAGATTTCGATCTGCTCTTGGGCGCTGTTCACCCCTTCCAGGTCGGGGAGGAGCAGTCCCCTCCGCCTGCCGCACTCCACAATGACGCCGTACTTCTTGGGATCGAGCTCGTCGATGCCCTCGACAGGCTCCGGCTTGCTGAGCAGATCGACGCTGTATCTCAGGTCGGGCAGCTCGGCGGCGGTCACCGGAGAGAAGCGCGGGTCCCTTGTGGCGGAGTTGACGGCGTTGTTGATGATCTCCTCGGCCACGTTGTCCTGGGTGGGCTCGAACGTGCCGATGCAGCCCCGGAGGGCCCCGAATTTCTTCAGGGAGACGAACACCCCCGCCCGCTCCCTCATCTCAGGGGTCAGGCTGCCGGGCTTGATGACCAGCCCGTACTTGACATAACTCTCGACGGTCTCCTTTGCCAGTTGGGCCAGCGGGTGCAGCCCCGCCCCCCGGTTCCCCTGTCCGCTGTCCGACTTGCCCATGGCCCGTCCTACCTCCCGTCGGTCCCTGTTCTGATGTTGAGATCGGCCTTGCAGAACTTGCAGCGCGAGCCCTCCAGTCCCAACAGCTCGGTCTGGTAGCCCCGCCGGCGGATGATCAGCTTGCCGCAGGAGTAGCACACCGTGTTCTCGCTGGGGTGCCCGGGCACGTTGCCGGCGTAGACGAAGCGCGGGCCGGCCTCGCGGCCGATGGTCAGGGCCCGCTCCAGGGTGGCCACCGGGGTGGGGGGCAGGTGGCCCATCAGGTGGTGGGGATGGAAGCGGGTGACATGCCAGGGCGTCAGTTCGCCCAACTCAGTCCTGATCCACCCGGCTATGCCCCGCAGCTGTTCATCGTCATCGTTCATGGTGGGGATGATGTTGGTGACCACCTCCACGTGCATCCGCCACTTGTCCCTGGCCCGCTTGGCCACGTCGAGGATGCCCCGCCACTTCGAGACCTTGGCCAGCTTCCGGTACAGGTCGTCCGAGAAGCCCTTGATGTCCACCCGCCAGGCGTCCAGGAAGGGGCCGATCACGTCCAGGGCCTCGGCGGTGAGGAAGCCGTTGGTGACATAGACGGTGTAGAGCTTCTTCTCGCGGGCCAGTCTGGCCGAGTCCAGGGTGTATTCGAACCACATGGCCGGCTCATTGTAGGTCCAGGAGATGCCGGCGCAGTGATGCCGCATGGCGGCGTCCACGGCGGAGTCAGGGGACATGGTCTGGGATCCGGCCGGGAGTCCATCGATGCAGGCGATCTGCCAGTTCTGGCAGTCCTGGCAGTGGAAGTTGCAGCCCCACCCGCCCAGGGAGAAGCACAGGCTGCCGGGGAACATGTGGAACAGGGGCTTCTTCTCGATGGGGTCCACGGCGGCGGAGGACACCGCGGCGTAGTTCAGGGTGTAGAGGATGCCGCCTCTGTTCTGGCGCACCCTGCAGACGCCGAACTTGTCGGGGGCGATGGCGCACTCCCACTGGCAGACATGGCAGCGCACCCGCGAGCCGGGCAGCTTCTCGTAGAGCATCGCCTCCCGCAGGTTCTGTTTCACCGCATCACCCCGTCAGATCATCTTGACGATAACCGGGGCGTGGCCCCAGAGGCTCTCCAGCTGGTAGTAGTCCCTCTCGAAGGGGGCGAAGATGTGGACCACGACATTGCCGATGTCCAGCAGCACCCATCCCGAGCTGGCGTCGCCCTCGCGGTGGTGCTTGGGCACCGCCTCCTCCTTCAGCAGCTTGCCAATGGCTTCCTGGATGGCCTTGATCTGCCGCTCGTTCTCGCCGCTGCAGATGATGAAGTAGTCGGCGAAGGAGCAGACCCTGCTGGTGTCCAGGATCACCACATCAGAGGCCTGCTTGTCTGCGGCCGTCTCAGCGATCTTTCTGGCTAGCTCTATGGCTTCCAGGGGCACTCTGTCCTTTCTGCCTCACATCACGCGCTTGAGGCGAGGGTTGGCGGTGATTCCGGGGATGCGGCCCCTCTTGGCCACCGGCCTGCCCTCCACTTCGTGCAGATCGGCGGTGAAATCGATGGGCCCGGCCCCGCTAATGTAGCTGCCCACACCGAACGCATCGACGGGGGCCCCGGCATCGATGAAGGCCCGGATCCGCTCCGGGTCGATGCCGCCGGTGACCAGGATCTGCACCGCCGGGAAGCCGGCTTGGTCGAGCCTGGCCCTGGTCTCCCTGACCAGATCGGGGGTGACCTTGCCCCGTTCGGATGGGGTGTCCAGTCTGACCCCCTGGAGGCGGCCCTTCATGGCCCTGGCCACGGCGATACTCTCCTCCGGTTCGTCCCTGAAGGTGTCCACCAGGGCGATGCGGGGGATGTCCCCGGCCATATGCCTGTCGAAGGCCAGGGTGGCCGCGGCGGTGTCGCCCATGATGACGATCAGGGCATGGGGTATGGTGCCCGTGGCCGGGACTCCGGCCATCCGGGCACCGGCGATGCTGGAGCAGCCGGTGCACCCGGCGACGATGGCGGCGTAGTCCAGAAGGCCGGCCACCGAGGGGTGGACATGGCGGGCCCCGAAGCTGATGATGGGGATGCCCCGGGCGGCCTCAACGCACTCCCTGGCCGCCGTGGTCCATCCGCTGGACTGGGCCAGCATGCCCAGGTAGGCCGTCTCGTAGGCACCGTAGCTCTGGTAGGGGGCCTTGATGCGCAGCACCACCTCTTTGCGCTCGAAGGGATCGCCCTCAGAGAGGGACCAGACATCCCTGTTGTCCGCCGGCAGTACCCTCTCCAGCAGCGAGTGGACCTCTCGCATGCCGCAGAGAAAGCCCGGCCTGGTGCCGAAGACCTCCATGGTGGCCACCGGATTGACCCCCTCGCGCTTCAGTATCTCCACTGTTCTGGTGAAGTAGACGTCGGCGGTATCGCCCGACAGGACGGCCTCCGGTGTCTCGAACAGCGGAGCCGGAGGGGCCTTGATTGCCGCGGCTCTGGTCAGCCTGGCCCCCAGGACCTTCTCCATGTGTTCCAGGGCGAAGGCGTGGGCGGAGACATCGAAGGAGGCCACGCAGTCGACGGGCACCTCCACTTCGTAGCCCCTGTTGCGGGCATCCGACACGGTGTGCATGACGCAGATGTCGGTGCACACCCCGCAGATGATCAGCTTGGCAGGCTGCAAAGCCTCCAGTTTCTCGGCTAGGGTGGTGTCGAAGAAGGCGCTGTACCGGGTCTTGGGGATGATCTCGGCAGGGTACTTTGCCAGCTCAGGCACGATCTCTGTTTCCGGAGTGCCGGTGACGCAGTGGGGCGGGAACATGGTGAACTCCGGGTCGTCCGGGCGGTGGCTGTCGCAGATGAAGAAGGCCTTCGCCCCCTGGGGCAACTGTTCCTCAAGAAGGCGCCGAATAGCGGGGATGATGCGGCGGGCGCCGGGGCCGCAGTAGAGCGGGTGGCCTTCTTCCAGGAAGCCCCGGACCGGGTCAGCCACGATGATGGCCGCCGGCGTTCGCAGCTTGGCCCTCCTAGAGTGTGCCATTGCGTTCCGCCTGGCGGGCGAACTCCTCCAGCGACGACGCTGCCCCGGGGTAGTCCCCCCTGCGGAAGGCCTCCAGGGTGGCTTCCAGCAGGTGTACCTCTCCGAAGAGTGGGGCCGACATGCTGCGGCTGAGGCAGCAGGGCCCTGCATCGGCCCGCCAGGAGAGGACCTCCTTGATGCTCAGCATCTTCTCCAGTTCCCGGCGGCACTGGCCGGCCTGCTTCGGATCGAGCAGCCTGCTTCTGAGCGACTGGATGAGGTCTTTGCTGATGATCAGCATCTCATCGTCCTTGTCTGTCAAGTTGGCCACTGTTGACCCCTGAAACATTGTCGCATGGAGTTGAGGATAGCTTACTGCAAAGGCGTCGACGGTGTCCATCGGGGGCCGGAGGCGCGGGATGGCACCCGTGATCGCTTCGGCGCCCTTCACTGGGTGAAGGACCCCTGGCAATGACGCTGGGGAGGGCAAGATGCTGTGATAGTGCTCTAGTGCCGGAAGTGCCTCACCCCGGTGAAGAGCATGGCCATGTTGTACTTGTCGGCCATGGCGATGGCGTCGTCGTCCCTCAGCGATCCGCCCGGCTCGATGATGGCGGTGACGCCGCCCTTGGCGGCCAGTTCCACGCCGTCGGCGAAGGGGAAGAAGGCATCCGACCCTAGAACGCTGCCGCGGGCGCGGTCTCCGGCCTTCTTCAGGGCCAGGTCCACGCTGACCACCCGGCTGGGCTGGCCGGCGCCCATGCCAAGAAGGGTGTTGTCCTTGGCCAGGACGATGGCGTTGGACTTGATCAGCTTCACCGCCTTCCAGGCGAAGAAGAGGTCCTCCCTTTCAGCAGGGGTCGGCTCGCGCTTGCTCACCGTGCGGGGACTGAACTCCTTCTCAGTGAAGTAGTCCGGGGTCTGGACCAGCAGCCCGCCGCCGACGCGGCGGAGATCCCACCAGGGCACCTCGCCCTTCGTCGGCGAGACCTCGGTGCCCAGGGAGATGATGCGGAGGTCCTTCTTCCGCTTCAGTATGGCCAGGGCCTCGTCCGAGTACCCCGGAGCCACGATGCCGTCGTAGTGGGTCTTGTCTATCTCCTGGGCGGCAGCCAGGTCGATGGTCCGGTTGGAGGCGATGATGCCGCCGAAGGCGGCCACCGGATCGCCGGCCAGCGCCCGGCGGTAGGCTTCGGCCAGGTCCTTGTGGCTGCACAGGCCGCAGGGGTTGTTGTGCTTGATGATGGCCACCGTGGGCAGAGGGAAGTCCATCACGGCGTTCAGGGCCGAGTCCATGTCCAGGATGTTGTTGAACGACAGGTCCTTGCCTCCCATCTGGGTGGCCGAGACCAGGCTGGCCTTGGGCTTCTTCAGGCTCTCCTCCTCGTAGAAGGCCGCCTGCTGGTGGGGGTTCTCTCCGTAGGTGAGGTTGCTCCGCTTCTTCAGGGCGATGGTCATCGCCTCGGGGAAGCCCTCCTCGTCTCCCCTGAGGTACTGGGCGATGGCCGTGTCGTAGTAGGCCACGTGCTGAAAGGCCTTCTGGGCCAGCTTGCGCCGCAGCTCCATGTCCACCTTGCCCTTGGTCAGAGCCTCCAGGACGGCACCATAGTCGGCCGGATCGACGACCACCAGGACATCGGGGAAGTTCTTGGCCGCGGCGCGGATCATGGTCGGGCCGCCGATGTCGATGTTCTCCAGGGCATCATCGAGGGTGACGCCCGGCTTGGCGATGGTCTTCAGGAAGGGATAGAGGTTGACTACCACCATGTCGATGGTGCCGATGCTCTTCTCGGCCAGCTGGGCCATGTGGTCTTTGAGGTTGCGCTTGGCCAGGATGCCTCCATGGACAGCGGGATGGAGCGTCTTCACCCGGCCGTTGAGGATCTCGGGGAAGCCGGTGATGTCGGAGACGCTATGCACCGGGACGCCGGCCTCCTTCAAGGCCCCCTTGGTGCCCCCGGTGCTGAAGATCTCCACGGCCAGCTTGGCCAGCCCCCGGGCGAAGTCGATCAACCCCGTCTTGTCGGAAACGCTCAGAATGGCCCGCATGGTACTCCCCCTTTCGAATTCAGGATATGATCACCCTCTGGGCACCCTGCTGCTCAACTACCCGGCCGGACTGCTGGGCCTCCGGTATGGACTTCATGATCTGGGCCGCGTCCTGAGGTGAGCAGATGATCACCATGCCCACGCCCATGTTGAACACCCGGTACATCTCGGCGTCGGCGATGCCCCCCTTCTCCTGGATCAGGGTGAAGATGGGCGGCACATCCCAGGAACTGCGGTCGAGGCGGGCTGCCAGGCCCGGGGGCAGCACCCGGGGGATGTTGCCCTCGAATCCGCCGCCGGTGATGTGGGCCAGGCCTTTGACCAGCTTCAGGACGGGCCTGACCAGATTGTAGTAGCAGCGGTGGGGCTCCAGCAGCGCCTCGCCCAGGCTCCGGCCCAGCTCCGGGGGGAACGCTTTGAGGGCGGAGGGCTCTTCCCCGAAGACCTTCCTGGCCAGCGAGTAGCCGTTGGTGTGCAGTCCGCTGGAGGGCAGGGCCAGGATGGTGTCTCCCGCTTTGATCTGCTGCTGGTCCAGGCGGCGGCCCTTCTCCACCACCCCCACGATGAACCCGGCCAGGTCGTAGTCCTCTCCAGAGTAGATGCCGGGCATCTCGGCCGTCTCGCCGCCGATGAGGGCGCAGTTCACCTCCCGGCAGGCGGCGGCCATGCCGGAGACAATGCTCTCCACCTTCGCCGGATCGAGGCGGCCCATGGCGATGTAGTCCAGAAAGAAGAGCGGCTCGGCGCCGCAGGTGAAGATGTCGTTGACGCAGTGGTTCACCAGGTCGATACCCACCGTGTCGTGCTTTCCCAGGGCGCTGGCTATCTTCAGCTTGGTGCCCACGCCGTCGGTGCTGGAGACCAGCACCGGCTGGTCGTAGCCCTTCAGCTCGAAGAGGCTGCCGAAGAAGCCGGTATCGGCCAGCACCTCGGGACGGCGGGTGGTCCGGGCCAGCTTCTTGATCAGCTCCTTGGCCCGGTCCGCTGCGGCGATGTCAACGCCCGTAGCAGCATAGGTCTGGCCGGCCTTCTTCCCTTCCTGTATGAGAGTCCTCCCAGGGCGCTATTTCGAGGGGACGGCCTCTGTCGGTGGCAGGGCCTCCAGTGCCAGCTTGTCCATCTCCAACTGCACCGGGATGGGGTAGTTGCCCATGAGGCAGGCCAGGCAGAGGTTCTGCCTGGGGAGGTCCACCGCCCAGATCAGGCCGTCCAGGCTGAGGTAGCCCAGCGAATCGGCGCCGATGAGCTCCCTGATCTGGGGGACGCTCTTCCTGGCGGCGATCAGCTCCCAGCGGGTGGCCATGTCCACTCCGAAGAAGCAGGGATAGCAGATGGGCGGGGCGCAGACCCGCATGTGGATTTCCCTGGCCCCGGCCTTCCTCAGCAGGCTGATGACGTGAGGGGTGGTCGTCCCCCGGACGATGCTGTCATCGACGACCACCAGCCGCTTGCCGGCCAGAAGCTCCCGCAGCGGGTTGAACTTGATGCCCACGCCGAGCTCCCTGATCTTCTGGTCGGGCTGGATGAAGGTCCGCCCCACATAGCGGTTCTTCAGCAGCCCCTCGGCGAAGGGGATGCCCGACTCCTTGGAATAGGCATGGGCGGCCACGGTGGCCGAATCAGGGACGCCGATGACCAGGTCGGCCTCCACAGGGTATTCCTGGGCCAGCCGGCGGCCCATGGCTTCGCGGGTGTGGTAGAGCAGCCGGCCGCCGATGGTGCTGTCGGGACGGGCGAAGTAGATGAACTCGAAGACGCACAGGGCCCGCTTGTCCGAGGCGGCGCCCTGGTAGGTCCTGGCCCCGCCGCCATCGATGACCACGATCTCCCCGGGCTCCACCTCGCGGAGTATACCCGTGCCGATGTGGTCCAGCGCGCAACTTTCTGAGGCCAGCACCCAGCCGCCATTGAGTTTGCCCAGGCAGAGGGGCCGCACCCCCAGGGGATCGCGGACGCCGATCAGCTTGTCGTTGGTCAGTATGACCAGGGAGTATGCCCCCTGAAGCCGGCCCATGGCATGGCCGATCTTGTCCACCCAATCGTTTCCCGGCGAGTCTAGGATGAGCCGGGCGATGACCTCGGAATCGCTGGTGGTGTTGAAATGGTAGCCCTTGTCAGTCAGCTCCTGATGCAGGGGCAGGGCGTTGACGATGTTGCCGTTGTGAGCCAGGGCCATCTTCCCGATGGGCCCCTCCACCACCACCGGCTGGGCGTTGGCCAGCCGGCTCGATCCGGCGGTGGAGTAGCGGTTGTGGCCGATGGCCATGGTCCCCGGCAGCCGGCCCAGGGCCGCTTCATCGAAGACGTGGGAGACCAGCCCCATGCCGGTGTGCAGCCAGATGCCGTCGCCGCTGGTGGTGGCGATGCCGCTGCTCTCTTGGCCCCGGTGCTGCAGGGCGAACAGCGCGAAGAAGGTGAGCCTGGCTACATCTTCCTTCGGGGCGTAGACCCCGAAGATACCGCAGGACTCGTGCAAACTCACCCTAGTGTCTCGGCTCCCAAGTCGAATTCTACACCCGCCCTCCGCCTGGGGTCAATCGTAAACCGGCCCATCGGAGGTCAAATTGACACACGAACGCCCTGAGTGCTAGGATTGAGAACGATTCCCGGTAGTTTAGCGTGGAGGAAGGTATGAGTCAGAAGAAGTACAAATATGTCATCTACGAAAAAGAGGGTGAGGTCGCCACCATCACCTTCAACAAGCCCGACAAGATGAACTCGTACGTCATCATCTCGGTGGGTGAGGACTTCGCCGAGGTGCTGGACGCCATTACCCAGGCGGAGGAAGACGACGAGGTCAAGGTGATCGTCTTCAAGGGGGCAGGGCGCTGCTTCTCGGCGGGCCAGGACCTGAGCAAGGTTGGTTTTGTCTATGGTTTCGGCACTGCCAAGGACGACCGCCGTCCCAGCCAGAGGATAAGGCTGAAGATGGACAAAATGGGCATCAGCGAGGGCTACAAGCGGTTCTTCTTCTGTTCCAAGCTGACCATCGCCCAGGTGCATGGCTTTGCCCTGGAAGCAGGGCTGATGATAGCCATGCTGTGCGACTTCTTCATCTGCTCCGATGACTGCAAGATGGGCTTCCCCGGACAGAGGATAGGGTTTGCCGGTGGCGGCGAGCACACCTTTGGCCACCTGATGATGACCATAGGTATGAGGCGGGCGCTGGACCTTTACATCAGCGGCAGACAGATAGACGGTGTAGAAGCTGAGCGGATAGGGCTGGTAACCAGGACAGTACCCGCCGACAAGCTGGACAACGAAGTGAAGACGCTGGCCAAGGAGCTGTGCCTCATGCCCCGCGACGGCATAGCCATCGGCAAGGCCTGCCGCCACCTGTTCTACGACCGGATGGGGCTGACGGACTCCTTCACCTATGCCTACATCACCCACACCATGTTCACCAACGTGCGCCACGAGCCCGGCGAGTTCAACTTCTTCCGTGAGAGACGGGAGAAGGGGGCCAGGGCCGCCTTCCATGAGAAGGACGAGATCCGCGAGAAGACCAAGGAGTAGGGTTGCAGGTACCCTCAGACGCAATCTGAGGAACAATCAGTGGTCTGCAAGACGGGGCAGGGCTTCAACCCTGCCCCGTCTTGTTGGTCCGCTGTCGTGAGGAGTGGGGACTTCCCGTCGGTGTCGCTGCGATTCCGCATCGAGTGCCGGATGATGCCGGGCGTGGGGGCTTGGCAGCTCGTTTGCTTTTTGGGTTTGGCCTCCCGTAACATGGGCCGAACTCCTCCATCACTGCGGCAAGGAGGGTGGTCTGGCCCAGACTGCCACATGTCACAGGCAGGTGCCCAATTCGGGAGGTGACGGATGTACAAGCATAGCCTGCTGAAATCACTCTGCAAGGAAGAAGACCTCATTCTTCAAGGATTGGCCAGGGACTTCGTAGACCAGGAGATCATGCCGGTGCGGGAGCGCATAGACGACGATGAACATCATGCCATCGTCACGGAGCTGCTGCAGGGTCTGGCCAACCTTGGTTTCATCAGGGCCATCTTCCCCGAGAGGCATGGGGGTTCGGACATCCGTTCCGCGGTGACCCTGGGCCTGCCCCTGGAGGAGATCGCCCGGGGGGACTCCGGCATTGCCGTGGCCCTGGCCTGCACCCTGTGGCCCTTCATGCCGGCCGTCTGGGTGCAGAACCGGGCGGTGCTGGAGCACTTCGGACCCATATTCTGCGGTGATGAGCTGAGAATCGGCTGCTTCAACATGACTGAGCCGGGTGGTTCGGCGGGAGGCGGAGGATGCGACATCGAGAACCTAGGGATGCAGGGGCGCAAGATCCGGACCACGGCCAAGCTGGACGGCGACCACTGGGTGTTGAACGGCCAGAAGATCTGGGCCTCCAACTCCGGCATTGCCCATGCCTATCTCATGGTCTGCACCACCGGCGCCAGCCTTGGAGATGAAGGCATTGCCCTGATCTACGTCCCGGGCGATGCTCCGGGGCTGTCCTTCGGCAACTTCGAGAGGAAGGCGGGCATGGCCGCCGACCGGAACACCACCACCTACCTGGA
Organism: Chloroflexota bacterium; assembly: GCA_016875915.1. Lineage (GTDB taxonomy): Bacteria > Chloroflexota > Dehalococcoidia > UBA2247 > RBG-13-53-26 > RBG-13-53-26. The sequence continues at coordinate 30,731 of VGOM01000003.1, forward strand.
CAATGTCCGGGTACCCAGGGAGTTCCGGGTCTCCGGGCCAGGAGCTGATGCCAGGTTGTTCCATGCCAACCTGACCGTGGGCCGGCTGGCCAGCGCGGCCATGTCGGTGGGCAACGCCCAGGGCGCCTTCGAGACGGTCCTGGACTTCACTGGCGACCGGGTGGTGGGCAAGCCCGGCAAGCCCATCCGCGACCACTCCATAGCGGCCGGCATGATCGCCGACATGGCCATCGGCATCGAGACGGCCCGGACGGCCTATCTGACCGGGGCCTACCGCTTCGATCATCCCCAGGAGTACGGGGCCATCGAATCCCTGGAGCAGCTATCCTATGCCAGCATGGCCAAGGTCTATGCCGCGGACGTAGCGGTGATGGTCACCAACCGGGCTATGGAGCTGATGGGCAGCTACGGCTACGTCAGGGAGTGCCATGTGGAGAAGTACTGGCGCGACTGCAAGATCATCCAGTTGTGGGAGGGTGGGGCCCAGTTGGGCCGCTTCGACGTGTGCCGGGCCTACTACGATCTGCCTCTGTGAGCTGTCAGGCCGCCGCATGAAGTCCCGAGGAGGAGGAGCATGAAGCCATGAGCAAGGACGACATCCTGGCCACAATGCAGGCCGCCATCGAGAAGCCCCGAAACGCCTATCTCGACCAGTGGGTGGCGGAGGGCAGGAAGGTGATGGGCTACTACTGCTCCTACATCCCCGAGGAGCTCTTCAGCGCCGCCGGCCTGCTGCCTTACCGGCTGCGGGGGGCGGGCAGCGACAGCAGCGCCGAAGGCGATGCCTACATGAGCGCCCGGGTCTGCACCTTCGTCCGGCACACCATCAGCCTGGCCCTGCGGGGGGAACTGGACTTCCTGGATGGAGTGGTCCTGGCCCAGAACTGCGACCACATCCGCCGTGCCGGAGACCTGTTCCGGAAGAAGGTCAGGCCGTCCTTCTACGGCTTCCTGTCCATCCCCAGGGCCCCCAAGGAGAGGGTGTTCGACTGGTACCTGGCGGAGCTGAGGCGGCTCAAGGCGGAGCTGGAGGCGCACTACTCCAGAGCCATCACGTCACAGAGCCTGGAGGAGGCCATCGCCCTGCACAATGCTACCAGGGAACGCATTGCCCGGCTGTATGAGCTGAGGAAGAGGGAGTCGCCGCCGGTCACCGGCCGGGAGGCGCTGACGGTCACCGTGGCCGCCCATGTCATGCCCCGGGCCCGGTTCAATGAGCTGATGGATGACTTGCTGGCCGATCTGGAGCAGGCCAAGGGCAACGGCGGCTACCGGGCGCGGGTGATTGTCACTGGCGGGGTGATGGACGAGCCGGAGTACCTGGCGACTGTCGAGAAGCAGGGTGCCCTGTCCGTGGCAGAGCTGGTCTGTTTCGGGCAGCGTTCCTTCGGCAATCCCATTGAATCCGGTCCAGGCGATCCGCTGGAGCGGATAGCCAGGCAGAGGTTCTTCCAGGTGCCCTGTGCCCGGATGGTGGAGTGCTTCGACGATCAGGTCTCTGAATTGATGAGAAGAATGAAGGAATACAGGGCCGACGGCATCATCTTCCAGCGGATGAAGTTCTGTGACCCGTGGGCGGGCGATGGGCACAACCTCTACTGGAGGATGAAGGAAGCGGGCATTCCGTTCCTCAGCCTGGACAGAGAATACCAGGTGGCGGCGGCGGGACAGGTGAAGACCCGAGTTCAGGCATTCATGGAACAGATGGGCAAGTGAGGCTCGTCTGACAGACATGGTCTAGGAGGAGAGATGGCCATACTGGGCAGGGAACGCAAGGCGGACTGGGAAGTGGTCTATGAGGGAGTGAACGGTCTGATGGATCTGTACGCCGATGACCCCGACTCGAAGGGCATGAATGCCATACTGAAGGGCTTTCGGGAGTATGTGCATGACCTGTTCGGGGCAGCTGACGAAGGACGGCCCATCGTGTGGCACAACTGCGGCTGCAGCCCGGAGTTGATCAAGGGTCTGGAGGGAGTCCAGTCCATGCCCATAGAGGTGCTCACGGTGCTGCAGGACCTGGTGGGCGACTCCCGGTATGTGATGGCCCTCATCGATGAGGCGGAGGCACACGGGCTTGCCAGCGAGGTCTGCTCCATCGACAAGGCCGCTGTGGGCAGCGTCCTGGGCGGCCTCTATCCGGAGCCAACCTGCATGCTGTACCACAACACGCCGTGCGATTCACAGGTCGCGGCCATCAAGACCACGGCTGCTCTCACCGGCAAGCCGATGCGGTTGATGGACGTCCCCTATCTCTACGGTGATCGTGAGGTGGAGTATCTGGCCCGGCAGATGGCCGAAGGGATTCCCTTCCTTGAGGAACACACGGGCCGGAAGTTCAGCTGGGACCGCTTCCGGCAGGTCTGCCAGGAATCGAACCGCACTGCCGAGTACCTCCGGGACTGGAATGACCTGCGTCGTCACACTCCCTGCCCGCAGGTGAGCAAGATCGTGGCCCTCTGCACTGCCCTGCTGGTGGCCTTCTCAGGTGATCCCGAAGGCACAGCCATAGCCAGGGCCTTCAGGGATGAGGCCAGAGAGCGCATTGAGCGGGGCGAGAGCGCCGTGGAAGGCGGTGAGAAGTACCGTGCAGTGTGGTACCAGGATCCGCTGTGGTGGGACCTGCAGTTCTACGATTGGATGGAATCCGAACTCAAGCTGGTCATCCCCATGGACCTCTTCGGCTACTATGCTCCAGAGGCGCTGATCGATACCTCCACTCCGGAATCCATGCTCAGGGGGCTGGCCAGGAAGAGCCTCAGCGTGCTGCCCATGTCCCGGCAGTTCAAGGGGCCGATAGACAACTTCGTTGACGACTACCTCAAGATGTGCCATGAGTATGCAGCCGACTTCGGCATCTTCGCCGGGCATGTGGCCTGCAAACACGCTCTGGGGGGCATCGGATTGTTCCGCGAGGCCTCCAGGGAGGCGGGGGTGCCCCTGCTCTACTTCGAGTTTGACATGTTCGATCCCAGGGTGACGCCGGCGGAGACCATTCAGGCTGAGATCGCCAACTTCATCGAAGTGGTGGTCAAGCCTCAGAAGGAGCTCTCCGGGGCGGCCCGATCATAGACGCCGGCGCCTGAAGCGCACCGGGAAAGGAGTTGAGGATGGCCTATTTTAGGGACTCACAGGAGTGCGATGCCATGCTGGGAGGGTTCTTCCGGGAGATGTCTCAGGGGGTGGCAGGCGGCGACGCCGAGCTGGTCAGGATACAGGGGAAACTGGCGGAGATCGAGCTGATCGTCAAGTTCGTCTGGCGCGAGCCGGTGCTGACGGTAACCCTGGACTTCACCAGGAACCCCTTCAAGGTGTCCATCAACGACGACAGCATCACTCCCACGGCCACCTTCACCTTGACTGCGGACGAGGCCCACCGGTTTTGGCATGGCAAGGTGAATCTGGCCAAGGCCCTGACCACCAAGGCCATTGTGGCCCGGGGGCCCATCCCCAAGATCCTCAAGCTCCTGCCGGTCATCGAGCCGATGTACCGCCGCTATCCGCTGTACCTGAAGGAGAAGGGCCGGGCTGATCTGGTTCTGACCTGAGCGCCCATGAATGCCCTCGACGCCTACATTGGCCGGCTGCGCGAGTACGAGTCCGGGCTGGTCTCCCGGGGCAGGGACCAGCGGATCTGGCTTGCCGATGCCCAGGGGCGAGGCCGGAGCCACTCCGGCCGGGACGACGGACCGCTGATCCTGAAGGAGAACACCGCGGTGGAACTGGGCGGTCCCAGGAGCAGGGGCACCGGCTTCACCATCTGCACCGAGGACCCCGGGCAGGTCATCGATGGACGGATCATGCTCATCGGGCCGGACGTTCCCGACCTGCGCCGGTCGGGAGGGTGGGCAGTCCCCTTCGGGCAGGTGGTCCTGGCCGCCGGGCCGGGGGTGGGGGTGGGGACCTACCTGGAGCTGGAGCGGCAGCTGCACAGCGCCACCAGGATTCCCGGCTATATGGTCCGGGGCGGGGGCGAGAGACTCTGGGCCCGGGTCAGCGCCGAGGCCTGCGACGCGGGATTCTCCTTCCGCAATCTGGGCGGGGAGATCATGGCCCATATCCGCGGCGCCCTGGCCGGGATAGAGGCGGCGGAGGTCCTGTTCGTCACCTCCAGCCCCGATGACGTGGCCGGCCTGGAAGGCATCGGCTGCCAGGTGAGGAAGCTCTGCCATGATCTGCGCCGCCAGCGGCTGAAGCTGGTGGCGGACGGGATCTACGAGTGCGAGGCGGCCGTTTCCTGCGAGGTCTGTCCGGACAACCCGGTCTGCGCTGAGATCCGCCAGATGGTGGTCATCCGCAAGAAGGGCGGGGAAGCGCAGCGCGCCTGACGCGGGCGGTCACTGGCCGGCCTTCTTGATCTCCTCCTCCCGTAGAGCCCTCTTGAAGATCTTCTCGGTCACTGTCAGGGGCAGCTCGTCCCGGAACTCGATGTACCTGGGCACGGCGATGGCCGGCAACTTCTCGCGGCAGTAGGCCATGATGTCATCGGCATTGAGCTTGCCCTTGAACTCCTCCCTCGGCTTGATGAAGGCCTTGATCCTCTCGCTGCCGGGCCGCTCGGGGTCGGGGACGCCGATGGCGGCGGCCATGGCCACCCCGGGGTATTTGAACAGGACCTGGTCCACCTCGGTGGTATAGACCTTGTAGCCGGAGACGTTGGCCATGTCCTTGATCCGGTCCTCGAGGACGAAATAGCCGTTCTCGTCCATCCGGGCGATATCGCCGGTGTGCAGCCAGCCGTTGTCCAGTCCGCTCCCCGGCCTCGGCCAGTAGCCTTTCATGGTCTGGGGACCCCGGATGAGCAGCTCTCCGCTCTGGCCGGCAGCCAACTCCTCGCCGGTCTCCAGATCGACGATCCTGACCTCGGTGTCGGGCACGGGCAGGCCGATGCCCAGGGTCTCCCTGGCGGCCATTCCGGTGATCTTGGAGAAGGTGGACAGATTGGCGTGGGTCAGCGGACCGCACTCCGTCAGGCCGTAGCCCTCCGATACCGGCATCATGATGTCCTTCTTGATGGCTTCGAAGATCTGCTGGGGAAGGGGCGCCGCTCCGGACATGAACATGACCGGCAGGCGGCCCAGATTCCGCTCGGCGATGCGCATCAGGTGGGTGGGAACGACGTAGACCACCATGGGGCGGTTTTCCTTCAGTAGATTCACCGCCTGATCGATATCCCTGGGATCGGAGACCAGCAGCAGCCTCAGCCCCAGGGCCATGCCTACCTGCATCCCCAGGTGCCCGTAGGAGTGGAACAGGGGAACCAGTGTCTCAATGGCACCTTTCCCCTTCATTCCGGGCCACAGGGGCTCTAGCAGCCACAGCGCTTGCCTGACGTTGCAGGCCCGGTTGTAGTGGGTGATCATCACCCCCTTGGGCACCCCGGTGGCCCCGCCGGTGAAAGAGAGATAGGCCAGATCCTCCCGGGGGTCGATGTCCACCTCAGGCGGGCGCGGCTCATGCCTGGCGATGAGGTCCTTGAAGCGGTGGGCGCCGGGGAACTGCTGGGGCTGCGGCTCCGCGGCAGCGTAGTCCAGGGGAGAGGTGACCACGATGGACTCCAGCTTGGTCGTGCCCTTGAGCTTCTCCACCAGGCCGAAGGCCTCATCGGAGCAGACTACGGCACGGGCCCCCGACTCGCCGATCTCGTACTCCAGGTCACGCACCTTGTGGAGGGTGCTGCAGGGGACCAGCGTGGCGCCGGCCTTGGAGACGGCGAAGTCGGTCATGATGAACTGGGGGCAATTGGGCAGGACGGTGGCCACCCTGTCCCCCTTGGCGATGCCCAGCTCAGCCAATGCCCGGGCCAGGCTGTTGACATAACTCCTGAGGTCCTCGTATTTGATCCTTCTGCCCAGGTACTCCACGGCGATCTGAGTGGGATAGGCGTCGGCCGAGTCATCCAGGAAGCGGTGCACCGGCGTCAGCGGATACGGCTCCAGGGTCTGCTTCAGATGGTACGGTCCCAGCTTGTAGTTCTTGAGCCAGGGTCGGTCGCTGCCCTTCGGTTTGGCGGTCATTGGCCTTTCCTGCCTTTCCCCGTAGGATTAAGAATCGGAACGCCTGAATCAGCACACGGAGCCGGGGACTGCGCTACAGCAGTCCCTTGAGCTTGGCGTAGGTGGAAGCCAGGCCCTCCGGCAGCACCCTGGCGTCGGCTACCACGGGCATGAAGTTGGTGTCGCCCTGCCACCGGGGGACGATGTGAGTGTGAGTGTGGTCGGCGATGCCCGCGCCCGCCGAGCGGCCGATGTTGATGCCGATATTGAATCCTGAGGGGTCGAAAACGCCGCGCAGCGCTCTGGTCCCCCTTTGGACCAGCTCGAAGTGGTCCCGAAGCTCCTCGTCCTCCATGTCTTCAAGGCTGGGCACGTGGCGGTAGGGGGCCACCATGAGGTGCCCCGGGTTGTAGGGGTACTTGTTCAGAATGACGAAGTTCTTCTTCCCGCGGAAGAGGATGAGGTTGCATTCATCATCATTCTCCGCCGGCTTCTTGCACAGGATGCAGTCCGTGGGTTTCTCGGTGAGGATGAACTCCATCCTCCAGGGTGCCCAGATGTGCTCCACTTGCCCTCCAGCGGTATTGTAGTCGGGGGTGGCCGGATAGTCAAAGGAGGTGGGGCGCGGGGGCGGATTTGATTCCGAGCACGCGGGGAGCTTACAATAGACGGCAAGCGGACGACGTCCCCTCCGAGTTGACTATGCCCACCGATATCGAGCGCCGGCCGGGCTGGCTGGACAGAATGAAGATCCGGGTGAAGAAGACCCTGGGCATGAAGACCATCCTCTGCGACACCTGCAAGTGGGACTGGCGCAGCGCCTGTCACCACTCGGAGAGGCCCAACGCCACCTGGTGCGCCGACTACGAGAAGCGCGGGACGTAGTCCATCGTATTGACGTGAGGAGGACCAGGAATGGATGAGAGACAGCCGGTGATCGTCAGCGCCGTGAGGACCGCCATCGGCACCTTCGGCGGGGCCCTGAAGGACGTGCCCGCCGTCGATCTGGGCAGGACGGTGATCAAAGAGGTGCTGGTCAGGGCCGGCGTCAGGCCGGGGGTGCCCGGGGACGCCAGGGAGATCAGGCCTAGCGTGGCCCGCGATGTGGAGAAGAGCGAGATCGAGGCCCGGTACATGGACTGGGACCAGAGCCTGCGGCCGGTGTACATCGACGAGGTCATCATGGGCAACGTCCTCCAGGGCGCCCAGGGGCAGAATCCCGGACGGCAGGCCAGCATCAGGGCCGGCGTGCCCCAGGAGACCAACGTCTACACCATCAACAAGGTCTGTGCCTCGGGAATCAAGGCGGTGGCCCTGGCGGCACAGGCCATACGGGCGGGGGACGCCGAGGCCATTGTGGCCGGGGGAATGGAGAGCATGTCCAGCGTGGCCTACGCCCTGCCCAAGGCGCGCTGGGGATACCGGATGGACATCAGCGGGAAGGCCGAGGCACTGGACATGATGGTCTACGACGGGCTGTGGGAGATTCTCTATGACTACCACATGGGGGTGACCGCGGAGAACATAGCCCGGGATTACGCCATCTCCAGGAGGGAGCAGGACGAGCTGGGCGCGGAGAGCCACCGCCGGGCGGTGAAGGCTATCAAAGAGGGCGTCTTCAAGGCGGAGACCGTGGCCGTGCCCATCGCCCAGAAGAAGGGTCCGCCCCTGATGTTCGATACAGACGAAAGGCCGATGGAGACCGATGCGGAGAAGATGGGCAAGCTGGCCCCGGCCTTCGTCAAGGGAGGGACGGTCACCGCCGGCAACGCCTCGGGGATCAATGACGGAGCAGCCGCCCTGCTGGTGACCTCCCGGGGGTTTGCGGAGAGGCACGGACTGAAGATCAGGGCCTCTGTCAGGGGCTACGCCTCCGGCGGCGTGGATCCCAAGTACATGGGACTGGGCCCGATACCGGCCACCCGCAGGCTGCTGAAGAAGCTGGACAGCAGTATCAAGGACATCGATGTCATCGAGCTGAACGAGGCCTTCGCCTCCCAGGCCATCGCCTGCATGAGGGAGCTGGGCATTCCCCGCTACGGCGAGAGCCGGGACTTCTGCGAGCCGGGCTGCGAGAAGGTCAACGCTCACGGCTCGGGGATATCGCTGGGGCATCCCCTGGGGTGCACCGGGGCCAGGATACTGGTCACCCTGCTGCACGAGATGGAGAGGCGGCAGGCCCGCCGCGGCCTGGCCAACCTGTGCATCGGCGGAGGGCAGGGCATGGCCATGGTCCTGGAGCGGTAGGCCGGGCCGAGTCGCCGGCTAGGCCACGGGCGCGGTGATGGCCACCAGTGGCAACTCCCCGGGGCAGCCATCGAAGAGGTAGGGCTGCTGCGACCGCGCCTGACGCGCGGTGTTGTCGAGCAATTCCTCCACGGAGACCAGCCCATCGGAGTTGAGGTCCAGCGGGCCCGGTTGAAGGAGGGCCTGGACGATGCGGTTGGACAGCTCGCCCCTGGCGTCCCGGTTCTGGCCGCAACTGGCCAGGACCACCCGGCCATTGCAGGCCAGCTCCATGGCGTAGCCGCCGGCCTTGCATGAGTCGATGATGACCACCACCCTCCTGGAGCTCAGGGCGTCCAGCCACCGGTCCAGCACCTCCGGCGCGATGTCGTGGGACGAAGAGTCCTTCTGGGCATCATGGGGCGCCAGACCTTCGGCGTCGCCGTGACCGGTGAAGTAGAACAAGGTCAGGTCGTCCTCATCCACGGACGAAGCCAGCCAGTAGACGGCCTCGCCGATGCGGTTCCGGGTGGCCTCCCCGTTGAGCAATAGCCGCAGATGAGCCCTGCTGCCCCAGATCTCCTGGAGCTGATGTGTGATCTGACGGGCCCCGTCGTCCGGGGTGTGGAGGTCGTCGATGTGGCGGTAGGCTGAAACGCCGACGATGACTGCGTGGATCTCGCCCACCGGTTCAACCAGATCGGAGGCGCTGGTCGTCGGGGTGGAGTCCGCCAGAAGGAGCAGAGCGGACGCCATGACCAGGCAGACCATGCCCACCGTGGCCTTCCACTTCACCCTGCACATCGGCGCCTCTCCTTCGACCGGGTCACGGAGCTGCAGCGGAGCCCGCGACTGGTCCTCCCCTCTGCATCCCCATTCTACCCCGCCGGCGGGCCGTGTAAAGACTCCGGCGGATGCTGAACACGGGGTTGCACATCCGCCGGATGCTGTCCTCTATCGGCCGGGGGTCCACCCTCGGTAGGGGTACTACTTGTAGTCGTAGAAGCCCTTGCCGCTCTTGCGGCCCAACTGCCCCGCGATGACCATCTTCTTCAGCAGCACGGGGGGCAGGTAGGCCGGGTCCTTCAGCTCGTCGTACATGGCGCAGGCGATGAAGTAGAGCGTGTCCAGACCGATGAAGTCGGCCAGCTCCAGCGGCCCCATGGGGTGGTTCAGCCCCAGCTTCATGGTCAGGTCGATGTCCTCCTTGGTGGCCAGACCCTGCTCGTAGGCCCGGATGGTGGCGATGACCACGATGATAGCCAGCCGGTTGGCGATGAAGCCCGGCGTGTCCTTGCAGAGCACCGACTTCTTGTCGATGGAGTCGCAGAAGGCCCTGCCGGCGGCGACGACATCGTCAGAAGTGAGGATGGTCTTCACGATCTCGACGATCTTCATCACCGGAACGGGATTGAAGAAGTGGAGTCCCAGGACCTGCGACTGCCTCCTGGTGGCCATGGCCATGTCCAGGACGGACAGGCAGGAGGTGTTGCTGGCCAGGATGGCGTGGGGCGGGCAGGCCTTGTCCAGGGCGGCGAAGACCCGCTTCTTCTCCTCCATGTTCTCGATGACGGCCTCGATGACCAGGTCGCAGTGCTTGAAATCATCGAAGCTGGTGGTCCCCTTGATCCGGCCCAGGATCTTGTCCTTCTCCTCTTCGGTTATCCGCCCCTTCTTGGCTGCCCTGTCCAGTGATGCGGTGACGTTGGCCATTCCTTTGTCCAGGAAGGCCTGATTCACCTCGAGCACCACCACGTGGTAGCCAGCCTTGGCGCTGACCTCCACGATGCCCCCGCCCATCTGACCGCAGCCCACCACACCGACGTTCTTGATGTTCATCTCGAGCTTGCTCCTTTCTTGATCCGGTTCCTGTTCAGTCTACCGTACCCCGGCCGCTACCGGCCTTTGAGATCGGGCTTCCGCTTCTCCAGCCAGGCGTCCCTGGCCTCCCTGTGGTCCTCGCTGGCGACGACGACGTCCATCAGCCTCGACTCCAGCATCAGGCCTTCTTCGAGGCTCATCTCCGTCCCCCTGATCATGGCCTCTTTGGCTGCCCTGATGGCCAACGGGGGCATCTCGCACAGCTTCTGCGCCCATTCCTCGGCCGTGGCCATGAGTTGGTCCTGGGGCACCACCTTGTTCACCAGTCCGATGCGGTAGGCCTCCTGGGCGTCGATGCGCTGCCCGAAGAAGATCATCTCGGCCGCCTTGGCGAAGGGGACGGACCGGGGCAGCCTCTGTGTGGCGCCCCAGCCGGGGATGATGCCCAGGTTCACCTCGGGCGCCCCGAAGGTGGCGTGCTCGGCGGCGATCCTCAGATCGCAGGCCAGCACCAGCTCCAGGCCTCCGCCCAGGGCATGACCGTTGACGGCGGCGATGATCGGCTTCCACAGCTCCAGTCCCCGGAGTATCGTGGGGGGCAGCCGCCACCATTCGTTGCGGATGCTGCCCAGCATGGGCAGCATGTCCTTGATGTCGGCGCCCACGCAGAATGCCCGGCTGCCGCTGCTGGTGAGGATGGCCGCCCAGAGGTCGCTATCGTCGCGGTAGCTTGTCAGCGCGTCGCTCAGCTCCTTGAAGGTCTGAGGGTCCAGGGAGTTCAGCGACCGGGGACGGTTGATGGTGATCTGGGCGATCTTGCCCCGCTTCTCGTACAGAAGTGCCATTGCCCCAGTCCTCCTTCTGTCTGCAGACTCCGTCTGGCCGTCCCCTCAGTCTGGCTCTGCCCTGGCGATGGTCACCGCCATGGAAGAGGCCGGCGGGAGACCGGCCCTGCCTCAGGTGCTGGCGCCCTGAGAGATGGGCACGAAGCTGTGCCGCAGGGAACGCAGGGTCACCTCGTTGTCCAGCTTGGCCTCTCTGGCATAGGCCTTGACTATCTGCCAGAACCCCTGCCTGGTCAGCCTCTGCCCCAGTCTGTTGAGGAAGAGGGCCTTCTCGTCTCTGTGGTGTACCAACTGGGGGCGGACCTCGTCCAGGTAGCTCTTCAGAGCGGGCACGTTGTTCCGGCTGACGGAGGTGTTCCGGTCCCTGGATCCGGTGACGATGATCGGTTCTCCCTGCAGGTTCAGATCATCCACGTTGAGCGAGGTGATCTCGCTGACCTGCATGCCGCTGGCGCAGAGGAGTTCGATCATGGCCTTATCGCGCTTGGCCTCGGGGGTGGGGTACTTGTCGGGCTGCTTCAGCAGTTCCTTCACCTTGTTCTGTGGCAGCGGTTGGGGCAGGCTCCTCTTCACCCTGGGGGTGCCGATGTTGTCGGTCAGGTTGTTCCGGATCACCCCTTCCTTCTCCAGGTACTTGAACAGAGTTCGGGCAGAGGCGGTCTTGCGGGCGATGGTTGTCAGCGCATAGCCGCGCTGCTTCAGCTCAATGAAGTAGCTCATGATCATCTGGTGGTCCACGTCGGGCCAGTCCTTGGCCCCCTTGCTCTGCAGGAAGTCGGCCATCTGAAGGAGGTCGTTGCTGTAGGCGGCCACCGTGTTGGCCGAGCAGTTCTTCTCAGAGGCAAGATGACGCAAGAAACTATCTATTCCCTGTTTCATCGGAGGTCTCCTTCAAGGTGCGATTTATGAGGGCGGGGACTATTTTAGCATAAGGGCTGCCAACAATGTAAAATTGCCTCATGGCGGTACGGCAAGACCATCTCCAGCAGCAATGGCGCACGCTGCCGGCCAAGCCTGGAGTGTACCTGATGAAGGATGAACAGGACAATGTCCTGTACGTGGGCAAGGCGGCCAGCCTCCACCACCGGGTGGCGTCCTACTTCGGCTCTCCGGATGGCCTATCTCTGAAGACGTCGCGTATGATGGCTCAGGCCGCGGACGTAGACTTCTATGTCACCGATTCGGAACAGGAAGCCATGCTTCTGGAGTGCAGCCTGATCAAGAAGTACCATCCCCGCTATAACATCCGCCTCAAGGATGACAAGAGCTACCCCTACCTGAAGATAGGCCTCAACGAGGACTGGCCCCGGGTGTACGTCACCCGCCGCGTGGAGAACGACGGAGCCCGGTACTTCGGCCCGTACGCCAGTGCTGGTTCCCTGCGGACCACCTTGGCTCTGCTCAGGAAGCTCTTCCCCGTCCGCCACTGCCGAAGCCCCATCGCCGGCACGGCGCTGCGGCCCTGCCTAGAATACGACATCCGGCGCTGCCTTGGCCCGTGCATCGGCGCGGTCAGCCGCCAGGAGTACGCGGCGATGGTCCACCGGGTGGTCCTCTTCCTCGAGGGCAGGCACGAGGCGATACTGAGGGAGCTGCAGGGCAGGATGAGGCAGGCAGCGGAGGCTCTGGACTTCGAGAAGGCGGCCACGTTGCGCGACCAGATCCAGGCCGTCAACAGGGTCACCGAGGAGCAGAAGATAGCCCAGGCGGAAGGGGAAGCGGATGTCATTGCCTTCGCCCAGACCGGCGACCAGGCCTACGTGCTGATCTTCTTCATCCGGCAGGGGAAGCTCATCGGGAGGGAGCATTTCATCCTCACAGGGACCAGGGATGAAGAGCCCTCCCGGATCATGACCAGCTTCGTGGAGCAGTTCTACGTCTCGGCCTCTCACATACCCCGGCGGATACTGCTGGAGCATCCCGTGGACGACATGCCGCTGGTCGGGGCGTGGCTTGCCGGCAGAAAAGGGAGGAAGGTGCAGCTCCGGGTGCCCCGACGGGGATTGGGGAGGGGGCTGGTGGATATGGTGGCCCGGAATGCCCGGCTGGGCCTGGAGCAGGCCAGGGTCAAGTCGCTGGCCACCCCCGACGCGCTAGCCGAGGCCCTGGAGGAGTTGCGGCGGGTGCTGTCGCTGCCGGCGCTTCCCGAGAGGGTGGAGGGCTACGACGTGTCCAACATCCAGGGCACCTCGGCCGTAGGCAGCATGGTGGTCTTCGAGGGGGGTCTGCCCAGGAAGGCCCGTTACCGGCTGTTCCGCATCAAGTCGGTCGCCGGGGCCAACGACTACGCTATGCTGCAGGAGGTGCTCAGGCGCCGTTTCAGGAGAGTCCCCCGCGAGCCCCGGGAGGGGGGCTGGGGGACAATGCCCGACCTGGTCCTCGTCGACGGCGGCCGGGGTCAGTTGAACGCCGCTGTCGAGGCCCTGGGGGAGACCGGGGCCGGTGCCATTCCCTGCGTCGGCATCGCCAAGGAGAACGAGGCCCTCTGGGTGCCCGGCGTTGCCCAACCCATCATGCTTCCCCGCCAGTCGGCGGCCCTCCAGTTCGTGCAGAGGGTGAGGGACGAGGCGCATCGCTTCGCTGTGGGCTACTACCACAAGGTCCACCGCAGAGGCGCCTTCTCGTCGTCGCTGGACGGCATACCGGGCGTTGGAGCCAAGAGAAGGCGGGCCTTGCTGAAGCGGTTCGGGTCAGTCAGAAGGATCAGGGAGGCCACTCTCGACGAATTGGCCGCCGTGCAGGGGATGAACAGACTCGTGGCCAGGAAGGTCAAGGAGCAGATCTGACCGCCGGCTTCAGTGGCCAGAACTATCGCATAGACTATACTTCGCAGTCATAGAATCCCAGGTGTATTGCCTCGAGGCGGACCACTTCGTATTCTGCTGTCCCGCTGCTGCCGCACGCTCAGATTGCATTGTCGGCTCAGTTGTGATACATTATGGCCAAACCTGGCCTGCGTGAGGAGTGGGTTTCATCCCACTCTTTTTGGTTAGGGGATGGATAGGTGGTAGAGAGACAGATGGGAGGAACGCTCGGGAGATGAAGACTGAGTTCGTCATTGCTCTCACCCAACTCGCGGCGGAGAGGAACCTGCCCAAAGAGGTGATCCTCAAGACCGTTGAGTCGGCCCTGGTGCCGATATTCAAGAAGACCAGCTTCGCGCCTGACCAGGAAATCAGCGTCAAGATCCTCTCCCAGACGGGCGATGTTAAGGTGTACGCCCAGAAGAAGGTGGTCAAGAGGCGGTCGGATCCCCGGAAGGAGATGCTGCTTTCTGAGGCCAGGAAGCACAGGCCCGAGGCCCAGGTCGGCGATATCATCGAGGTTGAGTGCACCCCGGAGAATGCCGGTCGCATCGCCGCCCAGACCGCGAAGCAGGTCATCCTGCAGCGGTTGCGCGACGCTGAGCGGGACGCCATCTTCGGCGAGTACGCCGACAAGGAAGGAGACGTCGTCAGCGGCGTGGTCAACGCCATAGATGCCAGGCACATCATGGTTGATCTGGGCAAGGCGGAGGCCATTCTTCCGCTGCCCGAGCAGATGGCCACGGACCGCTACCGCCTTGGCCAGAGGCATCGCTACTACCTGCTGAAGGTGCTGCGCACCCCCAGAGGTACGCAGTTGGTGGTCTCGCGGACCCACCAGAGTCTGCTGCGACGTCTCTTCGAGATCGAGATCCCGGAGGTCTACAACGGCACCGTGGAGATCAAGGCAGTGGCCCGCGAGCCGGGCCATCGGAGCAAGGTGGCCGTGTCATCCCGTCAGGAAGGGGTCGACGCTGTGGGATCGTGCCTGGGATTGCGCAGCATCAGGATTCAGAACATCACCAAAGAGCTCGGCGGAGAGAAGATCGATGTCATCCAGTGGCATCCCGACCCGGCCGTCTTCATCGGCAACGCCCTGAGCCCGGCCTCCGTCGTCAAGGTGGACATCAATGGCGACGAGAAGAGCGCCAGCGTTGTTGTCCCCGACAAGCAGCTCTCCCTGGCCATCGGCAAGGGAGGGCAGAATGCCCGACTGGCAGCCAGGCTGACCGGCTGGAGAATTGATATCAAGAGCACCTCCATGCTGGAGGGGGTGGTGGCACCCAAGGCGGAGGCGGCTCCTCCGATTGAAGAGGTGGCGCCGGTGGCTGAGGCAGCGGCCGAGATTGTGGCCGTGGAAGGCCCGGCGGAGACTGTGGCTGCGGCGGCTGTTGAAGCGGAGGCTGTGGTTCCGGCGGTAGAGGAAGCGCCGCCGGCGGCAGAGGTGGCGGCGCCGGTGGAGTTCACCGCTGAACCCGAAGCTGAGGCTCCGCAGCGGGTCTACTCCTTCGAGGAGATACTCTCGGAGATAGAGGTGGTCACCGGGAACCTCAAGGGCCGCTACTCTAAGAAGAAGGTGGAGGAGAAGCCGGTGGTCATCCTGGACACCAAGGGCAAGAAGGGCAAGAAGGGGAGCCCGGTCAAGGAGGACGACGTCGCCGGCAAGCCCAAGGCCAAGAAGGGAGCGCGGCGGGTCGTGGCCGACGATTTCGATGACTACACCTCTGAGGCGGATCTAGAAGCGGAGGCCGACCTGGACGTCGCGGCAGAGGAGGAGCCAGAGTCGGACAGCAAGCCCTGAAACACATCCCGCAGCGCACCTGCATCGCCTGCCGCGAGGTGAAGCCGAAGCGGCAGCTCATCCGTGTCGTCTACAGCAGCGCCGCCGGAGTGGCCGAAGTGGACCGTTCGGGCAGGAAGCCCGGAAGAGGGGCCTACCTCTGTTCGGCTCCGTCCTGCTGGGGCAAACGGTTGACCAGGAACAGACTGGAGCACGTGCTGCGGGGCAGGATCGCCAATGAGAACTGGGCCGACATCGTCCGGTTCGGCGCTGAGCTGACTCACAGTGCGGAGGAACCATCCTCCGGAATCGGAGACCCTGAATGACGAGAACTGCTGGCAAGAGGGATTCGGCGGCCAAGAAGGACAGCCCGCGCCGGCTGGAGATCCCAGCCCTGCTGACGGTGAAGGAACTGGCCGGCATGCTGAGTGTCAGCGGCGTGGAGATCATCAAGCTGCTGATGAACTACCGGATCATGGCCAATCTCAACCAAACCATTGACTATGACACCGCTGCAGTGGTGGCTTCGGACCTGGGCTACGAGGTGGTGGAGAAACAGGCGCCCAAGGTGGAGGCCGTGGCCAAGAAGGAGGCCCGGGAGGAGAACCTGCAGCCGCGGCCCCCGGTGGTCACCGTGATGGGGCATATCGACCACGGCAAGACCAAGCTCCTGGATGCCATCCGGCTGGCCAACGTGGTGGCCTCCGAGGCAGGGGGCATCACCCAGCACATCGGTGCCTATCAGGTTGAGGTATCCGGGAGGAAGATCACCTTCCTGGACACCCCGGGACACGAGGCCTTCACGGCCATGCGGGCAAGGGGGGCCAAGGTCACCGACGTGGCCGTGCTGGTGGTTGCTGCCGACGACGGCGTGATGCCGCAGACACGGGAGGCCATATCGCATGCCCGCGCCGCCGGCGTTCCCATTGTGGTGGCGCTGAACAAGATCGACAAGCCCGGCATCAATGTGGACAGGATCAAGCAGCAACTGGCCGAAGAAGGGCTGGTCATCGAGGAGTGGGGTGGTGATACCGTCTTCGTCCCCGTCTCGGCCAAGATGAAGCAGGGGATCCCCGATCTTCTGGAGAACATCCTGGTGGTGGCCGAGATGCTGGAGCTCAAGGCCGATCCGGACGCGTCGGCCAACGGAGTGGTCATCGAGGCGGGACTGGACAAGACCAAGGGCGCCTTGGCCACCGTCTTGGTCCAGAAGGGCACCCTCAAGCCCGGGGATGCCGTGGTTGTCGGCGATGCCTGGGGGAAGATCAAGGCCATGTTCAATGATGCGGGCAAGCGGGTGAAGAAGGCCGAGCCCTCCTCTGCAGTGAAGATACTCGGCCTGAGCGGCGTGCCGCATGCCGGGGACGATTTCGAGGTCTTCGCCAGCGATAGGGATGCCCGCTCCGTGGTGGAGAAACGGCAGCAGGAGAAGCAGCAGAGACTGCTCAGGCCGGTGAGGCCGGTCAAGCTCGACGATGTCTACGCCCAGATCCAGGCCGGACAGGCCAAGGACTTGAACCTGATCCTGAAGACCGATGTTCAGGGCAGCATCGAGCCCATAAGGGACTCCCTGGAGCGTCTGGGGTCGGAGGAGGTCCGGCTGAAGGTCATTCACACCGGCAGCGGCGCCATCACCGAAGGGGATGTGCTGCTGGCTCTGGCCTCCAAAGGGATCATCGTCGGATTCCACACCGCTCCCACCGTGGGGGCCCAGAGAATGGCGGACTCCGACGGAGTGGACATCCGGCTGTATGACATCATCTACGACCTGATAGCCGACGTGGAGAGGGCGCTGAAGGGCATGAGGGAGCCCACCTACCTCGAGGTGGTTGAGGGGCATGCCGAGGTCAGGGCCATCTTCTCGGCGGGGCGCCATGCCAAGGCGGCCGGCGTCTATGTCAGCGACGGTGTCCTGAAGAGGAATGCCTTCATCAGGGTCATCCGGAACAAGGAAGTCATACTCCAGTCCAGCATTGCCAGCCTGAGGCGATTCAAGGACGATGTCAAAGAGGTGGCTGGTGGCATGGAATGCGGCGTTGGAGTGGACGGATTCAACCAGTTCGCCGTCGGCGACGTCATCGAGGCCTACCGCAAGGACAAAGTCGATGAGTCGGCGCACTGAGCGGTTGAGCCACTTCATTCGGGACGAGATCAGCGATCTGCTCCACCGCGAGGCCAAGGACCCCAGGCTAGGCGCCTTCGTCACCGTCACCCGGGTGGCGGTTTCCCCGGACCTGCAGCATGCCAGGGTGTTCGTGAGTGTCATGGGCACTGAGGCCGAGAAGGCCGCCGTGATGACGGCCCTGGACGCCGCCTCAGGCTTCCTCAGGAGAGAGCTGGATGCGCGTCTGCGTCTGCGGCACAGCCCTGTGCTGAGCTTCTGCTACGATGATTCCCTTGAGCGGGCGGGCAGAGTCCTTCAGATGATGAGCGAGCTGTCCGCCGGCGAGACCGAGGGACAGCAATCAGGTGAGCATTGACGGCATCCTCAACATCGACAAGCCTGCCGGACTGACCTCCTTCGCTGTGGTCTCCCGTATCCGGCGGCTCACCGGCGAGCGACGTGCCGGTCATGCTGGCACCCTGGACCCCGAAGCTACCGGCGTGCTGGTGGTCTGCCTGGGCCAGGCCACCCGGATCGTCGAGTTCCTCTCCAAGGCCAGCAAGACATACCGGGCGGAGATTGTGCTGGGCACCGACACAGACAGCTACGACGCCACCGGCAGAGTGGTCTCGCAGGGTGACCCCTCCGGCGTCACCGCGGAGCAGGTGGCCCGGACACTGGAACAGTACCGGGGCGTCACGGCGCAGATCCCGCCCATGCACAGCGCCTTGAAGCACAAGGGGAAGCGGCTCTACCAGTTGGCCCGGGAGGGCAAAGAGGTAGCCAGGGAGGCCCGGCGGGTCGAGATATCCCGCCTGGATCTGGTGCAGTGGCAGCTGCCTCAGTTCACCATCGAGGTGGAGTGCGGGGCTGGCACGTATGTCCGTTCCCTGGCTCATGACATCGGCCAGACGCTGGGCTGCGGCGCCCATCTGCGGAAGCTGGCCCGGCTGAGGAGTGAGCCCTTTGCCATTGATGACGCCGTCTCGCTGGAGGTGCTGGAGCAGGCCTGCCGGGAGGGCTGCCTTGAGAACCTGCTCCGCGCCATGGATGAAGTGCTTCTGCACTGGAGGGCGGTCATTCTGGACAGGGCCACCGAGGCCCTGGTGAGGCAGGGCCGCGACGTTGTTCTCGACGAGGTGGGAATGACGGGGAGCGGCGACTGGTGCCGGGCCTACACCGTCGACGGGCATTTCGTGGCTGCCCTGAGGCTGACCGGTGAGGGCTCGTGGCATGCGGAGAAGGTCTTCCGGGAGACTGGCTCTCCGTCGGGTTGCCGGCGCTGCTGCGGGGCCGGAGACTAGGCCGCCGGGAGCCTGTCCTATTTGACTGCATGATGAGCTTGTGCTAAAAGTTAATGTCAAAATCCCAGCGCCGCGGGGCGGACCAGCCAGAAGAGGAGGAGTGATGCCCAGGATCTATCGCGATCGCGATGCCAAGATGAATCTGCTCAAGGGCAAGACCATTGGCATCATTGGCTACGGCAGCCAGGGACATGCCCATGCCAACAACCTGAAGGACAGCGGCTGCACGGTGATGGTGGCCGAGGCGCCCGGCACCGAGGGGTGGAAGAACGCCCAGAAGGCCGGCTTCAAGGTGGCCACGGCGGACAAGGTGGCCAAAGCGGCCGACATTATCGTCATGCTGGTTCCCGACAACCTCCATCCGGCGGTCTATCGGGAGTCTATTGAGAAGGGACTGTCCGCTGGCAAGACCCTCATGTTTGCACATGGCTTCAACATCCACTACGGCCAGATCGTGCCCCCGGCCAATGTCGACGTCAGCATGATTGCCCCCAAGTGCCCGGGTCACATGCTGCGGAGGCTCTACACGGAGGGCAAGGGGCCTCCGGCGCTGGTGGCTGTCTACCAGGATGCCTCCGGCAAGGCCAAGGATGTGGCGCTGGCCTATGCCAAGGGCATCGGCTGCGCCCGGGCCGGGGTCATCGAGACTACCTTCGCCGAAGAGACGGAGACCGACCTCTTCGGGGAGCAGACCGTGCTCTGCGGCGGCGTCTCGGCGCTGATCAAGGCCGCCTTTGAAACGCTGATCGAGGCCGGCTATCAGCCGGAGATCGCCTATTTCGAGGTCCTCCATGAATTGAAGCTGATCACCGACCTGATCTATCAGGGCGGACTGAGCTACATGCGCTATTCGGTCAGCGACACGGCTGAATACGGCGACTACACCCGCGGACCCCGGGTCATCGATGAGATGGTCAAGGAGGAGATGAGGATCATCCTGGAGGAGATCCAGGACGGCAGCTTCGCCCGCGAGTGGATCTTGGAGAACCAGGCCGGCCGGCCGTGCTTCAACACCATCAAGAGGAACGAGGCCTCGCATCCCATCGAGATAGTAGGCAAGAGCCTGCGGGATATGATGCCCTGGCTCAAGGGCTGACACGCACTCCCCGGAGGAACGGCGCTTCACTGCCGGGCTGGGCTACCCTTATCGGCGGTGGTGGCTGGGACGGCGGGCACCATCTTCTGAAGGACTGACATGAACAGAGTCATCATTTTCGACACCACCCTCCGCGATGGGGAACAGGCGGCGGGAGGCATGCTCAACGTCCAGGAGAAACTGGGCATAGCCAGACAGCTGGAGTGCCTTGGTGTGGACGTCATCGAGGCCGGCTTCCCGGCCAGCTCCAAGGGCGATTTCGAGGCGGTGCGACACATCGCCCTGGAGGTCCGCCGCTCCAGCGTCTGTGCGCTGGCTCACGCTAACCCCAAGGCCATCGACACCGCCTGGGAGGCCATCGGCGAGGCGGAGCATCCCCGCATCCACGTGTTTCTTTCCGCCTCGGATGTCCATCTGGCCCATCAGCTCAGGAAGAGCCGTGAAGAGGTGCTTGGCCAGGCGAGGGACATGGTGGCCCGGGCCAGGAAGTATGTCGGCGACGTGGAGTTCTCCCCCATGGACGCCAGCCGGACCGAGCCGGCGTATCTCTACACCATCCTGGAGGCGGTTATCGAGGCCGGTGCCACCACGGTGAACATCCCTGACACCGTGGGCTACGCCATACCTCAGGAGTTCGGGGGGCTGATCCGGGGCATCCTGGACAACGTGCCCAACATCGGCAGGGCCACCATCAGCGTTCACTGCCACAACGACCTGGGTCTGGCCGTGGCCAACAGTCTGGAAGCCGTCCGGCAGGGGGCCAGGCAGGTGGAGTGCACCATCAACGGCATCGGGGAGCGGGCGGGCAATGCCTCCATGGAGGAGATCGTCATGGCCATCAAGACCCGCCACGACCTCTTCGACCTGAGCACCGGGATCGACAGCACTCAGATCTACAAGACCAGCCGGATGGTGAGTGACCTTACCGGCTTCATGGTCCAGCCCAACAAGGCCATCGTCGGGTCGAACGCCTTCCGTCACCAGTCGGGCATCCATCAGGATGGTGTGCTCAAGAAGGCCATCACCTACGAGATCATGGACCCCCGGGACGTGGGCATTCCGGCCAGCAGTCTGGTGCTGGGCAAGCTCAGCGGACGCCACGCCTTCAAGGAAAGGCTGGCCGAACTGGGCTTCGCCCTGGCCGAAGAAGACCTGAATCGGGCCTTCCTGGCCTTCAAGGATCTGGCCGACAAGAAGAAGGAGGTCACCGACCGGGACATCGAGACACTGGTGGCCGAAGAGATGCGCACCTCCTCTGAGACGTACCACCTGGACCATGTCGGCGTGTCCTGCGGCGACCACGGCATGCCCACGGCCACGGTGAGGCTGATCGGGCCGGGCGGCCAGGTCTCCGCCGACGCCGCCCTGGGCACCGGTCCGGTGGATGCGGTCTACAAAGCCATCAACCGGATCATCGGCGTGCCCAACAGGCTGACGGAGTTCAGCGTCAGCTCGGTCACGGCGGGCATCGACGCCATCGGCGAGGTGCTGATCAGGATCGAGAGCGATGGTGTCACCTACACCGGACGCGGGGCGGCCACCGACATCATCGTGGCCAGCGCCCGGGCCTACATGAATGCCCTCAATCGGCTGCTGGCCGCCAAGAAGAGGAACTCGGTTGACGCTGGCTGAGAAGATCCTGGCCGCCCATGCCGGAAAGGCAAGGGTCGACCCTGGCGAGCTGGTGAACGCCAGAGTGGACCTCGTCCTGTCCAATGACATCACCGCCCCCATCGCCATCAGGGAGTTCCGCCGCATCGGCGTCAGCCGGGTCTTCGATCCCCGGAAGGTGGTCATGGTCCCTGATCACTTCACCCCCAACAAGGATATCCTCTCCGCGGAGCAGGCCAGGCTGGTCCGGGACTTCGCTCTGGAGCAGGGACTGGTCTACTTCGAGGTCGGTAGAATGGGCATCGAGCACGTGCTCCTGCCGGAGCAGGGGCTGGTCCTCCCCGGAGATGTGGTCATCGGCGCCGATTCCCACACCTGCACCTACGGGGCGCTGGGGGCCTTCTCCACCGGCATGGGCTCCACGGACATCGCCTCGGCCATGGCCAGCGGCGAGATCTGGATGAAGGTGCCTGCCACCATCAGGTTCGTCTACCGCGGCTCGCTGCCTCAGTGGGTGGGCGGGAAGGACCTCATCCTGCACACCATAGGCGACATCGGTGTGGACGGCGCCCTCTACTCCGCCATGGAGTTCTCCGGCGAAGCGGTGAGGAATCTCTCCATGGACGGACGCTTCACCATGGCCAACATGGCCATCGAGGCCGGGGCCAAGGCGGGCCTCTTCGCGGTAGATGAAGCAACCGAGGAGTATGTCAGGGACCGGGCCAGGCGGCCCTACCAGGTCTATCAGCCGGACAGGGACGCCGGATATGAGAGGGTGGTGGAGTACGATATCTCCCGGATCGAGCCCCAGGTTGCCTGCCCCCATTCACCGGCCAACACCAGGCCGGTCAGCCAGGTGGGCGGCATCGAGATCGACCAGGCGGTCATCGGCAGCTGCACCAACGGCCGGCTGGAGGATCTCCGTATTGCCGCCCGGGTGCTCCGGGGCCGGCAGGTGCATCCCAGGGTCCGCTGCATCGTCATCCCCGGCTCCCAGCGCGTCTATCTTGAGGCTTTGAGAGAGGGCCTGATGGAGGTCTTCGTCGGTTCGGGGGCCGCGGTGAGCACCCCTACCTGCGGCCCGTGTCTGGGAGGCTACATGGGGGTGCTGGCTGCCGGCGAGCGCTGCGTGTCCACCACGAACCGCAACTTCGTGGGCCGGATGGGCAGCCCTCAGTCCGAGGTCTATCTCAGCAATCCCGCGGTGGCGGCGGCCAGTGCCGTGGCGGGCAGGATCGTCAGTCCCGTTGAGGTGGCCGGTTGAAGCTCAGCGGCACGGTGCACAAGTATGGCGTCAATGTGGACACGGACGCTATCATCCCGGCGCGCTATCTCAATGTCTCCGAGGGGGCGGAGCTGGCCAAGCATGCCATGGAGGGCATTGACGTCCAGTTCGTGAATAGGGTCAGCGCCGGGGACTTCATCGTCGCCGGGGCCAACTTCGGCTGCGGCTCCTCGCGGGAGCATGCCCCTCTGGCCATCAAGGCCTCCGGCGTTGCCTGCGTAGTGGCCGGGAGCTTTGCCCGGATCTTCTTCCGCAATGCCATCAACATCGGCCTGCCCATACTCACCTGTGAAGAAGTGGTGGCCGGAACGGAATCCGGCGACACCCTTGAGATCGATCTGGAGACCGGCCGGATCAGGAATGTCACCAGAGGCACGGTCTATCGTGCCCAACCCTACCCCCAGTTCATGCTGGAGCTCATCGCCGCGGGCGGACTCATCGAGCACACCAGGGCCAGACTCAAGGCCAGGGGGGTGATTCCATGAAGTTCAGTATCGCCGTGCTGCCCGGCGATGGCGTTGGTCCCGAGGTGGTGGCCGAGGCGGTCAAGGTTCTGGAGGCGGTGTCACAGCGATTCGGCCACGAGTTCCGGCTCCACTACGGCGCTGTCGGCGGAGCCGCCATCGACGAGTCGGGCGTGGCCCTGAGCGATGACACCCTGAGGCTGTGCAAGCGCTGCCATGCTGTCCTGCTGGGCGCGGTGGGCGGCCCCAAGTGGGACGATCCCCTGGCTAGGGTCCGTCCTGAGGATGGCCTCCTGGCGCTGCGCAAGGGACTGCGGCTCTTCGCCAATCTCCGGCCGGTGAAGGTCTTCCCCATGCTGGTCGATTCCACCACCCTGAAGCCCGAGATCGTCAGGGGGGTTGACCTCCTGGTGGTGCGCGAACTTACTGGCGGACTCTACTTCGGCCGGCCCAAGAAGCGCTGGCAGGCCGCCACCGGCAGGAGGGCTGTGGACAGCATGGTCTACTCGGAGAAAGAGATCGAGCGGATCCTCAGGGTGGGATTCGAGCTGGCCATGGGCCGCCGCCGGAAGCTGGTGTCAGTGGACAAGGCCAATGTTCTAGAATCCTCCCGGCTGTGGCGGCAGGTGGCCACGGAGGTGGCGGTGGACTACCCCGGGGTGGAACTGGAGCACATGCTGGTCGATGCCTGCGCCATGAGGCTGATCCAGCGCCCCACCTACTTCGATGTTCTGGTCACCGAGAACACCTTCGGCGATATCCTGACTGATGAGGCATCGATGCTGGCGGGCTCGATGGGCATGCTTCCCTCGGCCAGCCTTGCCGGCGTGCCCGGGGCGGGGGCGACGGCCTTCGGACTCTACGAGCCGATCCATGGCAGCGCCCCCAGGAGGGCGGGCCAGAACATGGCCAACCCGGTGGCTACCATCCTGAGCGGCGCCATGATGCTGCGCTACTCCTGCGGACTGGAGGAGGAGGCGGGCGTCGTCGAGGATGCGGTGATCGCCGCCCTGGAGTCCGGCTGCCGCACCTACGATATCATGGATGAGGGTGGGACGATGGTGGGAACCAGGGAGATGGGGGACCGGATCGCCGGACGGGTCAAGGCCTGATCCCCGGGTGCGGGGTGGCTTCCGGAACAGATGCAGCCCGCGTTCCTTCCCAGCCGAGGCGGAGCATCCCTGCATTCCATCCGCAAGGCGGTTTCTGGCTCACCGGTCTTTTTGATTGCGAAGTCAATTCAGCTATAATGGTAGTCTGAGCATGCGAGTAATCTCCGGCAGCGCCAAAGGCGCCAGGCTCAAGTCCCCGAGGAGTCACACCCGCCCCACAACCGGCATGGTTCGCGGGGCCATGTTCTCCATACTGCAGTCCATGGTCGGCGAGGACTGGCATGCCATTGACCTCTATGCTGGCAGCGGTGCCCTGGGCATCGAAGCCCTCAGCCGTGGTGCCAGCCGGGTGGATTTCGTGGAGCGCAGTGCCAGGTCCTGCGACGTGATCCGGGACAACCTGAAGAAGACGGGGCTACAGCCCCAGGCCTCGGTCTATTGCTGCAGCGTCAACAGGGCCCTGTCCTTCATCGACAGAGCCTACGATGTCGTCTTCCTGGACCCGCCCTATTCGGACACCTCGCTTGGCGGGGTCCTGGACAGCCTCTTTGAGTCCCGGGTGGTCTCGCCGGACTCCACGGTGGTGGTCCAGCACTCCACCCGCCAGCCGCTGCCCCAGAGGTATGGGCTCTTCGCCCTGACAAAGAGCCGGCGGTACGGCGATACCTGCCTTTCATTCTATCGACAGGAGGGTGAGAATTGAGGATAGCGCTCTATCCCGGCAGCTTTGACCCGGTCACCAAGGGGCATGTGGACGTGGCCGCGAGGGCGGCCTCCCTATTCGACAGGCTGGTCATCGGAGTGTTCGACACGCCTCCGAAGAATCTCCTGTTCACGACCGCAGAGCGTGTGAAGCTCATGGAGGAGGCCACGGCGCACCTCCCCAACATCCGCGTCCAAGCCTATAGCTCGCTCACCATCGAGTTCGCCAGGCGCATTGGGGCCAAGTTCATCGTCCGCGGTCTGCGCATGGGGTCAGATTTCGAGCGGGAATTCGACATGGCCCTGATGAACTGCAAGATGGCGCCATCCATAGACACCATCTGCCTCATGTCCCATGCGGAGTACCAATTCATCAGTTCCAGCTTGCTCAAGGAGGCGGCCCAGGGCGGTGGCGATGTCAGCGTCTTCGTGCCCGAATGCTCGGCCAAAGCCCTGCTGAAGAAGCTCAAGATCAAGCCCGGGAAGAAGTCCACCGGAACGAAGAAATAGGACAAACACAGAAGGAGGAGGTTGCATGGCTTACAAGATCACGGACGAGTGTATCAGCTGCGGCGCCTGCGAGGTTGAGTGCAAGAACGGCGCCATCAAGGAAGCGGATACTATCTACGTCATCGACCCCGAGAAGTGCACCGAGTGCATCGGCTGGTACTCCACCGCCAAGTGCGTGGAACAGTGCCCGGTGGACTGCTGCGTTCCTGACCCGGCCCACAAGGAGACCAAGGAGCAGCTGATCGAGAAGTGGAAGAAGCAGAACCCGGGGAAGACTCCGGCCGCTACCTAGAGAGGCTCACTGACCACGGGCAGGAAGGCGCTGGCTTTCCTGCCCCGATCCACATCACGCGAAGAAGTCCCTGACCACCTCGAAGCGGCCAGGGAGGAGAAGAAGCAGGAAGCGGAAGCTGTCCATCAGCAGCTCGGCCAGTGGAGAGTTGCCGATGGCCTCCTCCACCCCGGTTGCCCCAACCCTGGCGGCCCATTTGCCTACGGCGATGAGCACCGCCGTGGCCAGCAGCGACCCCACGAACAGCCCCAGCATCGCTCCGCCCAGGGAGTCCACCCACCCCAGCATGATCAACTTGACGAACTGCTTGATGATCATGCCGGCGATGTGGAAGGCCACCATGACGATGACCAGGATGATGATGAAGGCCAGCACATGGGCCCACTCCGCTCCGTCGGAAGAGATCCTGCCGGCCAGCGGGTCCGACGCCCAGCCGGCGAAGGCCACCCCGGCGATCAGTCCCAGAAGGCCGAAGACGGCCATGATCAGTCCCTGCCTCAGTCCCGAGAAGGCGGCGATCAGGGCCACGATGATGATCACCCCGTCAACCCAGTTCATGGTTCACCTCGCAAGTCTGTGGATTGCCCCGCAGTGGGGCCGGGCCGGATTGGCGTCACTCATATCATATACCAGATGCGCACCTTGAAGTCCAGGGAGGGGGGTATCTTGGGGGCCTATTCCCCTCGCAGTGCCTTCGCCTTCTCGTAGGCGGCGATGATGGCCCTCCCCAGGAGGGCTCTCAGACTGCCCTCCTCCAGAACGTGCAGGCCTTCGGCCGTCGTGCCCCCGGGGGAAGTGACCAGATTCCTCAGCTCGGCCGGGTGCCTGTCCGACTTCTGGACCAGGTGGGCCGACCCCAGGACCGTCTCCAGCACCAACTCCTGAGCCAAGTCGCGGGGCAGGCCGATCCGCACGGCGGCGTCCACGAATGACTCAATGATCAGGAAGACATAGGCCGGCCCGCTGCCGCTGACAGCCGTGGCCATGTCTATGAACCGCTCATCGGGCACGAAGGCCTGCCTGCCCAGCGCCTCCAGCACCAGTCGCGCCCTGCGTCTGTCCTCCTCGTTTACCTCCTCGGTGGCCGTCCACACCGTCATCCCTTGGCCGATCTGCGCCGGCATGTTAGGCATGGCCCGGACCACCGACTTGCGGCCCAGTCCCTGGCTGAGCCTGGCCAGGGTCACCCCGGCGGCGATGGAGATCACCGTCTGCCCCGCCTTCAGCGAGCCCTTCAGTTCCTCCATCACCTGAGGCAGCGAGCCCGGTTTGATGGCCAGGATGATGACCTCGGCCCTCTCTGTGGCAGAGCGATTGCTGTCCGTGACCGCCAGCCCGTACTTCTGGGCAAGGTGCGAACGCCGGGCCTCGCTGATGTCGCTGACCCGGATCTCTCTGGCCTTGGCCGTGCCTCGGTCCAGGATGCCGCGGATCATGGCCTCGCCCATGTTGCCCCCGCCGATGAACGCCATTCTCATCGTGCTAGTCCCCCCTCTCTCCGAAGATGGCCCTTCCGATCCTCACCATGGTGGCCCCTTCCTCGATGGCCACTTCGAAGTCATCGGTCATGCCCATGGAAAGGTGCTCCAGCCCCAGTGCGTCCCTCAACTCCCTGAGCTTCCGGAATACCGGCCTGACCTCCTCAGGGCGGCTAGTGTATGGGGCGACGGTCATCAACCCCCTGACATCCAGGTGGTGCAGCCGGGCCACCTGCTCCGTCGCCGGGCCCACCTCATCTGGCCTGAATCCGTACTTGCTGGCCTCGCCGGAGACATTGACCTCGATGAGGATGGGCATGACGCGGCGGGCGTTCTGGCTGATGGCCTCCGCCAGCCTGACGGAATCTACGCTGTGGATGACGTCAAAGATCTCCACGGCCGTCTTCGCTTTGTTAGTCTGGAGATGACCCACCATATGCCAAGTGGAACGGGGCTGCAGCGCTGACAGACCGGTGATCTTCTCCTTCGCTTCCTGGATGCGGCTCTCCCCGAAGTGCCTCATCCCCGCCTCAAAGGCCCGCTGGATGACCGTGAGATCCACCGTCTTGGTCACCCCGATCACGGTGATCTCGTCGGCAGCCCTGCCCGCTCTGTGGGCCGCCGCGGCCACCCGCCTCTCGATTTCTCGGACCCTGCGGTCGACGCCCGCCGCCCCGGCATCCGGCTCTGCCGTATTCCCGCACATGATGGGTTAGAGTATACCGTGGCGTAGCCCAAAGCAGAAGTTATGGGGGCATGGACTGCGATGGGGTGGGGCCCGTTGGCCCCGTGTCTTTCGCGGCGCCCTGGCTAGGGCCGCACCTGTCCGGTGCCGAGGATGATCCACTTGTAGCTGGTCAGCTCCTTCAGCCCCAGTGGGCCGCGGGCGTGGAACTTCTGGGTGCTGATGCCCACCTCCGCCCCCAGCCCGAACTGCCCCCCGTCGGTGAAGCGGGTGCTGGCATTGGCATAGACGCAGGCGGCGTCAACCTCGTTGAGGAAGCGCAGCGCTGCGGAGTAGTCCTCCGTGACGATAGCCTCGGAGTGCCCCGAACCGTAGCGGTCGATGTGCTCCAGGGCCTCATCCAGGGAACCCACCACCTTCACGGCGGCTGTCAGTGCCAGGAACTCCTTGCCCCAGTCCTCGTCAGTAGCCGGGACTACCTTCAGGTCAGGCGAGCCCTTGAGTATCCGGTGTGAAGCCTGGTCGCAGTGCATCTCCACTCCGGCCTTGAGGAACGCCGCGGCTATCGCCTTCAGGAATCGCTCGGCCACGTCAGCGTGAACGATGATGGTGTCCAGGGCATTGCACACCGTGGGCCGCTGCACCTTGGCGTTGTAGACAATGGCCACTGCCTTGTCCAGGTTGGCACTGCTGTCAACGTAGGTATGACACACCCCGATCCCCCCGGCCAGAACCGGCATGGTGGCCTGGCCGACCACAAACCTGATCAGCTCCGCCCCTCCCCGGGGCACCACCAGGTCGATGGTTCCGTTCATCTTCAGCAGGTGGTCCACCACCGTCCGCTCGGTGGACTCGATGATCTGCACGGCCCCTTCAGGAATGCCGGCCTGATAGGCTGCCTTCTGGACCACCCCGGCCAGTGCCAGATTCGAGTAGATGGCCTCCTTGCCGCCGCGCAATATCACCGCGTTTCCCGATTTGAGGCACAGTGAGGAGATGTCCACCGTGACATTGGGCCGGCTCTCGTAGATGGTGGCCAGCACCCCCAGGGGCACCCGCTTCCGGCCCATCTGAAGCCCGTTGGGCAGCGTGCGCATGTCGAAGACCTCCCCGACAGGATCGGGAAGTCCGGCCACCACCCGCACGTCGGCGGCCATGCCTTCGATTCGGTTGTGGTTGAGCAGCAATCTGTCCAGCATGGCCGCGCTCATCCCTGAGGATTCCGCTGCCGCCCGGTCCCGCTGGTTGGCGGCGATGATCTCCTTCTCGGCTGAGATCAGTCCATCGGCGATGGCCATCAGGGCCTTGTTCTTGGCTTCTGTGGAGAGGCGGGCCAGTTTCCTGGCAGCATCCCTGGCTGCTCCGGCCTTGGTCTCCAGTTCCTGTACAGCGGATGACATCTTCTCACTCCTCATGTTGACCTGCTATCCCTCAATCTTCTTCTTGAAAGACCGGACTATCTCGTTTGACAGCCGCTGGCCTCCCCGGCCGACCAGACAGGCCAGCGCACCGGTGGCCTCGCCGCCGGCAGTCACCCTGGTCTGGCGTTCGCCGCCGTTCAGGGCATAGTAGCGGGTCAGCCCTGTGCCCAGAACACGGCCCTGCATCACCACCCGCTGCCCGGGGACGAACTCCGTGATAGTCATCAGCAGCTTCACTGTGAACAGGCCAGCCCTTGCGGTGACGCGGAGTCTCGCTCCAACCCCCAGGGTCCCCGCTGAGAGCCTCTCTATCCTCTTCAGTGAGGCGATCCATTCCGGCCATTCCTCAGGATTGCCCAGAGCGGCCCAGATCGCCTCCGGAGAGGCGCTGATCTCGGCGGAGCTCTCGAATCTCATGCGGCGTCGGTTCTGGCAGCTGCAGCACTGGCGGCGGGCCCTGCGCAGCCCCTCAAAGTTAGCAAATATCGTCCTGGAGTTCAAGGTTCGACTCTGTTGGGGATGGGCACGTCTTCGAGAAGAGCGATTCTTCGATTCGACCATTGACATGCTCGTATCTCTCCTATATGATGAATCCCAGGCGCACGATCGGGGCCGGGGGTGTGGGACTGAGGAAGATCTGCACCTGCTGGCGCTAGTACCGCCTGCTGGGGACGACTGTAGAAGGTAGCGTCTATCGCCCGAGGGGTCAGGAGTGGGCCGAAGGGGATCGGCATGTCAGCGTGATGGGCATCTGCCGTCAGGATGCGGCACGCGTGCCGGCGCCCTCCCCCTCCGCCTCTCTATAGCCAGTCGCCAGCCTCCTCCCGCCGCTGACCACAGCGGTGCCTGCACTGCATCGGTGTCTGCACGGCGAATCGCCAGTCTCCGGAGACCATGACCATGGCCGATGTCACCTTCGTCATGCTCAGCTTCGAAGGCCCCGATGGCTACTCCCGCGCCGGAGGCTTGGGCACCCGGGTGACCGACCTCTCCCGGGCCCTGGCCAGGACGGGCTTCGAGACGCACCTCTTCTTCATTGGCGACCCTGATCTGCCGGGCCACGAGGTGCTGGAGAACGGCCGACTCCATCTCCACCGCTGGTGTCAGTGGATCAGCCACTACCACCCCGGCGGGGTGTACGATGGTGAAGAGGGCAAACTGCGCGACTGGAACCGCTCCCTGCCGGATTGGCTGGTCAGGGAGTTGCTCTGCCCCAGGGTCTCCGCAGGCGGGTCCGTTGCCGTCCTGGCCGAGGAGTGGCACACCGCCGATTCCATCATCACCCTTCACGACATCCTCAGCCGTCTGGGCATCAGAAACCGCGTCCAGTTGCTGTGGAATGCCAACAACACCTTCGGCTTCGACCGCGTGCCCTTCGGCCATCTGGGCAGCAGTGCCACGGTGACCACGGTCAGCCGCTACATGAAGCACCTGATGTGGCGCTACAAGGTCGATGCCCGGGTGGTACCCAACGGGATAGACGACCAGTGGCTCCGTCCCGTGGATCGCGGAGCGGCCTGCGGTCTGCGCCGTCTGCTCGGGGACCGGCTCACTTTGGTCAAGGTGGCCCGCTGGGATCCGGACAAGCGCTGGGACATGGCCGTCGATGCTGTGGCTTTCATGAAGGGACCGGGCCTGCGGCCGCTCTTCCTGGCCCGGGGTGGCGTGGAGTATCACGGGCAGGAGGTCATCGCCAGGGCCACGCAGCTTGATCTGAGTCTGGCCTTCGCCCGCTGGACCGGGAGCGATGCCGAGTCCATGATCGAGGCCATTCGTCCTCTGCTGGGCGCGGACATGGTGGTTCTGGAGAACTACCTCTCGGAGGAACAGCGCCGGGTGCTCTTCCGGGTGGCCGATGCGGTGCTGGCCAACAGCGGCATCGAGCCCTTCGGGCTGGTGGGGCTGGAGACCATGGCAGTAGGAGGCGTCGCCTTCGTGGGCTGCACCGGAGAGGACTACGTGACCCACCGCCAGGATGCCATCTCCCTGCAGAGCAGTGATCCCAGGGAGATCGTCCATCAGCTCTCCTACCTCAGGCGCTCCCGGGAGGCGGCGCGTCGGCTGCGGCGGGCTGCCAGATGCTCCGCGGCCAGGTACACCTGGGCTTCTGTTATCAGGAGAGTGCTGCTGCCCTTCCTGCAGGAGTTGGGCATCGACTTCGGACTCCGTCCCTGGTTTGACGAGGGCGTCCCTCTGCACGGCAGGGAGCCAGCTCTCAATCTGCCGGCGGCGGCCCGGCCCCCAATCATCCGGCCCCCGCGCTTCGACATTGAGCGCGGACTTCCGGTGGCCGGCTCCGTGCGCGGGGTCTGATCCCGGTTCCGACTCAACTCCCTTCTCGCTTTGCCCCGTGTCCATGGCTGCACATCCCGCTGCATTCTGTTGCATGCCGGCATGGCTGCTGAGGTGGCGGTATTCTGCCAGAGTCGACACCGGACCGTGCTCGGGTCTGTGCTATAATGTCTGCCGACGCCAGGCAGGGAGACAGGAGGCCGCGACCTATGGAAGTGTGGGAGCTCACCCCGTGGACGGAAGTCGATGCTGTGATTCGCCTTCTCATCGCCGCCATCGTGGGCGGCGCCATTGGATATGAGCGGGAGCACGCCGGGAAAGCCGCCGGACTGCGCACCCTGGTGCTCGTCTGCATCGGGGCTGCCCTCTTCACCGTCGCCTCCATCTACGGCTTCGGTGAACCGGCGGACCCCTCCAGAATCGCCGCAGGTGTGGTCGTCGGCGTGGGCTTCTTGGGAGCGGGGACCATCCTTCACGGCGAAGGCGGCATCGTGGCCGGACTGACCACTGCGGCTACCATCTGGACGGTGGCGGCCATCGGCTTGGCCATAGGCAGTGGTCTATACATCATCGGCGTGGTGACTGCCGCCATCATTCTGGTGGCGCTGCGTTTCCCCAAGGCCCCTCGGCACCCCGATTGAGGCAGTCCCTCGTTGCACCCGCCCACGGAGTCCGGGAACGCATCCATCTTGCGCGGGAGCTACGTCCCCAGTTCGGCCCGGCTGTGCACGAAGGCGAGGAGGTTCTCGCGGGCCACCATGCCGATGATCCGGTCGCCCTCCACCACCGGCAATTGGTTGACATCCTCATCGGTGAGCAGTTGCATGGCACTGGATAGGTCCTCATCCGGACCGACCCTCTTCAGCTTGTCCATGGGGGTCATCACCTCCCTCACCGTCCGGCTGTGCCAGACCTCTCGGGGCACCACCTTCACGTTATGAATGGTGATCAGTCCCAGGCCGCGGCCGTCTTCCACCACCGGGAAGCACCGGCGGCCCGAAATGAGGATGTACTGGTTGACCAGTTCCTCAATTGTGGTCCGGGGTGAGACAGCCGGGCAGTCCCGGGTCATGATCTCGCTGATCTTGTGTCCCCGGAGCTGATCCTGCAGGGCCACCTGGCGGTAGCTGCCCACGGCGGCGTTCTCCAGGAACCAGCCCACGAAGGCCAGGAACAGGCCCTGGAAGAGGTTGTCCAGATCCACGAAGATGTAGTAGATGCCGCCGAAGATCAGCAGGTAGCCGAAGCCCCGCCCGATGGTGCTGGCGATGCGGGTGGCGCTGCGCAGGTTCCCGGAGCGCCACCACAGGATGGAGCGCAGGACACGCCCCCCGTCCAGGGGAAATCCTGGGATGAGGTTGAACGCTGCCAGAGACAGGTTGATGTACCCCAGCCAGAAGGCCATGGCCGATAGCGGTTCGATGGGATCCTCCGTGGCGAAGAAGATGGCCCAGAAGATGCCTCCCAGGATGATGCTCGTCGCTGGCCCGGCGATGGCCATGCGAAACTCGGCTCCGGGCTTGCCCGGCTCCCGGGCGAGCTGTGAGACGCCGCCGAAGATGAACAGGCTGATGGCATTGACCTGGATTCCGGCAGCCTGCGCCACCCGACTGTGGGCCAGCTCATGGGCCAGGACGGAAGCAAAGAACAGGATGCTGGTGGCCGCACCGATGCCCCAGTAGGTTGCCTCGCTCCAGGAGTAGTTGTCAGGGAAGTACCCGCCAGCCAGGAACCAGGTCACCAGCACGAACACAATGAACCAGGACCAGTGCAGCCTCACCGGTATCCCGAAGAACCGGCCCAGAGGCACCCCTCCCTGCGTCATCGGTGTCTCCTTCTTGTCTGGGCTTGCGATGTTGGCATCAGATGGTGAACAAAGACATATGGTTGAGCGTCCTGATATGCCTATACCATATCACAACCGCGGAGGCTGATGAAGGCACGGCCCGCCTGCCCAGGTTTGACATCTCCCTGACAAGGATAGTAGCCTATGTGCGATTTGGGGTCCTCGTTCGTTTCCTGCGTGTCGGCTCAGCAGTACGATCGGGGTCCGGTTCTTCAGAGGAGGGAAGCATGAGCAAGAAAGAGGGCAATGGTCGCTGGGACGCCGAAGCGGATGTCATAGTGATCGGTTTTGGCGGGGCAGGTGCCTGCGCGGCTCTGGAGGCAGCGCAGAATGGTGCCTCGGTACTGGTCTTGGACCGGTTCCACGGGGGTGGGGCCACTGCCGCCAGCGGGGCCATAGTCTACGCCGGGGGTGGCACGCCATACCAGAAGGCGGCGGGTTTCGATGACACCGTTGATGAGATGTACAAGTACCTCAAGCTGGAGGTGGGTGAAGGCGTCATGTCCGATGAAACCCTCCGCCGCTTCTGTGAGGGCTCAGTTGAGGACATCCGCTGGCTGGCGGAGGCGGGCATTCCCTTCGAGGGATCGATGTGCCCCTTCAAGACCTCGTATCCTACGGATGCCTACTACCTCTACTTCTCCGGGAGCGAGAACAACGCCGCCTACGCGGCCAAGGCCAAGCCCGCTCCCCGCGGGCACCGCGCCAAAGGCCCGGGCATCTCCGGGCTCACCCTGTTCCATGGTCTGGAGGAGACGGTGCGCAAATCCGACAAGGTCCAGGTGCGCTGCCAGACCCAGGTCCTGAAGCTCATCCAGTCTGAGGACGGCACGGTCATCGGGGTGGAGGGACGCTCCATACCGCCGGGGTCCATTCTGCTCCGGCCCCTCCACGGCAGTCTCACAGGGATCAATGCCAAGCTCAACACCTACATGCCCCCGATGGCCAGCCTGCTCAACGCTGTGGCCGGCGTCATCATGAAAGTGCGCGCCCGCCCCTACCGGGCCAGGGCACGCAAGGGAGTCATCCTTTGTGCCGGTGGCTTCATCTTCAACAAGAAGCGGGTGAAGGAGTGCAACAGTGCCTTCTGCCAGTGCTTGCCTCTGGGCACCTTCGCCGACGATGGTTCAGGGATTGCTCTTGGGGAGGCGGTCGGCGGCGCCACATCGCACATGGACAAGATGTCCGCGTGGCGCTTCTACGTCCCGCCCGAGGCCCTGATGCAGGGGGTCCTGGTGAACAAGGACGGGAAGCGCATCTGCAGCGAGGATCTGTACGGGGGGAAGCAGGGCGACTACATAGTCTCCCGGGGCGGCGGCAAAGCCTACCTCATCATCGACAGCAAGACAATCAAGGAAGCCAAGAGCCACATGAAGGATCAGTGCGCCTCCTTCCAGAAGCTGACCATGATGCCCATGCTATCCATCGGCCGCAAGAAGGCCTCAACCCTCGAGCAGCTGGCCAAGAAGATCGGGGTGTCCGCGGAGGGCCTCGCTGCCACGATGAAGGACTACAACGAGGGGGCCAAGAAGGGCGGGCCCGATCCCCTGGGCAAGTATCCCAAGCGTTTCGTGGCCCAGGACACTCCTCCCTTCTATGCCCTTGACTGCTCCCTGCAGGGCTTTTCTGCCACGATCACCAAGGGCGGCATACCTACCGCAGCCATCACTCTGGGCGGGCTGGTGGTCAACGAGAAGACGGGACAGGTGGCGAAGAAGGACGGCAGTGCCATTCAGGGACTCTACGCCGCGGGACGGAATGCCATTGGACTCTGCTCCAATGCCTACTTCGCCAGCGGGACTTCCATCGCCGACTGCGTCTTCGCCGGCCGCCGCGCCGGACGGCACGCGGCCAAGCTCCCGGCCAAGCCATAGCCTCCAGGCCGGACAGGCACACCAGGCAGCAGGAATCCCCCTTGAAGGGGGATTCCTGCTTTCAGCGCAAAGGTCAGGCTGCCTGCCGTTTCTGCGTCTGCAAAGCGCCGTGGTAGAATGGTGGGCCAGAGCCATGCCGCCAAGAGCCATCCGCGTTCTGTCCCCGGAGACCGTGGCCAAGATAGCTGCCGGCGAGGTGGTGGAGAGGCCGGCCTCGGTGGTCAAGGAACTGGTGGAGAACTCCCTCGATGCCGGAGCCTCCCAGATCAGCGTGGAGGTGAGGGGCAGTGGGGTGAGCTACATCAGGGTGTCGGACAACGGCACCGGTCTTGCCGCGGACGAGGCGGAGATGGCCTTCCAGCGCCATGCCACCAGCAAGATCACCAACCTGGCCGATCTGGAAGGAGCCACCACGCTCGGCTTCAGAGGAGAGGCCCTGCCCAGCATCGCCCAGGTGGCCCAAGTGGAGATGCTCACCTGCGGCGAAGTGGACGCCCCAGGCGTTAATCTCGCCATGCGGGAGGGCAGGACCGTCAAGAGGGAGGCCCGGGCCTGTCCGCAGGGCACCACCGTCACGGTCCGCGATCTCTTCCGCAATGTCCCGGCCCGCCTGAAGTTCCTCAAGTCGGCCACCACGGAGAACAACCAGATCAGCAACATGGTGAGTCAGTACTGCCTGGCCTTTCCGGAGGTGAGGTTCACCCTGAGCATCGATGGCCGGAACGTTCTGCGCACCCCGGGAAGCGGCAGCTTGAGGGATGCCCTGGCGGAGGTCTATGGCCCTGAGGTGGCCCAGGCCATGCTAGAGATCAGGGCCAATGTCGGTGAGGCGGGCCTGGCCCCGGCCGTCACTGGCTTCGTCAGTCCCCCCTCCGTCACCCGCGCTGCCCGGAACTGCCTCAGCTTCTTCGTGAACCGGCGGTGGGTGCAGAGCCGCCTGCTCACCGGGGTGGTGGAGAAAGCCTACGAGGGCTGGCTGGCCGTGCGCAGGTACCCCATAGTGGCCCTCAACCTCTCCATGTCGCCGGCTCTTGTGGACGTCAACGTTCACCCCGCCAAGAGAGAGGTCAGGTTTGCCCAGGAGCCCGTGGTCTTCGGCACGGTCCACGGTGTCGTGCGGCGGGTCCTGATGGAGAAGGCCCCCATACCGGAGATGAGCCCATCGGCCTTCGCCGCCCCCGTGGAAGTGGGCAGGGCGGGTGAGACACCGCTGGTCACCGCCGGACAGCGGCGGGTCTTGCCCCTCATGCCCGAGCCCGCCCGACGTGAGATACCCGTCCTTCGTGTGTTGGGCCAGGCAGCTGGCACCTATGTCATTGCTGAGGGCCCTGACGGACTGTACCTCATCGACCAGCACGCTGCCCATGAGAGGGTGCTCTTCGACCGCGTACTGAGTCAGAGCCGGGAGAGGGCCGTGGAGGTCCAGTCGCTGCTGGAGCCGGTGGCCGTTGAACTCACGCCGAAACAGGAGACACTCCTGGCAGATCACCGGGAGATGATGGTCCAGTTCGGTTTCTCCATTGATCCCTTCGGCGATAAGACCTGCCTGGTCCGCGCCGTCCCCTCCGTGCTGACCGGGAAGCGCATCACAAATGCTGTCAAGGAGACGCTGGACTCACTGGAGGGCGAGTCCGACGTGCTTGACGGCGAGGACAGGATGGCCCGTTCTCTGGCGTGCCATGGCGCAGTACGTGCCGGGCAGTCGCTCAGCCAGGAGGAGATGAGAGAGCTCGTTGGCCAGTTGGAGAGGACCACCTCCCCCCGCACCTGTCCCCACGGCCGGCCCACCATGGTTCACCTTAGCTCCATCCGGCTGAACCGGGAGTTCGGGCGCACTTGACCGGGCTGACGATGCCATCGGGGACGTGTCCTACTATCCATTCCTGGAGAAAGCGTTGAGGCTGGTCTGAGGAGGAGTTGGAGATGATTCTGGACAGGTTCGCGTTGACTGGAAGAGTGGCGATCATCACCGGGGCGGGCCGGGGCATAGGGAAGGGCATCGCCTTGGCCTTCGCTGAGGCTGGGGCCGACATGGTCCTGATTGACATAACGCCAGATGCGATCGAGAGGGCCGTGTCTGAGGTCGAAGGCCTGGGCCGCCGAGCCCTGGCCGTAGCCTGTGACGTCCGCGAGCCCGAGCAGATAGACCTGATGGTCAGCTCGGCTATGGGCAAGTTCGGCCGCATCGACGTTCTGGTCAACAACGCCGGCGGCACGCCGTTCAAACCAACCCTGAAGACCAGCCCCCGCACCTGGGAGGCAATCGTGCGGCAGAATCTGACCGCCACCTTCCTCTGCAGCAAGGCTGTCAGCATCGTCATGCTGGACCAGAAGAACGGCTCTATCATCAACATCTCCAGCCGGGACTCTCAAATACCGAGCCTGGGCATGGCCGCCTACGGTGCGGCCAAGGCGGGAGTGAACTCGTTGACCAAGACACTGGCCTGGGAGCTCGCCCCCTACGTGCGGGTTAATGCCATCCTGCCCGGGGCCATCTGGACGGAAGGCAGCGCCCCGGTGCTGGAGCCAGTCAGGGATCGGGTGATCGCCAACACTCCGCTGAAGCGGATCGGCAGGCCGGAGGACATCGCCCTGGCCGCCATCTACCTCGCTTCCTCTGCCTCAGACTGGGTGACCGGGAAGCTGTTCGAAATCGACGGCGGCATCGAGTTCGTGCCCGCGGCCGCGGAGGAGATGGGCTAGGAGTCACCAGCCGTGCGCGCCCAGGAAGCGAGCATCCCCGGACCGAACGAGCTTCCGGCGCTTGTCAGTGCAAGGGTCTACGGCTGCGAGGCCATCAAGTTCCGGTGATACCGGATGAACCTGTCGATGGCCTTGGCCGCGCTGGGGATGGAGTGGTAGACGGTCAGGCCCGCCTCGTAGAAGTCCTTGACGTACTTGGCCGCGAAGTGCCATCCCTCCCCTGTGGCCATGTAGTGCGCCACCACCGCCATGGGCATGGCTGACTCGCGGTGCAGCCTGATGATCGTCTCCGTCTCGCGGTCGATCAGGATGGGAGCCACGGCCAGCGACAGCATGATTCCTCTGATGGGCAGATGGAAGACCAGCAGGTCGATCCCCTGGAACTGACCCAGCTTGGTTAGGGCGTGGCGGAACACCTCATGGCCGAAGCCCAGGTGGGGGATATCCACGGGGTTGCTCAGGATGGTTCCCGCGTCGTTGCCTAGGGCATCCCTGAAGGCCTGTCTGATGTCATCGGGCAGTTGGGGAAGGACGAAACCCGCCCTGTCCCAGTCGTCGGTGGCAAGGACCCCCGCCCCTCCCCCCACCCCGGCCATGGCCAGCCTCTTTCCTCCTAGAAGGGGCATGTACTGGAGGGTGACCAGCATGTCCGCCATCTCGTCCAGGTCGTTCACCCTGATGGCCCCGGCCTGATCCAGGGCCCTCATCCACAGGTCGTGTGAGCCCGCCAGAGAGGCGGTATGGGAAGCGGCCACCCTGGCCCCGGCACCCGTGGTGCCTCCCTTCAGGACGACCACCGGCTTGACCGCCGCCAGTTCCTGAAGGACGCGGTAGAAGCGCCGCCCGTCCTTCACTCCCTCGATGTAGGCGGCCACCACCTTGGTCTCCGCATCCTGGTGGAGATACTCCAGCAGGTCCGTTTCATCGATGTCGCAGGCATTTCCATAGGAGATCACCTTGTTGAACCGGATGCCCCTAGCCCCGGCCGCCCGCACCAGGTACATGGTGTTGCCGCCGCTCTGGCAGATGAAGGACACCGGACCGGTCTCATGGGGCAGATCGGGGGCAAAGGAGAAGCCGGCCTTGGGGGAGTGTATGCCCAGGCAGTTGGGGCCGATGACCCGCACGCCGGTTGACTG
Source organism: Chloroflexota bacterium (assembly GCA_016875915.1). Taxonomy (GTDB): domain Bacteria; phylum Chloroflexota; class Dehalococcoidia; order UBA2247; family RBG-13-53-26; genus RBG-13-53-26. The sequence goes on from VGOM01000003.1 coordinate 70,121, forward strand.
AGCCAGACGCTGCACCCCCATCTCCAGTTGCCTGCCGGTCTCTGTTCCGAATTCGGCGAAGCCGGAGGTGAACAGGCAGACGGCCTTGGCCCCCTTGGCCGCCGAGTCCTTGATCAACTGGGCCACGAAGGGGGCTGGAATGCAGGAGATGACGTAGTCCACTGCCTCGGGGATGTCACTTAGGTGGGGGTAGATCTTCAGCCCCAACACCTCGCCGCCCTTGGGGTTGACCAAGTGGATCTTGCCCTTGAATCCGTACTCGATGATGTGATTCAGGAACAGCCGCCCGGTGTTGAACCCCTCGTCGCCCGGGGCGACGCCGACGATGACCACGGACCGCAGGTTGAAGACGGCATCCAGAGCTTCGTTCTTGTTCATTCCTTGAATCCCCGCCCGCGGGCACTGGCTATCCGCCGCGGACGCTGCTCCTGGCGAAGCCTCAGCCGGTCTTGCCCGCTCTCTGTCTCGCCTCGTGGTAGCGCAGGAAGCGGTCGATGGCCTTGGCCGCGCTGGCCATGGAGTGGAAGACGGGCATGCCCGCTTCACTGCAGCCCCGCTGCAGGTCCAGGGCCTTCTGCCAATCCCAGTTGGTGATCAGGAACTGCAGGACCAGGGCCAGCGGCTTGTCCGTCTCCCTGTGGATCCTGGTCACGAAGTCCCGGAACTGGTTGATCTCGATCTCGAAGGCGGACGAGGAGAACCAGGCCGCCTGTCCGAAACCGGCGTGGATCAGTCCCAGGTCGAAGCTGTCGCCGCTGCTGTAGCTCAGCAGCCTCTTCACCACGTCATAGAAGCTCTGGCTGTAGCCCACCATGGACAGGTCGATGGGATTCTTGAAGATCATTCCGGCGGTATTGCCGAACAGCTCCATCAGCTCCTTGATCAGCTCCGGCGGCAGCCTGGGCAACGTGAAGCCGGCCATGGTCAGCTCGTCGGTGGCCAAGACGCTGGCTCCTCCGCCGCCTCCGAAGACGCCCACCTTCCGTCCCCTGGGCAGGGGGAGCAGGGCGAAGGTGACCAGCAGATCGACCATCTCCTCCAGATTGCCCACGCTGATGGCTCCCGACTGCTGGATGAGGCTGTCCCACACCTCGGCGGAGCCAGCCAGGGAACCGGTGTGCGATGCGGCGATCTCTCCCCCGGCTCTGGTGTAGCCTCCCTTGAGGACCAGGACGGGCTTGACCGCTGAAAGCCTGGACAGCACCCGGTGGAACCGCTCACCGTCCTTGATCCCCTCGATGTAGGCCGCCACGATCTCCGTCTCGGGATCGTGGGCAAGATACTCCAGGAGGTGGCTCTCGTTGATGTCGCAGGCGTTCCCGTACGAGACCGCCTTGCTGAACCTGACCCCTCGCTGACTGGCTGCCCGGATGAGGTAGGAGGTGTTGCCGCCGCTCTGGCCGATCAGGGCCACCTTGCCCACCCGTCGGGAGAAGTCCGAGGCGAACGACAGCCCCACCTTGGGCGAGTAGACGCCCAGACAGTTGGGCCCTACGATCCTGATCCTCGAAGCCTGGGCGATGCGGACGATCTCCCGTTCCAGATCCCTGCCCTCCTGGGTCCCCGTCTCCGAGAACCCTGAGGTGTAGATGGAGATGGTCTTCACTCCCTTGGCGGCGCAGTCCCTGACCAACTGGGGGACGTGGGGGGCCGGGATGCAGCATATGGTGTAGTCCACGGGTCCCGGGATGTCCTTGACGTTGGTGTAGGCCAGCAGCCCCGAGACCTCCCCGCCCTTGGAGTTGATGGCGTAGATGGGCCCCTTGAAGCCGGAGGTGCGGATGCTGTCCAGAAACCACTGCCCCGACTTCCCCGGAGAAGCGCCGGCGATGGCGATGGACGTTGGGTAGAAGATGGGGTCAAGCGATCCCATATCGGCCTCCTCGACAACAGGCGGTTGAGACTGGAGCAGAGCCGGAGGACGGGCTCACCGGGGGCGGTCCTGGCTAGTCAAAGCCCCGTGCCCGCCGTCTCTCATGGTACCGGATGACGTGATCGATGGCTCTGGCCGCACTCGTCATTGAGTAGTATACAGGTATCCCCGCTGCGGCGCAGCCCTGTTGCAGGTCTTCGATACTCTTCTGCCAGTCCCAGCCGGTGATGAGGTACTGCATCACCAGCGCCAGGGGCTTGCCCGCCTCGCTGCGAATCCTGGTCACAGCGTCCTTGAAGGAGTTGATCTCAGCGTCGAAGACGGAAGTGGAGAACCAGGCGGCCTGCCCGAAACCGATGTGGATTACCGACAGGTCCACGAAGCCCTCATAGATGAGCAGTCGCCTGATCAACTCATAGAACCGATCGCTGTAGGCGAAGGACGAGAGGTCAAGGGGATTGTTCAGGATCAGGCCTGCCTCGGTAGGCACGGACCTCCTGATCTCCTCCCCGATAGCCTCTGGGAGCGGCGGCAGCACAAATCCATGCCTGGACCAGTCATCGGTGCCCAGCACTGTTGCCCCGCCCCCCCCGCCGAAGATGCCCACCCTTCTCCCCTGTGGCACCGGAAGGAGAGAGAGGGTGACTAGGACATCAACCAGTTCCTCCAGGCTGTAGACGCGGATGGCCCCGGCCTGTTGCAGCAGCCGGTCCCAGACCTGGTCCGAGCCGGCTAGGGAGCCGGTATGCGAGGCCGCTGCCTTGGCACCGGCGCCGGTATGTCCTCCCTTGAGGACGACCACGGGCTTGCGGCAGGCCAGCTCCGTCAGCACCTGAAAGAACCGCTGTCCGTCTCTCACCCCCTCGATGTAGATGGCCACTGTCCGGGTCTCCGCGTCCCCGGCGAGGTACTCCAGCAGGTCGCTCTCCCCGACGTCGCAGGCATTCCCGTAGGAGACCACCTTGCTGAACCGGATGCCCCTGTAGGTAGCCGCTCTGGTGGTGTAGACGGAGTTGCCGCCGCTCTGGCAGATGAAGGCCACATCGCCGCTCTCCATGGGGAAGTCCGAGGTATATGTGAATCCCACTCTGGGGGAGTAGACCCCCAGGCAGTTCGGGCCCACCACCCGAACCCCGGTCTCCCTGGCCGCGCGCGACACTTCATCCTCCAGCCGCCTGCCCTCTTCGGTGCCGCTTTCGGAGAAGCCGGCGGTGAACACGGAGACCGCCTTGGTCCCTTTGGCGGCGCATTCCCTGATCAACTGGGGCACCGCCGGTGCCGGGATGCAGCAGACGACGTAGTCTACATGGCCGGGCACCTCGCCCAGGCTGCGGTAGGCCTTCAGGCCGGAGATGCTCTCCCCCTTGGAGTTGATGGCGTAGATCTGCCCTTTGTAGCCGGAGGCCAGGAGGCTGTCAAGGAAGAGCTGCCCCGGCTTCCCTGGGGAGGCCCCTGCGATGGCCACCGATCTGGGGTTGAACAGTGAATCCAAGGAGTCGTTCCCCTTGGTCATCAAGTCGTTTTCCTTCTAGCTGTGCAGCGGTATGGCGTCGGGCGGTGACACCCGTATCACCGCATCGTACTCTGGCGGGCAGACCATCTGGCAGTTGCCGCACTTGACGCACTTGGTCTGATCGATGATCTTGATCCGCTTCTCGTCGCTTCTGATGGCTTCCGCAGGGCAGGTGAGCACGCAGTGCTCGCAGCCCCTGTCGCACTTGTCGGGGAGGATGTAGTAGGCGATCAGCTCCTTGCACACCAGCGCCGGGCAGCGCTTCTCAAGGATGTGGGCCTCGTACTCATCGCGGAAGTAGCGGACGGTGGTCAGAACCGGATTGGGCGCCGACCGCCCCAGGCCGCACAGTGAGCCCTCCCGGATGTCCCGGGCCAGTTCGATGAGCAGGTCCATGTCCTCCATCCTGCCCTTGCCGGCCGCGAAGTCGGCCAGGATGTCCAGCATCTGTTTCGTTCCCAGGCGGCACATAGTGCATTTGCCGCAGGATTCCTTCTGGATGAAGTCCAGGAAGTACCGGGCGGCATCCACCATGCAGTTGTCCTCGTCCAGGACGATCATGCCCCCGGAGCCCATCAGGGAGCCGGCCTTGGTCAATGAGTCGAAGTCAACGGGTGTGTCCAGCAGGCTCTCCGGCAGACATCCCCCGGAAGGGCCGCCTATCTGCACCCCCTTGATCCTCTTGTTCCTCGGCACGCCGCCCCCCACCCCGAAGATGAGGTTGCGCAGGCTGGTGCCCATGGGCACTTCGACCAGGCCGGTATGGGCGATCTTGCCCGCCAGAGCGAAGACGGCCGTTCCCTTGCTGCCCTCCGTACCGATGCCGGCATACCATTCCGCCCCCCGGTCGAGGATCATGGGTATGCTGGCGAAGGTCTTCACGTTGTTGAGCAGGGTAGGTTTGCCCCACAGGCCTGATTCCACCGAGTGGGGCGGCCTCACCCTGGGCATGCCCCGCTTGCCTTCTATGGAGTACATCAGGGCGCTGGCCTCACCGCAGACGAAGGCCCCGGCCCCCTCGGCAACCTCTATGTGAAAGCTGAAGCCGCTGCCCAAGATGTCCTTCCCCAGGAATCCCGCCGCCTCCGCCTGTTTCAGGGCCAGACTGAAGCGCCTCACGGCCAAGGGGTACTCATCCCGGACGTAGATGTAGCCCTGTGGCGCGCCCATGGCGTAGCCGGCGACGATCATCCCTTCGATGACTGAATGAGGATCGCTCTCCAGCAGTGCCCGGTCCATGAAGGCGCCGGGATCGCCTTCGTCGGCATTGCAGATGACGTACTTCGGCCGCCCCGGGGCGTTGTGGCACATCTCCCACTTGACCCCGGCGGGGAAGCCGGCCCCCCCTCGTCCCCTCAGCCCGGACCGTTTGATCTCGGAGATGATCTCTGCTGGTGCCATGCCCAGGGCACTGACCAGGCTGCCGTATCCGCCGCGGCTGACGTAGTGATCGATGCTCTCGGGGTTGATGTTACCGCAGTGGCGCAGGATGTGCCGCAGCTCGTGTTCAAACCGGGGCAGCTCGGGAATGGACGGGGCCATGCCCTCGGCCACTTCGAAGGTGCCCAGGGCCAACTCCAGGCAGGGGTCGTCGCCGGCTACGTAGCCCTCCACCAGACGGCGGACTCTGTCCGTGGTGGTGTTGCCATAGCACACGCTGAAGCTGTCTGGCTTGACGATGACCACCAGGGGCTCGGCGTAGCACAGGCCCATGCACCCCACCGGGACCACGGGAGCGTCAATGCCCTGCCTCCGTATCTCGGCCTCAAAGGTCCTGGCCACGTCCAGAGCGCCGGCCGCCCGGCCGCAGGTGGCCGTGCCGATGAGGACGTGGGTTTTGCGCTGCAGTGCCTCCCACTCTGAGATGGCCCGGTGCTTGATATGATCGAAGGTCATCTGCGGGGTGAGACTACTTGCTCTGGGATGGTCTGCCGGCCTCGGTCTCCTTGAGTCCGGCCAGGACCTCTTCCACCTTGAAGGGTGTCATCCTGGGGTGTATCTCTTCGCCGACCACCACCACCGGGGCTAGGAAGCAGCAGCCGATGCAGGCCACCCTGTCCAGGCTGAACTCCCCGTCGTGGGTGATATCCCCCACCTTGGCCCCCAACTCCCTCTCCAGGGCGTCCAAGACCAGGGCTCCTCCGGCCATGTGACAGGCTGTGCCCATGCAGGCCTTCACCGGGTGTTTGCCTAGCGGCGTGAAGCGGAAGCGATTGTAGAACGTGGCCGTGCCGTAAACTGAGGCGGCCGGGACCCGGGTGAAGTTGGCCGCCTCCAGCATAGCCTCCCGAGGCAGGTAGCCGAACTCATCTTCAGCCTCCTGCAGGATCCGTATCAGCTCCACCCTCTCCGGTTTGTGGCGGCTGAGTATGTGCCTCAGCTGCGCGGTGATCTTCCTGGAATCGGCGTGCTTCATACCCGGCTGCAGATCTCCGGCGGATTCTCCACCGTCTCCTTCACATATCGTACCATATGGTTCAGGCACGCCACGGTGAGCTCGACGAGGTCTTCGCCGCGGATCTTCTTGATGTTGCCGCCCGAGTAGAGGACCCTGACGCTGCTGGGGAACTCCTCGTCGGCGCGGGTGTACAGGAAATGGATTCGGATGCCCGGGAAGAACTCCTTCCTCATGCCCCAGTGCTCACCCAGGCCCAGCGACTCCACCTCGGCCCCGACGAACCCGGCCAGCCCGGAGACGTCGTCCACCCGGTCCAGAGCCTCCTTCCGCAGATCCGCCTCTCTCTTGATGAAGGCATCATGGGGGGTGAGCGGCCCGTCGATCTCCTTGATGCTGACCAGCCTCTTGTCCTTCAGCCCCATTCCTCCACCTCGGCCGCCCGGTCTGCGGTTACAGGCCAACCCTGTCGATCAGTTGAGTCACCCCTGTTCGCAGGGGCGAGTCCTGAGGCAACTGGGTCGTCGGCAGGCCTTTGACCTCCAGTTCCGCCAGGTTGGGGTCCTGTCGTATGGTGGCCATCAGCTCGAAGTTGTACTTGTTGATCGTCTCCTCGATCTCCGGAGGCAGGCCGTTGAGGGAGCGGTTGACCACCAGGCAGACCTTGCCCACGCTGGTTCGCAGTTCCCTGACGAGTGACTTCATGGCGGCGGCGGTTCTGATCCCTCTCTGGGTGAGGTCGGAGACGATGAGCAGTATGTCCACGTCCCTGGTCGTCTGGCGACTGATGTGCTCCATGCCCGCCTCGCTGTCGATGACCACGTAGCGGTAGTTCTGGCCCAGCTTGTCGATGGACAGACGAAGCATGTTGTTGGCCGCGCAGTAGCAGCCGGGCCCCTCGGGGCGCCCGATGGCCAGGAGGTCGAATCCCTTGTATTCGTCCAGGGCCGCCCGTATCCTGCCGTCCAGGTACTCCTGTTTGGACAGGGTGGGACTGAAGGCCCCGGTCTGCACCGACTGGCTCATCTCCTCGCGGATCCGGCCCACGGTCTCCCCAACGGGCACGCCCAGGGCCTGATTCAGGTTGGTGGCCGGGTCCGCGTCGATAGCCAGGACCACCCCCTTCTGCGAAAGGAGATGGACCAGCAGGGCAGAAATAGTTGTCTTGCCGGTCCCCCCTTTGCCGGCAACGACAACTGTGGTGGTCATGCTGTCGACCTACTTCTTGAGGTTTGCGGCGAAGCCCGGCAGGAAGGCCGGGATCTCGCTGGCCTCCCTGGGGCCGACAACGATCTCCCAGCCGGGGAGGGCCTCCCCGAGTTCGCCCCTGATCCGGGCGGTCAGTCCAGGGATGATCAGCTTCCGGGTCTTGGTCCGGCCTTCAATGCCGCACTTCCTGACGAAGGGGGCGATGCTGTCGCCGGTGAACTTGCCGGCGGCCCAGCCGGTGAGCACACCCAGCCCCTCGGTGTCCTTGACCAGGAGGTAGGAAGCCACCTTGCTCCCCTCGATCTCGGAGCTGACGATGAAGTAGGTCAGGGCCCAGTTTGAGGTGATCAGGACCGGGGAGTCCTCAGTGGGCGTGCCTATGTCATATACCTTCTCTTCCACCGACAGCGGCATGCGCGGATCGGTGAAGATGTTGAGACGCTGCACCAGAAGCGGCAGCAGCGAGTGCTGATCGAAGTCGGAGAGGACGGTGATGGCGGCGAACTTCACCACGAATGCGGAGGCGGCCAGCGCCTCCTTCAGCCCGCCCTTGGCCACAAAGCATGGGAAGGATATGGTTGGATAGCCCAGCGGCCGGAAGTTCTGCTTCACCGCCGCCCTGCGGATGAAGGTCTGGTCTCGTATTCCTTCCGTGAGGTTCTTGGAGCCGGGGTCCAGGACCAGATCATCGATCTTCTCTGCCTTCAGCTTGGTGGTCAGTGGAACAAGTTCAGCGATACTGGAAGCCTTGACTCCCAGAGGGGTTGGCGACTGCTTCACCCTGGGAATCACGGCGTCGATGTTCTCTTTGGTGATGGGATAGAGGAGCGGCTTTCGGTCGCCGCAGACGTCCCTGGCGGCGAACAGGGTCTCAACGTCGGTGCAAATGAGGACCAGCCCGGCATCGGTGCTCGCGCATACCTTCTTCACCAGGGCCAGGTACTTGGCCTTGTCCCCGGATTCGTGTTGCAGGGCTATCAGGTCGGCCTTTAGCTTCAGCCCGACCCTCTCGAACTGGATGTCTCTGACCTTCTTGATCTTGGCTTCTGCAACAGCATCGGAATCCTTGTCAGAGATGAGGATGGCTATGGCCGTGGGATGGAAGTAGGTCTTCTCATGCCGGTAGATCACCTCTTCGTTTCCGATCTGCACGGCGTTACTCCCGGCACCGATAGTGACCAGCTTGATGGCCGGCGCCAGGGCATCCTCAAGCTCTGCCTTCACCTCAGCCGTCAGGTAGGGGCACTTGTCCAGCGTAGCTCCCCCTGAAGCCAGCTTCATGGCAAAGGCGAAACAGGTGGGGAAACCGCACTCCTTGCAGTTCTTCTTCCCTGCTTCGGGCAGTCTCTTGACAACGTCGGTTCCTTTGATGGGCATGCTGAATCCTCCTCTATCTCAATGCAGTCCTATTCCGCACCTAGATTGGCAGCTCTACCTCACCCTTTATCCAGGGGTGCCCCACCTTCTCCAGGAAGGCGGGAAGTTGGTCAACGGTCTTGACATCCTCTTCGCTGGCTATCTTGTCGTACAGGTCTGCCGGGATGACATCCTTGTAGCGTTCCTTGATGGCCTTGGGCATCCAGACTACTCTGCGCAGTCCGCCGTCTGCCTGGAAGAACTTCGGCGATCTGATCAGTTCCAGGGCCAGTCCGCAGGAACCCTCCACCTGTCTGCCGCCGGACGTTACCCCGGCCATCTTGGAGAAGGCCTCGCCGAGCAGCGTCGGCCCGACGAAATCCCTGTGGACGATGCCGAAGGCATCCACTTCTGGGATGTAGAACAGAATAGCCTGGAAGCAGCCACAGGAGGTGTGGGGGTGCTCAAAGGCGCTGTGGAGATAGACCCGATTGTATTCCCCCAACGATCTCTCGGCGACGCACTGATTGCAGCCACTGTATTCCCCCCTGCCGGGGTCCAGCAGTTCACCCTTCTCCACTCCGAAGATGGGACCTTCGGGATCCAGCTTGTAGGCCGCCTTGCCGTCAAACCAGTTGATGGCGCCGCAGTTGGCGATCCGCTCTGGAGTGATCACACAGCAGTGGGTGGGGGCGAAGCTCTGGCACAGGACGCAGCCGTAGAAGAGGTCCACGTCTTCTTCTCTCAGACCCTTCAGCCTCTCATCCCTGGCCTCGTAGACCTTGAGGGCTTCGGCCAGCAACTCCTGGACCTTCTTCTCATCGGTGACCAGGGTGATCGATATCTTCTCGATGGCAGACAGCTCCGAGGTGTAGAGGAAGATCAGAATGTCCCCTACCTCCTTCAGGGAGTTGAGACCCTTCTTGAAGGAGGCCTTGCTCAACCTGATCCAGACGTCGTTTCTCTGGTTCATGTGATACACGCCCTCTATGTAGTTGGCGTACATGTGCATCCGCCTCTCGATCACCGGCTCCATGTCCTTCTCTAGGGCCTCACCGGCGATATTGATCAGGATGGCTATGGGGTAGCTGGACCCCTCCGGCATATCCTTGATATCAGGTCCGATGACCTCCACCTTCTCGTGTTCGATCTCATCGGGATTCTTCAGCGTCACCAGTTCGAACTTGGCCTTTGCCTTTGGACCGCCAAACTCGACCTGCATGTCCTCTTTGCGGATCACCTCGCCTTCATACTGGGGCCCGATATCGACGTGAAACTCCATCCTATCCTTCCTCCTTCAATTTGGATACCAGGGTTTCCAGGAAACTCTTCCACTCCTCGTCCTTCCTGAAGTTCGGGAGTGAGAAATCAGCATTGGGGAACACGTATTTGCAGAGAGTCATGGTCTTCAAGTGGGGCGCGAAGTGCTTCAGAGTGGAGAGGCCCTGATTCCCGAGGTCTGTCCTGATTCCGAAGAAGACCACCAGGTCGTGGTTGCCCTCCTTCCTGACGCCCTTCCAATCAGGATCCTTGAGGCGGTTGATTATCTCGACGACGTCATACTCGCTGTCGGGCTTGACCCCCAGTTCCATCATCTTGGCCCTGATGTGTGCCGTGGCGCATATCGGTGCCTTGGACGCCTTGGCTATCTCCAGTGCGTATTCGACGAGGGACTTCCCGTCAAGGCAAGTGCCCAGCAATCTGGGGCCGAGCACGAATAGTGGTCGCTTCGCCCGCTTGATCGTGTCGGCAAACTCGGCAGCCTCGGTCACTACCTTGGCTCCCTTTGTCCCGGTTAGGACGTTGACCCTGTGAAGTGGCATCACCATAGCACTCGGTCCTCCTCGGTTGTCGACTCATGGCGTGTCGCGCGAATCATCAGTCTGCCCCCGTCACATTCCCTAGTGGATCACTGCTTCCAGAGGCACCTTGGTGGGATATGTGCCAATCAGTGTGGGCAGGCTCAGAACGGGCTTGGGCTTCCAGCCGATCTCCTTGAGGTAGGTCAGTACCTCCTTCTTGTACACGATGGGGAGGTCCTTGTCGGTCCGGACATAGTGCTGCAGGTCCTCAGGCAGTCCGCTTCCCATATGCTTCTTGTACAGGGAGATGTAGTGATTGAGCTTGATCGCCCTGCCCTGCGGGGTGTCGTTCTTCCTGATACACAGCTTGGCGATGGTCACCATGGCTCGTTCCTTCGATTCCGTGACGTACACCAGGTGTTCTGGTGAAGGCTCCTCCGTGTCCACGATTTCCCGTTTTCGCCCGTCCATGACCTTCCAGTCATCCTCGCCCTTCTTGCTGAGGTACAGTCTCCGGTATTTTGAGGAGTGAGGGCCGAGCAACACCGGGATGCCCATGCGGTTGCAGCCCGTGGCGATGGTGGCTGCCTTCTGGGAGTAGGCTCCCCAGGCCACTCCGCAGGCGCCCACGCGGTTGAGGATGTAGTCGGCGATAACCTCGTAGTTGCCCCTGAGAGGGAGGGTGGCGAAGATGTTGGCGATCTTTATGGCCGCCCCGGTGATGTGGGCATTGGCTACGCAGGAGCCCACGTTCACAACTCCTCCTGCGTCGAAGTTCCCCGGGAACCTCTCGTAGATCGTCTTTCCCTCGGCATCCTTCTTCATACCGGCCACCATAGCGGCGCAGCCGCTCATGACCACGATGTACTTCCTCTTGGCGAACTCCTCTGCCATCTCTACGATGTCGTCCACATCGGGGTAGTTGGAGCAGCCCACGAAGGCCACTACCCCGGGGATGGTGCCGAGCACGATGGGGGCCCCGACGTTCCTGATCTCCGTGTCCATGATCGGGCCGCGTCCCGCCCTGACCTTGAAAGTATCGGTGCCGGCGACTGCCTGCATTATTCTCATTATGGGGATCTTGCGCGGGCAATCCTGATCGCACTTCCCACAGCCAATACACTCGTCAACCATCTGCCGCAGGGGCTCGAAATTGCCTTGCCCGGCCTGCCTTATCCCAGTCCCGATAGACATCAGGTTGGGACAGGCCCTCTCGCATATCTCGCATTCCCGACATGACTTGGCCAGCTCCTGGGCTTCCTTCTCGTCGAGGAGGTGCTTCCGTCTCTGTGGAGCCAGCTTCAGGGCCACCTTCACCGCCACCTCCCCGGCCTTCTCGTGGTCCAGGATGAGGTACTGCTTTCCTTCCTCGACCACCTTCTTCACGATCTCGTCGGCATCCATTTCGGTGGCGTCCTCGAAACCGTAGCAGGCCTTGTCCGAGGTGGCAATCATAGCGGTGCCCACCTTCTTGGCCTCTATGCCTACGTCAGTCCTGATGCACTGTTCATCCGTGACGATGACATCAGCTATCCCGGTCCTGACGTAGTAGAGCTGTCTGGAGAGCGGCCCGATCACCTTCGCCTTGTCGGCATATCTCGTGGTCTCCAGAGCGGTGCAGCAGATCCCGCCAACCTCCACCTTGTCGTACAGGTCGTTCTTGCGGAGATGGTCGATGATGTTCGTCGAGGTGGCGGGGTTGTGGCCGATGACCAGTATCGTCGGCTTGGCGATGTCCACACACGAGACCCCAGCGTCGATCAAAGGCGTATCGGCAACCGAAGTTGGGTACTTGAAGCCGGTGATCTGGGCTATGTCGGCGGCTTCCATGACCACATGGTCCAGCATGCCGGCATGAAGCGCCTTTGACTCGTAGTCCAGATTGCTGCCCTCCTGCCCCGTATTGAGGGCGGAAACCAGGTGGATCAGCTCACGTTCCGCGTATTCTACGGCCGTTCTCAGATCTGCCAGTGTCTCCGGCTTCAGGCCCAGCACTGTCCTGATGTTGGGGGCCTCAACGGCGACGTTGTCTCCCAGGTTGATCTTGCAGTCCTCGCCATGCTTCTCGATGAGGTAGTCGATGATATGCCGGGCATGGCCACCGTGGGCGGCCAGTCCCATACAGCAGGCCAGGAGCACGATCCTTCCCTGTTGACCGGCGATATCGATGCCGCAGGCTCCTCTCTTGCCCGCGGTGAGGTCGCACTTGCCGTAGGTGCAGAAACAGCACAGGTCGCAGAATGGTGCGTACCACGGAGCGTAGGTCTTCAGGAGCCTCATATCCCAGTTTCGCAGGTCGGCCACGTCTGGCATCGGCGTGGCGCCGATCGGCTCCCAGTTGTCTTCCGCCCTGATGATCTTCTCGATTTCCTTGCGTTTCTTGGTCTTCTTGTGTTCCGCTGTTTGCGTCATGTCCTACCCCTGTTTGATGGTTTCTCTTACCAGCTTGAGTGTCTCGGGATGTCTCAACACCACCAGGTTTGCCCCGGCTAGGAGGAGGGAGATGGCGGTCATTCCTTCCCAGAGTATGCCCTGCTCCTTGTTCTCCTTGGCCTCCTTGGTCTTCCAGCACTCGCCTGCCACGTCGGCGATGATCGGCATCTGTGTCTGGGCGTCCTTGAAGATGACCCCGGTCTGCTTCGTTCTCTCCATGATGGTGAAGGTGTATTCCATGCCATACCCCAGGGCTGAACTCAGGGGGTCAATGACGACCCTGTCAGCGGGGAAGACCTTGGACAGTTTGATGTTCAGCTCTTTCATCAGGTTGATGTCCAGCGGGCTCTGAGCGATTATGGCATGGCCATTCTCTGCCGCAGCCTTGGCGATCACCTCGTAGTTCTCCTTCACCACCGGGCCGAGGAGCAGGTTTTCGCCCTTGCACACTTCAGCCACCTTGGACAGCACCTGGGCGTCCTTCTTGTCGTCCTTTGACCCGCAGACGATCAGCGGTGCTCCCACTGCATCAGCCACCTTCTTGACCAGCTGTGCTGCTCCCTCTGCTGGGGCATTCTTGCCCGCCGGGTCGGTGCTCTCCAGTACCAGACAGATGGCGTCCGCTCCATAGTCCAGGCACTTCTTGGCCCACTTGACGGGATCGGATATCACGTCTTGGAACGGTTCCAGGACCCACTTGGCCCATCCCTCTGGCGGTGAATCGAAGACTTGGAGGGCGAACTTGGGCGGGTTGGGTATGGAGCCCTCGTCGAAGAAATGGAAGGGGAGGGCATTCTCCCCGCCTATCTTCAAAGCCTTGGGGCCTTTGCCGATGGCAACCTCTCTGACCTTCCCGGTGTATGACTCGACTGCTGCTTTGTACTCCATAGTCTGTCCCTTCTCCTTTCCTGTCTCTAGTCCTCCAACCAGGAATGGGAATATAGCGTCTGCCCCAGGAGGATCTGGGCTGTCTTCACATAGTCACGCTGCTTCTTGGAGAGGCTCGAGAGTACGATATGTTCCTCGTCCATTGCCTTGTGGATGAGTTCGATGATGTCAGGCATCTTGCCCTGGTCTAGAGCCATTAGCTCCGCATCCAGGGGGTCGGCGATGGCGGAGTACAGTCCGTTTCGTTTCAGCATCATCAGGTAGGTGCGGTTGATGATCCCTCTGAGTTCCTCGGGTGTTCCATTGGACACATTTGAAAGGCCCACTGTGGATTTGATGTCAGGCAGGATATCAGGCAGTATCTTGATGAACTCCAGGTCCGCGGTCACCTGTGTCTGGTCCGCGCTCACTGGCAGTACGATCGGATCGACCCAGATGTCCTCGTTGGGGATGCCCAGTTCGTTGGCGTAGGCCACCGTGTCCAGGATGCTCTCTGTCCTCGATTCCACATCAGGCGGGCAACCCTTGTCTGTGAGCACTGACAGGACCACGGCAGTGTTGTACTTCTTGGCTAGGGGCAGCGTCTTCTCCTTGCTGTCGGTTCGCCCTGACGCCGAGTTGAGCAGTGGTCTCTTCTTGCTGGCCTTCAGACCTGCCTCCATGGCGATGGGATTCAGGGTATCTATCGACAACGGCAAATCGGACACGGCCTGCACGGTGTTCACCAGCCACTCCACGGTCTCCTCGGGGTTCTTCCTCGCTGGACCTATGTTCAGGTCCAGGTAATCCGCGCCTGCCTTGGTCTGAGCTATGGCCAGATCCTGGATTACCTTGGCGTTTCTCTCCTTCACTGCTGTGGAGACTTCCTTGGAGATGATGTGGATATTCTCACCGATGATGATCACTGAGTACCTCCTTGCGTATTCTGAATGGCACGCCAACCGCCGTCCGTGGTTGGGGGCTGACTGGAGTCGGACTGGTCCTGGGTCCCCCTGAGGGAGAAACCGGGCCTATGGACGGAGCTTCTGGGAGTTGAATCTGGATCAAGGAGGACGATGTCGGAAGAGGTGGCTACTTGACCACAGCCATGATGGCTGAAGTGTGTCCCCTTGGCTGATGCTGGGAAGAATCGCTGCGCACCTCCCCGTCCGGCACCGGGAGTGGCCCTTGTCTCCTTCATCCAAACGATTATTATAGCATCGCCCAATTGGGGCTACAAATCAGGGGTGAGGCCCGAGCCAGAGCGCGAGACGAGGTGCTGGCTGATCTCTGTTGCCGCCCTGGCTGGCTAGTCCATGGGGCAGGCGCAGTAGAGGTAGTCCACCTTCTGGTACTCGCCGATGTCGTGGTTGTTGTAGTAGAACTTGGCCAGCAGGGGGTCCACCTTGGCCTGTGTGTCGTAGTCCCAGGGTGGAGCGGCGCACTCCGGACACCAGTGTCCGGCCCGGATGAGGACCGGAGTGGCATCCCATTCATGATCGAAGGCGCAGCGCCACCTCAGCTTCGTCTTGGCATTGGTGAATGTGCTAGACAGGCACTCCCCTCCCCTTATCCTGGCCATGGTCTGGATCTCCTCCATGGTGAAGTTCTTCAGGTCGAGGATGGCTTGGGGTTCGCCCGGCTCATCCTCGGGAACCGTATAGTGCTTCCAGTCGGGGATCTTCTCCCAGGCCTCGCGGCTGCCGAAGAACGCCTTGATCTTCTCCTCATCGTTGTTCTTGATCCAGTGCAGTGGCTCTGCCATCCTCTTCAGGAATGCCCTGACTACGAGGGGTGGCGCGATCCTGGCTCCGTATTTCAGATACCAGGGGATGTTGGCCTCCACCTGCTTGTAGTGGTCCTCGAGCGACTGCCTCCAGTGGCCCAGGTATTCGTTGAGGACGTAGCTGTCCTCGTACCAGCAGCAGTGGAAGTTCCGGGTGGCGAACCAGTTCAATGGCATTATCTTCCGGTAGTCCCCCATGCCAAAGAGCTTCATCATGCGGTCAAGGTAGTCCTTGAAGACCACCCGGCAGGCCGGGCCTCCGCCCATGTTGTACACCCGGCCGTAGAAGTCATCGGGCGCCTCTATGGTCTGGACCAGGCCGTAGCCGGCGTCCGTGCTCGTGATCAGCTCTATGTGTGTGTCTACCGGCTGATGGAACATGATCGGGTCCATCAAAGTAAGGGCGTTGGGGATGGCGATGTAGGTCTGCCGCATTACCGCCCAGTACTTCAGCCCCGACTCTATGACCGACGTCTCGGCGGCAATCTTGGTCGTGGCGTAGTAGTCGCCCACGCTGGGCTTCATCGGGTCGCCCACCCTGACCATGTGGATCGGCGGCAGGCGGTCGCCATACTGGGCTACGGAGGCTACGTAGACGAGGCGGACGTTGTCCCCGTTCTGGGGCTGCTTCTTGATGGCGGCAATGATGTTGGCCGTGCCGCCCCGGTTGACGGCCTTGCACATGGCCGGCTTGTCGTCGGCCTCTGGGGCGATCAGCGAGGCGGGATGGAGGACGTGGTCTGCACCATCAATGGCCCTCAGCACGTCGTCGGGATTGCACAGGTCCCCCCAGGCGATGGTCACCCCCGGCTGCCCCTCGTACTTGGAGAAGGCCTTCTTGTTCTCCTTGGATGGCCGGAGGAGGAGAACTGTGTCGTACTTGTCCCTTCTCCGCAGCAGTTCCTGGAACGCCTCGCCGCCCATGGAGCCCGAGGCACCGGTAAGCACAATCTTCTTCTTGGCCACAGTCGCTACCCCCGACTACAGTCTCTGGGTCTCTCCCTGTTGTCAGCCCAGATTATACAATAGATAGGCAATTGACCGGGTGGTCTGCTGCTTCCTGGGGGAGGGCCTCCCTTGTTTGTGCCAGGCCGGGCCCTGTCTGCGGGCCTCCCGCCCGGCGTGAAGCGCCTCGCAGACCCGCCCCCGGCCGCGGTGCTTCAGAAAGTCACCACGCTGCCGGCGGCGTTGAACAAGAGGCTCTGGCCGAGTTCCTGGGCCAGCCGCACTGATGCCGGCATACCGGTGCAGTGGCAGACGCCCAGCCTCTGGACCCCCATTCCCTTCAGCTCGGCGATGGTAAGCTCCAGTTGCACCTCGGAAGCCCGGATGAGGTGCATGCCGCCCACCACCGTGTGTATGGGTTGAACGCCGGTCACCTTCTGCGCGTGTCTCAGGGTATTGATGGCGCCGCGGTGGGCACACCCCAGCACCACCACCAGTCCCTCATCCGTCTTGATGAACAGAGCCTGGTCGTCGGCCAGGGGGTCCGGCAGAATCGCTCCGTTCTTCTCCACATACATCCCCGGGTCGATGGCCTCGTAATCCGTGATCATAGGGATCTCGCCGCTGGTGACCACGTCCTTCGACAGCCAGACGGGCTCCCGGGTGATCTGGAACACGGCGCCCAGCCTCTCCAACTCTTGCCTGTCGTGTGGCATCCCGATGCCACCGGGTGTCTCGTCCTTGAAGACCTGGATGTACTTCGCCTCAAAGATGCCGGGGTGGGCCACCACCTTCACCGTCCTGTTGATCCTGGTTAGGACCTGGCGCAGACCGCCGGTGTGGTCGTAGTGGCCGTGGCTGAGCACGATGGCATGGATCCGGGGCCAGTCGATGCCGAGGATATCACCATTGTGCACCGCTGAGACGCTGGCTCCCGCGTCGAGCAGGACCGTGATGCCCTCCGTTTCCATCAGGATGCTCAGGCCCCATTCCGCCAGCAGTCCCCGTGGCCGGCCAGATACCGTGTTGTCACTCAAAGTGGTCAGCCGGCACTTCATGTGGCACTCCTCTCTGCCGCCTCGGAGATCTCACATTCTGGCAGCGGTGGCCCCGGCCGGTCAAGCTGCAGGGCCGGTCATCTCGACATTGTTGAGCACGGTCTGCCATGCTAGAATACGCCTGCCATGAGAGTGGTCTTCATGGGCACGCCCGGCTTCGCCCTCCCCGCGCTCCGCCGCCTTGCCGGCAGTGACTTCGAGGTGGCCGCCGTCTACACCCAGCCCGATGAGCCGGTGGGGAGGGGACGCCGCATGGTGCCCACGCCGGTCAAGTCGCTGGCCCTGGACCTGGGGCTGACCGTGAGGCAGCCGGCTTCTTTGAAGGAGGCTGGGGAGGTGGCCTGGCTGGCCGGACTGCGGCCTGACTTCATAGTGGTCGCCGCCTACGGTCAGTTGCTGCCCCAGAGCGTCCTGGACATCCCCCGGTTCGGCTGCATCAACATCCACCCCTCCCTCCTCCCCCGGCACCGCGGCCCCTCCCCGGTTGCTGGCGCCATCCTGGCCGGCGATGAGGTCACCGGGGTGAGCATCATGCTCATGGACAGAGGCATGGACACCGGCCCGGTGCTGGCCCAGCGCCAGCAGCCCATGTCCGCTGACGACACAACGGAGACCCTCACCGACAGCCTGGCGGAGGTGGGGGCGGACCTCCTCATGGAGACTCTGCCGCTCTGGCTGGCTGGACGCATCGCCCCCCAGGCGCAGGATAACGGAATGGCCACCTGCTCCAGGGTGATCACCAAGGAGGACGGCCGGATGGACTGGCATCTGCCGGCCCCGGAGCTGTGGCGCAGGGTCCGGGCCTTCCAGCCTTGGCCCGGCTGCTACACCACCTGGGAGGGCAAACTGCTCAAGATCGTCCAGGCAGTGCCACTGCCGGGTGAAGGCGAAGCCGGCAGGGTGACGGAGATCAGGGGCGTGCCGGGGGTGGCCGTCGGCGTGCAGACCGGGGATGGCCTTCTGGGATTGCTCAAGGTGCAACTGGAAGGGAAGCGGGTGGTGGATGCCGGGGAGTTCGTCCGGGGACAGCGGGGCTTCGCCGGCTCGCTGCTGCCCGGCTAGCCTTCAGCTCAGTATCAGGTTGAGTATCCCCCCGGCTATCAGGGACGCCGCCACCATGATAGCCGTCGCCTTCAGTACCCCCCTCAGCCCGAACTCCCGCAGCAGGATGACGAAGGTGGCGATGCAGGGGAAGGACATGGCCAGGACCACGCTGCCCACCACCAGTTGCCCTGCGGTCATGTCCAGCGGGGCCATCAGCCCCAGGGCCACATCCTTGCGCAGGAATCCCATGATCAGGGCAACCACCGCCTCCTTGGGCAGACCTAGAACAGTGGTCACCACCGGGGCAGCGGCGTCGGCGATGGCATCGAAGATGCCGAAGCTGTAGAAGAGATTGATCAGCAGCACGCCGCCCAGGACAATGGGCGTGGCCTCCACCACGAAACCTCTGATTCGGCGCCACAGCTTCTGGAGCACCGCTTGCCGGGAGGGCACGCGGTAGGGCGGTATCTCGATGAGCAGTTCCGGGGTGAAGCCCTTCACTCCGTAGCGCAGTATCAGGCCCAGAACCACCCACACCGCCAGCAGTGTGCCATAGACCATGAGCACATACTCCACCCCTCTGTCGCCCACTAGGCCGAAGATCATGGCCTGGAGGGAGGCGCAGGGAATGGCGATGGAGATCAGGGTAGCCGCGATGAACCGCTCCCGCTTGCTTTCCAGGATCCGGGTGGCCAGGATGCCTGGCACGTTGCAGCCGAAGCCCAGCAGGGTGGGGATCACCGCATAGCCGTGCAGGCCCAGGCGGTGCATCACGGTATCCACCAGCACCGCCAGCCTGGGCAGATAGCCGATGTCCTCCAGCAGCCCCAGCGCCAGATAGAAGGAGAACACGTACGGCAGCACCATGCCGAACTCCACATAGAGCCCCGTGGTCAGCAGGCCCAGGGCCCCCGGGAAGTCGATCTCGCCCCCCGTGGTATTGCCTATCAGCAGGTCGTGGAGCAGGCCGCTGCCTCCCAGGAGGTCGCTCAGCCGCAGTATCACCGGCGCCCAGAGCCTTTCGAACAGGGGATCGATGGCGTAGCTGATCAGGCTCTCGCTGATGAAACGCACTGCCACGAAGGTCCCCGCCAGGATGGCCAGGGCCATGATGCTGCCGGTCAGCGGCCTGATGCTGGCGTCGGCCATGTGCTCCAGCCAGGTGTGATGGCGGTGGCTGATCTGCTGCACCTGCGCCACGATCTGTCCCACCGCGGCCCAGCGCTCCTCGCTGGTCCGGGCCTTCTGTGGCGGGGAAACGGCCCGGGGAATGATCGACACCAGGTCCTTGATCCCTTCGCCGCTGACCGCCACCGTCGGTATCACCGGCACCCCCAGGAGTTCCCTCAGCTTGTCCAGGTCGATCCCGATGCCCCGGTGTTTGGTGTCGTCCCACAGATTCAGGGCCACCACCACCGGTACGTTGCTCTCCAGCAACTGCAGGGTCAAATAGAGGTTCCTCTCCAGGTTGGTGGCATCGACGACATTGACCACCACGTCGCCGCTGGGCAGCATCTCCAGGGCGATCCTTTCCGCCTCGCAGGTTGGCTCCAGGGTGTAGGTGCCTGGGACGTCGATGATCTCCGCCTGCCCCTCGCCCAGCTTCATGGTCCCCTGGGTGTAGCCCACCGTGGTCCCGGGGTAGTTGGAGGAGATGACGTGCACGCCGGTGAGGCGGGAGAAGATAACGCTCTTCCCCACGTTGGGGTTGCCCATGAGGAGTATTCGCATGGCCGCCAGTCTAGTCCGGCTGGACCGCTATCTTCCTGGCCATGCCGAAGCCGATGGCTACCTCCGCCCGGTCCACGCGGACTACCACCGGACCGTGCATGAAGGCGGCGCTGACCTTGGTGATCCTCTTGCCCGGTCTGATGCCCAGGGCGTCGAGGCGGTTGACCAGGCCTTGTCCGCCTTTGATCTCGACCACCGTGGCGCTCTGCCCCGTGGCCATGCGGGCCGCCGTGAGCCTCTCACCGTCGGTTCGGGGCTTCTCCGTCATGCCTCCTCCGCCGGCGTCGCGGATTTGTTAGGGCCCGCTAACTTATCATCGCAAAAAAAGAGACTCATCGTTGCCTCCGCCTGGACTTCGGCTTCAGGGGACGGGCCCGCGGCAGTTCGCCGTACTGAACATAGCGCTGGTAGTTCCCCAGCCATGGTGGCATGTCCTCGGGGCAGGCCTCCACGAAGGCCAGGAACTTGGAGAACCTCTCCAGGGTGGCCGGGCTCACCGAATGCTCCATGCGGCAGGCATCCTCCCTGGCGGTGGCCGGATCGATGTCCAGGACGTCGGTCAGGAAGCGGCGCAGCACCTCGTGACGGTGGAACACATTCCGGGCCGTCTTGTCGCCGGCCGTGGTCAGCTTCACCCGCCCGTACCTCTCGTGCTCCACCAGCCCTTCCTCGGAGAGCTTTCGCAGCGCCGCGGTGACGCTGGGCATCTTCACCCCCAGCGCCTGGCTGATCTCCTTCACCCTCACCGCCTTGCCTCTGGAGCGGAGCATGGCCACAGCCTCGAGGTAGTCCTCCATGCTGGATGTCTGCTCTGATCCTATTCTTTCCATACGATTGTTAGTCTCACAAAACATTCTAGCGCAAATCGCCTCACCGGTCAAGTGCGCCCCGCTTTGGGAAAACTTGTGAGCTGAGATGGATTGGGAATAGAATCATAGATTATCGTCCAGCGAACAATCGTCAGGCGGTGAGGAGACCTTGGCCGGGCGCATAGAGATCGATCAGGAAGTCTGCAAAGGGTGCGAGATGTGCATCACCTTCTGCACTAAGAAGTCCATCTGCCTCTCCGGCTCCCTGAATGCCGCCGGCTACATACCGGTGGTCTTCAGCGATGGCGGCGAGTGCAACGGCTGCGCCGTGTGCGCCGTGGTCTGCCCCGAGGCGGCCATAGAGGTCTATCGTGACTAGAAGGCTGATGGATGGCAACAGCGCCGTCGGCGAGGCGGCCATCAGGGCCGGCTGCCAGTGCTACTTCGGCTACCCCATCACCCCTCAGAACGAGCTGACGGAGTACATGGCCACCCACCTCAGTCGCCGCAAGGGCTGCAGCTTCATCCAGGCAGAGAGCGAGATCTCGGCCATCAACATGGTCTTCGGGGCCAGTGCCGTGGGGGCCAGGTCAATGACTTCATCGTCCAGCCCCGGGATGAGCCTGAAGCAGGAGGGGATATCCTATCTGGCCTCCTGCGAGCTTCCTGCCGTGATCGTCAACATGTCCCGGGGTGGCCCGGGACTGGGCACCATCTCCGCTGCGCAGTCCGACTACTTCCAGTCCACCCGCGGCGGCGGGCACGGCGACTACCGCACCATCGTCCTGGCACCCTCGTCGGTCCAGGAGCTGGCCGACCTGACCCACAGGGCGTTTGACCTGGCTGACAAATACCGCATCCCGGTGATCATCCTGGGCGATGGCATGCTCGGCCAGATGCAGGAGCCCGTGGATTTCAGGCATGAAGCGCCGGCGGAACTGCCGGTGAGGAGCGATGCACTGAGAGGGGCTAGGGGCCGCCCCAGCAAGATAGTCAGGACCTGCACCTCCAATACCAGCGAGATGGAGGAGCTGAACTGGAGCCTCTACCGAAGGTATCAGTTGATCGAGAAGAAGGAGACCGCCTTCGAGACCTTCCTGGTCGATGACGCGGAGCTGATCGTGGTGGCCTTTGGCATCGCCGCCAGGATTGCCAAGGGAGCTATCAAGAGCGCCCGGGCCAACGGCCTCAAGGTGGGTCTGGCCCGGCCCATCACCCTCTGGCCCTTTCCATCGGGGCGCATCAAAGAGCTGGCCGCCACCGCCAAGTGCCTCCTGGTCTTCGAGATGAACATGGGCCAGATGCTCGAGGACGTGCAGTTGGCCCTGCAGGGACAGGGGGAGGTCTTCTTCTACGGCCGGCCGGGCGGCGTCATCCCCACCCCCAGCGAGGTGCTCCGGGTGATCTCCCGCCACTATTACCAGCGGGGGCTGAAGAAGGGCAAATGAGAAAGGTCTACGGCCGCCCTAGGTTTCTCAAGAAGCGCTCCTTTCACTACTGTGCCGGGTGCGGCCATTCCATCGTCCATCGCCTGCTGGCCGAGGTCATCGAGGAGATGGGTATTCACGAGAGGGTCGTCGGGGTCAACTCCGCCGGCTGCTCGGTCTTCGCCTACAACTACCTGGATGTGGACATGGCTGAGGCGGCCCACGGCCGGGGAGCGGCCGTGGCTACCGGAATGAAGCGGGCCTATCCGGAAGCGGTCGTCTTCACCTATCAGGGCGACGGCGACCTGGCGGCCATCGGCACCGCCGAGACCATACATGCGGCCAACCGGGGCGAGAAGATCTCCGCCATTTTCATCAACAACGCCATCTACGGCATGACCGGCGGACAGATGGCCCCGACCACCCTGGTCTCCATGCGGACTACTACCACCCCCTTCGGACGGGACGTCATGCTCGAGGGCCATCCCCTCAAGATCAGCGAGATGCTGGCCCTGCTGGACGGCGTGGTCTACATCGAGCGCACCGCCGTCAACTCCCCGGCCGGCATCAGGAAGACCAAGAAGGCCATCCGCAAGTCGTTCCAGACTCAGCTGGACGGAAAGGGCTTCTCTCTGGTGGAGATACTTTCGCCCTGCCCCGTGAACTGGAAGATGGGCGTGGCCGAATCCTGGCAGTGGATCGATAAGGAAATGACCGGGGTGTTCCCCCTGGGGATCATCAAGGACACCACCGGGAACAAAGATGCTGATTAAGACCATCTTCGCCGGCTTCGGAGGCCAGGGAGTCCTCTCCATGGGCCTCAATCTGGCCGAGGCGGCCATGCTGGAAGGCAAGAACGTCACTTTCCTGCCGTCCTACGGCGTCGAGGTCCGCGGGGGCACGGCCAACTGCACCGTGGCCGTGTCCGACGAAGAGATCGCCTCGCCGGTGGCCTCGGCGCCGGAGTTCGTGGTGGCCATGAACCAGCCCTCGCTGGTCAGGTTCCAGAATCAGGTCCAGTCGGGAGGCGTCCTCTTCTACAACGCCTCGCTGGTCAATCCCCAGAACCCCCGGGGCGACATCGAGCTTGTCGGCGTTCCGGCGGGGGAGATCGCCGAGAAGCTGGACAGCCCCAAGTCGGCCAACATGGTTATGCTCGGGGCCTTCGCCAGGAAGACCAATATCGTCTCGATGGACACTGTGGCCGAGGTGCTGAGCACCATCCTGAAGAACAAGGCCAAGCTGGTGTCCATCAACAAGAAGGCCCTGAAGGCGGGTTATGACCTGTTCTAGCCCCGGCGGCTGTCTGCTGCCAGGGGAGCCAAGTTGACATAAAGGACAGCGGAGAGCGGATCATGTGTGTGAAGCAGATATCCATCAGCCTGGACAATGTCCCCGGGAAGTTACTGGACGTCAGCGAGCGCCTCGGCATCGAGGGGATCAACATCCGTGCCATCTCGGTGGCCGACACCGCCGATATCAGCACGGTGCGGTTCGTCACCGATGACCCGGAGAAGACCACCAACGTGCTCAGGAGCCAAGGCTACTCCGTGAAGACCACCGATGTCATCGCCGTCGAGGTCCCCGACCACCCCGGCGGACTGCAGGCCGTACTCAAGCCGCTCAAGGCTGCCGGGATCAACGTCCACTACCTCTATCCCTACCTCGGCCGGGGCGAGAGCGGCCAGCCCGTAGTCATCGTCGGTGTGGACAAGACCGAAGAGGCGGTGAACGTGCTGCGCAAGAACTGGGTCCACACCTTCGGCGAAGAGATCTACTCGCTCTGAGGCCGGGCCCCGCCCCTTCCTACGCCACCACGGCCGCCGGCTGGTCCTGCAGGGGATGGGTCCTCACCACCAGTGAGAACAGGAAGGGGTACTCCGCCTTCAGGTGCTCCACGTAGCTCAGCCACTCGGTGATCAGCCGGCTGAACGCCCGTTCGATGTCGCCCGCTATGTGCTTCAGGTCGCTCTCGGGGAGGCCCCCGAGCGACCGGCGGGCCTCCAGCTCCTCGTCGAGGTGGAACACCGCCAGCAGCATGTCGGTGAACCCCTCATGCTCCAGCAAGTTGGGATTCTCCATCAGGGCCAGCATGAAAGGCCTCTTGGCTCCCAGGAGGGCCTTCAGCGGATCGAGGCTGGCAGCATCGACTCTGGATTGCAGCCCGGCGGCATGCGCCAGGACCCTGGCTCTCTTGAACTCCCCCGGACCCCACCGGGTGGTCACCCGGAAGCGCTCCTTGATCTCGGCGCTCCGCTCCGAGTAGCTCACCAGTTCGGCCAGCAGGTGGTTTCCCACCTCGCTGAAGAAGGCCCCCACCACGATGTTCAGCTTGCGGAGCAGCGCCTGTTTCTCCCGCTGGTGCAGGAGCCTGTCGATGACCAGGCCCACCAGGAACACCTCCAGGGGGAGGAAGGCCAGATCGCCGACGAGGTAGATGTAGATGTGGTGCGTGTCGCGGAAGATGGCATAGTGCGCCAGGTACAGCAGGCCGGAGCTGATCAGGAACACCGCGGCGACGATGGCGAAGAAGAGGTGCCTTCTCACGTTGTTCTGTCCCCGGTCAACATTCTATCATGGTCGCGGGTTCAGGGATCGGTGGTAGCTGCTGAACCGGCGCAGCGCCCTGGCGGCGCGGCGCAGCGAGCTGTACGTCACGATGCCGGACCGGCGCAGGTCCTGGACGAACTCCGCCGACTCTGCCGGCCTCTCCTGCTCTTGGACGGCCACAAGAACGGGCTTCCCCGCCGGGCTGCTCCGGTTGTAGTCCACGATGAAGGCCTTGAACTCGGCCAGAGCCTGCTCCGACAGCCACTTGGCGTAGTCGGCCCCCATGTGGAGGATGATCAACTCCACCTGCTGCTCAGCAGATACGGCATCCAGGGCCTTCCGCAACAGCGCGGTGCTGGCGAAGAGGCTGCCGGCATCCATGGGATTGACTATGCTCTGGTTCACCAGGGTGGTGAACTCCAGCAGTCTAGCCGTGGTCTGGGGCGAGGGAGAGGGCAGATCGAGTCCCTCTTCAGCGCAGGTGTCAGCCGTGGCCACATTGTTGCCTCCGCCACCGCCGAACACGGCCACCCCCGTGCCGGCGAATGGCTTCACCCTGAGGAAGGTCATGCACAGATCGCCCATCTCATCGATCGAACCGACGGACAGGGCCCCTGTCTGCTTGAAGAAGGTCTCCCACATCCGCCTGTTTCCGGCCATGGAGCTGGTGTGCGTGGCCGTTGCCCTGGCTCCGGAGGAAGTCAACCCGCCCTTCCAGACGATCACCGGCTTTCTGGGTGTCAGGTCCCCAACGATGCGGGTGAGCTTCCTGCCGTCCTTCACACCTTCCAGGTACATGCAGATGATGTCCGTCTCAGTATCCTGAGCGAGGTACTCAAGGAAGTCCGTGCAGTCCATCATCAGGGCATTGCCGTAGCTGACCAGCTTGGAGAAGCCGATCCCCATGGTCGGGCCCAGCCTAGCGAATCCCTGTCCATGGCCGCCGCTCTGGGAAAGGAAGGCCACCGGCCCTGGAAGCAGGGTGATCTTGTCATACATCTGCATACGTGCCGCCGGCACGTGGTAGCCCAGGCAGTTCGGTCCCACCACCAGCAGCCCCCCGCGGATGGCGATATCCCGTATCTCCCGTTCTGCCTCCGCCCCCCGTGCCTCACCCGTCTCGGAGAAGCCGGCGGTGGCGATCTGTATGTTCACCGCGCCCGCCTGGACGCAGTCCCGCAGCACGGAGGCCACCGCCGCCACCGGCACGGCCACAATCACCAGGTCCACGGTCTCAGGGATGGCGCTCACGGCGGGGTAGGCCTTCAGTCCCTGGATGACCTCGGCCTTGGGATTCACCGGGTAGATCCGTCCCTCGAAGCCGGCCTGCTGCAACAGGCGGAGGAAGGTGAACCCCGTGTAGCCCGGAGGATGGTTGGCCTCGCTGCGGGGGACGCCGACTATGGCCACGGACCTGGGGTGGAAAGCCCGTTCCAGATCCTCGAATCTGCTCGTCACTATGGCTGCTGTTCCATGGCCTGGAGACTGGGGAGGCAGTCCTGACCTGCCGCCTTCTCTAGGCCGCCTGGGGCTGCCTCTGCAGCTCCTCGATATCCAGCGGTTCGCCCCTCGACGGGTCCCTCCGCAGCTTGATTGCCTCGATGGGGCACACATCCACGCAGACGCCGCAGCCCATGCACTTGGCCTCGTTGATCACGGCCTTCTGGCCGTCCTTGCTCATGCTGATGGCATTGAACTTGCAGGTGCCATCGGTGCAACTCGCACAACCATTGCAGTCGTCGCTGACCTCTGCCACGTACCCCGAGGAAGCCATGATGGGGACCATCCCTTCCAGCATGTTCCACATCCTGATTCCCACGCAGCAGCAGGAGCAGCAGTTGCAGATGGCCATGAATCTGTTGCCCATCTCCTTCTTGAAGTAGGCGGTGTGAACGAAGCCCTTCTTGTGGACATCCTCCAGGATCTTCACCGCCTCGTCCTGGGACACCTTGCGGAACATCTTGCTCTCCTCCGCGATGAACGACGCAAACGGATCACCCACAAACATGCACGCCTCATACGGCGGTGGCATACACGGGGTCTCAGAGAGGGAGCGGCACACACAGGTGCCCACCGCCACCGGGCTGTTGGCCTTCAGGATCACCTCCCTGGCCAGCTTGTAGGGCATGACCTTCTCCGAAGGGACCAGGTGCAGGTCCTTCTTTTGGGTCACCAGCTTGATGGCATCCTGCAGCTTGACCACCTTGCCGTGGTAGATGTTCGTCTCGGTGGTGGCCGAGGAATCCGCTATCTGCTGCACGTAGAACTTCAGCATGGCATCCGTTTCCTCGGACACCTTCTGGCGCGGCTCCTTGACCGGCAGGCCCGATGCTTGGAAGGCGTGCCAGATGAAGTTCTCGATGTACTTCATGTAGAGGAACGCCGGGAAGAAGTCGTTCTTGTGCTCCAGCGGATAGATGTCGTAGAGTCCCTTGGCCAGTTCGTGGTGCATTCTCTCCTCCTCGGATTCCCTGACGGAAGTGTCCAGCCGCTTGAGGGGCGTGTCCGCCTTGCTCAGTCCCGCTCCGGGGACAGCCTATCACATGGATAATAGCAGGTCAAAGCGTACCTTCGGCTGTCTCACAGGACCGGCTGCCTCTCGTGCCGCCGGCCCTGTTGACAGGAATCGCCTGTCCGAGTACCTTTCGTCCAGAAAGGAGACCGCCTATGGATGCCAGAATACGACCCCTGGTGGATGCCGAGACCCTGGCCGCGGAGATGCGCAGGCTTGTGGAGGAATCGAGCAGCCTCATAGTATCCCAGGCGCAGGCCTACCTGCATGGTGAGACCGAGGTGGAGGGGAAGGTATCCGCCGAGTGGACCCAGTTCGCCCTTGAGGCCCCTGACCAGGTGGTGGTGGCTCTGCCTCTGGTCATGGAGTCCATCCTGCGGGCCACCACGACCATGATTGCCAGGAACAACCTGAGGCTTCTTCAGCTTCTGAACCTGGCTCCCCGCGACTGAGCCTTCGTCACGCCGCTCAGGCCCTGACCGGCGGACGCCTGTCCGCCCAGGGCCGCGCCTGCTCCAGTTGCGCCGCCAGGCGGAACAGGGTTGCCTCGTCCCCGAAGCGCCCCGCGAAATGCGTTCCCACCGGCAGGCCATCGTTGTTCCAGAACAGGGGCACGGACATGGCCGGCTGTCCGGTGAAGTTGCAGATCGGAGTGAAGGGAATGTACTCCGCCATGCGCAGCACCCCCTGAAGGGGATTCTCCGCAGGGGAGTCGAAGGTGCCCAACGGCACCGGGGGCTCGGCGATGGTGGGCGTCAGCCAGACGTCGTACCGCTCCATGAAGCGCCCGATAACCCGTGCAATTCTCTGCAGGTCGGCCACTGCCGCGAGGTACGATGATGCGCTGTGCAGGCATCCCATCTGGTAGAAAGCCCAGGTCAGCGGCTCGAACTGGTCCGGCGTCGGCCTGCGCCCGGTCTCCCTGGCCATGTGGTCGATGTTCCAGGCCAGCCCCGCCGAGAACGCGGTGACGAAGGAATCAGCTGTCCCTTGGGCCTCGACTGATATGGTAGCTTCCTCCACGTCGTGCCCCAGATCGGCGCACAGCCGGGCCGCATCGCGGACGGCAGACACGCAGTCGGCGTGGACCGGCACTCCGGTGGGAGCGGCGCTGGTGAAGGCGATGCGCAGCCGTCCGGGATCGGCGCCCAGCTCTTTGGCGAAAGAGCGGACAGGCGGCGGTGCACAGTATGGGTCGCCGGCGTCGGGGCCGGCGGTGGCGTCCAGGAGCGCCGCGCTGTCCCGTACCGAGCGGGTGATGGCGTGCTCCACCACCAGGCCTCCATATATGTCGCCGTAGTCGGGTCCCATGGGATTGCGGGCCCGGGTGGGCTTCATGGCGAACACCCCGCAGCAGGAGGCGGGGATGCGCAGAGACCCGCCGCCGTCCCCTCCGTGAGCCATGGGCACCATGCCGGAGGCCACGGCGGCCGCGGAGCCCCCGCTGGAGCCGCCGCTCGATCTCGTGGTATCCCATGGATTGCGGCAGGGGCCGAAGAGGCGAGGCTCGGCGCTGGTGATGATGCCGAACTCCGACGTGCTGGTCCGGCCCAGGGTGACCAGCCCTGCCAGCTTCTGACGGTGGACCAGCTCGCTGTCGTGGTCGGGCACGTAGTCCCGCAGGAAGGCCGAGCCCGCCGTGGTTCGCACTCCGGCGTAGGACGAGAGGAGGTCCTTGAGCAGGAAGGGCACGCCGGTGAAGGGTCCCCGGGGCAGCTGTCTTGAAGCTGTTTCGCGTGCCTGTTCATACATCGGCGTGACCACTGCATTGAGCACCGGGTTCAGCCTCTGGATGCGCTCAATGGCTGCGTCCACCAGTTCCCGGGGGTTCACTTCCCGGCGCCGCACCAGCTCCGCTTGGGCGGTGGCGTCCGTGAATGCCAATTCATCTATTGGAGACATCGTTCACCTCCTGTGACCTGCCCCGGGGCTTTCCCTTATGCGATCCGGGTGCAGACACTCGAACGCGGCGCGATGGTCTTGTCAGGAGGGGCCCACTCTGCGTCGTGGCCGTGCCCTTGCCGGCTTCCTGCTGTCGAAGGGGAGGGTGAAGAAGAAGGTGGCCCCCTTGCCCAGTTCTGACTTCACCCCTATCTTGCCTCCGTGGGCCTCCACCAGCCTCCGGCATACCAGGAGCCCCAGTCCGGCTCCTCCGATGCCGCCGATCTTGGTCACCTCCGCTCTCTCGAAGGGCTGAAACAGGCGGGTCTGATCCTCGGGGGAAATGCCCATTCCCTGATCACTCACGCTGATGGTCAGCATCTGCCCGTCTCCTTCAGCGAAGACCCGTATGTCGCCGCCGTCAGGCGAGTAGTTCACCCCGTTCTCCAGGAGGTTGTACAGAATGCGCCCCAATCTCAGTTCATCGGCGTGGATCGGTGGCAACTCCCCGGGCAGGTCCACCACGAACCGGTGCCGCGAGGACTGGCGCCTCACCTGGTCCACCGCTTTCTGAACAACCGCCTGGAGGTTCACCGGTGTGACGTAGAGCGACAAGCGGTCGGCCCGGACCCTGGACAGCTCCAGCAGGTTCTCCAGCAGATGAGACAGGGAATCGGTCTCGAAAGAGGCGTCCTCCAGGAGTTGCCGCATCTCCTCCTTCGAGAGATGTGCTCCGTCGGCCAGGGCCGTCTTCAGGGCCCCCATGATCACAGTCAGGGGACTGCGCAGCTCGTGGGAGACCAGGCCGATGAACTCATCCTTCAGTTCATCCATCTTCTTTCGTCGCTCGATGTCGCGTAGGTAGACCATAAGCTGGAAGCTGCCCTGGCCGCTGTCCTTGAGTTCCACGATCTTGGCCCAGACGGGGATCTTCCGGCCGTCGAACCTGACCAACTCCACCTCCGCCTCGGCAACCCCGGTCGCATCAAGGTCGGCTCTGACCGACGACTGTATTTCCATGGTCTTGCCGGTGACCATGTCCCGCATGTCGGCGCCGCGGAGGCGTTCGACGGGATAGCCCAGCAGGCTGCAGGCTCCGTTGTTGCAGTCGATGATGTGCCCGGTGGAAGCGACCGTCAGGATCCCGTCGGGGGAGGACTCCACCAGGGTGCGGTACCTTTCCTCCGCCCTTCTCGTCTCCTCGTCGGCCTTCTTGCGGTTCGTGATGTCCACCAGTACCCCCTGCATCCCCACTATGGCGTTGCCGACGTAGACGGGCCTGTTGAACCCCTGTACCCAGAACGCCTCGCCGGAGCCGGGCATGACCATGCGGCATTCCCATGGCTCGTCGAGCCGGCCCGACATGGCTTTGCCGAACTTCTCCATCGAGCCGGGCAGATCTTCAGGGTGTATGAAGTCTGCGAAGGGCTTGCCCACCAGTTCTGATTCGCTGTGCCGGAAGATCGACTCAAAGGTGGGGCTGATGTAGGTGGTCACGCCGGCAGCGTCGACGGAGTAGACCACCGCATCGATATTCTCCACCAGGTGGCGGTACTTGTCCTCCGATTCCAGGACTCTCCTCTCGATCTCCTTGTGGTGTGAGATGTCTCTGGCGAAGACCAGCGTGGCCGGTTTGCCGTTGTATTCCGTCATGGTCGAGCGGATCTCCACGTGCACCTCGCAGCCGTCACACCTGAGGAGTTGGATCTCCTGGCGAGCGGCGACACTCCTCCCCTTCTGCCTTTGGCGATATCTATTCACCATGGCAGGCAAGTCGCTGGAATGGACGAAACTGGCGAAGGTTGTGCCCACCAACTCGCCCTTCCTGCATCCCAGGATGCGCTCAATCTCCTTGCTGGCCGCGACAATCACTCCCACTCTGTCGTCGACGTCCTGAAGGAGAGCCACGCCTTCCCCGGCGCGGCTGGCCGTCTCCACCAGCAGACGGTACATCTCCGCCTGGGGGTCTGCGGCTCCTCTTGCACCGGCAATGTTCCCGGACTTGCCCCGGGTCGACCGCGACGCCGCGCTGGGCCTTCCGGCTGCCCTAGTCGGTCTGGTGGATCTGGAGGAGGTATGCCCTGTCTCAGGTTCTCTCAAGAGGACCTCCGTTGTGCAACCGGCCCGGGAACCCCTGCTGGCACGGCCTGCCCTTCCTCGACACCTGCCGTATGCGCACTATTCTGCAAGGTAGCATAGCGTTTCGCACCTAGTCAAACGGCCCCCATATGCGACTCCGGGGGCCGTGGCGCCATCAGGTCCTTCCGCGGAAGGATCATCCCTCACTTGATCCAGCATCCACTCCGCTCAAGCGTGTCATCCCGCACTTGATGCGGGATCCAGGGGTGGTGCGGGGACCAAGACGGGTGATGCAAACCCACCCCGTCGTACTTGCCACGCGGCGGCCCCGGGCGTACACTCGAACATTGGACCCGTTGGCAATGAGCACTCTCCTACTCGGCCGGAAGGAAGTCGCGGGACTGCTGGACATGGGGGAGGTCATGCGGGTGGTGGAGCAGGCCTTTCGCGACTACGCTGCCGGGTGTGCCCAGATGCCGGCCAAGGTCTACCTCCGCGTCCCCAGGGGCGACTTCCGGGCCATGCCCGCCGCCGTGCCCCATGCCGCGGGCGTGAAATGGGTCAACGTCCATCTCTCCAACCATGAGCGGGGACTGCCCAGCATCATGGGCGTCCTCATCCTCAGCGATCCGGACACCGCCTATCCCCTGGCCATCATGGATGCCACGGAAATCACCGCTTACCGCACGGCGGCCACCTCTGCCAACGCCTCCCGGCACCTGGCCCGCCCGGAGTCGCGTACTCTGGGGTTGATCGGCGCGGGACGCCAGGCCAGGATGCACCTCCAGTCCCATGCCCTAGTCTTCGCCTTGGAGAGGGTCAGGATCCACGACGTTCACCTCCAGGCTGCCGAATCCCTGGTCAGGTCCTTCCCCCAGCTCTGTGCCGAGGCCTGCTCCGCTGAGCAGGCGGCTGCTTCGGACATCGTCTGCACGCTGACCCCGTCCACCGTGCCCGTGGTGAAGGCGGCCTGGATCAGGCCGGGGACCCACATCAACGCCGTTGGCGCCGATGCGCCCGGCAAGCAGGAGTTGGAGCCATCGCTGTTGCTCTCAGCGCGGGTGGTGGTCGACGATCTCACTCAGGCCTGCCATGCCGGTGAGATCAATGTTCCCCTGTGTCGCGGTCTCTTCAGCAAGGAGCAGGTCTGGGCTACCCTGGGCGAGATCATCGCCGGGGCCAAGCCCGGCCGCAGTGATGACCGGGAGATCACCATCTTCGATTCCACCGGACTGGCCATCGAGGATGTGGCCACGGCCTGGATGGTCTATCAGCGGGCGAAGGCGCATGGCGGCTACCCCTCCATGGACATCGTCTGAGGTTGAGGAAGCCTAGCCGCCGCTGGGCCCCAGCCAGGGCGTGCCGCCGGGCGGCAGCACCTCGAACGGCTCGCCGGCCAGCTTGGCGCTCAGGGTTGTCGCCACTGATTCCGCCGGCACCCGGATCTGCTTCAGGGAGTCCCTGTCCCTGATCGTCACCTGGTGGTCTTCCAGCGACTGGAAGTCGATGGTCACGCAGTAAGGAGTGCCGATCTCATCCTGGCGGCGGTAGCGCCTGCCGATGCTCTGCGAGTCATCGTACTGGGTGATCATGCACCGCCGCAGGCGGGCGTTGACCTCCGTGGCCATGGGCACCAACTTCTCGTTGCGGCTCAGGGGCAGCACGGCAGCCTTGATCGGCGCCAGGTCGGGGTGCAGCCTCAGCACCACCCGCTTCTCCTTCTCCACCGTTTCCTCGGCGTAGGCGTCGAGGAGGAAGGCCAGCACCGAGCGGTCCACTCCGGCAGAGGGCTCGATGATGTAGGGCAGGAAGCGCTGCCCGCTCTCGTCGTCGAAGTAGCTCAAATCCTTGCCGCTGTGCTTGGCGTGCTGCTCCAGGTCGAAGCTGCCCCGGTTGGCGATGCCCTCCAGCTCCGACCAGCCCATGGGGAAGAGATACTCCACGTCGTAGCAGCCGATGGCGTAGTGGGCCAGTTCCTCCTTCCCGTGCTGGCGCAGGTGGAGGTGCTCCTTCTTGATGCCCAGCCTGGTGTACCAGTTGAACCGCTGTTCCAGCCAGTACTCGAACCACTTGCCGTCGGTGCCGGGCTTGACGAAGTACTCCATCTCCATCTGCTCGAACTCGCGGCTTCTGAAGATGAAGTTCCCCGTG
Organism: Chloroflexota bacterium; assembly: GCA_016875915.1. Classification (GTDB taxonomy): domain Bacteria; phylum Chloroflexota; class Dehalococcoidia; order UBA2247; family RBG-13-53-26; genus RBG-13-53-26. The sequence goes on from VGOM01000003.1 coordinate 103,542, forward strand.
GTGATCTCGTTGCGGAAGGACTTGCCTATCTGGGCGATGCCGAAGGGGAGCTTCTTCCGTGACGAACCCAGGGCATTCTGGAAGTTGACGAAGATCCCCTGGGCCGTCTCCGGGCGGAGGTAGACCACTGCCGCCTGATCCTCCACCGGGCCCATGAAGGTCTTGAACATCAGGTTGAACATCCGGGGCTCGCCGAGGACGCCCCCGCACTGGGGGCACTTGTTGCCAGGCACCTGATCGGCCCGGAAGCGGGAGTTGCAGGACTTGCATTCCACCAGCGGGTCGGCGAACTGCTGGACGTGTCCGCTGGCCACCCACACCTGGGGGTGCATCAGGATGGCGGAATCGAGGCCCACCACGTCGTCTCTCTCGTGGACCATGGCCTTCCACCAGGCCTCCTTGACGTTGCGCTTGAGCTCCACGCCCAGTGGCCCGTAGTCCCAGCAGCTGCCCAGTCCGCCGTAGATCTCGCTGGACTGAAAGATGAAACCCCGCCTCTTGCACAGCGAGACGATGGTCTCCATGTCAACGCCGTTTCCCTGCTTCACTCCCTGCGCGTCTCCCTTCAATTCGTTGCAGTTAAGGTATCAGCTTTGTGCTGCAGTGTCAAAGCTTGACACTGGGTGCGGCGATGCGGAAGAATTATGGCCATGATTCTCAGGGGACTGGAAGTTGGCATGTATATGTCCAACTGCTACATCGTGGGCTCGGAGAAGACCCTCGACGGGATGATTATTGACCCCGGTGGTGAGGCGGGACGGATTCTGGAGACTGTTCAGGACCTCGGCCTGACTGCCAGGATCATTGTGGCCACCCATCTGCACTTGGACCACATCGGTGCCGTGGCCAAGGTCAAGGAGGCCACTGGGGCCCAGTTCGCGGCCCACGAATCGGCAGGCTCCAAGAAGGGTGGCCAGGCCGTCAACCGGATGGTTGCCTCCATGATGGGCGGCTCCTTCCGCGCTCCGCCTCAGCCTGACAGGCTGCTGCGTGAAGGGGACACCGTCGAGGTCGGCGAGCTGCGCTTCGGGGTGATCCACACCCCCGGCCACAGCCCCGAAGGGATGTGCCTCTATGGCCACGGCCTTCTGTTCTGCGGGGATACCCTGTTCAACCTGAGCATCGGCCGGACGGACTTCCCCGGCGGCGACTATGACCAACTGATGGGCAACATCCACAAGAAGCTGATGACCCTCCCCGATGAGACCAGGGTGCTCTGCGGCCATATGTCGGAGACCACCATTGGCTTCGAGCGCAAGCACAACCCCTTCGTGCTCGGCCTCTACTAGTCAGGCCGTTTCCCTCTGCTGTCCGCAAGTCCTCAAAAAGAGTAGCGCGGGGCATGCCCCGCGCTTACTGACTTGATCGGTATCCGCAGCCTTGATCTAGAAGTACCCCTCCCAGTTGATGATCACCGGCGCGAAGACCAGCGAGATCACCGCCATCAGCTTGATCATGATGTTCAGTGATGGCCCGGCCGTGTCCTTCATCGGGTCGCCCACCGTGTCGCCCACCACCGCCGCCTTGTGAGCGTCGGAGCCCTTGCCGCCATGCTCTCCCGACTCGATGTACTTCTTGGCGTTGTCCCAGGCGCCGCCGGCGTTGGCCATGGCCACGGCCAGCAGGAAGCCGCTGGCGGTGGCACCCATCAGGAAGCCCAGCAGGGCGAACTTGCCCAGGACTAGCCCCACAAGCAGAGGTGCTGCCACAGCCAGCATGGCCGGCAGGATCATCTGGCGCAGCGCTGCCCTGGTGCAGATGTCCACGCACTTCCCGTATTCCGGCTTGCCCGTGCCGTCCATGATCCCCTTGATCTCCCGGAACTGCCGCCTCACCTCATCCACGATCAGCCCCGTGGTCTTGCCCACCGCCGTCAGGGCCAGGGCGCAGAAGATGCCCGGCAGCATGATGCCCAGGAAGAGCCCGGCTATCATGGGAGCGCTGAGGAGGCTCAGTTCCTCGATGAACTCGGGGTCGAAAGTGACTCCACTGGTGAACTCGCTTACCTGGACTATGTCGGTTGCCACGGCGTATGAGAGCAGCAAGGCCAGGGCGGTCAGGGCCGCCGATCCGATGGCGAAGCCCTTGCCCGTGGCTGCGGTAGTGTTCCCCAGGGAGTCCAGAGCATCGGTCCTCTCCCTGATCTCCTTGGGCAGGTGGGACATCTCTACGATGCCCCCGGAGTTATCGGCCACCGGGCCGTAGGCGTCGGTGGCCAGGGTGATGCCCAGCGTGGACAGCATGCCGATGCCCGACAGCGCCACGCCGTAGAATCCGGCGAAGTGGTCCGCGACCACCAGGGCCACCACCACGAAGATGAAGGGAGGGGTGATGCTCAGCAGTCCATGGGCGAAGCCGTTGACTATGTTCGCCCCTGCCCCCGATGTGGATGACTTGGACAGGGCCTTGGTGGGCTTGTAGGCGAACGAGGTGAAGTAGTTGGTGCTTTCGCCGATGAGCACTCCGGCCACCAGACCGGCCAGCACCGCCCAGTAGAGGTCGATCTCCTCGCCCAGGAACCAGATGACTAGGAAAGCGAAGATGGCTGTCAGGATCGAGGCACCGAAGACTCCCCGCCTCAGCGCCCCCAGCAATGCCTCCATCTTCGGGGTCTCGCCCACCCTGACCATGAAGGCGCCGATAATCGAGGCCACCAGGCCGCCCGCTGCCACCATCATGGGCAGCAGCCAGGCCGTCTCCTTGTCTGCGGCCAGAACCGGAACGGCCACCATGGACAGGGCCATGACGGCGATGATCGACTCCACGTATGACTCAAAGAGGTCGGCCCCCATGCCGGCCACGTCTCCAACGTTGTCACCCACGAAGTCGGCGATCACCGCCGCGTTGCGGGGGTCGTCTTCGGGGATGCCCTTTTCCACTTTGCCCACCAGGTCAGCCCCGGTGTCCGCCGCCTTGGTGTAGATGCCGCCGCCCACCCTGCTGAACAGGGCCACGCCGGAGGCACCGAACCCGTAGGCAGGGATGATCTCCAGGAAGTCTGCATTGCTGTGGAAGGCGAAGTACAGGATGGCCAGGCCGATGATCCCAACGCCCACCACGGTCATGCCCATCACTGCGCCAGCCCTGAAGGACACCCTCAGGCCCTGGTTGAGGCTCGTTTGAGCCGCGGCGGCCGTACGGGCGTTCGACCTTACCGCCATGCTCATCCCGGCGTACCCCGCTCCCATGGAGCAGACGGCGCCGAAGGCGAAGGAAAGGCCTACCTCCCATCCCAGGGCGGGGATGACCGACAGGATGATGGTCAGTGCCACTACGAATACCGCCAGGATCTGGTATTCCCGTCGCAGGAAGGCCTGGGCGCCCTCCTTGATGGCCGCCGAGATCTCCTTCATCCTGTCCGTGCCCTCACTCTGCTTGAGCACGTAGAATACTGAGAACAGGGCGAAGCCCAGTCCCAGCGCCCCGGCGATCGGGGCGATGAACATGTAATCCATCAGCAACCCTCCTTGATCCGGCCACAAACTAAGGGGGCCGTCTGCAGCGGTCCCCCGGGGCGAGATCGACAACTGGCCTGAGACACTGGCCATAGAGTTTACCGAAAGGGCTATTGGCGGTCAAATGGCCGAACGCGTGGGATGCCCGCCCGCACGTTGTGGGCCGCCGCACCGATGGTGTAGAATACGGCGTCACCCTGGGAGCGCAATGTGGACAGGCCTCTTCTTGTTCTCTTCGATGGTCATGCCCTGGTCCACCGCGCCTTCCATGCCCTGCCCCCCCTTTCGGTGAGCAAGACGGGTGAGCCGACCGGAGCGGTGTACGGCTTCGTCCTCATGCTGCTCAAGGTCATTCACGACCTCAAGCCCACCCACTGGGCCATCGCCTTTGACCGGCCCACCCCCACCTTCCGCCACCTGGAGTTCGATGAATACAAGGCCCAGCGGCCCAAGGCCCCTGACGAGCTCGTCCGGCAGTTTGGCCGGGTCCGGGAGGTGGTCGACGCCTTCAAGATGCCGGCCTTCGAGGTGGATGGCTATGAGGCTGATGACGTCCTGGGCACCATCGCCCGTCGAGCCTCGGCTCAGGACATGGACACCATCATCGTCACCGGTGACAACGATGAGCTGCAGCTCGTTTCACCCAGGGTGAAGGTCCTCCTCCCCCAGAGGGGCTTCGCCGAGTCCAGCCTCTACGATGTTGCCGCGGTCAACGCCAAGTACGGCGTTTCCCCGGGGCAGGTGGCCGATTTGAAGGGACTCAAGGGCGATCCCTCGGACAACATCCCCGGGGTCCCCGGTGTGGGCGACAAGACCGCCGCCCGGCTGATCCAGGAGTTCGGCACCGTTGAAGCGGTCTACCAGCGCCTCGATGATGTCGCCCCGCCCAAGCTCCGCGAGACCCTCCGGGCCGGCGAAACCCAGGCCAGACAGGGCAAACGGCTGGCCACCATCATCACCGACGTGCCGGTGGACTTCGACCCCGCCCGCTGCACGGTGGGCGGCTACGACCGCCCCCGGTTGCTGCAGCTCCTTCGGGAGCTGGAGTTCTTCCGGGTGCTGGACCGCCTGCCTGAGCTGGGGAACGGGCAACCCGCCGCCGCGCCTGACCCTCCCCAGGGCGGCCCGGAGTATCAGCTTGTGGAAGCGGCCCCCGATCTTCATCAGGTGGTCGAGGCCCTGGCCGGCAGCACCGCCTTGGTCATCCATCCCGTGGTCCAGCGCGCGGGCCGCGGTCAGACGGAGCTCATCGGCCTGGCGCTCTGGGTTCCCCAAGGCAGGACTTGCTACGTGCCGTTGCGCCGTGGACCGTCCATGTGGTCGCGGGGACTGGACCCGGAGCAGGCCCTGGGCCTGCTCCGCCCTCTGCTCTCGGCGGCTCAGCCCGCCAGATGGGCCCACGACACCAAGGAGGTCATCACCTGCCTCCTCGACCACGGCATCGGGCCGGTCAGCCTGGACTTCGACACCATGATCGCGGCCTATCTCCTGGGGGAGAAGGCGCTGGACCTCAGGACGCTGGCCATGAGCCGACTGGGAGTCGAGCTGGCGTCTTCGGCGGAGCTGATCGCCCCCAAGCGGGGACTGGCCGCCGGGGAGGACCTCCCCGGACTTCCCGGAGTTGCCTGTGCCGAAGCGGCGGCCGTGGGCCGGCTCCAGCCGCTGCTGAAGGAGGCCATGGCCGGGCAGGGACTACTCAAGTTGTTCACCGAGGTGGAGATGCCTTTGGTCCCCGTTCTGGCCCGGATGGAGCGGAACGGGGTGGCCCTGGACGTCGACCACTTCAGGGCCATGTCCCAGAATCTGGGAAGACAACTCCTGGAGCTGGAGCGCTTGATCTACGGCTTCGCCGGACATCCTTTCAACATCAACTCCCCGCAGCAGCTGGGCACCGTCCTGTTCAGCGAGCTGAAGCTGCCCGGAGGCAGGAAGACCAAGACCGGCTACTCCACGGAGGCCTCCGTTCTGGAGGGCCTGGCCGGGAGCGTCCCCATTGTCAAGCTGGTCCTGGAGTACCGCCAGTTGGCCAAGCTCAAGTCCACTTACATCGATGCCCTGCCCGTCCTGGTGGACCGCCGCACAGGACGGGTGCACACCAGCTTCAACCAGACGGTGGCCGCCACGGGACGGCTCTCCTCCAGCGATCCCAACCTGCAGAACATCCCTATCCGGGGCGAGCTGGGCAATCAGGTGAGGCGGGCCTTCGTCGCCGCCCCCGGTTGCCTCCTGGTCAGCGCGGACTACTCCCAGATAGAGCTTCGGGTCCTGGCCCACCTCTCCCGGGACGCCGGCCTGCTCACCGCCTTCCAGGAGGACAAGGACATCCATGCCGCCACGGCCGCCGAGGTGTTCGGGGTGTCCCTGGCCGAGGTCACCTCCGACATGCGCCGCATCGCCAAGGTGGTCAACTTCGGGGTGGCCTATGGCATGAGCGACTACGGACTGGAGCAGGCCACCGAGCTCTCCCGGGAGCAGGCCTCGAAGTTCATTGCCTCGTATTTCCAGAGGTACCCCCGGGTGAAGGACTACATCGAGGCCACCAAGAGGCAGGCCCGGGACAGGGGCTATGTGGAGACCCTGCTGGGACGGAGGCGGTACATCCCCGAGATGCACTCCCCCAACAGGCAGCTCCGGGAGGCCGCCGAGCGGATGGCCATCAACATGCCCGTTCAGGGGACGGCGGCCGACATCATCAAGGTGGCCATGGTCGACCTTCAGAGGGCCTTGGACAGGGATGGTATGATGTGTAGGATGATCCTCCAGGTGCACGACGAGCTTCTCCTCGAAGCGCCGCAGGGAGAGGTGGAGCGGGCCCGCCGGCTGGTGGAGGAGAAGATGTCCCAGGCGGCTGCCCTGGCCGTCCCGCTGAAGGTGGATGTCAAGGTGGGGCCGAACTGGGCCGAGATGAATTAGGGCTGGAGGGGGCAGATGAGCCACGCCAGGATACTTGTAGCCGATGATGAGCCTGATATCCGCCTCATGGTGACTCGGATGCTGGGCAAGGACTACCTGGTCCTGGAGGCGGCGAACGGAAACCAGGCCGTCAGCCTGGCCCGGCTGCACAAGCCCGACCTCGTCCTGATGGACATCATGATGCCCGAGAAGGATGGCTACTCGGCCTGCGCCGCCATCAAGTCCGATCCCGACACCAAATGCATCCCCGTGATCATGGTCACCGGCATCGACCACCAGCTGAACATCAAGCTCAGCGAAGAGATGGGCGCTGACGGATACATCACCAAACCCTTCAGCCTCGACGAGTTGCTCAATGTGGTTACCAGGTACGTCCAGAGCACCGGCTAGACCCCCGGGCCTTCGCCGGCTCCACTCCACAATTGATGCCAGATCCACCATGGGCCCCTCCATGGTCTTCGGATACATCGCCGCCCTGCACGCCACAGGCGACCAAAGTCACATACAGCCCATCTAGCGGAATCTGCTATCATATTGCCCATATCCAGGTGGGGCGGGAACCCGGCGAGTCAGAATCGAAAGCTGAAGGAGGAAAGTCGAACCATGAAGATCGTCACTCTGTGTAGCTCAGGCAGTTGCTGCCCGGTGCTCAAGATCGGTGAAACGCAGGTGGAGATTGGTGAGGATGGGAATCTGTGTGTTCTCACCATGGAGCAGTGGCAGACCCTCAAAGACAAGATAGTCAAGAACGAAGTCTAGGATATCCCTCGGAGTTGAGCAGCTAGGCCCCACCTCGAGCATGCTCGTACCCCCGGGTACTCACATAGACACGAATCGGCAAGCTGTGCCCCCGCCGAAGAAGGGGCTGGATGCATCCAGCCCCTTCTTCTCATGCCTGGCCCTTCGCGGCGTGCTATAATGGCTTCCCATCCGCTGAACATGCTACAGGAGACAGGTCAATGAGCAAGCTGATGAAGAGACTCCGCCAGGTGTGTGAGTGTGCCCCTCCCCCGATGGGATTCAAGAAGGGCGCGGCCCAGCCCAACCGCCAGATGGCCCTCGTGGCCTCCCTGCCCCCGGGAGGGAGGCGTCTGGCCGGTGGACTGAATCTGGCCGAGATCGACGCCGTCCTGATTCACGGAGGTGATCTGGCCGGCGAAGGCGCGCTTCAGGAGATCACCGCTGTCCTGGGTCAGACCCCCTGGGGGGTGTGGCTGGGCCACGGGGCGTCGCCCGATTTGGAGAAGATCGTCGAGTCCGGCGCCGACTTCATCGCTCTGGAGTCGTCACAGGCCGCCGGACTGCTCCAGGAGGACCTGGGCAGCATCCTCAAGGTGGACCTGTCGGGCGACAGGTTCCTCCTCGGGGCCGTCGGCGATCTGCCCGTCGATGCGGTGCTCATGTACCTGGGGCAGGGCGGGGGCGACCTCACCATTGCCGACATCCTGCGCTGCGGGTGGCTGGCCGGCCTGGTGGACAAGCCCCTCCTGGTGGCCCCCGGCCGGGAGTTATCCGACAAGGAGATGCGCCTCATCTGGGATGCGGGGGTCAGCGGCCTCGTCGTCCCGGTGGCCGATGAGCAGGGCCGGGAGGTCCTCTCCCGGCTGTTCCAGATCATCAAGGACCTGCCTGCCCGGACCCGGAAGCGAAGCGAGGACCACATCTTTCTGCCGTCCGTGGACGTCGAGTCCGACGAAGACTGATAGCCTGTGCCCTTCTGAGCAGATCATCCGGCCCTGTGCTCTCAACGTCATCCCGCACTTGATGCGGGATCCATGGGGCGGGGTGTAGTGACCATAGTTGAAAGGAGGAGCCATGTCATCTCACATCGACGTCGCCATCAGGGATCTCCAGCCGCAGATGGTGGCCTACATCAGCAAGAAGGGACCGTACACCGGGATTCAGCAGGCCTTCGGCACGCTGTTTGGCTGGCTGGGCCAGAAAGGACTGGTGCCCGCCGGACCGCCGTCGGGCGCCTACTTCAACGCGCCCGGCGAGGTGCCTGAGGAACAGCTCCTCTGGGAGTTGCGCTGCCCCGTGGCCGGCAACGTCCCTGCTGCCGGTCCCGACGCCGGCGGACTGGGCGTCAAGCGGGTTGAGGCCGCGCAGTTGGCCGCCACCATGCACAAGGGGTCCTTCGAGGGTATTGGAGCCACCTGGGGGGCACTGGGCCAGTGGGTCGCCGCCAACGGGTACCAGATAGCCGGCCCGGGAATCGAGATCTACCTCAGCGACCCCGGAACCACCAAGCCCGAGGACCTGCTCACCGAGGTGGCCTTCCCCGTCCGCAAGGCATAGGGGCCCCGTGGCCAATGCGCCTCGGTCCGCTGGCCGTGCCGTAGTGTCCTTCTTCGGAAGGACTACCCTCTCTGATGTCATGCCGCACTCGATGCGGCATCCAGAGGCGGTGGGGGTGCACGCACCCCCGTTTGACACGCCGCCAAGATACTTCGTACAATACTAATAGTTTCTCGGCAGTGATGGGAAGAGGAGGCTGCAGGTGAAGTCCGAAGCTATCCAGTGGTTTGTCCGCAGCGGGGTCATGCCCATTGGCGGCGGATTGTTCAGAGAGGTTCCCTGCCTGGTCAGCCGGGACGGGGTTCATGTGGTGGCCCTCAACGGCCGCACCGTGGAGCAGGCCAAGCGGCTCTATCTTGAGGAACGCGGTACGGGCGACGGCCCGTCCCTGATCTGCTGAAGCCCTGCCTCAGCGCCGGGCCCTATTGGCCGGCCTCCTGCACCTCGAAGACCACCGTGGAGTACCCCCTGTCGTAGGTGAAGCCGATCCGGCCGGAGCCGTCGGCCTGCAGGGTCTCCAGCCGCGTTCTGTGCCCGCCGTCCCTGGTGTACCACACGGCATAGGACTTGCCCGGGGAGAGGTCGCCCACCACGTGCGCCGTGGTCACGCTTGATGCGCTGGCCGACTCCGTCCATTTCCGGTAGCGGTCGCCCGAGCTGTTCCAGGCGCCGATGGCGATCTCCACGGAGCCCGACGAAGGGGCGACGCTCATGTTCACCGACTCCGTGGACGTCACCCCAGCCAGATCGATCAGCAGTGCCGCGTTGCCTTGCGCGTCGATAGTGGTCACCCCCCGGGAGAAGGGCCGGCTGAAGCGGCTCACCGCCACCCGTGTGCTGAACGTCCCGTCCAGCATCAGCGATATCCTTCCGGTGGCCGGGTCGTAGGTGGCGTCCAGCACGTTCGTGGCCGGGGTGGACACCGAGGTGATCCGCGGCAGGTCCGGGTTGTAGCTCCCCTTGAGCACCTGCAGCGTCTCCATGGAGTTGCTCTGCTTCCCGTAGCGGAGGGTCTGTCCGTCCACACAGATCCAGTAGTCGTCACCCACCCTGACCTCTCCGATGGGGAAGGGCATGACTATGTCCAGCTCGTGCCTGGCCTCGCCGTCCCCGAACGGCGACGAATCCAGGGTCAGGGCGATGTTCCCTGATTTGTCCTCGATAGAGTTCATCCTGGTCCACAGCCAGCCGATGCTCTTGTTGGCCGCCGTCTGGGTGGAGACCAGGTCGAAGCCTGCCGTCTTCATCACGCTGAGGGCGGAAAGATAGGAATCCCGGAGCTGGTACCCCGGGGTATCGCCCCGGTCGAACTGCCACAGGTGGTTGGTCACCAGACACACCGGGTAGCTGCCGGCGTAGCCCATGAAGTTCCTCGAGAAGAGGACCTGCTGAGCGCTGCTCAGAGCCACGTCGGTGTTGTAGCCGATGTCGGCCGGGGAAACCCGGCCCGGAACGTAGGTGCCGTTCACCCAGCCCAGGGTCATGGTGTGGTGCTCCGTCTCCGGCTTGGCCGAGATCACCGTGAACCCGTACTTGCTGGCCAGGCCGTTTGTGTACCCGTCCAGATACTGGAACTTGGTGGCGATGAGCACCTGGGTGTCGGAGTAGCCGTAGAGGTCGAGGACCTCCCTCATCCTCTTCAGCCAGGATTCCTGCACCGCCATGTCCGGCTCCATGAAAGCCCCCACGCTGTACATCTCCAGGTCCGGGTCCGCGGTATTGGTCACCCCGTCGCCGTCCATGTCCCAGTCCAGCCAGTTCTTCGTGCCATCGCCATCGGCATCGCCGAAGGGATCGACTGGAAGGCAAGACCCCGCCCAGCGCCACCAGTCCCTGTCGTGCTGATAGCCGTGCGACGCCACGATGTAGTCCTGGTATGGCCTCAGAATGTCCATCAGCTCTTCGCTGTCGGCATTGTACTGCCCATTGTCGTTGTACTGGGGGGGATCCTGATCGTAGACCATTATGCCTGCCGGCGGCTTGGGATCCAACTGGTCCTCCATGAAGGCCAGGGTGGGATACCCGCCCAGATTGGCCTTGGTCCAGTTGATCAGGCTGACGTAGTCCTCGATGGCCGTCTCCGGGACGCCGCAGTCATCGATCTCCAGGGAGTAGTACGGTTTCACGTAGGGCATCCCCGAGTACTCCTGGATCAGCCGCACCAGCATCGAAGCGTGGACCGGATAGCCCCAGTCCTTGAACCCGAAGTAGACCGCCCGCGCCCCGCTGCCATACTTTGCCAGAGTGATCGCCGGGGTCCCGTCGCTGTAGCTCTCCAGAACGGTCACCCCGCTGGCGCTGGCCGAGATGTTCATGAACCCCCAGCTCGTGCCGCTGATCTGATACCCCTTGAAGGGCTCCAGAGCCCAGGTCCCCGCCCGGTTGGCCGCCGTCAGGCTCTTGGCGGCGCTGCCCGAAATCCCCACCTGGAACACATTGTTCACGTTCCCGCCCCAGGTGCAGTCGTTCTCCATCCGGACTATCCCCAGGAAGGGATACTCCTCGAACATCCGCTTCACGCTTCTCTCCGGCGTCTCCACGTCGGAGTAGGCATAGCCGTCCCCGGCATCGAAGATGATCACCCGGTACCGCATGTTCCCGTTCAGCACCAGGTCTAGGTCCCCGCGCCCGCCGCCCTGGTCCTTCAGATACCACCGGTCCCCGCCCCCCGCCAGATCGTAGCGTTCGGTGCGGTCGAAGACCTGAACAGAGTACCCCCACTTCTTCAGCGGGGTCTCCAGCAAAGGCAGCTCGGAGCTGGCCACGGCATCGCCCCTGACCAGTATCAGGATGCGGTGGTCAATGGAAGTGCCCGTGCCGCTGCTGTTGTTGTGGCTGTCGTCCGGCGGGGCGGTCTTGGCCTGGGCGCAGAGAGAAACGCTGCTGATGATCAGGATGGCCAAGACCAGAATTGAGGAGGATGCCCACGCTCTCCTGAGGAGTCTCTTCATCAGGTCAAAACAAACTGGCTGAGCTTCGTCCCCGACGGCCGCCGCACCGCGCAAAGCGGCTCTTCAGCAGCACAATTGGGGTCTCGCGCTCTGGCCGTCCCCCGTGTACCCGACCACTACCTTAGTCGCTGCGGCTGGCCGCTTTCCCTCTGGGCGCTCGGGCAGGGGCCGGGCCGACTCCGTGCCCGACCTGCTATAATGTCCGCCATGGAGGGACCTCAGAAGTGGGACCGCTCCTATCTCGAGCCGCCCGACACCAGTTGGCGCAGCGACACCCGGCTTCGGCCCGTCGAAGTGGTCGTCTGCACCACCACCGGCACCTTCTCCGGCCGGACCTACCGCCTCGACCGCCAGCGTCTCCTCGATGCCCTGAACCAGGGCCTGGCCCCCAAAGGCTCTTCCATCGGCAGGGACTTCCTGCCTCTGACCCAGGTTGAGGTCTGCTCGCCGGATGGCACCAGGGCTTCCCTGGAATCCACCTTCGTGGGCAAAGCCAACATTCTCTTCGTCGGTGAGCGCAGCAAAGGCCAGGTCAGCCCCTCCGCCGCGGGCGGCGACCAGCGGGGACCGCATTGGCGGGAGAAGAAGCCCGTGGCCACGGAGGTGCGCGTCTCGTCCTACGTCATCGTGGGCAGCATGCACACCGAGGCGTGGCAGGAGCTACTGGAGATCCTTGACAGCGAGGAGCGCTTCCTCCCCCTGACCGGCGTCCGGGTCACGCCGGCCCCGGCCGCCGGCGACGCCGAGTTCGAATTCGTGGCCGTGAACAAGGCCCGCATAGACTACCTCGGCCAGCCCCCGGTTGATCCGCTGCGTTCATCCCTGGTATGAAGTCGACTGTCTCTCCCCTCCCGATGTCATGACGCACTTGATGCGGCATCCGGGTGAGGCTGGGGTGCGTGTAGACAGTCCGGGAATCGAAGGAACTGGGCCATGCCCAAATGTCTGATAGCCTACTTCTCGCAGACGGGAGCCACGGCCCGGGCCGGTGAGCGCATTGCCGCCGGCCTGCGCGCTTCGGCCTTTGAAGTCAAAGCCTGCAACATCAAGGACCAGAAGCCGCCGGATGTCAACGAATACGACGTCCTGGGCATCGGGTTGCCTGTCTATGTCTATGCCCCGCCGCTCAACGTCTCTGACTACGTCAGAAGCCTGCCCCGTCTCGATGGGAAATCGGCCTTCGTCTTCGTCACCTACGGCACCTACCGCTTCAATGCCGCTGACCGCATCCGGCAGGCGCTGGCCCGCAAGGGGGCCAAGGGAGTGGGCTACTTCCACTGCCGTGGTGCTGACTTCTACCTGAGCTACCTCAAGCTGGGCTACCTCTTCTCTCCGGATCATCCCACAGCCGAGGAACTGGCCGGGGCGGAGGCCTTCGGCGGGCAGGTCGCCGCGCGGGTCAAGGCCGGGGAGGACTTCAACGCGGCAAGGGAAAGCGCCCCATCCCTGATCTACCGCATCGAACGGGCCTCATTCAGTCGCTGGATGTCCACCTGGCTCCATACCAGGTTCTTCAAAGTTGACCAGCAGAAATGCAACATGTGCGGCCTTTGCGCCGCACGTTGCCCGGTGGGCAACATCACCGAGGACAAGGCCGGCTACCCTGTCTGGGGACGCGATTGCCTGCTCTGCCTCACCTGTGAAATGGAATGTCCCGAAGAGGCCATAGCTTCCCTGCAAACCTCAAGGGCCTTCCTCCCCTTCATGAAGCACAACGTCCGGAAGGCCTGTGAAGACCCCTCAGTCACCCATGCACGGGTGACTCAGCGCAATGGCCGTACCATCCGCGTCTAGCAGACGGTCGAGCCTGCTCCCTTCGTATCCGGGCTGAGGCCCGGTGGTATAATGTCGCCGATGGAGTCAAGTGAGGTAGGGGGAACCAGCTATGGCACCGACTGACTGGGTGAAATGGGGAGTCGCCGCAGAGTTTGCGCCGCCAAACCATGGTGAGCCGGCCAAGAGGAAGCTCCGCTGCGTGTACTGTGAGATCGAGACCATGCATGAATGGCTCGAACCCACTGGATGGTGGCAGTGCGGTGAATGCAAACACCTGAGGCGGCCGCACGGACTCTACTGCCCCGTGTGCAAGGAAGGGATGCTGCACTTCCAATACTACGATGTCTGGAAGTGCCGGGTGTGTGGTCATGCCAAGCAGGAGGGTGACGGCGACTGAGCCGGAGTTTGCTCCCCTACTGCTCTCCTGAGCGCCTCTTGTGCAGCAGCCTGGCCACGTGCGGGGCCACCGGATTGTAGTGCAGACCCTTCTCCCTGATCAGCCTCACGATATACCTGATCAGGAAGACCTCCAGCAGCAGGATGCCCGCGATGGCGCACAGGTCGGCCACGTTGAAGATCGTCCTCACCTGGCCCCCCGAGGTGATCAGCTCCACGAAGTCGGTCACATGGCCGTAGGCGATCCGGTCCACCAGGTTCCCCAGGCTGCCCCCGATGAACAGCCCCGTGCCCAGGTTGAGCAGCGTGTCGTTGGTTCGCTCCAGCCGCCAGTAGAGCACCAGGGACGCCCCAATCATCAGCGAAGGCAGGAGCACGGAGATCAGGGGCGAAGCCGGAATGCCCAGGAATATCCCCGGATTGACCACGTAGGTCATCCGCAGCCAGAAGTCCTGAGGCAGGGCCTCGCCCAGCGTCAGGCTCTCCCTGACGCACAGCTTGGTGAGCTGGTCCAACTCCAGCACCGCCAGGGCCACGAAAGGCGCCAGCAGCATCACCCGCCACAGCCCCGCCCCCCTCAGTCCTCCCCCGCTGGCGGCCTCAGCCTCAATCCTCGTAGACACCTTTGGGTCAGTCGCCCCCCCCACAGCCCCATTCTCACACCACTAGGCGCAGACTGCAAACGCGCCCGGGCCGTGCGCAGGCACGGGGAACGCCACCCACTATAGGGCAGGCGGCTCACATCGATGTCTCATTCCCCGGCGCGGACTTAACATAACCTCCGCCCCGGCACCGCCCGTCGGCCGCGGGTGGCCGGCGCGGCTCAGCCCGGGAAGGACAGGCCGCCGCTGACGCTGAAGATCTGCCCGGTGATCTGGTTGGATTCCTCTGCAGCCAGGAACAGGGTCAGTTGGGCGATGTCCCCCGGCCGGTTCATCCCGAAGGGCATTCGCTCCTCGGCCTTCTTGAAGATCCGGTAGATATGGCTGGTGGGGTCGGCCATGGCATAGTCGTAGCCCGGGGTGTCCTTGGTCACCGTGGTGCAGATGGTGTTGACCCGTATCTGCCACCGGGCTGTCTCCTGGGCGATCACTTTGGTCATCAGCACCAGCCCCGCCGCGGCCCCCCCGATCAGCGACTCCCTGGGGGTCGGCGTCCTTCCCGCGTCCGTGGTGATCATGATGATCTTCCCCTGCTGCCTTTCCATCATGTGGTCCAGCACGGCCCGCACGCAGTAGAGCCGGGACAGCAGGTGACTCCTCACCGTGTCCACGTACAGCCCCGGGTCGATCTTGACGAAGAACTCCGGCGGCGCTCCGCCCCCCGCCCCGCTGGCCACCAGGATGTCCACCCGGCCGCACCTCCCCACCGCCCGGTCCACCATCCGCTTCACTTGCTCATAGTCCCAGATGTCGGCCTCCTCAAAGCTGGCCTGCCGTCCCATCCCCCGGATCTCCTCCAGGACCGGCCGGGCCTGTTCCTCGCTCCGCCCGTTCAGCACCACCTCCGCCCCGTTCCGCGCCAGGGTAAGGGCCACCGCCCTGCCGATGCCCTTGGTCGATCCGGTGACCAGCGCCACCTTGCCCGTCAGGTCTGCCTGCATGCTCTGCCTCCCTCGAAGAACTGCTAGGTCATGCTATAGAACCCAAGCCCTCGCCGCAAGTCCCCCGCCGCAGGCGGGCCCGTCCAAAGTGGCGGCCCCGGCCCGACAACCGCTACACTAGTACCTTGGGCGCAGATCAACGCGAAAGGACGGACCATGAGAACACTCACCAAGCTCTTCCAGCCCATCAGGATCGCCGATGTTCGGGTCAAGAACCGCATCGTCATGTCCCCCATGGGACTGGGCCGGGCCACCGTGGACGGCTACGTCACCGACGGCATGGTCGACTTCTACATCGAGAGGGCCAGGGGTGGGGCCGGACTGATCTACGTTGTCTGCGGCTACAACGACTTCTGCGTCTACCTGCCCACCATCCCCGCCCTGGAGGACGACAAGTTCCTTCCCGGACTCAGGAGGCTCACCGGCGCCATGCACGAGCACGGCGCCAAGGTCTTCGCCCAGCTGATGAGCATGGGTTCATCCAGCTTCGGCATGCCCGGTGGCATCCCCCAGCCGGCGCCCTCGGCCATCCTCAACACCCTCACCAAGTGCATGCCCCGGGAGATAACCACCGCCGAGGTCAGGCTGCTCGTCGAGCATTTCGCTGAAGGTGCCTGGCGCGCCAAGGAGGGCGGCTTCGACGGCGTGGAGCTCTGCGGCAACGGCGGCTACATCATGAACCAGTTCCTCTCCCCGCTGACCAACCAGCGCACCGACGAGTACGGCGGGGATTTCGAGAGGCGGACGAGGTTCCCCATCGAGGTCGTCCGGGCCATCAGGACCAGGGTCGGACCGGGCTACCCCATCTCCTACCGGGCCTCCGGCGATGACTTCATGGAGGGCGGCAACCGCCGCGAGGAGGTCAAGGCCGTGGTCAGGGCCCTGGAGAAGGCCGGCATCGACCTCATCAACGTCACCGCCGGCTGGCACCAGTCCTTCCTGCCCCTGGCCTCCATGGACGTCCCCCGCGGCACCTACGTCTATCTGGCCCACGGCATCAAGCAGGAGGTCGGCCTCCCCGTCATCGCCTGCAACCGCATCAACAACCCCTTCCTGGCCGAGCAGATCCTGGTTAACGGCCAGGCGGACATGATCGGCATGGGCCGCCCCTTCCTCACCGACCCCGAATGGCCGAAGAAGGCCGCCGAGGGACGCTACGACGAGATCCGCCAGTGCACCGCCTGCGACCAGCGCTGCCTCGATGCCGTCTTCTCCCTCAAGGAGATCACATGCACCTTCAACCCCGCCGCCGGCAGGGAGAAGCAGTACGCCCTCATCCCCGCCCCGAAGATGCGCAAGGTCCTGGTCATCGGCGGCGGTCCCGCCGGCATGGAGGCCGCCCGCACCCTGGCCCAGCGGGGCCACCGGGTCACCCTGTACGAGAAGTCCCACAGGCTCGGCGGCCAGTTCAACCTGGCCGCGGTGCCCCCCGGCCGGGGCGAGTTCGCCTCCGCCGTGGACTTCATGGCCCGGGAGCTCTACCGGGTCGGCGTCAGGGTGGAGCTGGGCCATGAGGCCAGCGCGGATACAGTCAAGAAGCACCGGCCCGACGCCGTGATCATCGCCACCGGCGCCACCCCCCTGCACCCCGACATCCCCGGTATAGACGGCGGCAACGTCTTCGGCGCCTGGGAGGTACTGGAGCGCAAAGCCGCTCTGGGCAAGCGGGTGGTCGTCATCGGTGGCGGGGCGGTGGGCATGGAGACAGCCCTGTTCATCGCCCGCCAGGGCCCCCTGTCCGCTGAATCGGCCGTGTTCCTTGCCCTGGGCGAAGGACTGGATGCCCAGGCCGCCGTCCAGTTGCTCCGCAGTGGCCCCGAGGTCACCATACTGGAGATGCTCGACCGCATCGGCCAGGATATGGGGCCGACCACCCGGTCCTCCATCAGGTTCGCCTTGCGCCAGCACGGGGTGAAGGTCATCACCCGGGCCAAGGCCCGCCGCATCACTCAGGCCGGCGTCATCTACCAGCTCGGCGGCAAAGAGGCTCTGGCCGAGGCGGACGCCGTGGTCATCGCTATGGGCGCTAGGCCGGAGAACCGCCTCTTCGAAGCCCTTCAGGGCCTGGTCCCCGAGGTCTACAGCATCGGCGACTGCGTCAAGGCCCGGACCGCCTGTGAAGCCATCGAAGAAGGCGCCCTCATCGCCCGCCAGATCTAGCGCCTTGCATGCCGGCAGGTCCGCCTCTGGCGGATCATCCCTCACTTGATGCGGCATCCAGGGGGTGGCGGCGTCCCTTCATGTCCACCACGACATAGGCCCACCCGCACGTAGCATTTGACAACTGAATCTCATTCTGCTATCTTCCACTCACCCATCGCAGCCGATCCATGCAGGTTGTGACTGCTCACTGAGGGGATCGGGTTCGTGATAGAATCGGGATTCTGAGGGGAGGGAACACACCATGAGACTCAGACTGATCTTGTTGGCCATTCTGGTTGCCTCATTCATCGCGCCTCTCGTCCCGGCAGGGCCTGCCGGCGATGTGCGTGGTGCGGACAGTGGGGCATGCAGGGCGTACATCCGCAACGTGGACGTGAGTTCGTACAACACCCCCGACCACGCGTTTCCAGTGGACTACCTCGAGACTGTAACCGTCAGAGTCGTCTCTCCCCTGCCTTTCATCAGCCACAAGGTGGATATGGCCTTCATGGACCTCTTCTCCTGGACCGTTTCGGAAGAAACGGATACCGGCACTGAGACCTCCTATGAGACGCCGGTTGATGTGGCAGACTACGCCGACTACGGGATCGGACTCTACAAGGTGACCGCGAGGGGAGTGCTGCAGGACGGGCGCACGTGTTCGGCCGTGGTCTTCATCGTGGTTGGAGGCACAACGCCGGTGAGCACCGTCGCGGGGATAGTTGCGCTTGTCCTGGCTGTCGGCGGAGCACTTGGTCTCCTGATACTGCTGATACTCATATTCATGGGCATTCTGGGTTCATCCTCGTTGGTCGGCTGCCTGGGCGTCTTGCCGTTTGCTGCACTGCTCATACCGTTGGCCATGGTCACAGGCGGCGGCCAGAGCTCAGGATCTGGCCAAACGACTGGATCGGGGGGCGCGCCGCAAGCACCTGCCGGTAGCCCGGACGCCTCCGGAGGCGGCGTGAAGTTCCGCCTGAAGATATCATTGCTCGCCATCGGCTGCGCGCTGTTGTCAACCATAGGGTTCGTTGTGCTGTTCCAGCAGATGGGTTCGGTGTACCCGACCATTACGGTCGTGGTGCTGTCGCTTGTGCTGGGGCTGGTCGCTGGTATTCTACTGCCAACACTGGCAGCGACATTCGCTCGTCGTCGGAAATAAGCGCAGGGGGTGGGCAGCAATGCCCACCCCCTCCTCTTTCCCTGGCCCCTCCGCCCGGAGGCCACAGGGCGTCCGTTTCATGCCCCCCATTGATTCAGACCGAAAGCTACGGTGCTTTCAGAACCATGAAGGAGAAGGAGTTCTGGATCTTGGATCCGCATTCATCGTAGATCTGCACGGACAGCCGGCCTCCCGTGCTCCCGTAGCCTGCACCACGTGCGGCACTGAATGTGGGAGTGATTATCGTCACGAAGCTATTGCACTCGTATGAGATGCCAGATAGCGCAATCAGATAGCGGCAATGGTTGCTGTCCCAGGCGCAACTGTCGACGTTGAACCCATAGTCGATGGCTCCGCTTTCACCTATAGCGCCCATGGCAACTATCATGTTTGGCCCGGGCTCTCCCTGGGTACCCTGCACTCCCTGGTCGCCCGTGTCACCCTTCGCTCCCTGCGGACCTTGTTCCCCCTGAACCCCCTGCATGCCTTGAGGACCCTGCTCTCCGATCTCGCCCTTGACGCCTTGAACACCCTGCATTCCCTGTTCGCCCTGGGCTCCTTGTGGTCCCGGCGAACCCATCATGCTGCCTGTCCTGTACATGCCACCATCGGTCAGATTGATGGTAATGGTGCCGTCGGCGTTGCTCACCACGCTCTCAATCCCAACCCCTGGTGGCCCCTGTTTGCCCCTGGCCCCCGCACAAGCACTGCCTACAGTTGCGCCAGCGACCAGCAGTAGTACCACCCCGACAGTCACGAGCTTGAAGAAACGCATCTTCCCCCTCCTTGCCTAGATACTGCGGCTAGGATTCTAAAGAAACGATGGAGGGCGGGTCAAGGAAGGCCAGAAGAGAAGGAGCGCATTGCCTCTCACCTTCCTGAGGCGCCCGCCGGGCGCCCAGAGGCTTCTATCATCACAAGTGGTGGAAGAAGATGAGCAGGGCGTCGCCCTCATTGAGCGGTCCGTCGCGCTCGTCGTCCGGCAGCCTCTCTCCGTTGCTGAAGAACCATATCTGCGGGCGGATCATCCCCGCTTCGTCGTAGGCCCAGCGCTTCATCGAAGGGAACCTCTCCGCCGTGGCCCGGAGGCACTCAGTGGCGCTGCACGCCTCTACCTCGAATGCTTCCAGATCGCTGCTCAACTGGCTCAGATGGCGCAGCAGCCGCGATATGGTCACCCTGATCTTCATCGGCTTCTCATCCGACGCCCCCGCGCTACCCGTGGGAGGCCGCCGCCCGACCTGGTTCCCCGCCGAAGTACCGCCGCTTGAAGTAGAGCGACACATTCACCAGGCTGATCAGCACCGGCACCTCCACCAGCGGCCCGATCACCGCTGCAAACGCCACTCCCGAGCCGATGCCGAACACCGCCACCGCCACCGCGATAGCCAGTTCGAAGTTGTTGCTGGCGGCTGTGAAAGCGATGGTGGCTGTCTTCGAGTAGTCGGCCCCAACCCTCTTGCCCATGTAGAATGAGACCAAGAACATCGCCACGAAGTAGATCAGCAGCGGGATGGCGATGCGCACCACGTCCAGAGGCTGATCCACTATCTCTTCCCCTCTGAGTGAGAACATCACCACAATGGTGAAAAGCAGAGCGACAAGGGTCATCGGGCTGATGTTCGGGATGAACCTGCTTTCGTACCACTGCCGCCTCTTCGCTCTGAGCAAGGCAAAGCGGGTGAGCATCCCGCCAAAGAAGGGGATGCCCAGGTAGATAGCCACACTCCGGGCGATCTCTGCCATGGTCACCTCCACTGACGCCCCCTCCAGGCCGAATTTGGGCGGCAGAACGGTGACGAACACGTAGGCGTACACGGAGTAGAACAGTATCTGGAAGATGGAGTTGAAGGCCACCAGACCGGCTGCATACTCCGTATTCCCCTTGGCCAGCTCGTTCCACACGATGACCATGGCGATGCAGCGGGCCAGGCCCATCATGATCAGTCCCACCATGTAGTCCGGGTAGTCCCAGAGCACCCCCAGGAACAGTATCGCCAGGAAGAACATCAGCACCGGGCCGATGACCCAGTTCTGCACTAGTGAGAGCCCCAGCACCCGCCAGTTGCGGAACACCCGGCCCAGCTCCTCGTACCTCACCTTCGCCAGAGGTGGATACATCATCAGGATCAGCCCGATGGCGATGGGTATTGAGGTGGTGCCCACCTGGAAGCGGGTGATGGTGTCGGCCACCTCGGGAACGAAGTTGCCCAGCCCCACTCCCAGCGCCATGGCCAGGAATATCCACAGCGTCAGGAAGCGGTCGAGCAGAGAGAGCCGGCCCATTCGGGTTCCCGGTTTGGTGTTGCTCATCCCCCGGTTCGCAGCCACTCCATTCCAGCGACCTGTCTGGGACGTTCTATCTTGCTTCTCCCCCGATGCCCCTGATTGGCTGATCTCCACTCAACTTCAGCAATCATCACCCCAGCAGCTTGGCCAGCGCCTGGCGGTCGGCAGCGGCCTCAGGCTCACCCAGCGGCGGGCACTCCTCAAGGCGGGCCTTCCCCTTGGCCAGATCTATGGCGAAGGCCAGACAGGTCTTCCGGCCACACTCGCGGCAGTTGGTCTGCGGCAGGAATTTGTTCATGGCCAGGCCCATGCCCATCTTCGACTTGCCCGGCTCGATGGCATGCTGCGGTTTGTGCTCCTGCAACACTGACGCGATCTTGTGGAACAGCGCCGGCTCCGGATACGCCCCCATGTCATGCACTGTGTAGCCCCTGAACACCACCGGATTCTCCTGGAAACAGCTCCAGACGGCCTTCTCTACTACCTTGGGGTCAAGCCCGGGTGACTTGGTATCGGTCTCTCCCGGGCGGCACAGCAGGCTGACGATGGTCACTATCTGCTTGTTGAATCTCTCGATCACCTCCACAGGGATGTTGTGCAGATATGGAGTCGGCGCTGTCGATCCGATGACCTGCTTCTTGTCATCAACACCGTTCCTCTTCAATGCCAGCAGCGTTTCCCCCGGCAGATGCCCGGAGGACTCCCTGCCGCAGAGCACCAGATACCGGATATTGGGGTTGGCCACGATGTTGCATAGCATCTTCTCCGTGCCCACGTTCTCCGTCTGCAGCATGCCCGACAGCGCCGCCCCGGCGTCCATCCCTGCCAGAACCAGCGACTGCAGCTCGGGGGGAATCTTGAAGTCGAAATCGTCCAGGATCACGCAGACTGCTACCGGGGAGAAGTCATTGCCCCTGACATAGCGCCCCGGCTCAGGAGGATAGCCCTCTGGCGGCTTCACTTTCAGCATCACGACTCGCCTCCAATTATCAGGTATGGATACCCCCCTTGACAAAGCCCGGTGGTCGTAATATGATATGTCTCGATATATCGAGATATTACCCGATATAGTTCAAACCAGCAAGGGAGTTGGGCATGTTCAGAACACACAGAATGTTCCACGACCACTGGCAGGAAAGCCCGTTTCAACGAGGAGACCTGAAGTACGTCATACTGGATCTGATAAAGGACAAACCCCGTCATGGGTACGAGATCATACAAATCCTGGAGGAACGCTCTCACGGCTTCTACAAGCCCAGCCCCGGCGCCATCTACCCCACACTTCAACTCCTGGAAGAGATGGGCCACATTGAGGTCACTCATCAGAACGGTAAGAAGGTCTACACCATAACCGATGAGGGCAGACGCTTCTTGTCTGACCGTGAGCACTTCGCAGACGGCATCAAGAGACAGATGAGGGATTGCTGGGGCAAAGGCAATGCTTCAGAGATGCGGGAGACCATGGCCGAGATAGGCAGGATCGGCAGGATCGTTGGCAGGCGTTTTCGCAACTTGGACGCCGACAAGATGAACCGCATTCGCGAGGCCATCTCCAGGGCCCGCAAAGACATCGAGGCCATACTCGAGGACTAGAAGGGAGGGAAACGGAATGAGCGACATGAGTGACATGATGAAGGCCATGTTGGGCAGCATGAGCAAAGAGGAGAAGCTGGGGATGATGAGTACCATGATGGAGACCTTCTTCGCCGGCGTGTCGGTCCAGGATAGACAGAAGATGATGGAGCAGATGATGCCGAAGATGATGGAAGGGGTCAACATGATGGAGATGATGCCCAGGATGATGATGGGCATGATGCCAGCTATGATGGGCAGAAGCGAAGGCAGGGAAGGGATGACCCCGGTGATGGGCGGCTGTCACGGAGAGGGTATGGGTATGATGCCGCAGATGATGGTCCAGATGATGCCGAACTGCGTCAAGATGATGCTTCCCGGTATGCCCAAGGAAGAGCGTATGGACTTTGTCTCCAATATGGTCGCCACCCTGGTGGAGCAGGGCTCGGCCGGAATGTCGGAGGAAGAGAAGAGCGAGTTCGTGGCCAGGATACTGGAGAAGGTAACCTCCTGAAGCCCGCCGGGCTCCTTCTGTCGTCACCGCAGACCTGAACCACGTCCTGCATCCCCGTCCGCGGTTGCACCCCGTCCGGAGTCATCGCTGCTGCTCCCGCTTGACCCACCTCATCAAGCCACGAGACCCCGCGGCGCAACCGCCCTGCGCAACCCCGGCCCCCAATCGTCTCCTCTCCACCACTTTGCCCCGCCCAAAGGGTTCGGTTTTACAGGGTCATCCGGAAAACTATATAATTACTTTCGGTAATGGCGACTCAGGTCACTGCAAAGCGGCTTCCCCCACGTGTCATCCTAGCCAGCCGTTTGCAGTCGGCCCCATCCCTTCTCCAGCTTCTGACTGAGCCCCGTTTCGTTCGCCATCGGACTGCCCCTGCGTGTAGGCGGTGGTCCGCCTAGTCCGTGCCTGCCGGGGCCCATGTCGCCCGGTGGCATGACTCTACATCGGAGAATGAGAACAGATCTAGACTAAGGAGGTAAAGAGGGAAAATGATAGGAATCTGTTCGTACGGCGCATATGTACCCCTTTACAGACTGGCCCGGGAGATCATGGTCCTTGAGGGCAAAGGGGGTGCAGGCGAAAGGGCGGTTGCCGGGGCCGATGAAGATGCCCTGACCATGGCCGTTGACGCCATCCTCGACTGCACCAAGGGTATGGACCGCGGCTCGGTCGAGGCGCTGCTCACTGCCACCACCTCATCGCCGTTTGCGGAGAAGCAGTTGGCCGCCGCCGCAGCAGCCGCAGTCGATCTCAACGACAACATCATCACCGCTGACCTCACCGCTTCGCTCAAGGCGGGGCTGACCGCCCTGAAGCTGGCCGCCGACATGGTCAAGGCCGGCTCGGCCAAGAAGGTCATGGTCGCCGCCACCGACTGCCGCCTGGGCACGCCGCTGTCCCCCGTGGAGTCCAACTCCGGCGACGGCGCCGCCGCCCTGCTCGTCGGTGACAAGGACGCCATCGCCACCATCGAAGGCTTCTACACCTTCGCCACCGACTTCACCGACACCTGGAGGCCGGCCACCGACAAGTTCGTCCATGTCTGGAGCGACCGGTTCACCGTTGCCGAAGGCTACACCCCCATGATGCAGAAGGCCATCGCCGCTGCCATGAAGAAGTTCGGGGTCGAGGCCAAGGACATCTCCAAGCTGGTCTACAGCGGTCCCGACGCCAGGACCCATGCCGGCATCGCTGCCGCCCTGAAGTTCGACCCCAAGACCCAGTTACAGGACGGCCTCTTCGGTGTCATGGGCAACACCGGCGCTGCCTTCCCCCTGATGCTCCTGGTCGCCGCTCTGGAGCAGGCCAAGCCGGGTGACACCATCCTGGTCGCTGCCTGGGGTGACGGCGTGGACGTCATGCTTCTCAAGGTCACCGACGCCATCGAGAAGGCCAGGGACAGGCACGGTGTGCTGGGCTATCTGAAGTCCAAGAAGATGCTCCCCAGCTACGTCAAGTACCTCCGGCTGCGCCACCTCTTCTACTATGAAGCCTCCCGGATGACCCCCATCACCCCAGGGTTGGCACAGCTCTGGAGGGAGAGGGACTCGATGTACAAGCTGCATGCCAGCAAGTGCAAGCAGTGCGGCTGGCTGGAGTTCCCCATCCGCCGCATCTGCCCCAAGTGCTACTCCAAGGACAGCTACGATCAGGTGAGACTGCTGGAGCAGAAGGTCAAAGTGTACAGCTTCAGCACCGATACCATCCCCACCATCCCCGAGGTCACCGACCCGCCGCTGGGCCGGGCCATCGTCGACTTCGAGGGCGGTGCCAGGCTGGAGCTTGAGATGACGGACTTCGGCAACATCCAGGATATGAAGATTGGTCAGCCCATGGAGATGACCTTCCGGAGGCTGGAGAGGCAGGGAGACGTCGCTGCCTATGCCTGGAAGTGCAAGCCGGTGCGATAAGAAGGAGGAAATGATGGGTACCATAAAAGACAAAGTTGCCATAGTCGGAATGGGTTGCACCAATTTCGGGGACCTCTGGAGCAAAGGCGTCTCCGACATGATCATCGACAGTGCCTACGAGGCCTACCAGGATGCCGGGGTCGGACCCAAGGACATCGAGGCGGTTTTCGTCGGCAACGTCTCCTCCAGCATGTGGACCGGGGCCACGGTGACCGAGGCCCTTCAGTTGGACAAGATCCCCGCCACCAGGGTGGAGAACAACTGCGCCACCGCCGCCGAGGCTCTCAGGGTGGGTGCCTTCTCCATCGCCGCCGGCATGTACGACACCGTCCTCTGCGTCGGCTTCGAGAAGCTGAAGGACTACGGCAGCGGCGCTCTGGAGATGCCCGGCTCGCTGCACCCCATCTCTGTGGTCGGCTCGGCGCCTGGCTCCTTCGCCAAGTCTGCCGTGCAGTACTTCGAGAAGTACCAGATCCCCTTCCAGAAGGGCAAGGAGATGCTGGCCAAGATCGCCGTGAAGAACCACGCCAACGGCGCCCTGCACCCCAAGGCCCACTTCCGCCGGGCCATCACCCTGGAGACGGCCATGAATGCCCCCATCATCGCCTGGCCGCTGGGGCTCTTCGACTGCTGCCCGGTCACCGACGGGGCGGCCTGCGCCGTCATCACCAGCGCCGAGAAGGCCAAGGCCATGAAGAAGCCCCACGTTCTGATCAAGGGACTGGGACTGGCCGTCGGCCGCATAGACCCGTTCAAGGGCAAGTTCCGCTCCGATGTTGACATCACCTTCTGGGACGAGACCTGGGCGGCGGCCCAGCAGGCCTATCAGCAGGCCGGGGTCAAGGACCCCCGCACGGAGATCGGCTCCGCCGAGGTCCACGACTGCTTCACCATCACTGAGCTGATCATCTACGAGTCGCTGGGATTCTGCCCCCGCGGCAAGGGCCCCGAAGAGGTGGAGAAGGACTCCTTCACCCTGACGGGTGATCTGCCGGTCAACACCGACGGCGGACTGAAGTCCTTCGGCCATCCAGTTGGCGCCAGCGGTCTGCGCATGGTCTACGAGCTGTACAACCAGCAGCTTGGCAGAGCCGACAAGCGGCAGCTGAAGAATCCCAAGCTCGGTCTGGCCCATTCCCAGGGCGGCACGCCGGGCATGTTCCAGGCGTCTGTGACCATCGTTGGTCCCGGTAACTAGGACATACACGGAATCGAAAGCGTTCGCTGGGGCGGCGGGTGCTGCCCCAGCATGGCCCTTCATCAGGAAGGGCCGGTGATGCCGATGTGTAAACGCGACTGCCATCCCCGGTTGTGGCAGGCCAAGTATGGTCAGGCATCAGTCGACTTGCCACTGACTTCACCCGGCCATCTGCGGTTCTAAGGAGGACTCATGGATTTCGCCTTCACCCCCGAGCAGGAAGCCTGGCGGCGGGAGATACAGGATTTCCTCAAAGACAATCCCCCCGAGAAGTTCCCCACCCAGTCCGGAGAGGACTCCTGGGGACATGGTGCCTTCTCCTACGAGTTCGTCCGCCTCCTCGGTCAGAAGAACTGGATCCCCCTGACCTGGCCCAAGAGGTACGGCGGCTCCGAGCGGTCCAATATGGACCTGATGATCCTTTTTGAGGAGCTGGCCTGGGCCCGGGTTCCCTGGGCGGCCGGCGCCATCTGCTGGTCCATGGCCAACACCATCCTGGACATGGGCAGCGAGGAGCTGAAGCAGGAGTTCCTGCCCGGAATAGGGAAGGGCGAGACCATCCTCTGGCTGGCCATGAGCGAGCCGGATGCCGGCTCCGACCTGCTGGCCCTGCGGACCACCGCCGTGGAGCAGGACGACTGCTTCCTGGTCAACGGCCAGAAGGTCTGGAGCTCTCTGGCCCACATCTCTCAGTACGGCTTTCTCTTCGTCCGCACGGAGACCGACCCCAAGGTGCCCAAGTGGGCCTCCATCAGCACCCTCATTCTGGACAAGAGCCTGCCGGGGGTCACTGTTGTGCCCATGGTCAGCATGCTGGGAGAGGTCTTCCACACTGAGGTCTTCCTGGACAACGTCCGGGTGCCCAAGCGGCACCTCCTGGGTCAGAAGAACCAGGCGGTCCTGCACCTGGCCAAGACACTGGAGTTCGACCGCTTCTGGGCCCGCTTCCCCAAGGCCCGTTTCTGCCAGAGGATCACCCACGACCTGGTTCAGTACGCCCGGGAGACCCGGGTGGATGGGGAGTTGCTGTCTCAGCAGCCCGCGGTGAGGGCCAAGCTGGTGGACAGCGCCATCGAGATCGAGGCCTGCCGCCAGGTGTTCTGGAACATCGGCTGGAAGCTGGACAAGGGCATGCCCCTCACCTACGAAGCGTCGGCGGCCAAGGTGCTGGCCGATGACATGGGGACGCGCTTCTTCGACAGGGGTATGCAGATACTGGGACTCTGCGCCTACGCGCCCCCGAACGACAAGTGGGCCAACCTGAGGGAGAGTATGCGTCGCTGGTACCTCTGGACCTCCGGCGACAGCCTGGCCGGCGGCACCTCCGAGATCGCCCGGAACACCATGGCCACCACCGGACTGGGCCTGCCCCGGAAGTAGTCCCACTGTTTCGGATAGAGAAGAGGAGAGTCAGATGGACTTTGGCCTGAGCGAACAGCAGGAAATGCTGAAGAAGACCGCCCGCGATTTCTGCAAGACCGAGCTGCCCAAGACGCTGATCAAGGAGTATGCCAAGGACCCCCGGGGCTATCCGCCCCAGCTGTGGCAGGCGGTGGCCGATCTGGGCTGGACCGGCCTGGTGTTGCCGGAGCAGTACGGCGGCTCGGGGGCCAGCTTCATGGATCTGGCCATCCTGTTGGAGGAGATGGGGCGGGCCTGCGTCCCCGGTCCCTTCCTGTCCACCGTGGTGCTCGGCGCCATGACTGTCCTGGAGTTGGGCAGTGAGGAGCAGAAGAGCGCTATCCTGCCCCGGGTGGCCCGGGGTGAGCTGGTCCTGACCATGGCCGTGGCCGAGCCCCATGCCATGTACCGCAGCGATTTCTTCGAGCTGGAAGCCAAACACGTGGCCCATCACTACACCTTGAGCGGCACCAAGCTCTTCGTCACCGATGCCCATGTGGCCGACTACATCATCGTGGCCGCCCGGACCAAGGGTGGGGTGACCCTCTTCCTGGTCGACGCCAAGAGTCCCGGAGTGACCTGCGCCCTCCTCCCGGCCATGGCCGGCGAGAGGCAATGCCAGGTCAACTTCGACGGGGTCAGGCTGACCCGCAGTGATATGCTCGGCGGCTTGAATCATGGCAAGGCCTACCTGGACAAGGTGATGCAGAGGGCCGCCGTCGCCCGGTGCTCCGAGATGCTTGGCGGTGCGGAGCAGGTCCTGGAGATGACCATCCAGTATGCCAAGGACAGGGTGGCCTTCGGCAAGGCCATCGGCAGCTACCAGGCCATCCAGCACCACTGCGCCAATATGTTGAACGACCTCGATGCCTCCCGCTGTATGATCCACCGGGCAGCCTGGCTGGTCAGTGAGGGTCTCCCCTGTGCCCTGGAGGTGTCCCAGGCCAAGGCCTGGATGGGCGCGGCGTCACGCCGCATCACCAGCCTGGGCCACGAGGTACACGGGGCCATCGCCTTCCAGCACGATCACGATATGCACCTCTACACCAAACAGGCCGTGGTGGGGGAAGCTTCCTTCGGGAGCAGTGCCTACCACGCCGAGGTGGTTGCCAGGGAACTGGGACTCTAGCCGGAGACCAATCTGAAAGGAGAGACGGATGGATTTTCGATTCACCCCAGAGGAAGAAGCCTTCCGCAGAGAAGTCCGGGACTTCCTCGACAAGGAACTGCCCCGGGACTGGCCGGGGACGGACCCGGACCTCTACCATGAGGACGCCTTCTCCCACATCCACGAGGTCAGCGCCGCCATGCAGAAGAAGCTGGCCGCCAAGGGGTGGCTGGGACTGACCTGGCCCAAGAAGTACGGCGGTCACGAGGAGCCTCTGTGGAAGCAGATCATCCTCGAGGAGGAGTTGACCTATCGGGGCGCTCCGGGACTGGACCCCTACCAGTTCGTCGGGGGCATGGGCGACCTGCTCCTGGAGTTCGGCACGGAAGAGCAGCGGCAGAAGTACCTCCCCATGATGGTCCGCGGCGAGATCAAGGGGGCCACCGGCATGAGCGAGCCCAATGCCGGGTCTGACCTGGCCAACCTGCAGTTGAAGGCTGAGCTGCAGGGGGACTACTGGGTGCTCAATGGACAGAAGACCTGGCAGAGCGCTGCCCACGTGGCCGACCTGGCCCCGGTCTACGTCCGCACCGACCCCAATCTGGCCAAGCACCGGGGGATCAGCATCATCCTGGTGGAGTACAAGAAGACCCCGGGCATCACCATGAGGCGGCTGGAGATGATGAGCGGACTGGGGGCCTTCAATGAGGTCTTCTACGACAATGCCAAGGTGCCCAAGGAGAACCTCCTCGGCGAGATCAACGGCGGCTGGAAGATCGTCATGGCCGCCCTCAGCCACGAGCGCAGCTACGGCGTGATGCTCCTCATCAACATCAAGCGGGACATCGATCTGCTCATCCAGTACTGCAAGGAGACCAAGGATGCCGACGGCGTGCCTCTGGCCCAGAACCGGATGGTCCGCAACCGGCTGGCCGAGGTGGTCATACAGCAGGAGATCGCCCGGAACGTGGGCTACAAGCTGAACTACCTGGCCCTCACCGGCGGGAACGTAGTCAGCACCGCCAATTGCGTCAAGATCATGGGTGGCATCACCACCCAGCGCGTGGCCCAGGTGGGCATGCAGATCATGGGACTCCACGGCCAGCTCGGCCCCGTCGGCGGCAACTGGCGACAGATGGATCCCAACGACAAATGGACCAGGCTGGGGGGACGGATGAAGCACCTCTACCTCAGCACGGTCTGCAACACTATCGCTGCCGGGACCACCGAGGTGGCCCGGAACGCCGCCGCCGGAGCGCTGGGACTTCCCAGGGAGCCCAAGCCGGCGCCCAAGAAATAGGACGAAGGAAAGGGGACGGAAGATGGATCTATCGCTTACTGAAGAGCAGGAAATGCTATGGAAATCAGCCCGTGACTTCTTGGCCAGCAAGGTTGCCAAGACATTGGTGAGGCAGATGGAGGAAGACGACAAGGGGTATGTCCCCGAGCTGTGGAAAGAGATGGCGGATCTGGGCTGGATCGGCCTGCCCTTTCCGGAGCAGTACGGTGGGGGTGGGTTCAGCTTCCTGGACCTGGTCATCCTGTTAGAGGAGATGGGCCGGGCCTGCCTGCCCGGGCCGTTCGTCTCCACGGTGATACTGGGTGGCATGCCGGTGCTCCTCTTTGGCACTGAGGAACAGAAGAAGGCCATACTGCCCAAGCTATGCAAAGGGGAACTGATCATGACCCTGGCCCTGACCGAGCCCAGTGCCCGGTATGAGGCCCGGGCGGTGCAGATGGAGGCCCAGCACGATGGAGAGGACTTCATCCTCAGCGGGACCAAACTCTTTGTCAACGATGCCAACGTGGCCGACAAAATCATCGTAGCGGCGCGGACGGCCAAAGGGCACCATCCCCCCGAGGAGGGCATCACCCTGTTCCTCATAGACCGCAAGACGCCCGGGGTCAGCGTGCAACTGCTCAAGACCATAGCCGGGGACAAACAATGCGAGGTCAGCTTCGACAAAGTCAAAGTATCGCGGGACGACGTCCTGGGGCGTGTGGGCCATGGCTGGGAGATCGTCAAGAAGGTCATGGAGCTGGCGGCGCTGGCCAAATCTGCCGAGATGCAGGGTGGGGCGCAGCAGGTACTGGAGATGACCATCCAGTATGGCAAAGACCGGGTCCAGTTTGACCGGCCCATCGGCAGCTTCCAGGCCATCCAGCACTACATGGCGGACATGTCCATCGATGTAGACAGTGCCCGGGTGAGCCTGCACAAAGCGGCCTGGATGCTCAGTGAGGGGATACCCTGCCGGAAAGAGATCTCGGTCATCAAAGGGTGGCTCAGTGAGGCTTATCGACGGGTCACGGCGCAGTCCCACCAGATACATGCGGCCATCGCCTTCACCAAGGACCACGATCTGGAATTGTACTTCCGGCGGGCCAAGGCGGCGGAGCTCTACTTTGGAGATGCCGATTTCCATCGGGAGATAGTGGCCCAGGAACTGGGTATGTAG
>VGOM01000004.1 GCA_016875915.1 Chloroflexota bacterium
CTTCGAGCGTGTATTCCCACTCACACACAATGTCGGTCTTGGTGCGCGGCGGCAACCTCAGAGGACGGCACTTGATGTCCTTATTCAGCATCTCGCCGGAGAGCGGCATGCCCAATACACAAAGGTCGCAGCAGTGTTTGAGCCGATGGTCATCGTAGTTCTCGAACCTGTCGACGGCGGGACAGGTCCGGTGGTGGAGAATGCCATGATTCGGGCTCTTCAGCTCGAATTCCACATTGAGTATGCCGACTTCCCCCGGGGCGAACTGGAAACCACGGAAGAGAGATTCGACATCCTTCCCGGCTACGCCTAGGGCTGCCATTCCTATTTGGAGATCGTATTCGGCAGCGCCCCTCGGGTTCCAGACGTCCTTTTCCATATCCTGAGCCACGTCAACCCCATACTTGTCTTTCACGGCTGCGTACCAGCCGTAGGTGACCATCATGTACGCGATGGCGGTGATATTCCATAACTGCGCCAGGGCGCTGGTGTCCAACTGGTTCACGCCCAATACCTCGTCAATATTCACAGCGGTCTCCCTCTTGCTCGGCTTTTCACGCTTGTCGGAGAAGTGCCAAGCCCTAAGAAGAAGCCTGCGGCTGGTGTCCATACCCTTCGCCCTGAGATACCCCAGTGGGGCCAGCCTCTTGCGGTTCAGCGGAGGGGCATTCAATGGTCGCGGCCTGCGTCCGAGACCGGAGAGGGCCCTGAAGACACGGAGCCAGGTCCAGGAGCAGCGCAGGGGATCGGGGATCAGCCTGTTGTCGAGTTCCACGACCGTGAGCAAGGTCGGCATGAGCTGCACCGCGGCGACGCCCAGCTTCAGGTCATCGAAGAAGAGCTGGCGCATTGGGAAGCCCGGGTGATACTGCGGCCATGCCCTAGCCGCAAAAGCTTCGGCCACCTCCGGCCCGAAACGCTCGGTTACAGCGCCATGCCAGGTTCGGAACAGATTCTCGTGGGCCGCAATGGTGCGATGCCAAAGGTCGATCAACACAGACTTCGGTAGATCCTTGGCTCGCAAGGATGGGTCGAAACCTTGATCCGTTTTCTCTTGTGCCATGTCATCCACCTCCCTCGACCCAGTTCGCGTGTGTGTTGTCACATCGGCCTGTTGGTCCGTGCGAGCGAATTCCCTGCAAGTAAACATAGTCTGGTGGAGCTGAGGGGATTCGAACCCCTGACCTCCTCCGTGCAAGGGAGGCGCTCTCCCAACTAAGCTACAGCCCCATGATCGCCGCCTGGAGCGGGCGGCGACAGCCCGGCGCTCCCTGTGCTGAGCCCCGGCTGTCTGGATTGTAGCACCGCCCGCCACAGGGGTCAACGACGTCCCCGTTCAACTGCTGCCTCATGGTCCGGCACTTGTGTCGTTCGCGACCCAAGCGCGGCTGTGAGCGCGGGGCCTGTGATATACTTAGTCGGCATCTCGGGAGCGATGCAACTATGAGTCAGCAGGACGACGCAGCCGCCAGTGCCCGGGAGCTGCGCACCCTCATCAACTACCACGCTCACCGCTACTACGTGCTGGACAGCCCAGAGATCAGCGATGCCGAGTATGACGGCCTGATCCGCCAGCTGGAGCAGATAGAGGCTGAGCATCCCGAGCTGGTCACGCCCGATTCCCCCACTCAGCGTGTAGGCGCGGCTCCGGTGGAGGCCTTCGGGGTGGTGGAGCACCGTCTGCCCCTGCTCAGCCTGGCCAACGTGTTCTCCGGCGAGGAACTGCTGGCCTGGCACAAGAGGGTCCTGAATCTGGCGGAGGGACAGGACCTCGATTTCGTCTGCGAGATCAAGATGGATGGGCTGGCCATTGCCCTGACCTACGATGAGGGCCGGCTGGTCACCGGGGCCACCCGCGGCGATGGCTACCGTGGTGAGGATGTCACCCAGAACCTGCGCACCGTCAAGAGCATCCCCCTCTCCGTCCCGAAGGACGCCCCGCCCCGGTTCGAGGTCAGGGGCGAGGTCTTCCTTCCCCGGGCGGGCTTCAAGAGGCTGAACGAGGACAGGGCCCGGGAGGGATTGCCCCTCTTCGCCAATCCCAGGAATGCCGGCGCCGGCTCGGTGCGCCAGCTTGACCCCCGGATCACCGCCCAGCGTCCCCTCGATATCTACGTCTACGCTCTGGGCTACGCCGAAGGAAAGGCGGTTCCGGACACCCACTGGGAACGCATGGAGTACCTCAAGTCCCTGGGGTTCAAGGTCAATCCCGGCAACCGGCTGTGCCGGAGCATTGCCGAGGTGGAGGCCTACCGTCAGGAGTGGGAGGAGAAGAGGGCCGGCCTGCCCTACGACGCCGACGGCATCGTGGCCAAGGTCAATTCCATCGAGATGCAGGACCGGCTCGGCTTCGTGGCCCATGAGCCCCGGTGGGCCGTGGCCTACAAGTTCCGGGCCGTGCAGGCCACCACCGTCCTCAAGGATATCGGCATCAACGTGGGCCGCACCGGCAGCCTCAATCCCTATGCCATTCTGGAGCCCGTCTTCGTGGGCGGAGTCACCGTCAAGCAGGCCGCCCTGCACAACGAGGATGACATCAGGCGCAAGGACATCCGCGTCGGCGACACGGTCATCGTTCAGCGCGCCGGCGAGGTCATCCCCGAAGTCGTCGGGCCGGTGGCCAGCAAGCGCACCGGCGGCGAGAGGGTCTTCTCCATGCCGTCCCGTTGCCCCACCTGCGGGGCCGAGGTGATCAAGACCGAGGCCATGCACCGCTGCACCAACGCTGCCTGCCCCGCTCAGGCCCTGGAGAAGCTGAAGCACTTCGTCAGCCGCGGGGCCATGGACATCGACGGCGTGGGGGAGAAGCTCTGCGCCGCCCTCTTCGAGAAGGGCCTGGTCCACGATGCCGGCGACCTCTACTACCTTACCCGTGAACAGCTCCTGGAGCGGCTGGACCGTGTGGCCGACAAGAGCGTGGCCAATATCCTGGCCTCGATAGAGGACAGCAAGCAGCGCCCACTGTCGCGGGTCATCTTCGCCCTGGGCATACTCCACGTGGGCGGAGAGACGGCTGACCTCCTGGCCTCCCGTTTCTCCAGCCTGGACGGCTTGGCCGGGGCCAGCGAGGAGGAGTTGCTCAGCATCCCCTCCGTCGGACCCAGGATCGCCGAGAGCGTCATGGCCTTCTTCAGGCAGGAGGGGAACCGGAACATCATCCGCAAGCTGAGGGAGGCCGGCGTCAGGCTGACCGACGCCGCACCGGCCCAACGTGGTGCAGCGCCTCTGGCTGGGCAGGAGTTCGTCCTCACCGGCAGGCTGGAGTCCCTCACCCGCCAGGAGGCGGAGGACCGCATCAGGAGGCTGGGGGGCACGGCCGGATCGAGCGTCACCAGGAAGACCGCCCGGGTCGTGGCCGGAGCCGATCCGGGCTCCAAGCTGGACAAGGCCCGCAAGCTGGGCGTCCCCGTCATCTCCGAAGAAGAGTTCCTCAGGTTGATCTCGTCGGGGACTGAGGCATAGAATCGGGGCAATGAGAGTCATCATCGGACTGGGCAATCCGGGGAGGGACTACGCCCGCAACCGCCACAACGTCGGCTTCCGCTGCGTCAATCATCTGGCCCGGAAGCACGGCATCTCCCTGGGACAGCGGAACTGCCAGGCGCAGCACGGCACGGGCCGGATAGAGGGCACTGAGGTGGTCCTGGCCAAGCCGCGGACCTTCATGAACCTCAGCGGCAGGTCGGCCGGACTTCTCCTCCGTCGCTTCAGGGCCGCGCCCGCCGATCTGGTGGTCATCCACGATGACCTCGACCTGGCCCTGGGCCGGATCCGCCTCTACTCCAACGGCGGGTCGGGAGGCCACAAGGGCATCGAGTCCATTGTCGCCGCCCTGGGCAGCTGCGACTTCCTCCGGGTCCGGGTCGGCATCGGACGCCCCCGGCCGGAGACCGACGCCGTGGATTACGTGCTGGGCGACTTCAGCCCCTCGGAGCTGACTGTGGTCGAGGAAACGGTGGCCCGCGTCGGTGAGGCGGTGTCCTGCCTTCTGAAGGAGGGACTGGCCGCCGCCATGAACCGCTACAACCAGTCTCCCGGCCAGGGCTAGCCGGAGCCGATTCCCGCCGGGAGCCGCCCCGTCCTCTCCATGAAGGGCCGCAGGTACCGGCCAGTGAGGCAGCCCACTTCCCGGGCGATCTCCTCCGGCGTGCCGGTGGCCACCACGTAGCCCCCCTTGCCCCCCGCCCCCGGACCGAGGTCGATGACGTGGTCCGCGTTCTTGATCACGTCCATGTGGTGCTCGATGATGATCACCGTGTTGCCCCCCTCCACCAGCCTCTGCAGCACGGCCAGCAGGGCGGCCACGTCGTGGAAGGAAAGGCCGGTGGTCGGCTCGTCGAGGATGTACAGTGTCCTCCCCGTGGATCTCCGGGACAGCTCGGACGCCAGCTTCACCCGCTGGGCCTCCCCTCCGGACAGGGTGGTGGCCGGCTGGCCCAGCCTGATGTAGCCCAGCCCCACGTCGCTCAGGGTCCGCAGCTTGGACTTCACCCTGGGTATGTGCTCGAAGAAGGCCAGGGCCTCTTCCACGCTCATGTCCAGCACCTCGGCGATGCTCCTCCCCTTGAAGCGGACCTCCAGCGCCTCCCTGTTGTACCGTTTTCCTTTACATAACTCGCAGGCCACAGTCACGTTGGGCAGGAACTGCATCTCGATCTGGATGTAGCCCTGACCCTGGCAGGCCTCGCAGCGGCCTCCCTTCACGTTGAACGAGAAGCGGCCCGGCGTGTAACCCCGCATCCGGGCCTCGGGCACCTGGGCGAACAGGTCGCGGATGGGGGTGAAGACCGTGGTGTACGTCGCTGGATTGCTCCTGGGGGTCCGTCCGATGGGCGACTGGTCGATGTTGATCACCTTGTCTATGTGCTCCAGCCCCAGTATGGCGTCGCATTCCCCCGGCCTGTCCTTCGCCTTGTAGAACAGCTGCGCCAGCCGCTTGTAGAGTATCTCTCCCACCAGGGTGCTCTTGCCGCTCCCCGATACCCCGGTGATGCAGACCAGCATCCCCAGGGGGATGTGTACGTCGATGTTCTTCAGGTTGTTGTGCCGGGCTCCCTTGATGACCAGCGCCTTTCCCGAGCCGCTGCGCCGCCGGTCGGGTAAGGGGATCTCCCTCCGGCCGCTCAGGTACTGGCCGGTCAGCGAGCCGGGACAAGCCATGATCTCCTCCAGCGTCCCGGCCACGACCACCTCCCCGCCGTGCTCCCCGGCCCCGGGGCCCATGTCGATGATGTGGTCCGCCGCCCGCATCATGGCCTCGTCGTGCTCCACGGCGATGATGGTGTTCCCCAGGTCTCTCAGCCGCTCCAGGGTGGTGATCAGCCGGTGATCATCGGCCGCGTGCAGTCCCACCGTCGGCTCGTCGCAAATGTAGACCACCCCCATCAGTCCGCTGCCGATCTGGGTGGCCAGCCGGATGCGCTGCGATTCGCCCCCGCTCAGCGTGGCCGAGGGCCGGTCCAGGGTCAGGTAGTCCAGCCCGATGTCGATCAGGAAGCCCAGTCGCGCCCGGATCTCCTTCAGTATCTGCTGGGCGATGGTGAACTCGCGCTGGCTCAGCCTGGCCCTGCCCTCGCCGGTCTGGCCGATGCCCTCGATCCACTGCTGCGCGTCGGCTATGGACATCGAAGTCACTTCGATGATGTTCCTGCCGTCCACGGTCACCCCCAGCGATTCCGGCTTCAGCCTCTTCCCCTGGCAGGTGGGGCAGAGATACGAGGTCATGTAGCGTTCAATCTCGTTCCGGATGTAGTCCGACTCCGTCTCTCTGTAACGGCGCTCTAGGTTGGGGATCACCCCTTCATAGCTCCAGTAGTAGTCCCCGCCCCTCCCGTAGCCGTCCCGGCGGACTGCCCTCTCCCCTTCTTCGTTGCCGTAGAGGACGTAGTTCAGCTGCTTCCGCGACAGGCTGCTCACCGGGGTGCGGGTGGAGAAGCCGTAGTGCTGGGCCGCCGTCTCCACCATGTCTTCGTACCAGGAGCTCATGGCGCCTTCCCTGGACCATGGCAGAATGGCCCCCTCCGCCAGGCTGAGGGCCTTGTTGGGGATGACCAGCTCCGGGTCGATCTCCAGCTTGTTGCCCAGCCCGGTGCAGTCCGGGCAGGCGCCGTGGGGACTGTTGAAGCTGAAGGTCCGCGGCGCTATCTCCCCCAGGCTGATCCCGCAGTGGACGCAGGCGAAGTGCTCCGAGAACAGCAGTTCCTCTCCGTCCTCCACGGAGACCAGCACCACGCCGGCCCCCAGCTTCAGGGCGGTCTCCACCGAGTCGGCCACCCGGCCCGCGTCCATGGTCTCCTCGATGACCAGACGGTCGACCACGGCCTCGATGGAGTGCTTCCGGTTCTTGTCCAGGTGGAACTCCTCTGAGAGGTCCCAGATCCGCCCGTCCACCCTCACCCTGACGAAGCCCGCCTTCTGCAGGTCCTCGAAGGTCGCCTGGTGCTCCCCTTTGCGGTCCCTGATCAGCGGGGCCATGATCATCATCCGGCTGCCCGCCGGCAGCGCCAGAATGGAGTCCACGATCTGCTGCACCGTCTGCTGGGCGATCTCCCGGCCGCACTGGGGGCAGTGGGGATGCCCTATCCGGGCGAACAGCAGCCTGAGGTAGTCGTAGATCTCGGTCACCGTGCCCACGATCGACCGCGGATTGCGCGACGGGCCCTTCTGGTCGATGGATATGGCCGGGGAAAGCCCGTCGATGTAGTCCACGTCGGGCTTCTCCATCTGCCCTAGGAACTGCCGGGCGTAGGCGGAGAGCGACTCCACATAGCGGCGCTGGCCTTCAGCGTAGACGGTGTCGAAGGCCAGAGAGCTCTTGCCCGATCCGGACACCCCCGTGATCACCACCAGCTTGTCGCGGGGTATGACCACATCGATGTTCTTCAGGTTGTGCTCACGGGCACCCTTGACGAAGATGGCGCTTGTGGGCATGGCTCTGGGTCAGACTGGAGAAAAGGAAAAGCCCCCTGGCAGTGGCTTATTTTCCCAAGGAGTTGCCCCCTCAGTATCGTCGGCGCTGAAGCGTTTCACTTCCGTGTTCGGGATGGGAACGGGTGGTTCCACTCCGCTCAAACCACCAGAAGGCAAACAGAATTATAGCACACCCCCTGACCGTCCCGCAATTGCCGCAACCACAAAGCCCGCCGGTTGTTGGACATCCCCGCAGCGCTGTTATACGATAGTGTCCTCTATCACTCCGCACGGGGAATGCCCTGCGCGCTCAGGCAGGCGGGCCGTCAGGCGCCTTCGGGCCCGGCACTGTCCCGCGCCGCGATGGGAGGCAGGCTATGGTCTCTGAAGTCAATCTGATCATCGGCGGTGAAGCCGGTCAGGGAGTGCAGTCCGCGGGCTACCTCATGGCCAGGGCTCTGGCCCGCGACGGCTATCACCTCTTCGCCGACCAGGACTACGAGTCCCGGGTCAGGGGCGGGCACAACTTCTTCCGCATCAGGATCGCCGGCGCCGAAGTTGGGGCCGTCTCCGAAGGGGTGGATCTGCTCCTGGCCTTCAATCGGGAGAGCATCGATCTCCACCGGGGGGAGATGGCCGCCGGTGGCGTCATCGTCTTCGACCACCGCAGGATCAACGACGCCGGCGTTGGAGAGGGCCTCTTTGGGATGCCCCTGGAGGGGCTGGCTCAGGAGTCTGCCGGCAACAAACTGGCCGCCAATACCGTGGCTCTGGGGGCCATGATGCGGCTTCTGGGCTGTCCGCCCGGCTCCTGGCGCGGCCTCCTGCTGGAGCACTTCGGCTCCGGTGAACCGGGCCGGTCCAACGCTGCCGCCGCCGATGCCGGCTATGAATACGCCGCGGCCAATTTCAAAGGGGTCTTCCCCCAGCTCGTCCGCCCTTCGGGAAGTTCCCGGCGGATGCTCCTGAACGGGAATGAGGCCATCGCCCTGGGGGCCATGGCCGCGGGCTGCAAGTTCGTGGCCGCCTACCCCATGACCCCGTCCACCTCCATCATGGAGTACATGGCCGGCAAGGCCGATGAGCTGGGCTTGGTGGTTGTCCAGCCCGAGGACGAGATCGCCGCCATCAACATGATCATCGGCGCCGCCTTCGCCGGGGTGCGGACCATGACGGCCACCTCAGGAGGCGGATTCTGTCTCATGGTCGAGGGACTGGGGCTGGCCGGGATGACCGAGACGCCCATCGTGGTCGTCGATGGACAGCGGTCCGGGCCGGCCATCGGGCTGCCCACCAGGACGGAGCAGGGCGATCTGGAGTTCGTCCTTCACGCTGCGCACGGCGAGTTCCCCAGGGCGGTGCTGGCCCCCGGCACCGTGCCGGATGCCTTCTGGCTGACCGTCAAAGCCTTCAATCTGGCCGAGGAGTATCAGGTCCCCGTGGTCATCCTCCACGATCAGCACCTGGCCAGTTCCTACGCCACCGTGGAGCCCTTCGACCTCTCCCGGGTGGAGGTGAGGCGGGGGCGGCTTCTCTCCGCCGAAGAGTTGGCCGCGCTGGGCGAACGCGGGTACCGCAGACACGAGATCACCCCGTCCGGCGTGTCGCCCCGAGCCCTGCCCCTCCAGAAGGGTGCTCTGGTGGTCACCGACTCCGATGAGCACGATCAGGAGGGCCACATGATCGAGGATGCCGCAACCCGGACGGCCATGATGCTCAAGCGCCTCCGCAAACTCGATGGCCTGAGGCAGGAGATCGCCGCCCCGGCCACCTACGGCCCGGAAGGGGCGGACATCACCCTCATCGGCTGGGGCAGCACCCGCGGCGCCATCAGGGAGGCCGTGGATCTGGCCAATCGCCAGGGGCTCCGGGCCAGGATGATTCACCTCGCCGAGATCTGGCCCTTCCCCGCTGCGGCGGTGACTCGCGCTCTCGAGGGAGCCGGGACCACCTTCGCCGTGGAGAACAACGCCACCGCCCAGCTGGCCCATCTCCTCCGCGCCGAAACGGGCCATCAGGTCAAAGGCAGGATCCTCAAGTTCGACGGCCGCCCCTTCTCCCCGGGCTACATCATCAGCAAGCTCAAGCAGGAGGTGGACCGGTCATGGTGAAGATCTCTGACTACGGCGGAAGGCCCACTGCCTGGTGTCCGGGATGCGGCAACTTCGGCATCCTCACCGCGGTCAAGAGGGCCCTGGTTGAGCTCGAAATCGAGCCCCACAGGGTGCTCCTGGTCTCTGGCATCGGGCAGGCAGGCAAGCTGCCCCACTACCTCAACTGCAATGTGCTCAACGTCCTCCACGGCCGGACCCTTCCCGCGGCTGCCGGGGCCAAGATCGCCAATCCGGAGCTGACGGTCATAGCCGTTGGCGGCGATGGCGACGGCTACGGCGAGGGCGGGAACCACTTCCTCAACTCCCTGCGCCGCAATCATGACATCACCTATCTGGTCCACAACAACCAGGTCTACGCCCTCACCAAGGGGCAGGCCTCTCCCACCAGCGACCAGGGCTTCGTCACCAAGACCACCCCACACGGGGCCGGGCAGCCCCTGAACTCACTGGCGGTGGCCATCGCCGCCGGCGGGACCTTCGTGGCCCGGGGATTCGCCGGGGACGTGGATCACCTGGTCGGACTGATCAAGGAGGGCGTCCGGCACCGGGGTCTCTCCCTGATCGACATCCTCCAGCCTTGCGTCACCTTCAATCACCGCAACACCCATGCCTGGTACAAGGAGAGGGTCTACCGGCTGGACGCTGCGGGCCACGATCCGGCCAGCATGGCCGCCGCCTTCGAGAAGGCCCACGAGTGGGGGGACAGGATACCCGTCGGAGTGATCTACCGGACCCGGAAACCCGCCTTCGAGGAGCAGCTCTCTGCCCTGCGGAACGGCCCTCTGGTGAAGCAGGGGATAGATCCGGGACGGGTTCAGGCCTTGTTCCGGGAGTTCCAGTAGTCCCTCAGGCCGCGGGGCTACTTCGGTGCTGCTTCCTGGGCCAGCCTGGTCAGCCGCCGGAAGCTGGCCGCCGGGTCGGGCTGGAGGAAGACGGCGCTTCCCACGCAGATGGTGTTCACTCCCAGCCGGGCCATCTGGGCCACGTTGCCTTCCTTGATCCCGCCATCGACACCGATCTCGGTGTCCGGCATGGCCGCCCGCAGCTGCGTCACCTTGTCGAGCACCTCGGGCAGGAACTTGGCGCCGTAGAATCCGGGGTGGACCGTCAGGAAGAGTACGCTGTCCACCGTGCCCGCCAGAGGCAGGAAGGCCGGGACCGGCGTCTCCGGATTGATGGCCAGCCCTACCCCCAGCCCGGCAGCCCTGGCCCGGGCGATGACCGCTTCCGGCGATGGCGCAGCCTCGAAGTGGAACACCACCCTGCGGGCCCCCGCCTCGCGGAGGCAGTCGAAGTGTTCCTCGGGGCGCACCGTCATCAGGTGGGCCTCCCACTTCAGCTTCTTGGGTACCGCGGCCAGTTGCCCGCAGGTCACGCTGTGTGAGGGCACGAACCGGCCGTCCATGATGTCGAACTGCACGTAGTCTGTGAATGACTCCGCCTGGCGCACCATGGCCTCAAGGGCCTTGGGGTCATCGGTGAGAACGGCGGGGACTATCGTGGAGCCTTTCCTCATTCGGGCTGCCTCTCCGGGACTGGCTCAAACCACGGCTGATTGTATCACAGAATGAGCATGGCGTCGCCGAAGCTGTAGAACCGGTAGCCCTCCCTGATCGCCTCCTCATAGGCCGTGTCGATCAGCCCCTTCCCGGCGAAGGCGGACACCAGCATCAGCAGCGTGGAGCGGGGCAGGTGGAAGTTGGTGATCAGGCTGTCCACCAGCCGGAAGCGGTGCCCAGGCAGGATGAACAGGGTCGCCCAGCCCCGGAAGGGCTTCACTGCACTATCGCCATCCTCATTCCAGGCCGCCGCCTGCTCCAGCAGCCTGGCCGTGGTTGTCCCGGCGCAGACCGCCCGTCCGCCCCTTGCTCTGGCCGCGTTGATCCTGGCAGCGGTCTCTTCCGAAAGCTCGCCGTACTCCCGGTGTATCCGGTGGAGATGGGGGTCTTCCTCGGAGAGGGGACGGAACGAGTCCAGTCCCACGTGCAGAGTGACGAAGGCGGTCTCGATGCCCTGCTGCCTGATCTGCGCCAGCAGCTCCGGAGTGAAGTGCAGCCCCGCCGTCGGCGCAGCCACGCTGCCCTTCTCCCGCGAGTAGACCGTCTGGTAGCGCTCCGGGTCCCCCTGGTAGCCGTGGACGTATGGCGGCAGAGGGACCTCGCCCAGTTCCTCCAGCACCGCCTCGCTGTCCAGCCTGACGATCCGCAGGCCCTCTTCGTCTGGGCCCAGTACCTCCACTGAGGCCGGCGCTCTGTCGGGCCGGCGCTTGTCGATCAGATTGACTGTCTCGCCAGCCTTTACCCTTCTTGATGGTTTGACCAGGGCCTCCCACACCCCTGGCTCCGAGCGCCGGAGCAGCAGGATCTCCACCATTCCCCCGCTCCGGCGTCTTCCCGTCAGCCGGGCCGGAATCACCCTGCTGTCGTTCAGCACTAGCAGGTCGCCCGGCCTCAGGTAGCGGCCCAGTTCGTGGAAGCGGCGGTTTTCGATGGCCCCGTCTATCCTGTGCAGCACCATCAGCCGTGAGTGGTCCCGGGGCTCGGCCGGGGTCTGGGCGATCAGTTCATGCGGCAGATGGTAGTCGAAGTCGGCGGTTCTCATATGGTGCTGTCCCGCGCTTGGCCTGAGCAGAAAGACTAGCACAGGGCGGATCGCTCCGTCCATTGAGGGGCGGCCGTGCCTCCGCCGGACAAGACAGACAGGGGGTGGCTCCGCCGAGCCACCCCCTGTGGTTCCCTTGTCGTCCGTCGAGCCAGGCTAGAAAAGCCCGCTCACCTTCCCCGTGTTCACGTCCACATCCACCCTCCTGAAAGCGGGATCGGACGAAGTCCCCGGCATCAGGCTGATGGTCCCCGCCATGGGGCAGAGGAACTTCGCGCCGGAGTAGATCAGGACGTCTCGAATGGGCAGGTTCCAGCCCTTGGGCACGCCCTTCCGGGCGGGATCGTGGGTCAGGCTGAGGTGCGTCTTCACCATCATTGTCGAGTATTCATCGTACTTGGCGTCCTTCTCAAACGCCTTGGCCTTCTCCTCGGCCTCGGGGGTCCAGGCCACGCCGTCAGCCCCGTACACCGTCTTGGCGATCTTGGCTACCCTGTCCCGCAGCTTCATCTCGCTGGGGTAGAGGAACCTGAAGTCGTTCTTGTCCTTGGTGGCTGCTATGACGGCATCGGCCAGCTCCAGGGCTCCGTCGCCGCCGTTGGCCCAGTGCGACGAGAAGGCGCAGCGTGCCCCGGCCGCCTCGGCTGCCTTGCGGACCAGGTTGATCTCATCCTTGCTGTCCGTGTGGAAGGAGTTGATGCACACCACCGGGTTGATGCCAGCCGTCTTGATGGTATTGATGTGGTGCAGCAGATTGGGCAGGCCCTTCTCCAGCAGCTTCAGGTCTTCCTTGGTGTAGGACTCGGGCAGCGGCAGTCCCGCTACCACCTTCGGTCCGCCGCCGTGCATCTTCAGCGCTCGGATGGTGGCCACCAGCACCGACACCTGCGGTATCAGGCCGCTGAGGCGGCACTTCACGTTCCAGAACTTCTCGAAGCCGATGTCTGCAGCGAAGCCGCTCTCGGTGACCACGTAGTCGGCCATCTTCAGTGCCAGACGGTCCGCGATGATCGAGTTCTGGCCCACGGCGATGTTGGCGAAGGGGCCGGCATGAACCAGGACCGGCTGGTACTCCACCGTGCTGCACAGGGTGGGGTTGATGGCGTTGC
Source organism: Chloroflexota bacterium (assembly GCA_016875915.1). Taxonomy (GTDB): domain Bacteria; phylum Chloroflexota; class Dehalococcoidia; order UBA2247; family RBG-13-53-26; genus RBG-13-53-26. The sequence goes on from VGOM01000004.1 coordinate 12,734, forward strand.
GCATGAAGGCCGTCATGGCCCCGCCCACCTCCAGGTCCCCTGTGGTCACCGGGTTGCCCTTCTTGTCGTAGGCCACTGTGATCTTGTCCATTCTCTCCCGCAGGTCCTTCAGGTCCCTGACTATGGACAGCATGGCCATCAGTTCGGAGCTCACGGCGATGCCGAACCTGGACTGCATGGTGTAGCCGTCCATCCGCCCGCCCAGGCCGATGATGATGTTCCGCAGGCTCTGAGCGCAGAAGTCGATGATCCAGCCCATCTCTACCCTGGTGGGGTCAACGTCCAGGCGGCGCATCCCGGTCAGCCGCTGCAGTTGCTCGTCAGTGTAGTTGCGTTCGTGCTGCATTCTGGAGGTCAAGGCTACCATGGCCAGATTGTGGGCGTTCATCAGGTCGTTGATGTCGCCCGTCAGCCCCATGGAGAACTCCGTCATGGGGATCAGCAGGGCGTTGCCGCCGCCGGCCGCCGTCCCCTTGATGTTCATGGTGGGGCCGCCGGATGGCTGGCGGATGCAGCCCAGCACGCTCTGTTTGCGCTTGCCTAGGCCCTCGACCAGACCCAGCAGAGAGGTGGTCTTGCCCTCACCCAGTGGGGTGGGCGTGATGGCCGTCACCTCAATGTACTTGCCGTCTGGCTTGCTCTTGAGGCGGTCAATGACCCTGAGGAAGTCGAGCTTCGCTATCCTCCCATACTGAATGACCTCGTCCTTCTTCAGCCCGAGCGTCTTCTGCCAGTCCTCGGCGCTTGGCATACTCTCTTCCGCCGCCTGTGCGATCTCCCAGTCCTTCATCTTCGTTGCATCGTACGCCACATAGACCTCCTGATTCTTTCGTTCACCCGAATATCAGCCCCGTTCAGGGCAGTATTCCACAACCGGCGTCCTGACCTCCGCCTGAGCCGCTCCTTCCCGAACCGCCTAGTGCGACTTAGCCTGCATCTCAGCGGCCCGGACCGTGTTCTGCATCAGCATGGTGATTGTCATCGGGCCTACCCCGCCGGGCACCGGAGTGATGGCCTTGGCCTTTTCCTTGATGGCGTCGAAATCGGTGTCGCCCACCAGCCGGAACCCCGCCTTCTTGGTCGGGTCGGAGATCCGGTTCACTCCCACGTCAATGACCACGGCGCCGTCTTTGACCATGTCCGCTGTGATCGCCTTCGGGCTGCCCATGGCGGCGATGACGATGTCCGCCTGGCGGACGATCTCGGCCATGTTCTTTGTCCCGGTGTGGACCATGGTCACCGTGGCGTTGGCCCCCTTCTTCTTCTGTATCAGGATGGCCAGCACTGGCTTGCCCACGATGTTGCTCCGGCCGCAGACCACCACATGCTTCCCTTCGGGACTGTTGCCGCTGCGCACCAGCAGCTCCTGGACGCCGTGCGGTGTGCAGGGCATGAAATACGGCTCGCCGATGAGCAGCTTGCCCACGTTCACTGGATGGAATCCGTCAACGTCCTTCTTTGGCTCGATCAGGTTGAGCACCTTGTCGGCATCTATGTGCTTCGGCAGCGGGAGCTGCACCAGGATGCCATGGAACTTGGGGTCCTTGTTGAGCTGTTCCACCTTGTGCAGCAGCTCCTTCTCCGTGGTCTGTTCGGGGAACACTATCGTCTCTGAGTAGATGCCGATCTCCTCCGAGGCCTTGGTCTTGCCCGAGACGTAGGAGACTGAAGCCGGGTCCTCACCCACCCGCACCATCACCAGCCCCGGGGTGATGCCCTTCTTCTTCAGCTCGGCTACCTTGACCTTCAGTTCCTCGCGGATTTCCTCGGCTACCTTGGTCCCACTTATCAACTCTGCCGGCATTTCTGTTGTCCCTCCTCTTCCGTTTTGTCCGGGATGGCAGTCCTTCGCTGTTCTATCCTATCGCCTGCAGGGCGCTTGTTCGTCCGGTCTGCTCGCGCAGGCGCCCCGGCGGAGCCCTATCTTGCTTGGAACGGGGGCGTTCCCCGCCTGATGGTCTGAGGTTGCCGCTGGGTCACGGTAGGGCGCTGGGTTTCTGGGGGACAAAGATCAGTGTCGAGGGCGGAATGTGAGTGCCAGACAAGGTCATTCAGAGGTACTTGCACCAACTCACCCCTGGACAACTCCAGATTATATCATCGCCAATTGACGCCCTGCAAATGGTGCCGTCGGCGCTGCCGCGGCAGACGTCGCCACGCCGCCCTCCGATGGTGGACTGGCCACAGGTCGTGTAGTATCCTTGGGCCGCAAGGGAGGCGTATGAAGAATCCCACGACGCTGCTTCGCATCAGCTACTGGCTCGGGGCCATTGTCGACGGATTCATGGTCGTTCCGATGCTGTCTCCCAGGGTCGCCGGAATGCTATTCGGCATCGAGGATTTCGATCCTGGCGATGAGTACAGATACGCCATGATGATTGGAGCGTCTCTGATGCTTGGTTGGACAACCCTGCTCATTTGGGCCGACCGGAAGCCTCTCGAAAGAAGAGGGGTCCTTCTGATCACGGTTCTTCCAGTGATCATCGGACTGGCCCTGGCAGGTGTTTTTGCCGTGAAGGTTGGCATGATCGGAGTGGAAAGGATGATCCCTGTATGGGCACTCCAGACCATTATTGTCGTGTTGTTCTGCTGCAGCTACCGCTCTGCCACGAGATCCAATGATAAGCTCGCTAGGACCGGGGACAAACCCTAGCCCCGTGTCTCCAGTGGGAGACAGGATAACAGAACGCCCGGCGGAACCTACCAGGTTGAGGTGTGGTCCTCCGCCAGTCCGAAGGCCTTCTCCACGCTGTGTCTTCTCCCTTCGGAGTCCGTCAGCGTCCCCGAGTACAGGCCGTAGGGCTGGTCGTAGGCTGACCGCACCAGGCAGAAGTTGACCCGCTCCCGGCGCAGCCCCTGGGGCACCAGTTGGAGGTCAACCCTGCCGTCCTCCGTCCGGATGGCCCATGGTTGCCTCGTGTCCCTTGGAATCTCGAAGCGGGCCGGTCCCACCAGCGAGATCTGATTCCCGTGCCAGATGCAGTTCTCATTGAATCGCGCGTCATCCCGGATCACATTGTGCGTCAGGTTGACGCCGAGGATGCCCCCCCGCGGAGTCCATGGTGGCGAAGGTGGCCCACCTCCAGAAGGTGTGGCGCGGGTAGTACGCCTTGTGGTAGTCCAGCAGGCCCACGCAGCGGTCCGGGGTGAACACCACCCGCTCGCCGCCCACCTCGAGCACTCCGTTGGCTGGGCAGGCTGACTTGTGGGTGAACATGGGGCGGTTGGCGCTCAGCGGCAGCAGCGCTGACAGCGGCTGCGTCCGGGCGGGGTCTTCATGCAGCACCAGGCTGCCCGCCACCGCGGGCAGGCCGTGCCTCTCCCCGACCTCGATGTCGAAGCGGTGCACCTGCCTGCCGAGGTGATTGTGCACCGAGACGCGGTAGCCCCGGGCCTCAAATCGCCCTGAGTGGTCCCACACGTTGGCCGGGGCGCGGAACCTGCCCGGTGGCAGCTTCCACTCGTGCTCGAAGGCCTTGCCCGTCCGCCGGTCGTACAGATGCAGCCACGAGGTCGCCAGGAAGCCCAGATCCACCACAGCCAGGCTGAGGTACCACTCGTCGTGGACCACGGCGATGTGCACCCACTGCTTCAGACGGAAGCGCCGCAGCCCCGGGAGACGGGGGATTCCGCACTCTGCGTCCAGCAGGTTCAGGTCCCGGAACGTCCGCCCGAAGCGGCCGAACTGTACTTCTCCGTTGATGACTGCCTTCTCGGGTGGTTCCGGCAATACCGTCATCGCCTGCCCTCGGATGGTGGAATCCCTTTCGCGTGTGGATGCGCTGAGGCATTATACCATCCGGCCGCTGCCCGGAGGCTGGCCGGAGCCTGACGTGCTGAGGTTGGACAGGCGGGAACCCCTGCCGTATAATGCCCTCACTCCAATGTCCTCCGGATTTCGCGCCGTCGTCGATGGCACGGTCACTTCCCCTGCCGGCTTCCTGGCCGGCGCTGTCCACGCTGGCATCAAGACCCGGGGTGAGGCCCCCCTGGACCTGGGCATCCTCTATTCCGAGTCCCCCTGTGTGGCGGCCGGAGTCTTCACCACCAACAAGGTGCAGGCCGCTCCTGTGCTCCTCTCTCAGGAGAGGATAGCCCGGGCAAGCGCCCGTGCCCTGGTGGTCAATGCCGGCTGCGCCAACGCCTGCACTGGAGAGCAGGGGTTGGCCGATGCCCGGGAGATGGCCGCACTGGCTGCCCGGAAGGTCGGGGTTGTGCCGGGGCAGGTCCTGGTGGCCAGCACCGGCGTCATCGGCGTTCCTCTGCCCATGGATCGGATCAGGGGGGGCATTCCTCGGATCAGCCTGGCCCGCGATGGCGGACACAGGCTGACGCAGGCCATCATGACCACTGACACCTTCCCCAAGGAAGTCGCCCTGAGCGTCCGGGTCGGCGGGAAGAGGGTCACCGTTGGCGGCGTGGCCAAGGGGGCTGGCATGATCTACCCCAACATGGCCACCCTGCTCTCCTTCATCACCACGGACGCCGCCATTGATCCCGGCTTCGCCCGGTTTGTGCTGCGCCGGGCGGTGGGCGATTCCTTCAACATGATTGCCGTTGACGGCGATACCAGCACCAACGACATGGTTCTGTTGCTGGCCAACGGGCTGGCCGGCAACCCGCCGCTGCGATATGGCACCACGGACGGCCGGCTCTTTGAAGCGGCTCTCCGCGAGGTCTGCAGCTTCCTGGCCAAGTGCATTGCCCGGGATGGCGAAGGCGCTACCAGGCTGATCGAGGTTGAGGTCGCCCGCGCTGCCACCAAGGAGGATGCTCGGCTGGCGGCCCGGGCTGTGGTCAACTCCTCACTGGTCAAGGCCGCGGTGCACGGGGCGGACCCCAACTGGGGGAGGATAGTGGCCGCCGTGGGTCGGAGTGGCGCCGAGGTGGATCAGTCAAGGATCGGCCTCTACCTTGGGGACCTCTGCCTGCTCAAGGCAGGCTCTCCTGTGGACTTCAGTCACGAGGAAGCCAGGCGCCTCCTCAGCGGCGGTGAAGTCCGCTTCACCGTTCAGCTTAATCTTGGCCGTAGACGGGCCGTCGCCTGGGGCTGTGACCTGTCACAAGAGTACGTGGTCATCAACAGCGCCTACGCCACCTGACCCCGTTGGGCTCCCCGCCATCGTCCGGACCGACCCCTCAACAACGTCACGCCCGCCTCTCACCGACATGCCAAGGCCCATACCCCTCGATGTCATGCCGCACTTGATGCGGCATCCAGGTGGGGTTGCGGGCTGCCCAACGGCTCAGGCCCCCTCCGGCCTGTCTCACAGGATAGGTGCTCGGACGCGGCTGTCCGCGCTTGTGGTGCAGGAATCACGATTGATATCGGCCTGCACTTCTGTTATTCTTGTCCACTATGAATGCGGGGAAGGGAGGCCGGAAGCCCCTGGCCGGCACCATTGTGGTCAAGCTGGGCGGCAGCACCCTGGGCAGTCACGATCCCACCCTCGATGACCTGGTCGAGCTGCAGAGACGGGGACTGCGGCCCGTCGTCATCCACGGCGGCGCCAACGTGGTCACCGACTGGCTCAAGCGGCTCGGCATCCCCACCAGATTCGTCAAAGGGCTGAGGGTCACCGATGCCGAGACCCTCAGGGTGGTCATCGCCATCCTGGCCGGACTGGTCAACAAGGAACTGGTGGCGGCCATCGAAGCCGCCGGTGGCCGGGCCGTGGGCCTCTGTGGCATCGACGGCGGCCTTCTCGAGGCCTCGGTGAAGGACTCCGACATGGGCTATGTGGGTGAGGTATCGAAGGTGAACCCCGCCCCGCTCCTGGCCCTGCTGGAGGCCGGCTTCATCCCGGTCATCGCCCCCTTGAGCCTGGAGGCCTCCCGCCAGCCGGGCGACAACGGCTACGTGCTCAACGTCAACGGCGACACCGCCGCCGGCATGATCGCCGCGGCCTTGCCTGCCGAGAAGCTGATCTTTCTGACTGATGTGGCCGGCATCCTCGGTGCCTCGGGCGGGTTGATGTCCCACCTGTCCTGTGCCCAGGCCAGGGGACTGCTCGACTCCGGGGTGGCCTCCGGCGGGATGATCCCCAAGATAGAGGCCTGCCTGGCCGCCATGGACGGCGTCCGCGCCGCCCGTATCATCGACGGCACATCGCCCCACGCCCTGATCCGGGAGGTGGAGGGCAGCATGGTGGGGACCACCATCGGCTGAGCACTTGCGGAGTTGGAAATGACTGACTGGCCTGAACTGGAACAGAAGTACTTCATGCGCACCATCAAGCGTCTGCCGCTGACCCTCGTCCGCGGGCGCGGGGCCAGGGTCTGGGACGACGCCGGCAGGGAGTACCTCGACTTCGTCGGTGGCTGGGCCGTGAACAGCCTGGGCCACTGCCACCCGGCGCTGGTTCAGGCGCTGGCTGAGCAGGCGGGGACACTGATCCAGGCTTCGAACCAGTTCTATACCGTGCCCCAGATACGCCTGGCGGAGCTCCTGGTGCAGCACAGTTGCTTCAACAAGGTCTTCTTCTGCAACAGCGGTGCCGAGGCCAACGAGGGCGCGGTGAAGTTGGCCCGCCGCTACGGCAAGCTGCATCTCCAGGGTGCCTTCGAGGTGATCACCACCTTCAACTCGTTTCACGGCCGGACCCTGGCCATGGTGGCCGCCACCGGACAGAAGAAGTTCCAGGAGCCCTACACGCCTCTGCCCGCCGGCTTCGTCAACGTGGACTATGACAGCATCGAGGCCATCAGGGCGGCCACCACCGCCCAGACCTGCGCTGTCATGCTGGAGGCCATACAGGCCGAGGGCGGCATCAATGTCCCCTCGGATGGCTATCTGCGGCAGGTGCGCCAGTGGTGCGATCAGAAAGGGATACTGCTCATACTGGATGAGATCCAGACCGGGCTGGGCCGGATCGGCACGCTCTTCGGCTATCAACAGTACGGCATTGAGCCGGATGTCATCACCCTGGCCAAGGGACTGGCCAGCGGAGTGCCCATCGGCGTCCTCTTGGCCCGGAAGAAGGCCGATGTCTTCCAGCCCGGGGAGCATGGCTCCACCTTCGGCGGCAATCCCCTGGCCTGCGCAGCGGCCTATGCCACCCTGAAGTATGTCATCGACAACGATATCCCCGGCAATGCCGACAGGGTGGGGCGCTACCTCAGCGCTCGACTGGAGGCCCTGAAGTCGAAGTTTGACTTCATTGTTGATGTCCGGGGCCGGGGATTGCTCAGGGCCATAGAGTTCCGCCGGGACATGGCCGACGGTGTGCTCACGGGCTGTCTGGAGAAGGGCCTGCTGGTCAACAGGGTCAAGCCCAATGTCCTCCGCTTCATCCCCCCGCTGATCATCGGCGAGGCAGAAGTGGATCAGGCCATGGATATCCTGGCCGAGGTCCTTGGCGGCGCGGCCAGGACGGAGTGATAGGCTGATTCGTAGTCTAGAGGTGTGAAGGAAATGGCGCAAAGTGTAGTTCTGGCCTACAGCGGTGGACTCGACACCTCTGTGGCCATCAAGTGGATCAAAGAGAAGTACGGCATGGACGTCATCGCGGTGACCGCCGATGTCGGCGGGGACCGGGACCTGGAGGCCGTCCGGGAGAAGGCCCTCAAGGTCGGTGCGGTTAAGGCCGTGGTGGTTGACGCCCGGGACGATTTCGTCAGGCACTACGTCTTTCCGTGCCTCCGGGCCGATGCCATCTATCAGGGCGTCTATCCCCTGGCCACCGCCCTGTCCCGTCCCTTGATCGCCCGGCTGCTGGTGGACGTGGCGGAGAAGGAGGGGGCCACAGCCGTGGCACACGGCTGCACCGGGAAGGGCAACGACCAGGTGCGCATCGACGTGGGTGTGGCCGCCCTGGGCCCGCATCTCAAGGTCATCGCCCCCGCCCGCGAATGGGGCATGACCCGCGAGCAGACCATTGCCTATGCCCAGAGGCATGCCATCCCCATTCCGGTCACCTCGGCCAGCCCCTATTCCATCGACCAGAACCTCTGGGGCCGGAGCATCGAGTGCGGCGTGCTGGAGGATCCCTGGGCGGAGCCGCCGGAGGACGTCTTCGCCTGGACAGCCTCGGCTCAGGATGCCCCCGACCGTCCTGGCTACGTGGAGATCGGTTTTGAGCAGGGACTGCCGGCCAGCCTCGACGGACGGGCCCTGGATGGCATCACTCTGATTCAGGAGTTGAACGGTCTGGCCGGACAGCACGGCGTGGGCCGGATCGACCACATAGAGGACCGGCTGGTGGGCATCAAGTCCCGGGAGATCTACGAGGCTCCGGCGGCGACGGTGCTGTTCACCGCCCATCAGGCGCTGGAGGCCATGACCCTCTCCAGGGAGCAGTTGAAGTTCAAGCAGAAGGTGGCCGCCGAGTATGCCGACCTGATCTACAATGGACTGTGGTTCAGTTCGTTTCATCAGGATCTTGCCGCCTACGTGGGCAGCACGCAGCGGTATGTCGCCGGCACGGTGCGACTGAAGCTGCACAAGGGCACCTGCAGGGTGGTGGGCCGGAAGTCGGCCCACTCCCTCTACCGTCACTCGCTGGCCACCTACGACAAGGGTGACCAGTTCGACCAGGGCGCTTCGGTGGGTTTCATCCACATCTGGGGGCTGCCGGTCAAGGTCCAGGCCGAGGCCCAGCCCGAGAAGGAATGGAAGCAGTAGTCTGGAGAGCGACCGATGAGCACTGAGCACCTGCGGGGCCGCTTCCAGAAGGACACGGACAGAGTGGCCGCCCGGTACATCGCCTCGATCCCGTTTGACCAGCGGCTCTATCGCCAGGACATCGCCGGCAGCATCGCCCATGCCCGGATGCTGGGCCGTCAGGGCATCATCCCGGAGGGCGAGGCGGAGGCCATCATCTCGGCCCTGGCCGAGATCCGGGAAGAGATCGACCAGGGGCAGTTCCACTTCAAGGTGGAGCTGGAAGACATCCACATGAACATCGAGGCCCGGCTCATCGAGAAGATCGGGGATGTGGGCGGGAAGCTGCACACCGCCAGATCCCGCAACGACCAGGTGGCCCTGGACTTGCGCCTGTTCTGCAAGGAGGCCATCGGGGAGACGGTCCGCGGGCTGAAGGGACTGCAGGCCGCCCTGCTGGACGTGGCCGAGGCCAATATCGATGTCATCATGCCCGGCTACACCCATCTGCAGCGGGCGCAGCCGGTGCTGCTGTCCCATCACCTGCTGGCCTACTTCGAGATGCTCCAGCGGGACGTCCTCAGATTCCGGGACTGCCTGGCCCGGACCGACGTCATGCCGCTGGGCAGCGGAGCCCTGGCTGGGGTCCCCTATCCCATCGACCGGGACTTCGTGGCCCAGCAGCTGGGCTTCAGCCGGATCAGCCAGAACAGCATCGATGCCGTCTCCGACAGGGACTTCGTCATTGAGTACCAGGCGGCGGCCAGCATGGCTATGATGCACCTGTCCCGCCTGGCGGAGGAACTGGTCCTCTGGTCGACCGAGGAGTTCGGCTATGTTGACATAAACGACTCATTTGCCTCGGCATCAAGCATCATGCCCCAAAAGAAGAACCCCGACGTCGCCGAACTGGCCAGAGGGAAGACGGGCCGGGTCTACGGACACCTCCTCGGACTGCTTTCCGGCATGAAGGGACTGCCCCTGTCGTACAACCGCGATCTGCAGGAGGACAAGGAGGGTCTCTTCGACACCGTGGATACCCTGCATGCCTCCCTAGAGGCGTTCACCGGAATGGTCAGAACCCTCAGAGTCAATGCCCGGCGCGCCGGCCAGGCCGCAGAGGGAGGGTACCTGCTGGCCACCGATGTGGCCGACTACCTTGTCAGGAAGGGCTTGCCCTTCCGGCAGGCCCACAGCGTGGTGGGACGATTGGTGGCCTATGCCGCGGAGAAGAAACGGGCCCTGAGTCACCTCGGCCTTGAGGAGTACCGGCGGTTCTCGGACCTTTTCGAAGCGGATGTCTTGCAGATGACTGCCGGCGCCTCCGTGGCTGCCCGGAGTGTCCCCGGGGGCACTGCCCCGGATCAGGTGCGGGCTCAGGTGGCTCGCGCCAGAAGGGCCGTCAACGACGAATGAGGAGAGGGTACTGATCGGGATTCCTGCGCCCGGGACTGGCCTAGTGGCCCAGTTTCTGCTGGGTGCGCAGGCACTTCATACAGACGCTGAGCTTCCTGACGCTCCCGTCCATGGTCAGGGTGGTGGGGTGGACATTGGGCTGCCAGCGTCTCTTGGTGTGTCGCTTGGAGTGGCTCACGTTGTGACCGGTCTTGGGTACCTTCCCGCAGATTTCGCACTTTGCCATCGTCTGTGAACTGTCCTTGTCTGAATCCTGACTCTTTGATAAACCGGTGCTCTTTGCTGTAAGATTACCAGAACAATATACAGGGAGAATCGAAGGAATGCAAGAATCGAAGGGAAAGGCTGCCGCCAGATCGCGGGCCTACAGTGGCCGCGATCTGAGGGAGATGTTTGCGGCGGCCACTGTCTGGCTTGAGAAGAGCGTCGCCGACATCAATGCTCTGAATGTCTTCCCCGTGCCGGATGGCGACTGCGGCACCAACATGCTGCTCACCATGCGCTCCACCATGGAGGAGGCATACCGTGCCCCGGACAACAACGCCTCAGATGTAGCCCATGCCATGGCCCGCGGGGCCCTGATGGGGGCCAGGGGCAACAGCGGCGTCATCCTTTCCCAGATCTTCCGCGGTCTGGCCCAGGGACTTGAGGGCAAGGAATCGTTCGGCGGCAGGGACTTCGCCGCGGCGCTGGACAAGGGTTCCACCATCGCCTACAAGGCCCTGACCCGTCCGGTGGAGGGCACCATACTCACCGTGGCCAGGGATGCCTCAGCCGCCGGGATGGCCTCTGTCGACAACGGCGACCTCCTGCCGGTTATGGAAGCCGCCGTCAGGGCGGCCCGTGAATCGGTGGCCAACACCCCCACGCTCCTGCCTGTTCTGCGACAGGCGGGTGTGGTTGACGCCGGAGGGCAGGGACTCTACGTTCTGTTCGACGGCGCCCTGCATTACCTCAAGGGCGAGATGGAAGAGATGAAGACCCGCCGTCCGCAGGTGGTACCCAGCAGTATTCCCCTTGTCTCCAAGCTGCCCCAGTTGGTGGCCGAGAAAGAGGAGCCCTATGGCTACTGCACCGAGTTCGTCCTGAAGGGGCAGAAGAAGCTGGACCTGGAGAAGATCAGGAAGCGCCTCATCAACGAGGGGCAGTGCCTCATCGTGGTGGGCGACGATGACCTGGTCCACATTCACATCCACACCTTTGATCCCGGGAAGGCCATCCACTACGCCTCCTCCATGGGCACGCTGCACGAGATCAAGATCCAGAACATGGATGATCAGCACAGGGACTACACCGAGATGGTCACCAATCAGGCTCCGCCGGCGGAGATAGCCACCGTGGCTGTGGTTGCTGGAGACGGCATGGCGCAGCTCTTTCGCAGCCTGGGGATCAGCACCATCGTGCCGGGAGGGCAGACCATGAATCCCAGCACCAGGGAGTTGCTGGAGGCCGTGGAGGCGCTTCCTCAGGACAAGGCCATCATCCTCACCAACAACAAGAACATCATCCCTGCCGCCAAGCAGGTGCCGCCACTGACCGGCAAGAAGGTCAGGATCGTGCCCACCGAGACCATCCCCCAGGGTGTCGCCGCTCTGCTGGCCTTCAACTACGACACGGACCTGAGGACCAATGTCTCCTTGATGAAGGACGCCAGTGCGTCTGTGAAGACCATAGAGGTCACCCGTGCGGTCCGCGCTGCCAAGATCGGCAATCTGAAGATCGGCAGGAGGCAATCCATCGGTTTCGTTGATGGCGAGCTGGCCGTTGTCGGCGACAAGCCCCCCAAGGTGCTCTACGATGTCCTCGCCGGTCTGGGCGAAGCTGTGGCCAGGAGCGAGATACTCACCATCTACTACGGCAAGAACACCAAGCGCTCCGAGGCAGAGGTACTGGCCGATACGGTTCGGCAGGCATACCCTCATCTGGAGGTAGAGTTGGTCTATGGAGGGCAGCCGCACTATCACTACATCGCCTCAGTGGAATAGCCCCTCCAGCCGCCCTCAGCCACGAACCGCACCCTCTCCCGTCCGTATTCCCCGGGGGCCTTTGCGTTGGCTTCCGGAGATGCCGCCGGTGCATTGCCCCGGTCTTCCCGAACGGCGGATGGGGGACTGAAGGCGGGGATAGATGGTCAAGATTGTCACTGACAGCACCTCGGATCTCCCCCCGGAGATAGCCGGCGCTCTGGGCATCACCGTTGTGCCGGCCTATGTCCATTTCGGGGACAAGTCCTACCGTGACGGGGTGGATCTGGATACGGACGACCTGTACCGCAGAATGCTGGCCGGCCCGGTTCATCCCACCACATCGGCGCCGGCCCCCGGGGACTTCGCCGAGGTCTATCGCCGGCTGGCCCGGGAGACCGATGAGATCGTTGCCGTGACGGTTACCTCCAAGCAGAGCGCCGTCTACGATTCGGCGCTGATGGGCAAGGAGTCCCTGAAGGAGCGATGTCGCATCGAGGTGGTTGACTCCCAGTCGGTCACCATGGGACTGGGGCTCATGGCTATCATGGCTGCCAGGAAGGCTGAGGCAGGGGCTGGCATGGACGAAGTGCTGGAGGCCCTACGCCAGGCCATCCCCAGGACCCACGGACTGGCCGTCCTCGAGACCCTGAAGTACGCTTTGAAGGGCGGCCGTCTGGGCAAGGCCGGCGCCCTGATAGGGGCCCTGGTCAAAGTCAGGCCCATGCTCACCATCAGGGCCGGGGTCATCGGGCCTTCCGGCGTGACCCGGACCCATGCCAGGGGCGTAGAGCGGCTGTGCGACTTCGTCAGGAAGCACCGCCCCATCGATGACACTGCCGTGGTTCACAGCAGTTCGCCGGAGGAGGCGCAGAGCCTGGCGGAGCAGCTGCGGTCCATCGTGCCCCAGAGCCGCCCCATTGTGGCCAGGCTGGGAGCCGCCTTGGGAGTGCACGCCGGGCCGGGTGCGCTGGTGGTGGTTGTCAGAGAGGGGACGGGCGCTGCAGACAGGGCCGTCGAGGGCCAGAAGAGGGGCAGGAGACTGGCGCTGCCCCCGTTGCGGATGCCTCACAAGGGGGGGGCTTCGATACCGGCAGAAGCTGCTGCCGGCCTCTAGGGGGCTTTGTTGGCCGCCAAGGGCGCTGAAGCGTTGGCCAGGATCCTCGAACTGGAGCTGGCGGGCCGCTATGCTGACACCGCCGTGGTCGGGGGACTGGATGCCTACCTGCGGCGGCAACTGAACAGCGCCAAAGACCAAGGCACACCATCGTTTCTGTCCGCCGTTTGCCCCCGGGGTTTCCGCTACGCCCGTCTCACACCGGATCAGCGCCAGGAGTGGGTGGACAGAGTGCGTCGGCGCCTGAACGAAGCAGCGGTTGACCGCCATGCCCCGACCGGACCGGCCAAGGCGGAGCCGGAAGCGCCATCATCCGGCACCCTTGATTCCCCCATCACGGTGCTCAGCGGCATTGGCCAGGCCACAGCGCAGCGTTTCGCCAGGCTGGGCGTGAGAGGCATCAGGGATCTCCTGTATCTCTTCCCCATCCGGCATCTCGACTATGCCCGGAAGAGGACCGTCTCGCAGCTTGAGCCGGGCACGGACCAGACCCTCATCGCCACCGTCTGGTCGGCCCGCCAGGTGCTCCTGGGCGGCAGGCCCGGCACGGAGGCTGTGGTCGGTGATCAGACCGGCACCGTGCGGGTGGTCTGGTTCAACCAGCCCTATCTGGCCCGGACCCTGACTCCCAACGCCCGGGTGGCCCTCTCGGGCAGGATCGGCCTCTTCAAGGGCCAGAAGGTCTTTGAGTCCCCGGAGTGGGAGATGCTGGGAGCTGAGGACCTGACCCACACCGGCCGCCTGGTCCCGGTGTATCCGCTGACCGAAGGACTGAATCGTCGCTCCGTCCGCAAACTGATGCGGCAGGCTGTCTTGGGGTGGGCGCCTCAGGTGGCCGACTTCCTGCCGTCTGACGTCAGGGCTCGCTGCTCGCTGATGGATCTGCCCCGGGCCATCCGTCAGGCCCACTTCCCCGACGATGAGCAGGCCAAGGAGGAGTCCAGGAGGCGGCTGGCCTTCAATGAGTTCTTCCTCATCCAGGCTGGCCTCTGCTCCAGGAAGCTGGAGTGGCAGGACAACCGGGCCACCAGCTTCAGGGACGGGGCGGGTCTGCGCAGCACGTTCGAGCGCAGTCTTCCCTTCGCTCTGACGCGGGCCCAGAGCCGGGCGCTGGATGAGGTTGTGGCGGGACTGGACAGCAGCACCCCCATGTCCCGTCTCCTCCAGGGGGACGTCGGCAGCGGGAAAACGGTCGTCGCCACGCTGGCCCTCCTGGTGGTGGCCGCCAACGGCGGCCAAGGGGCCTTCATGGTCCCCACCGAGGTCTTGGCCGAGCAGCACTTCCACAGCATCTCCAGACTCCTTTCCAGAATGGGGGAACTGCAGGGCGGGGAGGGATACATGCTCAGCTTCCCTTCCGTTCCTCCCTACCCCTTCACCATGGCCCTGCTCACCGGCAGCCTTCGCCAGGCTGAGAAGCGGCGGATACATCAGCTTGTCAGGCAGGGCGATGTCCACCTGGTCATCGGCACCCATGCGCTGATCCAGAAGGGGGTGGAGTTCGACAGGCTAGGGCTGGCCGTCGTCGATGAACAGCACCGCTTCGGGGTATTGCAGCGCTCTGCGCTGCAGAGAAAGGGCAACACCCCGCATGTGCTGGTCATGACCGCCACGCCCATACCGCGTACCCTGGCTCTGACCATCTACGGTGACCTGGATCTCTCGGTCATTGACCAGTTGCCTCCGGGGAGGGTCGATATCGAGACCAGGTGGCTTGGACCCGGCCAGAGAGAGGTCGCCTATGCCTTCATCCGTCGGGCCGTAGCCGACGGCCGGCAGGCCTTCATCGTCTGTCCCCTGGTGGAGGAGTCGGAGGCCATTGAGGCCACGGCAGCCGTCGCAGAGTACGCACGCCTCGCCCAGGGAGTCTTCCCTGATCTCCGCCTGGGGCTGCTCCACGGGCGCATGCCCGGAGCGGAGAAGGAGGCGGTCATGAGGAGCTTCAGAGACGGTCATCTTGACGTCCTGGTCTGCACCCCCGTGGTCGAGGTGGGCATCGATGTCCCCAATGCCGTGGTCATACTGATAGAAGCGGCCGAGCGGTTCGGCCTGTCCCAGCTTCACCAGTTCCGGGGCCGGGTGGGCCGGGGAGAGCACAAGAGCTACTGCATGCTGCTGTCGGACACACCCTCGATGGCGGGGCAGGAGCGTCTCAGGATCATTGAGCGGACCCGTGACGGCTTCCTGTTGGCCGAGGAGGACCTGAGGATGCGGGGTCCGGGGGAGTTCTTCGGCACTCAGCAGAGCGGCTTCCCGGAGCTGCGCATGGCCAGGCTGTCCGATGCGGCCCTGCTTGATGCCGCCCGTGAGCAGGCCATTCTCCTGCTGCGGAGCGATCCGGACCTGAAGCGGCCGGAGCACCATCTGCTGGCTGATGAAGTGGCCCGGCTGTGGACCCGGGGCGGCAAGGCCGCCTGAAGATGACTGAACGCACGGAGAAGGAAACGCAGAAGGTGAGACATGGTTAAAGGCAAGATCGCCGGCGCGCTCAGGGAGGCTGTCATAGAGGCTCAGCGGCAGGAGTTGCTGCCCTCGGTGGCGCTGCCCGACATCGTCGTGGAACGGCCGCAGAGCACCGCCCACGGCGACTATGCCTGCAGCTCACCCCTGAAGCTGGCCCGGATCATGGGCCTCAATCCCCTGCAGATCGCCGAGAGGGTGGCCCATCTCATCGCCCCCCTCCCGGAGGTGGAGAAGGTTGAGGTGGCCCGCCCCGGCTTCATCAATTTCACCCTGAGGAGGGATTGGCTTGCCCGTGAGGTGGAGGCCATCAGGCACGCCGGCCGGGACTACGGCGGCGTTGACCTGGGCCGGGGCCGGAGGGTGCAACTGGAGTTCGTCAGCGTCAACCCCACCGGCCCGCTCCATGTCGGCCATGGCAGGGGGGCCATCCTGGGCGATACCCTGGCCAATGTGCTGGCTGCCTCCGGCTACTCCGTTGAGAGGGAGTACTACGTCAACGACGCCGGCGGCCAGATAGATGCCTTCTACCGCTCCCTGTACGCCCGCTGTCAGCAGGAGGCCGGGCGGCAGGAGGAGATTCCCCAGGACGGCTACCGGGGCGACTACGTGGTGGAGCTGGCCCGGCAGATCATGGCCGAGAAGGGCGACGCCCTTCTCGTGATGCCCCGGGAGGAAGCCGTGGCCGAGATAGGCCGGATCGGCCTGCTCCGGGTCATGGAATCGATCAGGGCCGACCTTGAGTTGCTTGGAGTGAACTTCGACGTCTGGTTCAGCGAGAAGAGCCTCTATGACACGGGACAGTACCAGCAGACCATGTCCCTGCTTCGGGCCGGGGGGCATATGGGGGAGAAGGAAGGGGCGGTCTGGTTCGCCTCTTCCGAGCTGGGAGATGACAAGGACAACGTCCTGGTCCGCAGCAACGGAGTGCCCACCTACTTTGCCTCAGACGTGGCCTACCACTACAACAAGTTCGTTGCCCGGCAGTTCGACACGGTGATCAACATCTGGGGTGCTGATCATCAGGGCCACGTCCCCAGGATGAAGGCAGTGCTCAGGGCACTGGACATCGACCCCGCCCGGCTTCAGATCATCATCACCCAGATGGTCACCCTCAGGCGCGGCGGTGTTGAGTTGCGCATATCCAAGCGCAGCGGGGAACTGGTCACCCTCAGGGAGGTGGTGGATGAGGTCGGCGCTGACGCCTGCCGCTTCGTCTTCCTGTCCCGCTCCACTGACAGCCAGATGGACTTCGATCTGGAGCTGGCCAAGAAGGAGTCGGCGGAAAACCCGGTCTACTATGTCCAGTACGCCCATGCCCGGATCGCCAGCATCCTGCGTATGGCGGCGGAGCGGAACATCGATATCAGCCGCGGGGATGTCTCGCTGCTGGTCACCGAGCCGGAGTTGGGCCTGATCCGGAGGATGATCGAGCTGCCGGAGGTTGTGGAGATCGTGGCCGCCAATCTTGAGCCGCACCATCTGCCCCACTATGCGCTGGAGCTGGCCACGGCCTTCCACGGCTTCTACAGAGACTGCCGGGTGATCTCCGAGGATGAGGCGCTGACCGCCGCCCGGCTGAAGCTGGTGGACGCGGCCAGGATAGTCCTGGCCAGAACCCTGTCCCTCATGGGCATGACCGCTCCGGAACGGATGTAGTCCCCGCCGGCACGCTCCTCGTGCTCAGAGCTTGTGGGCCTGCCTGACCTGCTGGATGACGGCCCCGGTGTCCGGCTCCCTGGTCCCGCCGGCGGGCTGCCCCAGGGGATCTTCGATCTCCGTCTTCCCCAGAAGAACGTCGAAGGTGGCCTTGACCGAGTAGGGCAGGGCCCTGAGGTGGTAGCCTCCTTCCAGGGTCAGGACCAGCCGGTCCTGGCACAGGTCCGCGGCCAGCTTCTTCAGCAGGGAGACCATCCGGGCGAAGCCGCTGACGGTGAGCTGCATGTAGGAGATGGAATCCGCCCAGTGAGCATCGTATCCCGCCGAGACCAGGATCAGCTCGGGCCTGAAGCGCTGTGCCAGAGGCAGGAGCACCTGCTGGAATACCTCGAGGTAGGACTCATCGCCGCAGCCCGGCGGCAGCGGCACGTTGGCGGTGGTCCCCGCCCCCTTCCCCGTACCGGTCTCGGTGATCCGGCCCGTCCCGGGGTAGAGCGGCCACTGGTGGACCGAGAAGAAGAACACCGACGGGTCATCATAGAAGATGTCCTGAGTGCCGTTGCCGTGGTGGACGTCGAAGTCGGCGATGAGCACCCGGCTCAGCCCATGCTTCCTCACGGCCTGCCGGGCCGCCACAGCGATGTTGTTGAAGAGGCAAAACCCCCCGGCGTCGCTGCCGGTGGCGTGGTGTCCCGGCGGCCTGACCAGCGCGAAGGCGCTCCGCACATCCCCTCTGAGAACTGTCTCCGCAGCCTGGAGCACTCCCCCGGCGGCATGGAGGGCCGCTTCATATGAGCGGGAAGACACCACGGTGTCGGCGTCCAGCCAGCCCCCGCCGGCGCGGGCGGCGGCCTCGATCTGCGAGATGTGCGCTGCTGAGTGCACCGCGAGAAGGTCGTCCATCGAGGCTGGCTGGGCGGGGATCTGAACTAGCTCCTCCTTGACGCCGCTCTGCTCCAGCAGTGCCAGGATGTGCTCCAGCCTGCTGGCGTTCTCAGGGTGCTGTCCGGTGTCATGCTCCAGGTAGACCGGATGGCAGACCATGCCTGCTTTCATCAGGACCCCTCCCTCAGTCGCTCCCCCGGCGCTGCCGGCTGGCGCCTGTTCAATGGCTCGCCGTGCGGCCGGCGGCCGCCACCATCTCCCGGTAGGCGGCGGTCAGCCTGGCGGTGACCTTGCCCGGCACGCCCCGGCCCACGGCCTGCCCCCCGAACGACGTGATGGGCATGATCTCGATGAGCGAGTTGGTGCAGAAGGCCTCGTCGGCCGAGATGAACTCGCCGGGATCTATCCTGCATTCTGCGGCGTCCAGGCCCGCCGAGCGGGCCAGTTCCAGAACCGCGCCCCGGGTGATTCCGGGCAGGATGCCGCTGTCCTCTCCGGGGGTGCGCAGGGTGTTGCCGGAGACCAGGAAGACGTTGCTGGTGCTGCCTTCACCAACGAACCCCTGCTCGTTGAGCATGATCGCCTCGTCGTCCCCGGCCAGCCGGGCCTCCCTCCGGGCGAGCAGATTGTCCAGGCAGCTCAGCGACTTCAGCCCCGAGAGCGGGGAACGGGTGTTCCGTCTGATGGTGGACAGCACCGCCCGGAATCCCTGACGGTAGACGGCGTCGGCATGGGGCACGTAGTCACGGGCGGTGATCAACAGGGTCGGTTCCCGGCAGGCAGTCATGTCCGGCACCGGCTCTCCCCGCCCGCCCGAGAGGGTCAGCCGGATCCTGGCGTTGCCCAGGTGATTGGCCTCCATGGTCTCATGGATGGCCCGGGAGAGATCGGGCAGGTGGTCCATTCCCAGGCCGAGGAATGCCGCCGCGCGGCGCAGCCTGGCCAGGTGCGCCTCCAGGCGGAAGACGTGTCCCGAATAGGCCCGCATGGTCTCGAACAGGCCGTAGCCGTAGAGGAATCCGTGATCCATGGGGGAGAGGTGGGCCTCAGACAGGGGCACCAGGGATCCGTTCAGACAGACCATCTCTTGCACGGGCTTGCCCCCACTTCGTTGTGCCGGGGTCAGTTCAACAGGGCGGCGACAGATTCAGGAAGTTGCTCAGCAGCTTGTGGCCGGCGCTGGTCAGGATCGACTCGGGATGAAACTGAACGCCCTCCACGATGCAGTCCCTGTGCCGCACCGCCATGATCTCTCCGCCGTCTGTCCTGGCGGAGACCTCCAGACAGGAGGGTACGGTATCCGTCTTGATGCCCAGCGAGTGGTAGCGGCCCGCCTCGATAGGGCTGGGCAGGTCCCGGAAGATGGTCCGGCCGTCGTGGTGGATCAGGGAGGTCTTGCCGTGCATGGGATGGTAGCGGGTGATGGTGCCGCCGTACACGTGGCCGATGCACTGGTGCCCCAGGCAGACCCCCAGTATGGGGATGCGTCCGGCGAAACGGGAGATCACCTCGTTGGAGATGCCGGCGTCCAGGGGCGTGCCCGGTCCCGGCGAGATGACGATGTGGGTCGGTGACAGGCCCTCGATGTCTTCCAGGGCGACGCGGTTGTTGCGGTGGACGACGGAGTCCCAGCCCAGCTCGCCCAGGTACTGGGCCAGGTTGTACACGAAGGAATCGTAGTTGTCGATGATCAGGATCATCCGGCCACCGCCAGCTCAGGGGACAGCCCCAGGGCCTGAAAGAGGGCCCTGGCCTTGTCCAGGGTCTCCTGGTACTCGGCGTCCGGGTCGGAATCGTAGGTCACCGCCCCGCCCACCTGGAGGAAGGCCCGGCCGTTCCTCACCAGTATGGTCCGGATGACGATGTTCAGGTCCATGGTGTCGCCGAAGCCCAGGTAGCCGATGGAACCGGTATAGATGCTCCTCCGGGTGGGCTCCAGCTCGTCGATGATCTCCATGGCACGGACCTTGGGCGCCCCGGTGATCGAGCCTCCGGGGAAACTGGCCTTGAGCAGATCGATGCGGTTCTTCTCCGGGCGCAGTCTGCCTTCCACGCAGGAAGTGAGCTGGAATACTGTAGCATACTTCTCCAGCGTCCACAATTCCCGCACCCTCACCGTGCCGGAGCGGCAGACCCGGCCCAGGTCGTTTCGCTCCAGGTCCACGATCATCACATTCTCTGCTCTGTCCTTGGCGCTTGTCTGCAGCTCCCGGGCCAGGGCTTCATCCTGGGCGGGTGACTTGCCCCGGGGGCGGGTGCCCTTCATGGGACGGGTTTCCACCAGGCCGCCATTGACCTTGAGGAACCTCTCTGGCGAGGCGCAGACCACGGTCACATCGTCGAGGTTGAGGTAGGCCGCGAAGGGGGCCGGATTGATCCCCTTGAGCCGCTGGTACAGCTCGTAGGGGGGCAGGGGCAGATCGGCGTCGAAGCGCTGGGACAGGTTGACCTGGAAGATGTCTCCCCTGGCGATGTACTCCCTGGCCGCCTCCACGGCCCTGAGGTAGTCGCCGCGGCTGAAGTTGGAGCGCAGCCTTATCTCCGGCCTGCCCTGGCTGCCGCCGGACGCGGGGTCGGCGGGAGACGGCGGTGACCGAAGGGGTGGGCCATGGGCGGACAGCAGCCGTTCCCTGGTCTCCTTCAGCCGGCGGTGGGCCCGTGCCAGCCTCTTCTCCTCGTCCTGCTCCGGGAAGCCGGTGGAGGCGATGTAGGCCCGGTTCTCCAGGTGATCGAAGGTGACCGCCAGATCGTAGAGGGCCATGCAGCATTCCGGCAGTGACAGGTCGTCCACGGCGGTGCGGGGCAGCTTCTCGATCAGATTGCAGAGGTCATAGCTGAGATAGCCCACCGCCCCGCCGGGGAAGGGCGTGGGGCACGGTCCGGGCTCAAGCTCGTAGCGGCGCAGCAGTGCGTCCAGGGTGTCGAAGGGGCTGGCCGCGGTCAACCGCTCGCCGCCGGGGCCGGTGATGCTCAGCCGGCTGTCGTGGCTCTTCAGGACCAGGAAGGGATTGCTGCCCATGAAGGAGTAGCGGCCCAGGTTCATCTCGTTCATGCCGCTGTCCAGGAAGAAGCTGAACGGCTCCTGGCGGAAGACCTCGAAGGGGCGGGTGGCGCCGACGGGGATATGGATCTCCTCGATGAGAGGGTAGCGTCTCAAGCGGTCAGTCCCTCTGTCCCTTCGCCCCGGCCAGAAGTCCCCGCGTGCCCAGTTCGGCGGCGATGTCCCCCAGCCCCAGCTCCTCCAGCCTGGCCGCCGTCGGCAGGCCGGTGGCTGCATCCCAGCCCCGCAGCTGGTAGTACTCGTCCTTGGTCCTCTCGAATCCGGCCCGGTCCACCACCGTGCCCTTTCGAGAGATCAGCTTCCCCGCCTTGCCGGGCACCAGGCACTGCGCGTTGGTGGAGTTGGTCTTCAGGGGCCGGACGTGCCATTCGGCGGGCAGCTGGTCGTCCTCCCTGCCCCGGTGCCCTTCCTTGATCAGGATGGCCCTCTGCAGGTTGAGGACCCTCTCCCCCATCCGGTAGAGACCCTCTTCGTCAACCTCATCCCCGGTGACTGCGGAGAGGATCTGGCTCTCCAGGGAGGGATCGCCGGTGTGGCCGGGGGAATCCTTGACCGTCAGGGCAGGCCACATCCAGTCGCACAGGATGAGGCATTCCTTGGCATATTCCCGGTCCTGGATTCTCCGCGCGGCCAGCGCCTTGCCCTTCCAGGTGGTGAAGTCGGCGGCCATCTCGCCCCCCCAGAACCTCCTGGCGATGCTCCGGAGCACCGGTGTGGATACATAGGCCCCGTCGACGCCCTTGATCCAGCTGACCCACTGGGCCAGGGGCAGGCCCACTTCGTGGAGCTGCTGTATGGGCTCCCGGGGCTCGGTGGCCCAGAGCAAGGCCGTGGTGATGTACAGTCTGGGGTCGTAGGGATCGATGTGTCTGATATGTGATTCCGCCTCAGGGCCCATGGAGGCGGCGGCCATGATCATGCCCCGGGCCAGGACATCGCCGAAGCCCTGCCGGAGAGAGATCATCTTCACCAGCGCTTCGATGAACTCCAGGCTGCCGATGCTGGACAGGGGCAGGCCCGTGCCGGCGTCGGTGAGCATGCCCGCCCTGCGGCCTCTGTTCAGCCAGCCGATCATGGCATCGACGGCCCAGGTGTCCAGTCCGAAGTCGTCGCAGAGCTTGTTGGCCTGGAAGGGCACCTCGTTCTTGCCGCCGTGGTGCTTGTAGGCCCAGGGTTGATAGAACAGGGCGGACTGGCACATGAACTTGCCCTTCAACCCGCTCTCCGCCGAATACGTGGCCCTGAGGCAGTTGCCGATGCAGCCGTAGCAGGGGTCCTTCTTCATCCGTGGCCCGGCCACGCGGAAGTCCGTGCCCCAGGCCACGAACGCCCCCCTCTCCATGCCCCGGAAGCGCCGGGTCAGCTCCGCCAGTCTCTCTGGCTGAGCTACCCTGACCCCCTTCCCCGCAGCCCTGACGGCGACGGCCTTCAGCTTCTTCGAGCCCATGACCGCCCCCAGCCCGGCGGAGCCGCTGGCGTCGTTGTCGGCCAGTATGCTGGACAGGGCCACCAAATTCTCGCCGGCGGGCCCGATGGTGACCACCCTGACGCTGCTGCCCAGCCGTTCCTTGATCAGCCCCCTGGTCTCGATGGCCCCCTTGCCCCACAGCGCGGAGGCGTCCTGCAGTTCCACCGATCCGTCGTTGATGAACAGGCAGACCGGCTTCTCGGACTGGCCCAGAACCACCAGGGCGTCGTAGCCCGCGAACTTCAGCTCCGCCCCCCAGCGTCCTCCCAGATTGGAGTAGCAGAACCGCGGCGGGTCTGACAGTGGCGACTTGGCGCAGATGGTCCATCTGGAGCCGCCCAGAACGGGAATCCCGGCCAGCGGCCCGGTGGCGAAGATCAGGATGTTGGCCTCGTCGAAGGCGCCGGCCTGGGGCGGCACCGTATCCCAGTAGGCCCGGGCGGCGATGCCCCGGCCGCCCAGGAAGGCGGCGTAGTCGGAGGTGGGGATCACCCGGCTGTCGCCTGAGGACAGATCGACCGCAAGGATTCTGCCGGCGTAGCCGAAGTCGGACATCGTACCGCCTGGATGATGCGCCCTGACGCTGCCAAACGGGTCGCGGGTCAGCACTGTCAGGATACCATATTCAGCCGGATTCAGGGATTGTGGCCGTGCCTGAGTGGTTGCTGCCCCTGGGTGAAGCATGACGTACTGGCGGCGCAGGCGCATGTTGACTATTTCCCAGTCTCCAACTATCATGCGCAGTGCCATCTGCAGCGCAGTGTGGCCGCAGCACCGAGATACGCGACCATCGGGCCCGTACCCGCGCATCTGGCCAACCGCGGAGAGCCTACACACCGCCTTTGACAATCAGGAGCGGCCCTAGCCGCATCTTCCAGAGGGAGGTGCCAATGTGGCAGAGCAACCCGAAGGTGCTTTGAGCGTGTACCGCGTCCTGGATCTGGCTGATATCAAGGGGGCATACTGCACCAGGCTGCTAGCAGACCAGGGTGCTGAGGTCATCAAGGTCGAGAGGCCGGAAGGTGGGTCACCGACCCGGAGCATTCCACCGTTTGCCGGTGATGAGCCTCACGTTGAGCGGAGTCTTCAGTTCCTCTACCGCGACGCCAACAAGTTTGGGATAACCCTGGACTTGGAGCCGCCGGATGGAAGACACCTTCTCAAGAAACTGGTGGAGACTGCAGACGTCCTGGTGGAAACCTATCCACCGGGCTATATGGAGAGCCTGGGGCTTCATTACGAAGCGCTCAAGGAAGTGAACCCCGGCCTTGTCATGGCTAGCATCACAGATTTCGGCCAGACCGGCCCGTACCGGGACTGGAAGGGTTCCAGTATGGTTCATTGCGCCCTGAGCACCACCATGATCAGCAGTGGCTACTCTGACGGAGCACCTATCAACCTGCCAGGCATGCCGTCCTACGACGCGGCTTCGCTGATAGCTGCTACCTCCATAATGGCGGCACTCTACCAGAGAGCCACCACAGGCTCGGGTCAATACTGTGACATCTCGGTGCACGAATGCTCGCGCCTTGGCCTCTACCCCTGGATGGTCCCAATCTACTCGTATGGCCTGAATCCTGGCAGTCCACCCCCTCCGCCAGAAGGGCGACTGGGAGCTGCCATCTACCCCGTGTATCCCTGCAAAGATGGCTTCGTTCGGATAGTGGCTATCACCCCACCTCAATGGAAGGCCCTGGTTCGGGTGCTCGGCGAGCCCGAAGTGCTGCGCCTGCCCGCGTGGCAGGAGTTCATGTACCGGATTGCCAATGCCGCCGATCTCTATGCTCTCATGCTGGAATTCACCACCAAATACACCATGGCTGAGCTCTTCGAGGCGGGGGACCGGGAGGGTGTGCCCATTGCGCCCATCTATAGCCTGGACGATTTTGCCAACAGCTCCAACGCCAAGGCCAGAGGATTCTTCGTCGAAATGGACCATCCGGTGGTGGGCAAATTTGCCTGTCCCGGGCCGCCCTATAAGTGGACGGGCACATCCTGCAGTGTCCGCCGCCCTGCACCGTGCCTCGGCGAGCACAATGAGAGAGTGTACTGCCAGGAAATGGGGTTGACGAAAGATGATATGGCAGCCCTGAGATTGGCCGGGATCATCTAGCGAGGAGGTCGGGATGGCGAGTGCTCCGCTGGAAGGAATACGAGTCATAAGCTTCGGCACCGGGGCAGTAATCCCTGAATGGGGCAAGGCTCTGGGAGAGCTTGGTGCTGATGTGATCAAGATCGAATCGAGGGAGAACCCCGATTTCGTGAGAACCATCGGGCCGGATATGAACAACATCCACGGCTTCAATGAGTCAAACCGGAGCCAGAGAAGCTTCGGGGTGAACCTCAAGAAGGAGAAGGGGAAGGAGCTTGTCAGGAGACTGATCAAGACAGCCGACATCGTGGGAGAGAACTTTCGCGGCGGCGCCGTGCGAAGCTTGGGCTTCGACTATGAAGATGTCCGCAAGACCAAGCCTGACATTATTTACATTAGCAGCCAGGGTTTTGGCCAGGGCACCCCATACACGAACTATCAAGCCTACGGTCCCATGCTGGCGGCTGCCTCCGGAGTGCTCTCTCTGTGGGCACAACCCACTGATCCCTACCCTGTGGGAGCCAACGTACCCCTCCCCGATCACATGGCCAGCAAACAGGCGGTGTTTGCAGTTCTCGTGGCTCTCGACTATCGGCGTCGTACCGGCAAGGGGCAGTTCATCGATCTCTGCCAGGTTGAGGTAGCGGCCTGCATTATTGGCGAGTATTATCTGGACTACAGCATAAACCACCGGGTCGCCGCGAAGGTAGGCAACCGAAACCCCTTTGCCGCTCCATACAATGCCTATCGCTGCAGGGGTCAAGACCAATGGTGTGTCATAAGCGTGCTCACGAATGATGAATGGATGAGGTTCTGCGACGCAGTTGGGAACCCCGATTGGACGAGGGATCCGAGATTCGCCGACACGGTGAGTCGCCTGAGAAATGTGGATGATCTAGACAAGCTCGTAGAGACATGGACGATCGAACACGAGCCGAGGGAAGTGATGAACACTCTGCAGGCTGCCGGGGTTGCCGCTGGAATGGCTCAGCGCGCTGCGGACACCATAGACGACCCCCACACAAAGGAGACGAAGGCACTGGTTGAACTTGATCATCCTGTGGCTGGCAGAAGGCTCTACACCAACGTGCCCTATAGGTTGTCCAATGCCACGCTTCCTCCCAGCCGGCGCGCGCCTCTTCTGGGGGAACACACTGACGAGATATGCCGCGAGTTGCTGGGAATGTCACCGGAGGAGATCCGGAAGCTGACAGAGGAAGGTGTCCTTGACGCCCCGTCCAGGTAACAGGCTGGTGTCCAGGCCTCATGCATTGGTGACACGCCCTACCACACGACGCACTGTGGAGGTGCAGCGACACCTGCCCCGGGTGTCAGGCGCGAGGGCTGCGGACAAGCCGCCTCTTGATCTGCACTCAGGAGAGTGAACATGGAGAAGAATGGAATCATTGCGCTGGTCAACAAATCGCCGGAGTTTGTGGACAAACACGATCGAGCGGGATGGCTGGACCTGTTCTCATCGAATGCCGTCGTAGAGGACCCGGTGGGAGCTGGCCCTAACCGCAAGGGCAAGGACATACGCAATGGGAAGGACGCCCTCGGACGTTTCTACGACATCTTCATCGGCCCCAACAAGATCAAACTCGATGTGCATCAGGACATCGTCGTCGCCAACGAGATGGTTCGAGAGGTCTCGATACATACCACTCTGCCCAACGGGGCCATCACCATAGTGCACTCCTATTTGGACTACAAGATAGTCGAGGAGAATGGGCAGCTCAAGATCGACATGCTGCGCGCGCACTGGGATCTCGGTAGGAATGCCCTGGCGATGGTCCAGAACAGCGGCTTGAAAGGCATCATCGGCTCGACAGTCCAGTTTGGCGCCATAGTCAAGGCGCAGGGAGTAGGGCGGACTATCGAGTACGTGGGAGCCATGTACAAGGGCATCCGCAAGAAGGGGATGAAGGCCGCCGATGCCTTCGCCGCCGCGGTCAACGCCAGTGACGAGGGCGTTCTTGCGCGACTATTCGAGACCGGTGCTGCTGTCCACTTCCCTGTGGGCACGGAGCCAACATCTCCGGTCGATTTCCTCAGGGGGGCGGGCAGGGATGTGAAGCTGGAATTCGAAGGATTGAGATCAGGTGGCTGGTTCACCTCCAGCGCCTTCAGCGCCAGGGAGGCTGTAACGGACACGCACGGCGCAGTCTTCTTTGAGTTCAGCCCGAAGAGCCGGAAGATGGTCAACGTCCGGTTCTTCTGGAATCGGTAGGCTTCGTCCTTCGTCGACGAAACGGCCACGGACTCGGGGAACTCCGGCCTTGCTCTCACACGGTGACACCCTCAAGGGCACCACCTATCTACCTGCCCACATCTGCCCTGATGCCATGAGATTCGACCAGTCTCTTCAGTGCCCCAATCCGCTCGTCGCTGACAGCGGGAATGCCTTTCCAGGGATACACCTTCCCGGTAGCCGCATACTTCGGCTCCCCGAACTTGTGGTACGGCAGGAGCGAGATCTTCTCCACCCGAGGTTCGAGGGCATGAACGAGCCTGCATAGCTGCTCCAGCTCACCCTCGGTGTCACTGAATTGGGGAATCAGCGCATGTCGTATCCACACTTTGAGGCCTGGCTTGGCCACCGTCTTTCGCAGGTTCTCCAGAATCCGGTCATTCGGCACCCCGGTAGCTTCCTCGTGTCTGACTGAATCTGGGTGCTTGATGTCATACAGCACCAGGTCAACGTGGTCCAGTACCTTGTCCAGGGTTTCCCAGTCAGCATAGCCAGAGGTATCCAGGGCAGTATGGAAGCCTCTTCTCCTGGCCTCCCGGAGCAGTTCTAGGGCAAACTGCCACTGCACCAGAGGTTCGCCCCCGGAAACGGTCATCCCTCCCTCAGTGCGCCCATAGAAACTCGCGTCTCTCGCCACCGTGTCCATCACTTGGGCGACAGTCATGTATTCGCCGGCACGCCCTATGGCCCCAGATGGGCATGCCTCGGCGCATCTCATGCATTCGTTGCATTGCTCCCACAGGATAGTACGGGCATTCCCTGCTATGGCGATGGCCTCGCGTGAGCACGCTTCGATGCATCTGCCGCACCTGATGCACTTCGCGTCCCGGGTGATTATCTCGGGGCTTGGTCTCGTGGACTCTGGGTTGCTGCACCACCCGCAACGGAGGGGGCAACCCTTGAGGAATACCGTAGTCCTTATCCCCGGGCCATCATGAATCGAAAAGCGTTGGATGTTGAAGACAACACCCCTCGCTTCGGCGGTGTCGTAAGGCATAGCCCCAGCTATGGGTTGAGAAAGGGATTCCCGTCTTCGGAATCCCTTTCCCCGATCGCCCCGGCCAGGCTCAACTTCTGGAAACGGACTAGCAGCGTAGGGATTGCTCCGTCCTGGCGATGATGCTGTCCTGGGTTTCCTTGGACAGGTCAATCCAGTAGGCGCTGTACCCCGCCACCCTCACCTGAAGATTGCTGTACCTCTCCGGGTGCTCCTGGGCATCCTTGAGTGTCTTGCTATCCCACACATTGAACTGGACGTGGGGAATGGTTCCCTTGGCGTGCCACTCCTTGAGGTACGCGGAGAACAAACTCCTGTTCTCTCCTTCCAGGTACTGGGGCATGAACCTCTGGTTCAGCAGCTGACTGTGCATGTACGGTATCTTGGCCACTGAGTTGAGCACCGCCGTCGGACCATTCTGGTCGGCCCCGGCCATAGGTGACAAGGTACCGTCAGCCAACGGGGTGCCGGCCCGCCTGCCATCGGGGGTGGCTCCGCACATAAGGCCAGACGATTGGAATGCCGCCGCTGTGCTCCCGTCAATGGTTACGGTACAACCCCAAGCATCTTTGACCTGATTCAGCGTGCCGTCATGCACTCTTGTCAGGACCTTCACCGCCCAGGTATCGGCATAGTCATCGTCATTTCCGTATTTGGGGGCCCTCAGGAATTCCTGGCGCATCACCTCGCGTCCTTCCCAGTTCGTCTTCAACGCCTCGATAAGCTCGTCCATGGTGTACTTCTTGTCATCAAAGACCAGCTTCTGAACAGCCGCGAGGGAGTCGGCGATGTTGATCCCCCCCAGGAAGACCATGAAGGGCCAAGTATCATGCTCCTTGTGCAGCTCCGTGAGGTCGATCCCCCTTTCCACAGCCTCATCCAGGAGGAAGGAGTTGCAGGGGTCCGGGCTGTACTCGATCACTATCTGTTGTCCGATATTCCAGGAGCTTATCCCGATCTTCATGTAGAACAGCAGCCGCTCACAGAAGGCATCGAGGACCTCATCGGCAGACTTCATCTGCCTCGGGTCCTTGGTCTTGGGCTTGCCGGGCAAGGGAGGGGTTTCGAACAACCCGAAGACCTCGGACAGCAGCTTGGGACCGAATATGGCCCCGATGTTGGCAATACCCGAAGCTGTCACCGCCCTGCCGCGGATATGCGGATTGACGCAGCACCCCAGCTGCACCCTCTTGGCGTCTTCAGTGGACCAGCCCCTGGTGTAGCACCATTTCTCCAGCATGTCCTGATTGTGGAAAGCCGGCTGCCCGCTGCCCATCCGGTTCAGATCGATGGCCCTCTCTAGCACATCCGGCGAGATGTCCCGGTGGTAGAGCAGGCAAAGCGGCGGCTGGCAGAGGTGAAGATTGGCCAGCGCCTCCATGGCCATGCAACTCAAATCGTTGGATACGTCCTTGCCGTTCTCGTCTGCTCCGCAGATGTTCGGGGCCCAGCCTACATCGAAGCCGGCAGTGGCGCTGAAGATCGCCGGCCACTCCAGCGGAGACCCGATTTCCTGCGCCTTGATCCACAGGCACTCGACCAGCTCCAGTGCATCCTTCCTGGTGATCCGGCCCGCCTTCATATCGGCTTCGTAGTACGGCCACCACACCCGGTCGATCCTGACACCGCTGCCATTTCCGCACATCACCATGAAATGCCCCACAATCTCGACGATCCACATGAACTGCAGGGCTTCGTGGAAGGTCCGGGGCGGGTTGGCCGGGACCCAGTCCAGGATGTCGGCTAGATCCTCCAACTCCTTCTTGCGGGCCCTATCTTTCTCCGCCTTCGCCTGCTCTCTGGCGAGCTCAGCGTGTCTCTTGGCATAGCGGATAGTGGCCCGGCCGCATATCGCCATAGCTTCCCACTGGTGCTTCCTCGCCAGATACTCCGCAGGGCTCATTTCCCCCACTCTTGCTTCGAGGTCCTTCAGCTTGGCCTCGATCCTGTCGATCCTCGCCTGGAGACCTTCAGGGTAGAGCGTCTCGTAGTCGTACCCGGGCAGGGCGCGGCTCTCTTCCCAGGTCTGCGGGTAGACGCTGACCGCGCTGGGGTCCTTGTCGACGATTGGCCTGAGGAATTGCGGTATGTGGTCATATACTCGGTCCCTGACACACCTTCCCTTCCAGTATTCGCAGATGTCCTCGACGATCTCCTTCCTCTCCTCATCCGTAACCATGTTGGAGTAGCCACCCGTGGTGACCCCCTCTGGCATCCACCAGCAGCTGGCCTCGGGGTACCATCGTATCTCATCTGGCGACCCGTTGGCGTCACCCACTATGAGCTCTCCGGGCTTGATGAAGATGGGCATCTCGTCGCACATCTTCTCCACTGCCCTGGCCCTGCGGATGGCCCATGGCTGTCCCTCCGTCTCCCTGTAGGCCCTGGTCACCAGCCTGGCGCGGTCTAGGTCAACTCTGACTCCGCTACGGAATTCGCACTTGCCAAACCCGGCGGCAACCATAACCCACTCCTTGGTCACCGCTGCCTTCCAGCCCACTGAATCCCGGAGCTTGGCGGTGCGGGGCGTGGAGCCGTAGCCCCACTCGTAGGGCACGGTCTTGGTCACCCTGTCCTCAAAGGAAATACTGCCTGGCTTCGGTATGTCTGTTCTTGCCTTCACCGCGTGTGCCATTGCCCCTTGCCACCTTTCATTTAGCCTAGATTGAATATCCTCAACCAACGCACAAAACCATACACAGCGTGAACGTGAATTCTACGTCACCATCGCATGCCTGTATGTGGTCTGTATCTTGTTCCAGGTGAATGACAGTGGAACAAGATACAGAATAATCAGAAATCTCTCACACGGTTCTGGACACAAATACGAACTGACCCCTAGACGGATGGCGAGTTTTCACAACCGCCACATCTTCGACGAAGCCGCCCACCCTGCTATCCTCCCACTTGAGCCTAACATATCTCATTGGGATCCCGTTGGCAAGCGCTTTGACTTCAGGATGTGCGTCTTCGCCAGGAAAAGCACTCCGGTGTGAGTGGTACTTGACAATCACTTCATAAAGAGATAGGACTAGTGTACAGTATTGGCGAGCACTATGATGACATTTGGGCAGCGGCTGAGGGAGCTTCGACAGGCCAAGGGTATGACACAAGGAGGATTGGCGCGGAGGACAGCCATCAGTTCCACATACGTTAGTAAGCTTGAAACCGGTGTTGTGTCTCCACCCAGGCAGAAGATCATCTTGGCCTTGGCCAAGGCTCTTGGTGTAGACGAATCGGAGCAGGATGAGCTATTTGGCCTTGCTAGGAAGATCCCTCCTGACTTGTTGGCACACGTAGACACTGGAATGATAAGGACGTGGCGATCCCTTAGGGAGAATGAAGAGACGCCAGCCCACGAATCAGCAGCATTGCGGCGGCGAATTGGTGAGTCAGAAGCATTGGACACCCGCCAAACGCGGCTTATGGAGTTGCCTGAGAGGCAGAAGGACATCTTTCGAGCCCTGATTGAGACTTTTCCGGACGGCATCGTGATTCTGGGCAGTGAGCTAGAAGTCATATACGAGAACCCGTCCATCTCACGCATTCTTGGCTATCAACCGGGTGAATTTACTGGTAGGGATACGTTTGCGGTCATTCACCCAGATGATATGCCTAGGGTAGCCCGCAGGCTCGCCAAGATGATACAGAATCCAGATGACACCGGAAGTCATACCCAGTGCCGTGTGAGGCACAAGGACGGCACGTGGCGTGTGGTTGATGCAGTCGCCAACAACCTTCTCCAAGATGCCGCCGTGAAGGGCATCGTTGTGGTAATCCACAAGATCGGCAGGCGTCACCAGGGCGAACAAGCCTTGGCTGAAGAAGCAGCGGCTTTGGCAGTGGCGACGAAATACCGCCTGACAGGGAGTGAACGCAAAGTGCTCACTCTGATTACTGAGGGGAAGAGCAACCCCCAGATAGCGGAGCAGTTGGTCGTCAGTCCGTCCACTGTGAGATTCCACGTCACCGGTATCCTCCGCAAACTGGGTGTCACCAGCCGCACGGAGGCAGCCGCCGTCGCACTGCGCTGCCACCTGGTCGACTGATTGGCTCGCATGAAAACTCGCTATCCGTCCAGGGGTCAATCTCTCCTGATGTCCAGAGCTGCCTCTTGGATTCCCTGATCTATAATTCTTCCGTTCGACTCTGATGATCTTGCTGTCACGTCTTGGATCCCGGCGGCAACTCAAATCGACGGGGGGAGCACAATCCATGCTTTGCCGCAATGTCGTTGTTCTGGCATAGTCGTTGCTCATAGAAAGGAGGGCATAGACCATGAAGGCAGCCGTATCATACGAGATCAAGGCTCCGATGCGCGTGGAGGAGGTGACCCTGGATGCACCACGGGACCATGAGGTCCTGGTGAAAATGGTCGCAGCCGGGACCTGCCACAGCGACCTCCATTTCCTAAACGGTGACATTCCCGTGGCCATGCCAGTGGTAATGGGACACGAGGGGGCCGGGATTGTGGAGAAGGTTGGTCCCGGTGTAGCAACATTGAAGCCCGGTGACCACGTGGTGCTCATGGTGGCATTCTCATGTGGGAAATGCTTCTACTGTGCTGAAGGCCGGCCCACACTCTGCGTAGAAAACCTCCCTATTCAGATCATGGGCAGCCTCCCCGGGGGCGGAATACGTTTGCACAAAGGCGGTCAAGACCTGCACCACCTCTTTGGTCTGGCCTGCTTCGCAGAATACGCTGTAGTTCATGAGCGTTCAGTAGTGAAGATCCGTGAGGATGCCCCGCTTGACGTGGCGTGCCTCCTTGGCTGTGGTACCAGCACCGGCATAGGCGCTGTTCTCAATACGGCAGGCGTCAAGGCTGGCCAGAGTGTAGCCGTTTATGGATGCGGTGGCGTTGGACTGAGTGCTGTCATGGCAGCCAAGCTGGCTGGGGCAGGTTTGATCATGGCAGTTGACACCCTGGAGCCGAAGTTGGAGATGGCCAAGGCCCTCGGGGCCGACTACGTTGTCAACGCCTCGAAAGAGAACCCGCAACAGAAGGCCATGGAGCTGACTGCCGGCATGGGGCTGGACCACGCCGTTCCCTGCGTGGGCAACGCCGATGTAATCATGCAGGCCTTTGGTTCCATCCGTAGCGGGGGGAAATGCATTGTGGTGGGACTGCCTCCCATTGGGGTCAATCTCAGCATCGCTCCCTACGAACTCCTTCAGGCCAAGGTCCTCACCGGCACTACCCAAGGCGACATAACGGCCTCAGTCGATATCCCAAGGTATGTTGACCTATTTATGAACGGCAAACTCGCCCTAGACAAGCTGATCACCAAGAGCTGCAGGCTGGACGAAATCAATGAAGCGTACGCGGCGCTGCAAAGAGGGGAGACCATCCGCACGGTAATCCGGTTCTAGTTCCATGGCCCGGGGTAAGGAGTCTCTCGAAAGGAGGTTGTCATGCCGGACCAGACGTTTGATGCGGTGATCGTTGGAGGAGGGAACAAAGCCCTGTTCCTGGCTATGTACCTGGCCAGATATGCCGGGATGAGCGTCGGCGTATTTGAGCGGAGGCATGAAATCGGCGGCTGTCTGGCCACTGAGGAGACCTCGGCGCCGGGGTTTCGCACCAATACCCACGCCACGCTGCAGCTCCCCTTCTACTACCTGCCGCTCTGGCGCGATTTCCCTGAGTTCTGGGAATACGGTGCCAGGCTGGACCAGCATATCTGCGCGGACGGTGCTGTATTCAGGAAGAATCAGACGTGCCTGACTATCTACAGTGACAAATACGATATGAGCCAGGAGCGTACCGCCAAGGAGATCGCCCGGTTCTCTGAGAGGGACGCTGAGAAGTGGCTCAAGCTCAGGAAGGTGTGGTTGGGCAGGGAGATGCAGCATGTGCAGTTCGATCAGTTGTTCAGGCCCGCCGAGGATAGATTCGACCCCAAAGTGCTGGAGAGGCAAATAGCCGTCTATCCCCAGTTGGTGGAGATCGGGGCCGGCGTGGAGCCGGACGCACTGGTCCTCATGTCCACCCATACCCGGAATGTCCAGGAGTTGTGGGAGAGCAAGGAGCTGCAGTACATCAATCTCAGATTCATTCTCGGAGCGGCCATGGATGTCAATCAGGCAGGGGCCGGCGCCTGGACGTTCGGTTTCTGCGGCACCATGCCCAATGGAGGTTTCTGTCCGGGAGGAACCCATCAGGTCGCTCACGCCGCCCATCAGATTCTGGTCGCCGATGGATGCAAGTTCTTCACCCACGCCGAGGTGGACAAGGTCATCATCGAGGATGGAACTGCCAAAGGCATCCGCCTGATGGATGGCAGTCAAATCGGGGCCAGAAAGCTGGTGGTGAGCACGTTGAGTCCGTACCAACTCTGTTTCGATTTGATAGGCAGGGAACATATGCCTCCGCGGATGGCGCGGCGCATAGAGATCCTTGAGAACGTCTTCGGCTGCCTGATGTGGTACAGCTTCGCCGTCCATGAAGCGCCACGGTACGAAGCTGCCGCGTTCAACCCCGACGTCAATGATACTTTCTACCTTGCGTTGGCGGAGGACAACGACCCCATGCATGTTTCCAGGGAGTGCTATTGGACAAGGCTGGGGAAATGGCCTCCTCTGGAGGACTACTGCCCCACCGTCTGGTCTCACAGCATACCCGACCCCACCTACGCGCCCGCGGGGAAGCATATCGTCAATCATGAGCAGCTTGGTCCGCCGGCCACCGCCCATACCGAGAAGGAGTGGATCGAGGTCAAGAAGCGGTACGCCGAAGAGCTGATGAGCATCTGGCAGAAGCATGCTCCGAACATGACCTGGGACAACGTCATCGACTGCGAGTTCAACACCCCCTATGATCAGCTCAAGCTGAAGAATCTGGCGCCAAACGGGTGCATGGCCCTCCTTGACCGCGTGCCGTACCAGACGGATGACAAGAGGCCCATCCCCGAGTTGGCCAACCACAGGACCCCCATCAAGAACCTCTATGCCACCGGTTCTGCCTGGCATCTGGGGGCGAATTCAGGCTCAACAGAGTCATACAACTGCTACAAGATCATTGCCAAGGACATGAATCTGGCCAAGCCGTGGGAGGAGCCAGGAAAAGAGGAGCCGGAATCCCTGTATCAGCTGTGGCTGACCATACTGAAGAGGGTGCAGGACCTGCCCAAGGTGAAACCGCCCTAGGGGCCTCCATTGAGGCGAGGGACAGGTAGCAGATGCAACTGAACGATCACGGCGAGTCCCTTTGTGGGCAACACGTCCTCCAGTATCCCTACCGGCGAGCGACGGGGCCGATTCTCGGTCGCTTCTTCACTGAGATCCGCGACAACGGGCGGTTCCTGGGCATCAAGACGTCCTCTGGCAGCGTATTGTGCCCACCGGTGGAAGTAGACCCGGACACGCTGGAGGACCTGTCAGTGGACGATCTCCAGGAGGTGGGGCCGGCGGGTTGTGTCACCAGTTGGACCTGGCTGAGCGAGCCACGTCCGGGCAACCCTGTGCAGCGACCGTTTGCGTGGGCGCTCATCAAGCTCGATGGCGCAGACTCGGCTCTGCTGCACGCCGTAGATGCCGGCAGCGAGTCTGTCATGCGAACGGGGATGCGAGTCATCCCCCGCTTCGCTGATGAGCGGAATGGCGGGATACGCGATATTGCCTGCTTCGTGCCGGAGGATTGACTATGGCTGAAACAAGGAAGCCGGTCACCACCATCAAGACGCCCGTCGCCATCCACTACAACTACTCGATTGGCGCGGGGCAAAGTGCATTCATGCGTGCCATCCGGGAAGGGCGGATTTTGGGGGTGCGCTGCCCGGACACCGGCAAGGTCTACGTCCCCCCCAGACTCACGTCCGTCGAGACCGCCTCGCCCATGACCGAGCTTGTCGAGCTTCCCGATCGGGGCGTCGTCTACACCTACTGTATCGTCAACATCAAGTTCTACGACCAGGTCCTCGATATCCCCTACGCGTACGGCTACATCGTTCTGGACGGCGCTGACAGCGCCATCATGCACCTGATCCAGGAATGCCCGGTTGAAGAGATGCGGCCTGGGATGAGGGTGAAGGCCGTGTGGAAGGATCCCAAGGAGTGGACGGAATCGCTGGAGAACATCCGGTATTTCAAGCCGACAGGGGAACCCGACCTGCCCATCGAGCAAATCATGAACGAGATCCGGAAGAAGTCATATGCGTGAGGTCGCCATTGTCGCCTTCGGGCAGACGCCGAACCGGCGAAAGGAACTGCATCGCAACGATGCCGAGATGGTGGCCCCCGTCGTGGCGGAGCTGTTGAAAGGCGCAGGCCTGTCCCGCAGGGACGTGGACTTCACCTGCTCCGGTTCCTCAGACTTCCTGGCGGGGTACTCATTCTCTTGGGTAATGGCTATCGACGCACTTGGAGCCTGGCCGCCGATCCAGGAGTCCCATGTTGAGGGCGAGGCGGCCTGGGCCCTCTACGAAGCATGGGTGAAGATGCTCTTCATGGACGAGATCGAGGTGGCTCTCGTCTACGGATTTGGCCGCCAGAGCATGACTTCACCTCGCGATGTCATGGTCTTGATGAACGACCCCTATCTCGAGACGCCACTGTGGCCGGACGCGATCTCACAGGCCGCTCTGCAGGCACGGGCGCTTCTTGATGCGGGGCTCTGCACGGAGCGTGACTTCGCCGAGATTGCGGTGCGGAACCTGCGGCACGCGGAGGGCAATCCCTTGGCACAGTTGTCGGGTCGGCCGGATCCCGACGAGCTGCTGAAAGCGCCGACGATTGCGTCGCCTTTGCGGAAACACGACTGCCCGCCGATAACTGATGGGGCGTGTGCCGTCCTGCTTGCTGCTGGTGACCGGGCACGCGCGCTGTGCAGGCGGCCGGCGTGGATTCGAGGACTGGCTCACCGCATCGACGTTCAGGCGCTGGGTCGTCGCGACCTGACCCACTCCGTCTCGGCGCGGCTCGCCGCGGAGGCGGCGGGGGCGATCGGAACGCCGATCGACATCGCAGAGCTTCATGCTCCGTTTACTCCTCAGGACTGGATCCTGCAGCGGGAGCTGGGGATCGCGAAACGCACCATTGTCAATCCCTCGGGCGGCATTCATCAGGGGAATCCCATGATGGCTACTGGCCTCGTTCGCTTCGGCGAGGTGGCTGCACGCATCATCCGCGGGGAGGCAGACCGGGGTGTGGCTCATGCCACACAGGGGCCCTGCCTGCAGCAGAACATGGTGTGCGTCCTGGAGGCTGAGTGATGGCCAGCCGTTGCGCCGTAATCGGCATAGGACAGACGAAGCACACGGACAAGCGCCTCGACGTCAATCACACCGGGATGGTCCGCGAGGCATGCAATCGTGCGCTGGAAGACGCCCGCCTGTCCTGGAAGGAAGTGGATGCCCTGGTCATTGGGAAGGCACCAGACACCATCGAGGGAGTCATCTGTCCGGAGCTCTACATGGCCGAGGCTCTCGGCATGGTCGGGAAGCCGCTCTTCCGTGTTCACACGGCCGGGTCGGTGGGAGGGACAACGGCGATTGTAGGCGCCGAGTTGGTACGTGCGGGCGTACACGACAAGGTTCTGGTGGTGGGCTGGCAGAAGCAGAGCGAGTCGGATATTACGTGGGCCCTATCGCCGCATCTGCCCTTTGACCCGCCGCTCATGGCAGGAGCGGGCGGCTTCTTTGCGCCCCATTTCCGGGAGTACATCCGTCGGTCTGCTGCGCCGGACCACGTCGGCATCAAAGTGGCGGTGAAAGATCGCCGGCATGCCTTGAGGAATCCCTACGCTCATCTACATCAGCCAAAGGTCTGCTTTGAAGAAATCCGCGACACGCCCATGCTCTGGGACCCGCTCCGCTATGGAGAGACTTGCCCCTCGAGTGATGGCGCCTGTGCTATGGTTCTTTCCAGCGAGAAGTACGCATATCATGGTGGCACTCGCCCCGCGTGGGTCCATGCCACGGAGATGCGTTCCGAGCCCACAATCATGCCGGGACGAGATGAGGTCAACCCGCGTGCCGGACGCGACTGCGCCGCCGCGTTGTACAAGCAGGCGGGAATCACCAATCCGCGCAGGGACTTCGACTGCGCCGAGATCTACGTGGCCTTTTCATGGTTCGAGCCGATGCTGGCTGAGACCCTGGGTTTTGCCGAACCCGGCGAAGGATGGAAACTTAGCGACTCGGGCGCCACGTCGCTGGACGAGGGCGGAGACATCCCCTGGAACTGCTCCGGCGGCGTGCTCTCGTCCAACCCAATCGGTGCATCGGGCACCTTGCGCATGGCAGAGGCAGCGCTCCAGGTTCGAGGCCAGGCCGGGGCGCATCAGGTAGATGGAGCCCGGCTCGCCCTGGCTCATGCGCTGGGGGGTGCCTCCCAGTTCTTCGCCATGTGGATTGTGGGTAGCGAGAAGCCATAGACACGTCGTCATGTAGACCTATTCCAGTGTGTTTGTGAAAGCACCGTATTCTGAGAGAGGAGATCGAATGGACAAGAGAGATCCCAAGGCCGGACCCGTGGTGATTGTCGAGAGGGAGGGGGCAATCCTGATCGTGACCCTGAACCGGCCCGAGAAGAAGAACGCCATCAACAGCGAGGTCATGTGCCGACTCTATGATGCCTGGACCCAATTGAACGACGACAACGATCTCCGCGTGGGCATCCTCACGGGTAGAGGAGACACCTTCTGTGCGGGAATGGACCTTGAAGACCTGAAGAAGCTTCGCGGAGACGAGAAGACAGACGAGTGGGCTCACCGCGTCCTGAACACACCGGATCTCGCGTGGAAGGCCTGGCTCAAGGTCGGCCGGCCAAAGAAACCGATCATTCTGGCGGTCGAAGGCCATGCGCTCGCGGGCGGCACAGAGATACTGCAGGGAACCGACATTCGCGTGGCCGGAGAGAGCGCCGAGTTCGGAGTCACCGAGGT
Organism: Chloroflexota bacterium; assembly: GCA_016875915.1. Lineage (GTDB taxonomy): Bacteria > Chloroflexota > Dehalococcoidia > UBA2247 > RBG-13-53-26 > RBG-13-53-26. The sequence goes on from VGOM01000004.1 coordinate 51,591, forward strand.
GCAGCGCGGGCTCTTCCCGCTGGCTGGTTCGACAGTGCGGCTACGGCGGCAGATGCCCTACGCGGTCGCGGCCGAGATACTTCTCGCCGGGGACGCCATACCTGCTTCGCGTGCCCATCAATTAGGGCTGGTCAACCATGTGGTGCCCGACGGGCAGGCCTTGGCCAAGGCCAAGGAGATCGCCCGGCGCATCGCGGACAACGGACCGCTCGCCGTTCAGGGCATTCTGGCGACGCTCCGCCAGACCGAGATGCTTCCCGAGGACAAGGCCTTCGAGATCGAACTGAGCTACGGCATGCCGGTGTTGATGTCCGAGGATGGGAGGGAGGGACCGCGCGCCTTCCTCGAAAAACGCAAGCCTATCTTCAAGGGCCGCTAGCACCTTTCCAATGCATGCAAGCAGAGAGTCGGACGTCATGATGTTTGGCGACAGCGCCATTCAATGTGGCAGCGGGGCAGGACCCCGGTCTCCGACGAACACCATCGATGACGCAGGAGGTAGCTCATGAGTGCCGGGAGAGTAGCTATCGTCGGTGTTGGCTATACACCGTTCAGACCAATCACCCCTGATGTTTCATTCAGGGAGATGGTCTATGAGGCAGCTGCGAAGGCCTACGAGGATGCTGGAATTGAACCGCAGAAGGATCTAGATGCTTGTGTAACCTGCCAGGACGATTTTGAGCATGGGAGGAGCATCTGGAATGAGCAGACGCCGGATAGTCTTGGTGCCGTTCTGAAACCGGTCGGTACTATCCCCGGAGATGGCATCTATGGTTTGATCGATGCCTATATGCAGATAAGAAGTGGGCTCAGGAACGTCGTGGTGGTGGAGACGCACAGCAAGGCATCCAATATGATCACACGGAACTACCTTCTGGCGCATGCACCAGATCCCATCTACAACAAACCGCTGTCACAGCATCCATACTACATCGCTGGTATGGAGATGAACCGGTTCCTGTATGAGACAGGAAACACGAAAGAGCAGTGCGCGATGGTGGCCGTGAAGAACAGAAGAAATGCTCTGTCCAATCCCGTGGCGGCCTACGGACAAAAGAGCGCCGTAGAGGACGTGCTAGGATCAGAGATGATTTCCTATCCGCTTACCGAGCTCGACACAAGTAGCCATGCTGATGGAGGCATTGTCATGGTACTTGCATCCGAGGATAGAGCCAGAAGCCTTGCTGGCAAGCCGGTATGGATCAAGGGTGTGGGTTGGTGCTCCGAAACACCATGGTTGGAATCAAGGAACTGGGGAGAAGCAGTATATGCCAAGTTGGCGGCAGACATGGCGTACAGGATAGCCAAGATCAACGAGCCGCGAGAAGATATCGATTTTGCGGAGGTCGATGACACGTTTTCCTACAAGGAGCTTCAACACCTGGAAGCACTTGGACTGTGTCAGCGCGGTATGGCTGGCAGGATGACCAGTGATGGAGTGACTCAAAGACAAGGGGAGCTTCCTGTCAACGTATCCGGCGGCAGTTTGGGAGTGGGTCATCTAGTGGAAGCCACTGGTCTTCAGAAAGTCCTCGAGGTGGTGTTGCAGCTAAGGGGCGAAGCGGGCAAAAGGCAACTGGACAACGCTAGGGTGGGTTTGGCTCAATCGTGGCGAGGTATCCCCTACGCAAGCGGCGCAGTAGCTATTCTCAGCCGTGAATAGGGCAAGGGAGGAGACAGCGTGGGTATGCGGAAAGTGGCTATCGTTGGTGCCGGGATGACGAAATTCATGCGCCGTGCTCAGGAGACAGGCAAGGAGCTCGCTTGGGAGGCAGCCAGCATGGCTCTAGACAGCTGCGGGATGACTCTGGATGGCATAGACTGCGTTGTAATGGGTACTGCCCCGGATGCCTTCGATATGATCCACATGAAGGGCGAGAATCTGATCGATGGTGCAGGGGCATGGCGCAAACCGTACATGAGAGGCTTCGTAGGTGGTGGTACTGGGGTGTTTGTAGTGGATCAGGGTTGGTATCACGTAGCATCAGGGCTTTTTGACACGTGCCTCGTAGTGGCTGAGGAGAAGATGTCCAGTTGTCTGCCACACCCTCAAGGTGCATTTATTACCATCTGGGATCAATTCACGGAAAGCCCTCTTGGTCCGAGCCTATTGTGGATGTTTGCCATGGAGATGACCCGCTACATGCACGTCCATGGGATAACCGAACGTGAGATCGCTATGGTATCAGTCAAGAATAAGAAGAATGCCATGGATCATCCCGCTGCACAGCTGCCCGCAGAGATCACGGTGGAAGACGTACTCAATTCCGAGGTAATGGCTTGGCCGGTCAAGAGGCTCGACGTCAGTCCCTCGAGCGACGGAGCGGTGGCTCTAGTACTCGCTGCTGAACCTGCTGCAAAAAGGATAACGGACAAACCTGTATGGATAGAGGGTGTTGGATGGTGTCTAGATACCTTCTATATCGGGCATCGTGATCTGTACTACCCCCGATATGTCGAGTACGCAGCGAGGCAAGCCTATGAGATGGCAGGCATCAACGAACCTAGCAAGGAGATTGACATTGCCGAACCCTACGACCCGTTCGATTACAAAGAGCTACACAATGCGGAAGGACTGCTTCTATGTGGCAAGGGAGAGGCACCCAAGTTGCTTGCAGATGGTGTTACACAGAGAACAGGAAGGCAACCCTGGTGTCCGTCAGGTGGAGCGTTGGGTGTTGGTAATGCGATCGCTGCCACTGGAACAATGAAGGTGGCTGAACTCTTCTGGCAGCTTCGCGGTGAGGCAGGAAAGAGGCAAGTACCAGGAAAGCCTAGAAGGGGTGTAGCACAGGCTTGGGGGGATGAACTGCAGGTAGGTACAGTCATCGTGGTTGGGATATGAGGAGGTATCTATGAGGAACGAAGTAGGTGAACTGCCCGGGGTGCCGCTGACCGAAAAGGACGTCCTCCACAAGAAGGTGCTATCGACAGAGTGGGATCCGAAACTGAAGTGGGCATGGGATACAGGGATAGGCTACGGTAGATACCTGAACGAGCTGAAGAAGGGTAGGATTGTTGGAAGTAAATGCAACAAGTGCAAACGTGTGTTGCTGCCCGCTCGAGCCTTTTGTGAGTTGTGCTTCCGACAGGTAGATGAGTGGGTTCATCTCAAGGATACTGGTACGGTCAACACATTCTCTATCGCATACACTGATTGGGTCGCCAGGAGGATAAAGGAGCCACGCATTCCAGCTATGATCGAAATCGATGGTTCCGGAGGTGTCGCAATTCTGCATTTGTTGGGAGCAGTTGATCCGAAGCAAGTAAGAGTTGGACTGCGAGTCAAAGCTGTATGGAAGCCAGAGAGCCAGCGGGAAGGCGCAATAACAGATATCCTTCACTGGCTACCGATGGGGGAGGGTTAGAGAGTGTCGGCAGAGAAGGTAACGCAGCTTAGTCAAACAAAACGGATGTTTGGAGAGCTGTCATTCGGGCCTCAGGACGTCAAGCTATACGGTCAGTATACATACGGCATTGCTGGAGAACGCTTCTTCAGAGAGATCAAGGACAATGGCCGAATCATGGGCACAAGATGTCAGAAATGCCAGCTAGTCTACTTGCCCCCTCGCATATACTGCGAACGCTGCTTTGCCGAATTGAAGGAGTGGGTAGAGGTAGAGGGCAAAGGTAGAGTACACAGCTACACAGCTGTTCATGTTGATCTCGATGGCAACAGATTGAACGAGCCAATACTAATGGCGATAGTGGAATTCCCTGGCATCTATGGTGGATTCGTTCATAAGCTCGGAGAAATCGAACCCAGGGATGTTCGTATTGGCTTGAAGGTTGAAGTGGTCCTAAAACGTGAAGAGGAGCGAGAGGGTTCCATCCTAGATATCGAGTACTTCAAGCCGGGGATGTTTGATTGAGTCGTGCTACTTGACCTGCCCCCCAAGAATGATCCTGTCCCATAGGCATACCGAATGGCGTTGGATTTCGATCTCACAGAAGAACAGAACCTGACGCGTCGAGCCGTGCGGGAATTCGCTGAGACGGAGATAGCACCCGTCGCGCAGGAACTGGATGAGCGCGAGGAATTCTCGGTCGAGCTCACGCAGAGAATGGCCGGGATAGGCCTTCTGGGCTGCTGCGTTCCCGACAGGTACGGCGGGGCGGGAATGGGGTACGTATCGTACATCATCGCCGTGGAGGAACTGGCCAGGATTGACGGTTCGCAGGCAGCTACGATCGCCGCAGCGAATTCCCTGGGAGTTGGACCAATCTACCAGTTTGGCAACGAAACGCAGAAGAAGGAATGGCTCCCGGGGCTCTGTTCCGGGCAGATGTTGGCTGCCTTCGGCCTGACAGAGCCTGAGGCTGGTTCCGACGCTGGAAGCTCCAAGACCACAGCAGGGCTGCGCAACGGGAGATGGGTGATAAACGGAAGGAAGATCTTCATCACCAACTCGGCATGCCCGCTGACGGGAGTGGTAATAGTGCAGGGCGTGACCGGCTCTCGTGGCGATGGGAAGCCGGAACTGAGTTGCATACTTGTTCCCGCCGATACCCCGGGCCTGACTGCGAGAGAGATGAAAGGGAAGATGATGTGGCGGGCATCCAACACCGGGGAGCTGTCTCTCGATGATTGCGCAGTGCCGGAAGAGAATCTCCTGGGCCAGAGAGGAGACGGTCTGCATCAGATGTTGGCTACCTTGGACAGGGGGCGCCTCAGCATAGCTGCCATGGGGCTCGGCGGTTCCCAAGGTGCCTTCGAACTGGCTCTGCAGTATGCCAACTCACGGATCCAATTCGGCCGCCCAGTCAGCTCGTTTCAGGCAAATGCGTTCAAGCTGGCGGACATGGTCCTGGAGATCGAAGCAGCCAGGAACCTGCTCTACAAGGCATGCTGGCTTCTCGAGAAGAAGCGCTCCTTCACCGTGGAAGCGGCCATGGCCAAGCTCTACTGCTCTGAGGTGATGCACAGGTGCGCGCACAAAGCTGTGCAGTTGCATGGAGGGTATGGTCTGATGAAGGACTTCCGGGTCGAGAGACTCTACCGCGACCAGAGGCTTCTTGAGATCGGTGAGGGTGCATCGGAGATCTTGCGTATCGTGATCGCCAGGAACATCGGCGTTGCAGGCAGAGGCATGTAGGAAGAAGGCAGCAACATGGAGAAGAGAAGAGGAAGGCGCAAAGACACAGTGGTCAAGGGTGAGGACTTCATAACCCACCCTGTCGATCTTGATCGCGCACGAACGGGGCCGAAACTCCAGGGGACTCTGGGCGATAGGATCAGAAAGGCTCGCGAGACGCACGGCCTCACAATCAAGGAACTCGGCGATCAGACCGGGATAGACGCGGATATGCTCGATCGCGTGGAAGCGAATAGGGCGATCCCTCCGCTTGGGGACTTGGTGAAGCTCGGTAGGGCTCTGGAAACCGGAATGAGCTACCTCGTGTCTCCGGGGACTGACAGACCCATGACTGTGGTCCGCGCCGATCAGCGCAGGGAAGCCTCACGCCATATCGGCAAGAAGGGTGCGCGCCACGGCTATTCCTATGAATCCTTGGCCCCGGAGAAAGCGAACCGCTCGATGGAGCCCTTCGTGGTGACCCTCACACCCAGTGAAGCAGTCCGGCCATCCACTCACGACGGCCAGGAGTTCCTCTTCGTGCTTCAAGGACAGATCCTAGTACAGGTCGGTGGCCAGAGAGAGCACCTGGAGCCTGGTGATGCGGTCTACTACGATTCCACCGAGCCGCATTTCGTCGAATGCGTCGACGGCAGAGAAGCCAAGATACTGGCCGTAATCCATCCGGGGGGACAGTAGCCGTTGCCAGAGCGGGGGAGTGCTTCAGTATGCCAAGCTCTTAACCAAGGACGGCAAGGACACTGTGATGCAGGCGAGCAGTCGGGACAAACTCGAGGGGCCGAAAACGGAGTAGGTGAAGGAGGTTTCTCATGGCCACAGTTGCTCGAACACTGCCGTGGTATCTCAATCGACACAAGGTCGCCAGCGCCCTGCGCTCGACGTGGAGGCTGCTCTTTCTTCCCAAGGAGCAGCAGAAGCGGTTCTTCGACTCCTTCGACGTCTTCTCGATGGAGTGGGAGGCACGGCTGGCAGACAACCCCGGGGACTTCCGGGAGACATCGAGGAAGGTGGCGGACTGGTACTCGGTGGTGAACCTCTTGTGCTCGATCGGTCAGATCGAGAAGATGTACATCCCACCCCGGCTGGAGGCCGGCAAGAGCGTGCATCACAACCAGCTCCTCTACGAGCGCATGCTCGCGGAAGATCTCCGCGTGGGTCCCGGCGACACCGTGCTCGAGCTGGGCTGCGGGCGAGGGCGGGTGGCCTACCACGTCCACTCGTTGACCGGAGCCGGGCTCGTCGGTTACAACGTGGACGAGTCGCAGGTCAGGAGTGCCAAGGACTTCGCCCGGCAGCGCCGGGCTGACAGCCTGTGTCAATTCCATGTGCGCGACCTGAACGACGTGCCGTACCCGCTGCAGGACGGAAGCATCGCGGGTGTATACGAGATCGGGGCGATCTGCTACTCCACTGATCTCAGCCGCCTCTTCAAGGACGTCCATCGAGTACTTCGACCGGGCGGGCGGGTGTCGCTGCTCGACATCTGCATGCACGACCAATACGACCCCGCCAACCCCGAGCACGTGCGGCTCCTGAGCAAGACGAAGCCGCTGGTCGGGCTTCTCCGCGCGCTCCACTGGCATGACTACCAGCGTGCCTTCCACGAGTCGGGCCTGAAGGTGGTCAAGAACGAGAACCCCAGCATCGACGGCCTGATGGTCCCGATGATTGAGTACCTCAACAGGTACTTCGTCTTGGCGGAGCGGGTGACCAAGGTGGGGACACGGCTCAGGCTGCTGCCCGCCCACCTCTCCAAGCTGCTCACCAGGTTCAACGAGGAGGGGGAGGCCTTCGTTGCGTTTGACCGAGGCCGGCTCGGCACGATCGCGCAATACATCGTGGCCGAGAAGCCGCACTAGGCGCGGGCTTCGCCTTGGCCTTGTGGTGGGCGTCGGTGACCCTGCCACCATGGAAGCGGTTCAGAACGAGCACAGAGGCCCCCCGCCAAGCGGCCCCCGGCCGGCGCATGCGCATGTTGACAAAGGCATTATGAGCATTCTATAATGCTGCGCAATTGAATAGGTGAAAGGCTGAGAACAGGGAGAGTAGGCTTCCAGCGAGGCACAGAGAGTCGGGGCAGGTGTGAGCCGACGCTGGCGCAGAAGCTGAATGGGCCTGGGAGCTGCAACCCCAAAGGCATTGCCGAGTAGGGTCTGACGGAAAGGGTACCGTAATCACAACCCAGGGTATAGGGCGTTCGCCGAGGCATTGCCCCTGTACCTGAGAAGAGATGGTCTCCGCTGGAGACCAAAGAGGGTGGCACCGCGGATGGAGCCCTCCGCCCCTCAATGGAGCGGAGGGCTTATTGTTTGGGCAGCGGAGAGCCGTGGACAGTCTGGAGACTTTACATAAAGACAGCCATCAGGGCAACCTGATCCCGGTGGTCAGGGAGCTGCCGGCCGACCTGGAGACGCCGGTCTCGGTCTTCCTCAAGCTGGGCAAGCGGGCGCCGTCCTTCCTGCTGGAGAGCGTGGAGAGGGGGGAGCAGCTGGGCCGGTACTCCTTCATCGGCACCGACCCCTATTTGCAGGTCCAGACCAGCGGGGATGAGGGCCTGGTGCGCAGCAGGCGGGGGACTACGAGCATTGCCCTGGCCAGGGGCGGGAAGGGGCCCGACCCGCTGCACCTGGTGCAGTCGCTCCTCTCCCGCTACGGGGTGGTCCAGGCACCCGGGCTGCCTCACTTCTGCGGCGGGGCTGTGGGCTATCTGGGCTATGACGTGGTGGGCTTCTTCGAGGACCTGCCCGGCTGTCGCCACGATGAACTCAGCCTGCCTGACTCGTCCTTCCTGTTCAGCGACACCCAGGTGGTCTTCGACCACGTGCAGCACAAGATGAAGGTGGTCTCCAACGTACCCGCCGACGGCTCTGGGATGGAAAGGCAGGCGGCCGCGAAGATCCAGGCTGTCGCCGAGGCCATGCGGAGCGACCTCGTCCCGGAGCCGCGGACCTCCTTTCCGGTGGGGGGGCAGGCCAACCCGGCCCTGGAATCGAACTTCTCCGCGGAGCGGTTCTGCGATGCGGTCAGAGCCGCCAAGGAGTACATCCTCAGCGGCGATGCCTTCCAGATCGTCCTCTCTCAGAGGCTGCGCCGCCGCACAGTGGCCCAGCCCTTCTCCATCTATCGGGCCCTGCGCATGCTCAATCCCTCGCCCTACATGTTCTACCTCGACTTCGGTCACTTCCAGTTGATCGGCTCGTCTCCGGAGATGCTGGTGAAGCTGGAGGGAGGCCTGGCCGAGACCAGGCCTATCGCCGGTACCAGGCCCAGGGGCAGCAGCGAAGAAGAGGACCAGGCCACCATCGCCCTCCTGCTGGCAGATCCCAAGGAGAGGGCAGAGCACAACATGCTGGTGGATCTGGGCCGGAACGACATCGGCCGGGTGGCCCGGCATGGCTCTGTCAAGGTGCCCCTGTACATGGGAATAGAGAAGTACTCCCACGTGATTCACATCGTGTCGTCGGTCAAAGGGGATTTGAACCAGGGCTGCAGTGCCTTCGATCTCCTCCGGGCCTGCTTCCCGGCGGGCACGGTCAGCGGTGCCCCCAAGGTGCGGGCCATGGAGATCATCGCTGAGCTTGAGGGGACCCGGCGAGGACCCTACGCCGGCGCGGTGGGCTACTTCGGCTTCGGGGGCAATATGGACACCTGCATCACCATCCGGACCATTGTCATGGTGGGCGACATGGTCTATCTGCAGGGTGGGGCCGGGATCGTGGCCGACTCCGATCCGATGAGGGAGTACCAGGAGACCCTGAGCAAGATCCAGGTCCTGGACGATGCGGTCTGTCTGGCGGAGCGCTGGAAGTCCGAGGGCCGGGGGTAGGGATAGGAGATGATCAAGGAGGCCATTGCCCGGCTGGTGGAAGGGGCGGACCTGGAACAGGGCCAGGCCGAGGTGGTGATGCACGAAATCATGTCCGGAGAGGCCACACCGGTGCAGATCGGCGCTTTCGCCACCGCGCTGAGGATGAAGGGGGAGACGGCGGCGGAGATCGCGGGCTGCGCCCGGGCCATGCGGGCCAGGTGCCTCAGGGTGATCACGGCCACGAAGCCCCTGATGGACACCTGCGGCACCGGCGGGGACGGTGCGGGCACCTTCAACGTGTCCACGGCCGTGGCCCTGGTCATCGCCGGCGCGGGCGTGCCGGTGGCCAAGCACGGCAACCGCTCCGTGTCCAGCCGCTGCGGCAGCGCTGATGTGCTGGAGGCCCTGGGGGTGAAGATCGATCTCAAACCGGAAGAGATGGCCCGGTGCATCGACGAAGCGGGCATCGGCTTTCTCTTCGCCCCGTTGCTTCATCCGGCCATGAAACATGCCGCCCTTCCCAGGCGGGAGATCGGCATCAGGACCATCTTCAACATCCTCGGCCCGCTGACCAATCCCGCCTCGGCCTCAAGCCAGTTGCTCGGCGTATACGATTCAAAACTGGTGGAGACCATGGCTGTTGTGCTGGACATGCTGGGCGTGCATTCGGCGCTGGTGGTCCATGGCGCCGGGGGACTGGACGAGCTGTCGCTCTCAGGCACCAACATGGTGGCCCGGCTCCGGGACGGCCGGGTGGACAGCTTCCCGCTCGATCCCCGGGACCTGGGGCTGCCGCCGGCCCGGCCGGATCAGATAAGCGGGGGATCGCCGGAGCACAACGCCGCTATGATGAAGGCCGTGCTCGGAGGAGAGAGAGGCTCCGTGCGGGACACGGTGCTGCTCAACGCCGCGGCCGGACTGGTGGCCGCCGGGAGAGCGGGTGGATTCAAGGAAGGAATGGGACTGGCTGTGCAGTCGATAGACAGCGGCGCAGCGCTGGGTCGGCTGAATGCCTTGGTCAATCTTACCCAGAGTATGGGGCAGGCATGACCATCGTCGATGACATAGCCGCGGACGTCCGCCGGGGGCTGGCCGAAAGGAAGCACCGCGAACCGCTCGCCGGCTTGGCGGGGGGATTGAACATCCATGGGATGCCGCGGGACTTCGGGGCCGCGCTGTGCGGTGACGGGGTGAGGCTCATCGCCGAGATGAAGAGGGCCTCGCCCTCCAAGGGCTGGCTCTGTCCCCGGCTCGATGCTGGCATGATGGCGCTGAGATACGCCAGGGGAGGCGCGGCGGCCGTCTCGGTGCTGACGGAGCGCACACGCTTCAAGGGCGACCGGGCCGACCTGACCGCGGCGCGTCTGGCCACGGAGCTGCCGGTGCTCTGCAAGGATTTCATTCTGGACGAGTACCAGATCCACGAAGCCAGGTTTTGGGGCGCTGACGCCGTGCTGCTCATAGCCTCACTGCTGTCCTCGGACGAGATGAGGGCGTTCATCGGCATGGCCGAGGGCCTGGGCATGGCTGCCCTGGTTGAGGTGCATACAGAGGCGGAGGTGGAGAAGGCCCTGTCCGCCAAAGCCGCCATTGTGGGCATCAACAACCGCAGTCTGGCCGATTTCAGCGTGGATCTGGGGACGACGCTGACGCTGCGCCCCCTGATTCCCGACGGGATCACCGTGGTCAGCGAGAGCGGGATACGGTCGAGGGCGGACATCTCGGCCCTCAGGGCCGCGGGGGTCAACGCCTTCCTGGTAGGCGAGGCTCTGGTGACCAGTCCCGACCCCGAGGCCAGGCTGCAGGAGCTGGTGAAGGGCTGATGGAGAGACGGGGAATGGTCAGGGTCAAGATCTGTGGCATCACCAGCGCCGATGATGCCCTGGCCGCCGTTGAGTTCGGGGCGGACGCGCTGGGCTTCGTCTTCGCCCCCAGCCCCAGGCAGGTGACGCCGGAGCAGGCGGCCCGCATCGTGGCGATGCTGCCCCCCTTCGTCTGCACGGTGGGGGTCTTTGTGGACCGTGACGTTGCCGGGGTAGAGGCGGTGATGAAGCTGTGCCATCTCGACCTGGCCCAACTGCACGGCGAGGAGACCCCGGCCGACTGCCGGGCCCTGGCCCCCCGGGTCATCAAGTCCTTTGCGGTCAGGGACGAATCGGTCCTGGCCGCGCTGCCCGGGTACAGGGTGGCCGCCTATCTGCTCGATACCCACCATGCGGTGCTCAAGGGGGGCACCGGCCGGACCTTCGACTGGAGCATCGCCCGGCGGGCTGCCGCCTGCGGCCCGGTGATCATCTCCGGCGGCCTGACCGCCAGCAACGTGGGACAGGCCATCGCCATCGGACGGCCCTGTGCCGTGGACGTGGCCAGCGGCGTGGAGTCGCGGCCGGGTGTCAAGGACCACGCCAGGCTGAAGGCCTTCATAGAAGCGGCCAAGAGCAGCCCGGTTCCCTCAGGGACGGACTGAGAAAGGGGCAGGCAAACTGAAGCTACCTGACGAAAAGGGCTACTTCGGCTCCTATGGGGGCAGGTTCGTCCCCGAGACGGTGATGAGCGCCCTGGAGGAGCTGGACAGGGCCTATGGGGCGGCCTGCGCCGACCCCGCCTTCTGGAGCGAGTTCGATCTGCTCTGCCGTGACTACGCCGGCCGTCCCACCCCTCTGTATCATGCCCGGGGGCTGTCGGCCAGGGCGGGTGGGGCCAGCCTGTTGCTCAAGAGGGAGGACCTGCTGCACACCGGGGCCCACAAGATCAACAACGCCCTGGGTCAGGGCCTGCTGGCCCGGCGGATGGGCAAGGAGAGGATCGTGGCCGAGACCGGTGCCGGACAGCACGGAGTGGCCGTGGCCACGGTCTGCGCCCTGCTCAAGGTGAAGTGCGTCATCTACATGGGCGACGAGGACGTGCGGCGGCAGTCCAGCAACGTCTTCCGGATGAAGCTCCTCGGCGCCGAGGTCTGCCCGGTATCCAGCGGCAGCCGGACGCTGAAAGACGCCGTCAACGAGTCCATCCGTGACTGGGTGACCAATGTGAGGCACACCCATCTCCTTCTGGGCTCGGCGGTGGGGCCGCATCCCTATCCCGACATGGTGGCCAACTTCCAATCGGTCATCGGCCGGGAGACCCGGGATGAGATGCTGGCCCGGTACGGCCGGCTGCCGGACTGCGTAGTGGCCTGTGTCGGCGGCGGCAGCAACGCCATCGGCATGTTCCGTCCCTTCGTGGAGCACCTGTCGGTGCGGCTCATCGGCGTCGAGGCGGCTGGGAAGGGACTCGACGGCAGCAGCCATGCGGCCTCCCTGGTCCGGGGCAGGCCGGGCGTGCTGCACGGGACGAAGTCCTATGTCCTCCAGGATGAAGCCGGTCAGATCGCCTCCACCTTCAGTATCGCCCCGGGACTGGACTACCCGGGCGTGGGGCCGGAGCATGCCCACTACCGGGACAGCGGCCGGGCCACCTATGTGGCCGTCACCGACGGCCAGGCCCTGGAGGGGTTCAAGCTCCTCTGCGAGACGGAGGGCATCATCCCTGCCCTGGAGCCATCCCATGCCGTGTATCACGCCGTCCACGTGGCCGCGGAGTTGCCCCGCGAGGCGCTGATGGTCATCAATCTCTCCGGCCGGGGGGACAAGGATCTGGGCATCGTCTCGGAGGCTCTGGAGGCCGGCCGATGAGCCGGATCGGCTCGGCCCTGGCCCGGAGGAAGGCCCTCATCGGGTATGTCACCGTGGGCTATCCGTCGCTGGAGGCCACCCTGGAGGTGGTCCCCCTGCTGGCCGGCTGGGGCTGCGACGTCATCGAGCTGGGCATCCCCTTCTCCGATCCCCTGGCGGACGGCACCACCATCCAGGAGGCGGCCCACCGGGCGCTGGCCAACGGAGTCACGCCGCGGCTGTGCCTGGAGGTGGCCGCCGAGCTGAGGCGGAAGGTGGCTATCCCTCTGGTGTTCATGACCTACTGCAATCCGGTGCTCAGTCTCGGCCCGGAGGCCTTCTGCCGGCTGTCGGCCGAGGGAGGCCTCGACGGCCTGATCGTCCCCGACCTGCCCCCCGAGGAGGGTGGGGAACTGGAGACCTGCTGCGCCGGTGAGGGGATGGACCTGATCTATCTTCTGGCCCCCACCAGCAGCCAGTCGCGCATCGATCTGGTCTCGCAGCGGTCCCGGGGCTTCATCTACCTGGTGTCGCTGGCCGGAGTCACCGGGGCGCGGCAGGACCTGCCGCCGGATCTGGAGTCATTCGTCGGCCGGGTGAGGAAGAGAGCGGCGCTGCCTTTGTGCGTCGGCTTCGGCATCTCCACGCCGGAGCAGGCCGGACGGGCGGCCAGGGTGGCCGACGGGGTGATCGTGGGCAGCCGCCTGCTCCAACTGATGGACGGCCGGCCGTACCGCCGACTTGGTGAGCTGGTGGCCGGAATGAGGGAGGCCCTGGACGCCTCCTGAGCCGGTGACAGTGAAGGATAGAGCATTGCCATGGAAAGGAGGTGCATATTCAGAGGACAGGCAGGTCATCCGCTCCGGCGGATGAGTGCTTGATGATTGGACGCACATCTCAGGAACGCAGATCAAATCGAGGAAGGAGGAGTAATTGGACCAGACCAAGTACATGCTGACTGAGAAGGAGATCCCCACTGCCTGGTATAACGTCCAGGCGGACCTGCCCAAGCCGCTGCCGCCCTTGAGGCACCCGGGCACCACGGAACCCACCATCCTGCCCCCGCCGCTGTTCCCCGCCTCCCTCAACGAGCAGGAGCATAGCAAGGAGCGGTACATCGACATCCCGGAGGAGATCCAGCAGATCTACCGCCTGTGGAGGCCGACGACCTTGCACCGGGCCCACCGGCTGGAGAAGGCCCTGGGAACGCCGGCCAAGATCTTCTACAAGTACGAGGGAGAAAGCCCGGCGGGCAGCCACAAGCTGAACACCGCCGTGGCCCAGGCCTACTATGCCAAGAAGGCCGGGGCCAAGAGGCTGGCCACGGAGACCGGCGCTGGACAGTGGGGCAGTGCCCTGTCCATGGGCTGCTGCTTCATGGGCCTGGAGTGCAAGGTCTACATGGTCAAGGTGAGCTACCACCAGAAGCCCTACCGCCGCGTGCTGATGGAGGTCTTCGGGGCCAAGGTGGTGCCCAGTCCCAGCCAGGACACCAACATTGGACGCAAGATCCTGGGTGACGACCCCAACTGCTCGGGCAGCCTGGGCATCGCCATCAGTGAGGCTGTGGAGGATGCCGCCACCCGTGATGACACCTTCTACTCCCTGGGCAGCGTTCTGAACCATGTCCTGATGCACCAGACGGTCATCGGGCTGGAGACCAAGAAGCAACTGGAGAAGGCTGACGCCTACCCCGACATCATCGTCGGCTGCATCGGCGGCGGCAGCAACTTCGCGGGCATGTTCCTGCCCTTCGTGCCGGACAAGCTCAAAGGCAAGAAGATCCAGGTGATTGCGGTGGAACCCGAGGCCTGCCCCAGCATCACCAAGGGACCCTACACCTGGGACTTCGGAGATGTGGCTGGCATGGCCCCCATAGCCAAGATGCACACCCTGGGACACGGCTTCGTGCCTCCTCCGGTGCATGCCGGCGGACTGCGCTATCATGGCATGGCCCCCATCGTCTCCCACCTGGCCAATCTGGGTCTGGTCGAGGCCAGGGCGGTCAACCAGACGGCCATCTTCCGCAGCGCAGTGGAGTTCGCCAAGGCCGAGGGGATCATCCCCGCTCCGGAACCGGCCCATGCCATCAAGGTGGTCTTCGATGAAGCCCAGAAGTGCAAGGAATCGGGCGAGAAGAAGACCATCGTCCTGGCCCTGTCAGGTCACGGTCACTTCGACCTGGGAGCCTATGACGAGTACCTCTCGGGCAAGCTCCAGGACTATGACTATCCCAAGGAGATGGTAGCCAAGGCCCTGGCCCAACTGCCCAAGGTAGTGGAGGCCTAGGCCGGTTCGACGATACCCTGCCGTACCCTGAAACAGGCGGCGCCGGCCAGCCAGGCAGGTTCAAAGCTGTCGAGGTCGGTGGCCGAAACCAGCACCTGCTGGAACGGGGCGATAGATTCCAGCAGGTGCTGCCGTCTATGCCGGTCCAGCTCGGAGAAGACGTCATCCAGAAGCAGGACGGGGGGATCGCCCCTCTCGTCCATCATGTGCACCGCTTGGGCCAGCTTGAGCGATATGGCCGTGGTCTGCTGCTGCCCCCGGCTGCCGTACCTGCTCAGGTCGGCCCCGTTGACCCGGAACAGCAGCCCGTCCCTATGAGGTCCGGCCAGTGTCATTCCATGGGAGACCTCCCTGCGCCGGCCCCTCTGCAGGGCCTCCCGGAAACGCTGCTCGATCTCTGAGCGGGTCTCCCCCGGCCCGGTGCTGGGCAGGTAGGCTATCTCCAGCCTCTCGGCCCGGCTGCTCACCTCACCGTGGATCCCCTGTGCCAGCCGGCTCAGAGATCTGACCAAACGCTGACGCCGTAGCACCACATAGGAGCCGCTCTCCACCAACTCGTTGTCCCAGAAGTCCAGTTGCCGGTCCGGCCCCCGGCGTTCCTGCAGCAGCCTGAGCAGGTGGTTGCGCTGCACCAGCACCCGGGCGTACCTCTGCAGCGAGCGGAGGTAGGCGGCATCCATCTGGGAGTTGACCAGGTCCAGGTAGCGCCGGCTGAGGGATGGAGGGCCGGTGATGAGACTGGTGTCCAGGGCGCTGAACATGACCACATTGGCCTGCCCTACTAGGTCGGCCGCCCTCCGGGGGATGCCGTTGACCTTGATCCGCTTCCGCAGGGGGATGGCCGGAGCCGCGGCGCAGTCCTCTTTCGCCGCTGGCCCGCTTCTCTCCAGCCGCATGACGATCTCGATATCCAGCCGCCCTTCGGCCTTCTCCACAGCGGCGCTCAGCCGGGCGAAGGGCAGGTCCTCCGCGGCGGCATCGTGGTTTAGCAGTTCCCGGTCGCTCGCGGCCCGATGCGACCTGGTGGTGGTCATGACGTGGATGGATTCCAGCAGGTTGGTCTTGCCCTGGGCGTTGTCGCCCTGAATGATGACCATGTGCGGAGGCAGTGCCAGCTCCAACTGCCGGTAGTTGCGGAAGTTGACCAGATTCAGGCGGGCGACGTGCAAGGCGCTCCTCCGGGCGTCGGTCGGCTTCGCAGACCGCTACATACTCTAGCCCGAATGGGCCGCTTCCGCAACAGCGCGCAGGCGGGAAGGGCGGCGACTTGTTTGACAGCGGCTGACGGCGTGGCCTATGTTATCCGAATGCCGCCCGGAGTTGACCGTTGAGACGCCGGGCGACGGCCTGCTGAGGAGTGCCAGTGAGAGCCAGGTTCTTCCAGGGGCTGGGTGTCAACGTCTTCCTGCTGGGACTGGTCAGCCTGTTGACCGATCTCAGCAGCGAGATGGTCCTGCCCATCCTGCCCATGTATATCACGGCGCTGGGGGGCACGGCCTTCGCCGTGGGTCTGACCGGTGGACTGGGGGACAGCGTGGCCAGCGCCCTGAAGGTCTTCTCTGGCTACTGGTCGGACAGATTCGGCGTCAGGAAGCCCTTCGTCTTCTGGGGCTACGCCCTCTCGGCCATGGCCAAGCTGTCGCTGGCCTTCTCCACCGTCTGGCAGCACGCCATGATCGCCCGTTCGGCAGAGAGGGTGGGCAAGGGACTCCGCGAGGCTCCCCGGGACGCCATCATCGCCGACTGCACCGCGTACCGGGTCAGGGGCAGGGCCTTCGGGGTGCATCGGGCCATGGACACCACCGGGGCCATCGGCGGCTCTCTGCTGGCCTTCCTGCTCTACTGGTATTTCGACTTCCGCTTCGAATGGATCATTCTGGCCTGCGCCGTGATCGCCTTCGCCGCCCTGGTCCCCTTCTTCCGCATCACCGAGCTGAAGCGCCAACCCCAGCGGAACAGGGGATTGGGAGTCAACTTCCGCGCCCTGCCGCGGCAACTGCGCTGGTTCGTGCTCATCGCGGCCATATTCGCCCTGGGCAACTTCACCTACATGTTCTTCGTCCTCCGGGCCCAGGACATCTTCGGGCAGGGTGCCAGCGAGAGATCGGCCATCGGCCTGGCCATCCTGCTCTATGCCCTCTACAACGCCGTCTACGCCCTGATGTCCATTCCCGCAGGGGTTCTCTCGGACCGGATCGGCAGGGGCAGGATCCTGGTGCTGGGGTATCTCCTCTTCGGGCTGACCTGCCTGGGGTTCGCCCTGCTGGACTCCCGGGCCTCTCTGGTGGCGCTGTTCGTGGTCTACGGACTGGTCCATGCCTTGGTGGTCGGCGCGGAGCGGGCCTATGCCTGCGATCTGGCCCCGGAGGATGTCCGGGGGACCGCCCTGGGCACCCTCCATGCTTTCATGGGACTGGTGGCCCTGCCCGCAGGGCTCATCGCCGGCACGCTGTGGGACAGCTTCGGGGCCTGGGCCACCTTCACCTACGGGGGAAGCCTGGCGCTGCTGGCCGGAGTCCTCATGCTGAGGTTCTGCGCCTTCTCCGGCCCGCCGGCCGGTCAGTGTCCTGACAACCGAGGCCGCTAGCCGCGCAGACCTCTGAGTTTGGCCGTGAGCAGGGGGACCACCTTGAACAGGTCGCCCACGATGCCGTAGCTGGCCACCTCGAAGATGGGGGCCTGAGGATCGCTGTTGATGGCCAGGATCACCTCCGAGGTCTGCATGCCGGCCAGATGCTGGGGAGCCCCGGACACTCCGCAGGCGATGTACAGCCTGGGGGCCACCGTCCGCCCCGTCTGCCCGATCTGGTGTGAATAGGGGATCCAGCCGTCGTCCACGGGAGGGCGCGAGCAGGCCAGCCCGGCGCCCAGCGCCTCGGCCAGCGCGGCCACGACCTGGAAGTTCTCGGCCTTGCCCAGCCCCCGCCCGCCGCAGACCACGATGTCCGCCTCCTCCAGCTTCACCTTCTGGTCCAGGTCATTGATGACCTTGAGCAGCCTGGTCCGGGAGGCGGCCGGCTGGCTCTCAAGGTCCACTCTGACTATCTCGCCCCGCCGCGCCGGGTCCGGCTCTCCCCTCTTGAAGGCGTAGGGCCGCACCGTGGCCATCTGGGGCCGCCGCACCGGACTCTCCATGGTGGCCAGCACGTTGCCCCCCAGGGCCGGGCGGGTCTGCCTCAGCACCTTCGTCTGCGGGTCGATCTCCAGCGCGGTGCAGTTGGCCGACAGCCCCGTTTCCAGGGCGGCGGCCACCCTGGGGAAGAAGGCCGAAGTGGACAGGCCGGCGGTGGTCAGCAGGATGGCGGGCTGGTGGCGGCGGACCATCTCGACCAGGGCCCGGGCGTAGATCTCCCCGTCGCGGTGCTCCGGGTCGGGATCGTCAACGAGGCAGACCCTGTCCGCGCCGTCGGCGAGAAGTTCCTCCGCCCCCTCCACATTCTGGCCGAAGCAGAGCACGGTCAGCCTCACGCCCAGGTCGTGGGCCAGCTTGCGGCCCTTGAAGACCAGACCGTGGGCCGCAGCCTCTATCCTGCCCCCTGCCTGTTCGGCCAGTATCCACACTTCACCGGGGGTCTGACTCTGCATGGCGGTGTTCCCTCTCTCGCTCCCTACAGTATCCTGGACTGCCTCAGCTTCTCCACCACCTCGTCCACCTGGCTCTCCGGACTGCCCTGAAGCATCTCCCGCTGGGCGGAACGCTGGGGCTGGGTCACCCTCACCGTGCGCAGTGGCGAGCCCTGCGACCCCACCCGGGCCGGGTCCGCCCCCAGCTCCTGGCCGTTCCACACTGTGATGGCGGCCTTCTTGGCCTGCATCAGCCCCCGCAGCGAGGGCAGACGGGGCACATTGATCTCCTTCACCACACTGATGGCTCCCGGCAGCTGCATCTCAACGACATGATGGCCCTCTTCGGCCATCCGCTGCATTCTCATGCTTCCTTCCCCCACCTCCTCGATCCTGCTCACGGAAGAGACGAAGGGCAGTCCCAGCATCTCCGCCAGCTCCGGTCCCACCTGACCGGTCTCGCCGTCGAGGCTCTGCCGCCCGCAGATGATCAGGTCGGGAGGCCCCAGCTTCTTCATCCCCAGCGAGAGTACATGCGCGGTGGCCCAGGTGTCCGAGCCCTCGAAGGCCGGGTCGGAGAGCAGGATGGCCTCGTCCGCGCCCAGGGCGATGGCTTCCCGCAGCGATTCGGCGGCCTGGGCCGGGCCCATGCTGACCGCGGAGACCTTCCCTCCGTGCTTCTCCTTCAGGCGCAGGGCCTCCTCCAGGGCGTTCTGGTCGAAGGGATTGATCATGCTGTCGGTGCCGGACTTGGTGAGGGCTCCGGACTGCGGGTCGATCTCTATCTTGAACTTGCCCGGCACCTGCTTGATGCAGACGGCGATCTTCATTCCCGGAGGGCCTTCCTCTTCAGGACCTCCAGGGCGATGGTGTTCCGGACTACCTGGTTCGTGCCTTCATAGATCTGTGTGATCTTGGCGTCCCGCATCATCTTCTCCACGGGGTAGTCCCGCATGTATCCCGCGCCGCCCAGTATCTGCACGGCGTTGGTGGTCACCCTCATGGCCATGTCAGAGGCGAAGACCTTGGCCATGGCCGCTTCCTCGGCGAAGCCCTTGGCACCGGCATCGATGGTCCTGGCCGTGGCATAGATCAGCGCCCGGGCCGCCTCCACCTCGGTGGCCATGTCGGCCAGCAGGTGCTGGACGGCCTGAATCGCCGAGATGGGATGGCCGAACTGGACCCGCTGCCGGGCATACTCCACCGCGGCCTCCAGCGCCCCCTGGGCGATGCCCAGCGCCTGGGCGGCCACTCCTGGCCGGGACCGGTCCAGCGTTCTGATGGCGATGATGAAACCCTGCCCTTCTCTGCCGATGAGGTTCCCCTCCGGCACGCGGCAGTCGCGGAAGACCAGCTCTCTGGTGGAGGAGGTCCGGATGCCCATCTTCTTCTCCTTCTTGCCGAAGGAGAATCCCGGCGTCCCCTTCTCCACAATCAAGGCGCTGGCGCCCCGGCTGCCCTTGGCGGGGTCGGTCATGACTACCACGGAGTAGATCTCGGCCTCTCCGGCGTTGGTGATGAACTGCTTGGTGCCGTTCAGCACGTAGTATCCATCCGACCGGACCGCCGTGGTCCGGATGTTGGCCGCATCGCTCCCTGCGGTGGCCTCCGTCACGGCGAAGGCGGTCAGCCTCTTCCCGCTGGCCACATCCGGGAGGTACTTCTTCTTCTGTTCATCGCTGCCGTAGCCGATCACGGGCAGCGCCCCCAGGGCGTTGGCGCCGTAGCAGATGGCCACCCCGCCGCAGACCCGGGACAGCTCCTCTATGACCAGGCACAGATCGAGCGAACCGCCCCCCAGCCCCTCGTACTCCTCGGGGATGAAGATGCGCAGCAGATCACTGGCCGCCATCTCCCTGATCAGGTCCCCGGGGAACTCCTCCTTCTCATCAAGCTCCGCCCGCACGGGCAGTATCCTCTGCTCGGCTATCTTCCGGGCCAGGCCCTTCAGTGTCTGCTGCTGCTCAGAGAGGAAGTACTCCAACCCGCCCCTCCTTTCCTGCGTTTCCAGCGTGCAATTCTACGCATGATGCGTCCATTTGTCGAGACCCGTGATTGCCTTTAGCGGGTGAGGCAGAACCCGGATGGCGGGATCGGGGCGTTGTAGACCTGAGGCCAGTGCGGTATCTCCAACGGTTCGCTAGCCCTACTGGCTATCGCACGTTGGGTGGGTGTCGGGTCCCCGACCCGACACCGGTGTCATCCCGCACTTGATGCGGGATCCAGGGCTGGGGTGGTGTGGCACAACTACGCATGACCATAACTGCTAAGCACTGCGCCGGAGGGCAGCCGGCTCGGGGCTACTCCTTCTCCTCTTCGTCCGTGCGCTCCCACAGGGGCACGGTGAAGTCCTTGATGAACTGGCGGCGGCTTTCCCTGACCACTTCCTCGATCTGCTGGGCGGCCTGCTCCGCGATCTCGTCCATTTCCTTCATGTCGATCTCGATCTTGAGCAGCTTGGTCAGAGCCTCGAGCACCGCCCGCGAGGCGATGGGATTCCGCATCTCGCTCATGTAGCGGGGCGTCTCTCCCAGCAGGCAGGTGGCCCTCATGCCCCTCTCTCGGGCCACCGACAGGAGCAGTCCGTTCATGCCGGCGATGTAGAAGTCCCCCTTCAGCCCCAGCCCCTCCTCCTCCAGCCTGGCCAGTTGATCATCGTCTGTGGCCGCTGCCCAGACGCGGGACTCATCGCTGAACTGCGACACCAGTGCCGCGGCGAAGGTGTAGACGCTCTTCACCCCGAACTCCTGACTGAAGTCCAGTATCTTGTTGGCGAACTCCCGGCTCTTGGAGGTGGGCTGCACCTCTCCCATGAAGATGATCAGGTCCCCCAGCGTCCTTCTCTCCCTGCCCTCTCTCAGCCAGTAGTAGAACTTGTTCTGAGGCAGCCTGGGGGGCTGGACCAGGTTCTTCTCCACGTACACTCCGCCCAGCTCGAAGAACGAGGATGACTCGATCTCGGCGAACTCCTGGGCCCCCAGCTTGTCCTTCAAATAGCCCGTGGCTTCCAGGGCCACATTGGAGATGCCGGGCCAGGCCGCTATGAGTGTGGGCCTGACGAACTTCGGTTCGTGGATTACCCTGAACTCATCCTCAAGGGGCTCTGTCATCTATGCCTGCACCACCGGGCGGAGATGTGTACGAAGGCTCTGTCCCACATGCGGACGCCCTTCGATTCAGCCGGTGGTGACCATCATAACCGACCAGGTCGGGCAGAGGCAACCCGAGTCTGGCCGCCGTTCGGGGCGAGCTACCATGCCAGAGGGATGGCTCGCCTCTACGCCTGTGCCACATCGGCTCCGCAGAACTGGCAGAACTTGGAGTCCCCGGCTACCATGCGGAGGCAATTGTGGCACAGCTTCTCCTCGCGCATGCCGTCTGACTGCGTTGTCTCTGGCCTGCTTCTGAGCAGCACCGCCCCGCAGGAGATGCATTGGTGCCCCTCTCTATCGCCTTCACTCCAACTGCTCAACACCCTCTCTTCTTCAGGGCTTCCATCGCGCCGGAACCAGAGTTGATGCGAAGACAATCCGGCCACCAGGAAATCCTTCAGCGTGCCCTTGATGCACGCCCGGCCCGGGACCATCTCTCCTTCGCAGTACGGGCACTTCAGTCTCACTTCTGTCCGCATCTCAAGCCTCCGTCAGCTCAATTCCAGTCGGGCGGCATTGCCTCATGCCAGCCTCGGGCTCGGACACCAAGCCTCGTGTGGGTGTCGTCTGCCTCAGGCAGACCGACCCGCCCCCGATTCGACTGACCTACCGTCGGCTACCCTTGATGATCACAGCACCGCATGAGGGACAGCGCTGCGCCGCTTTCTTGTCCATGTCACCGTACCACCCTCCTACAATCTGCTCTGCCTTCGAGCCGGAATCGCCTCTGAACCAGAGCCATGACCAAGATGCGCCAACCAGAAGAAAGGTCAGGATTTTGCCTTTCACGTATACCTCACCCGAAACCATCTCGCCTTCGCAGTAGGGACACTTCAGTCTCTCTTCCATCCCGTCTTCAGCCTCCGTCAGCTCAATTCCAGTCGGGCAGCGTCACCTCATACCGGCCTCATCTCGGACGCCGAGCCTGGTGTGGGTGCCGTCTGCCTCAGGCAGACCGACCCGACCCCGTGTCATCCCGCACTTGATGCGGGATCCAGGGCTGGGGTGGCTTGGCGCAACTACAGATAGATATCTGCGAAGCACTACACCACCCATTCAGGCTGATGTCACCACTCGGCGCTCTTGTCTCGCTTGGCCTTCTGCGCCTTCAGCCTGCTCTCGGACAGCGAAGCCCAACTCAGAACGCCGATGGCGGTCACCACTGCCTCCTTCTCTTCGGCACCAAGCTGATGCCTCTCCAGAAGGGCCTGCAGTATGGCCATTGCCTCTTTGTATTCCATGGATCTATGCCAGTCAGTCTACCAGTCCCCTCATCCGGGATTGATTCCGGCCCGGCGGGCCACCGCCCGTCTCTTGACCTGCCACACGGTATCCGGCTCCCAGGCAGCCGCGCCAGCGAGCCCTCTCACTCGACCAGTAGGAGCCCGTACCTGTTCATCTGCTGTGAGCGGTCGGTCAAGACCTCGATGGGGTAGCCCAGTGGCCGCACCGTCGAGAACACGTCCACAGCCATGGCTTCCGGCGTCGGCCTTGAGAAGTCCGGCTTCTTACAGTCTGCACGCGCCGGAACACACTCGGCGCAGAGGCGGCAGGCACCCTGAAAGAGCATGAAGGCCTTGGGGTGGCCCGCCAGGAACACGTCCCTTTCCACTTTGGAGAGGCCATCATTGACTCTGGCGGTCCAACGATGGCGCTTCCGGGTGTCCTTGAACACCTGCTGGAAATGGAAGACCATGGCAGTGCGGTACTCCGCGAAGAACTGCCTGCATTCCTCGACCGTTGGCGTGTTCGGAGGGCAGCAGGCCATCCGCCCGTAGTTGGAGCAGCCGTATTCGCACTTCATCCTGACCCACTGCGAGACAACGATGTCCTTGGGGTCAATCCACTTGAAATCGGTGAAGCCGTGATCTCGGGCTATGCTTTCCACGCGCTTGATGCGGGTCATCCTGACGCTGCTCCTCTCCTACTGCGCGGCAGTGGCTTCTGTTGCTTCAGCCGCGGTGCAAGGGGACGGGACTGCTGGGGCGGCTGACCATCAGCCCAGCTTGAACACTTGCCGGGCATTCCGGTGAAGAAAAGCCTCCTTCACCTCGCCCTCCAACCCCAGTTGATCCAATGCCTCCAGACACTTGGCAGGAGTAATCATGGGGTAGTTGGTGCCGAAGAGGACTTTCTCGCGGCCGTGCTCCTTCATATACGCCACGAGTTCAGGTGGATACCGCTTGGCGGTGTATGCCGAAGTGTCAATGAACACATTCGGGTGCTTCGTGGCCACGGCTATCATCTCTGTGGTCCAGGGGTAGCCTATATGACCGCACACTATCCGGAGCTCAGGGAACTCGATCGCGACCTCATCAATGTACGGGATCGGCCGGCCCGGTTCGGATGGACAGAGGGGTCCGGTATGCCCCACCTGAAGACATACGGGGATGTCCAGGTGGATGCATTCAGCGTAGAGAGGGTAGTACCGCCTGTCGGTAGGGGGCAGGTTCCAGAACCACTGGACGATCCTCAGTCCCTTGAATCCCAGCTCACTGACACAGCGTCTGAGTTCGCGTATGGCCTCCATCGGCTTGAACAAATCCACCGAGGCTATCCCCACCAGGCGGTCCGGGAATTGCCTGACCAGTGAAGCCACCTTGTCATTGTGGACCAGAGGGCCTTGAGGCCCCCACCAGGCGCATATCAGACCCTTCTCAACATGGGCCTGGTCCATCGCAGCTATGGTGAACTCGGGCGGAATATCCTCCGTCAGCTTGTCCATCCTCATCCAGCGCCGCAGCGATTCGAACATCGGATGGTTGACGAAGTCAGCAAACGGATGCTGCATCCAAACATCGATGATCTTGGCGCCTGTTGTCATTGCCGGTACCCCGACCATTGTATCACCTCAGCAAGCCAGCACCGCTTGAGTCCCACAGCCCTGCTTCTCATTGACGCCCCGATTCCCTCTCGGTATCGAGATCGAGGCTGTCATCGTTCTTCTCGGTGATGATCCACCTCGTCACCAAGTCAACATCGGAGATTCTCTCTCCGTTCGCGGTCAATACATAGTCTCCCGGGCTGGCAGGCTGGAACATCAACAACTCGGGCGGCAACGCACGCTCTCTCCCGTCGCTAAGTGAGATCACAACGCCTTCCTTGAAGGACACTCTGGAGATCCAGCCATGGACCATTTCCTTCCTAGTCTGCTCGCACCTGCGGCCAACGCGGCGCTCATATGTCAGCCCCAGCAAGACATGCTTGCCCAAATACTGACTTCCCTTGGTCTCAATGACATGATTGAGATGGGCTGGATCGTGAGAGTACGTGACCTTCCATTCCTCGGGGACAGACGGGTCTACCAAGGGAGCGTAGTTGGGGGTGCACAACTTCGGCGAATCCGGATACTCGCCGGGCTTCACGATCCAAGACGCCAGGAAATCTGGATTCCTGATGATCTCGCCTGTGGAAACGCACTCGTATTTCCCTTGAGGCGCATCCAGAATGAGCTCGTTCGGTATGTGTCTTCTGCTGCCCCGCTCTGGTTTGACCTCGATCCAGGAATCACTGACGTCTGTTATTGTGCCAAAGAACTGCTCCTGCCTTTCCAGCTTATCCGTCCTGTCCAGGTAGGTTATCCCAACCAGTATGCTTTTGCCGAGAAGCTCTGCGTCATCCGTCATCTTCGTGCTTCAGCCGGTATCATCATCGGGATGTCTACCATTCCACGCTTATGCATCGAGAAGGTGAGAAAGATCGTTGCACAGAAGTAGCCATGAGGATCGAGGGACACGCCTATTGCTGGGAGCCAGTCTCCCCAAATGAATCCGCCATCCTCAAAGCCGTTTGAGCTATGACACTGCCGGGGAACTCTCGAAGAGCCCGTTCATAGTACTCTTTGCTCCGTCGCCCGTGACCGGTTTGCGCAAAGCAGAACGCCATGTTGACAAGCGCCATCTCGCGGTACGACATAGCACTGGAACTCCCCAGGAGCAAATGGCGTCCCTTGTCGAGCCAAACATGCCTCGAAAAGAAGTCGTAGCTATCCTCGAAGAATGGGATTGCATCCTGGAAACGCCCTGACTTGACGGCATTCATTCCTCGCCAGTGAGATTTGGCGATGACTCTCCTGATTCCAATCGAGTAGGCTAGGTACAGGGCAATCCCAACCAAGAGGGCGATATCAAAGGACCAACCGGTTGCGGCTAGCAGCGCTGCAACTATCAAGCCAGCTAGGATAGCCTGGAATATCAGCGAGTGCCAGGCATAGCGGTGTACTATGGGTGCTTTGCTCATAGGCTCACTTCCTCTGGCAGGCGCGGCACAATGTTCACTGTTGGGATACTATCCAAACGAATCTTATGGTGGAGTCGTGGGCGATGTCAAACTTGCTCGGAACCTGTGCCCTAGGAGAGGCTGTCCGAGGTCGCGGGCAGCCTCAGATTCGCAGTCGCAAACTGGGGATTGGCAGGACTGCTAGTGACAGCCCGCAGACCGCCGGTCGCTCACCACTGCACAAACATCGGCATGATGATGTGCACGTAGGTCTCGGAGCCTACCGGCCGGAGCACCCCTGGGCTTGAAGGGGTGGTGGTCTCCAGAGTCACCTGCCCTTCGTGGATGACGCTGAGCACGTCGATGAGGTACTTGCCGTTGAAGGCGATCTTGGCCGCTTCCCCTTCCACCTCGGCGTCGATCTCGCCGACGTTGTCGCCCACCTGCTCCGAACGGGCCGAGATGTTCATGCTGCCCTGGCCGGCTTCTGCCGGGGTCATCTGCAGGCGGACGATGCCGTTGCCGTCCCGGGCGAAGATGGAGGCGGTCTTGGTGGCCCTGAGAAACTCAGGGGTGCTCACCGTGGACCGGGTGGTGGAGCTCTGGGGAATGAGCTGCCTGTAGTTGGGGAAGGTGCCCTGCAGTAGCTGTGAGACGATCTCGATGTCCTTCAAGCGGAAGAGCACCTGGCTCTTGTTGGGGTTGATGGATATGTCCACGGTCTCCTTCTGGTCGGCCAGAAGGCGGTTGAGTTCTATCAGTGAGCGGCTGGGGATGATGATCTCCGCTCTTTCGTCCACGGAACCGGACAGCGGGGCTCTGTGCACCGCCAGCCTGAACCCATCGGCGGCAGCCAGGGTGAGGGTCTCATCTTCGAACTCGGCGGAGACGCCGGTGAGCACCGGCCGGGTGTCTTCCGAGGCGGTGGCGAACACCACCTGGTTGATGGCGGCGCGGAGGGCATCGGGCTCGATCTGGTAGGTCTTGCCGTCGCCCACCTTGGGGATGGGGGGGAAGTCATCGGCGTCCAGTCCGCTGATCCTGGCTTCGAATCGGAGGCATTTCAGCTCCAGGCTCTGGCGGACCACATGGAGGTCGATTCTTTCGCTGGGGAGGGAGCTGATGAACTCGCTGAGCACCCTGGCCGGGACGGTGATCGCCCCTTCTTCCTCCACCATAGCGCCGATCCAGCAGCTGATGGCGATCTCCAGGTTGGTGGCGGTGAGCCGGAGCCGGGAGTCCTCGGTGGCTATGAGGACGTTGTTGGTGATGGGGAGGGTCGTCCGCGTGGCCACAGCCCTGCCCACAATGCCCAGTCCCTTGCTGAGGTTCTCTTGAACACAGGATACCTTCATGCCGTGCCCCCCTAGCTCATAACTGACAAACTCTGCTAAGTATACACTCCGGTCCATGGCAAGACAAGAGAAGGGGAGTGTGATTGACACAGGGGAGAGGGCGTTGGTAAGCTGGGGCCACCTTCATGGCCGGACTGGTCCAGATCTTCACTGGCGATGGCAAGGGCAAGACCTCGGCCGCCCTGGGCGCGGCCATGCGGGCTGCCGGCCATGGGCTGCGGGTTCACATCACCTTCTTCATGAAGGGCGACTACCCCTATGGCGAGCATGACTCGCTGGCACTGCTGCCCGGGGTCACCGCCGCCAGATTCGGCCAGCGGGAGTTCGTCGATCCACGGAACGTCAGGCCCGAGGAGCGGGAGCAGGCCGGGCAGGCCCTGGAGGACGCCCGGCGGGCGGCCTTCAGCGGCGAATACGACCTGGTCATCCTGGATGAGGTCAATGTGGCCGCCGCCTGGAAGCTCATCGACGTCGATGATGTGGTCCGGCTGATCCGGGGCAGGCCGGAGAAGGTGGAGCTGATCCTCACCGGACGATACGCCGACCAGAAGCTCGTCGAAGCCGCCGACCTGGTCACCGAGATGCGGGAGATCAAGCATCCCTACGGGAAGGGCGTGCCCTCCCGGAAGGGCTTCGAGTACTGAGGGCGGCGGTTTGTCCTCGATCCTGACGTGTGATATACTCCCCGCAGAGAAAACGGGAAGGAGGCATTCAGGTGAAAGTCACTTTGAGCGTGATTAAGGCCGATATCGGGGGCTATGTTGGCCATTCCACCTCGCATCCGAAGATCCTGGAGAAAGCCGAGGAATGTCTCAAGGCGGCCAAGAAGGAAGGGACGCTGATCGACTACCACGTGACCAGCTGCGGCGATGACGTCCAGCTGATCATGACCCATAAGAAGGGAGAGGACAACAAGGCCGTTCACAAGCTGGCCTGGGACACGTTTGTGGAGGGCACCAAGATAGCCAAGAAGCTGAAACTCCACGGGGCGGGCCAGGACCTCCTGTCCGACGCCTTCTCGGGCAACGTGAAGGCCATGGGCCCCGGCGTGGCCGAGATGGAGATCGAGGAGCGGCAGGCCGAAACGGTGATCATATTCATGGCCGACAAGACCTCGTCCGGAGCCTGGAACATGCCCCTGTACAAGATGTTCGCCGATCCCTTCAACACCATCGGTCTGGTTATTGCCGGCAATATGCACGGTGGCTTCGCCTTCGAGGTACACGATGTCAAGGAGCACAAGAAGATCACCTTCAATGCTCCCGAGGAGATCTATGACATGCTGGTCTTCATGGGCGCCCCCAGCCGCTATGCGGTGAAGGCGGTCTACCACCGCGAGACGGGCGAGGTGGCGGCTGTTTCCTCCACCCAGCGTCTGTCTATGATGGCCGGCCGGTATGTGGGCAAGGACGACCCGGTCTGCATCGTCAGGTCACAGGGGAACTTCCCGGCGGTGGGCGAGATCCTGGAGCCGTTCACCATGCCGGCGATGGTGGAGGGCTGGATGAGGGGCTCCCATCACGGTCCCCTCATGCCTGTGGCCCAGCACCAGGCCAATCCGTCCCGCTTCGACGGGCCTCCCAGGGTGATCTCGTACGGCTTCCAGCTTGCGGACGGCAAGCTGGTGGGGCCGAGGGATATGTTCGACGATCCCGCCTTCGATGAGCCGCGCCGTTGGGCGAACCAGGCTGCAGAGTACCTGCGGCGGCATGGTCCATTCGAACCCCATCGCCTGCCTCTGGAGGAGATGGAGTACACCACCATGCCGCAGGTGATGAAGAAGCTGCAGAAGCGATTTGTGAAGCTTTGACGCCCAGACTCCTGCTGGCCACCAGAAACCCCGGCAAGGTGCGCGAGTTTGCCTACCTTCTTCGGCATGCCCCGTTCCAGTTGACCTCCCTGGAAGAGGAGGGGATAGGGTTGGATGTGAGCGAGACGGGGCAGACCCTGCATGAGAACGCCCGGCTCAAGGCCGCTGCCTACTGCGCCGACAGCCGGTTCGTGGTTCTGGCGGACGATTCCGGGCTGGAGGTGGATGCCCTGGACGGCGAGCCGGGCTCGCTTTCGGCTCGGTACGGGGGCAAGAAGACCGACGCGGAGAGGGTGGCCTTTCTCCTCTCACGTTTGCAGGGCGTGCCCCGGGAGCGGAGGTCGGCCCGTTTCCGGTGCGTCATCGCCATCGGCGCGGGTTCACGCATCGTGGGGATGTGCGAGGATGAGTGCTCCGGGGTGATCGCCTTCGAGCCGAAGGGGGACAAAGGCTTCGGCTATGATCCGGTCTTCTATCTGCCCGGGCTGGGCAAGACCATGGCCGAGCTGACTCTGGAGGAGAAGGGCCGGGTCAGCCACCGGGGCAAGGCGGCCCGCAAGGCTCTCGACATCCTGAATACAATGAAGGCGGGAGTGCAGTAGATGAGCGGCGTATCGGACTCCTTCCAGCGGCCCATCAGCTACCTCCGAGTCTCGGTGACCGACCGCTGCAATCTGCGCTGCGTCTACTGCATGCCTGCCGGCGGGGTCCCGCTGGTGCCCCGGGCCGACATCCTCAGCTACGAGGAGATCGCCACGGTGGTCCGGGTGGCTGCCGGCATGGGCATTGCCAAGGTCAGGCTCAGCGGGGGCGAGCCCCTGGCCAGGGAAGGGCTGGTGGGGCTGGTGGAGATGGTCTCCCGGATCGAAGGCATCGACGATGTGGCCCTGACCACCAACGGCGTGCTGCTCAGGGAGCAGGCGGCCGGACTGGCGGCGGCCGGACTGCGGCGGGTGAACGTCAGCCTCGATTCCCTGAAGACGGAGAGGTTCCGGCAGATCACCGGCTATGATGCCCTGAGGGATGTCCTGGACGGCATCGAGGAGGCACGCAGGGCCGGCCTCGCCCCCATCAAGGTGAACATGGTGGTCATGCGGGGCGTGAATGATGATGAGGTTGTTGATTTTGCCCTCCTCAGCCGCCAGGGGTGGCATATCCGCTTCATCGAGCTGATGCCGCTGGTGGAAGAGGGCCGGAAGCCCACCGAGTTCGTCCCGGCGTCCGAGATCAGGCAGAGCCTCTCTTCACTGGGCGAGCTGGCCCCCTGCGATGCGCCGCTGGGCAACGGACCGGCCAGCTACTTTCAGTTGCCGGGGGCCGGCGGCACGGTGGGCTTCATCACCCCGGTCAGCGAACACTTCTGCTTCAAGTGCAACCGGCTGCGGCTCTCCGCCGACGGGAAGCTGCTGCCCTGCCTTCTGGCCGATGACGAGATTGACCTGCGCCAGGTGCTCCGCCGGGAGGCTTCGCCCCAGGATGAGATCAGGAAGCTCATTCTGAAGGCGGTGGCTGCCAAGCCTCAGGGACACCGGGTGGAGCAGGGCGTTGTTCCCCGGAAGAGAACGATGACCCAGGTAGGAGGGTGAGGGCTGCGAGCCATGGGAGAGAAGAACAGAGTCCGCATGATTGACGTTGGCCCCAAGCCGGATTCCCATCGGGAGTCCGTGGCCCGGGGCAGGATGAAGATGAAGCCCGCCACGCTGAAGATGGTCCGCCAGGGGAGGCTGCCCAAGGGCGACTGCCTGGCCGCGGCCCAGGTGGCCGGCATCATGGCCGCCAAGAGGACGCCGGACCTGATACCGCTGTGCCATCCCCTGCTGCTCAACGATGTCAGGGTGGAGTACGCCTTCGATGATGACGGGCTGGAGATCACCGCCAGCGTCAGAACGGTGGGCAAGACTGGGGTGGAGATGGAGGCCCTGACTGCCGTGGCCGTCGCGGCCCTGACCATCTACGACATGTGCAAGGGGGTCGACCCGGCGGTGCGCATCGAGAACATCCGGCTGGTCAGCAAGCGCGGCGGCAAGAGCGGACAGGTCGTCCTGGAGTAGCCCCCGGCGCTCGCCGGACCCGCATCATTCCTCGCATTCCCGGGCATCCGCCCCGGCGCCATCCACGCCCGTCCCTGCCATCCACCATCACTGCCTTTCCATGCCTGGCCGGGGCGTCTTGCGCTAGTTACAAATCCCAGGAACTGAGCTATACTTCTACGACGGTAAAGGGAGGGCGTCGGCAGTATCCCTCCGGGCACAGCATAGCCCGGCCTGACAGGCAGAGAGGACATGCAGCAGAGACAGCCGCCCAAGCTGGGGGAGAGGGTCTTTCGCGTCCCCATCGTGGAGCCGTGGCGCATCCCTCTGTCCATCGTCCGCGCGCCGCGGTTCAGATCACTGCCGATCACCCTGGTGGTCTACGCCTTCGCCATCATCATCGGTGTGGGCGCCGTTCTGCTCATGCTGCCCATCTCCAGCGAGTCGGGGCAGTCCACTCCCTTCATTGACGCCCTCTTCACCGCCACCTCGGCGGTCTGCGTCACCGGCCTTGCCGTGGTGGATACCGGGACGCACTACAGCCTCTTCGGCGAAGGGGTGATCATGGCCCTGATGCAGATCGGTGGCTTCGGCATCATGACCGGCGGCACCTTCCTGCTCGTCACCCTGGGAAGAAGGGTAGGGCTGCGCGAGAAGCTGATCGTGGGTGAGTCCATGGGCCTCGACAGGCTGGGCGGTCTGGTGCCCCTGGTCATGGGCATCATGGTCTTCACCATCGTGGCCGAAGGCCTGGGCATGGTTATGTTCTACATCCGGTTCTCTTCCGAGTATTCCCCCACCGCGGCAGCCTGGACCTCTGCCTTCCATGCCGTCTCTGCCTTCAACAACGCCGGTCTGGACATCTTCGGCGTGGATGCGGCAGGCAATTCCCTGAGCCTGGCGGGCTACCAGAATGACCCGCTGGTGGTTCTGACCACGGCGGGGCTGATAGTGCTCGGCGGCATCAGCTTCATCGTGGTGCTGGACGTCTTCCGGATCAGGAGGTTCAGCCGGCTGGCAGTGGACAGCAAGCTGGTGCTGTTCACCACCGGGGTGCTGCTCGCCGTGGGCATGATCGTGATCCTGGCCATGGAGTACAACAACCCTGCTACGCTGGGTCCCATGACCTGGCCCCAGAAGGTCCTCGATGCCTTCTTCCACTCGGTCACTCCCCGCACTGCGGGCTTCTTTGTCGTCAGCATTCCATCGATGGCCGTCTATACCCTGTTCTTCATCATCATGCTCATGTACATCGGCGGCGCTTCCGGGTCCACGGCCGGAGGCATCAAGGTGAATACCTTCGGCATGCTGGCCGCTACCGTGTGGAGCACCATCAGAGGGAAGGAGTATCCCGGGGCCTTCGGCCGGGAGTTCAAGGCGCAGCAGATCCACCGGGCGCTGACCATTGTCATGTTGTCCATCGGCCTGGTGGGGGTGGTCGCCCTGGTCCTGGTCATCACGGAGGATGCCCCGTTCATCGATGTCCTCTTCGAGACAGTCTCGGCCTTCGGCACAGTGGGACTGTCCACCGGCATCACCGACGGATTGACGGTGGCCGGGAAGGCCATCATAGTCATGACCATGTTTG
Source organism: Chloroflexota bacterium (assembly GCA_016875915.1). Taxonomy (GTDB): domain Bacteria; phylum Chloroflexota; class Dehalococcoidia; order UBA2247; family RBG-13-53-26; genus RBG-13-53-26. The sequence goes on from VGOM01000004.1 coordinate 84,154, forward strand.
TGGGCCGGTTGGGCCCTCTGACACTGGCCTTCTCACTTGTACAAAGACAGCAGCGGACCGTTTACCGGTATCCTCAGGAAGACGTGAGGATCGGATAGGAGGCGGCTATGAAGAAGCAGGTAGCAGTGATCGGCCTGGGACGATTCGGGGTTGGCCTGGCCAACACGCTTCTGGATATGGGCTACGACGTCCTGGCCCTGGACGTGGATGAGGACCGGGTGCAGGCCGTGGCCTCGCAGGTGAGCCGGGCCATCCACGCTGATGCCACCGATGAGGCGGTGCTCCGGGGACTGGGCATAGACAAGTTCGACGTGGCCATCGTCTCCATGGGGTCCGACATCGAGCACAGTGTGCTGACCACCATTCTGCTCAGAAAGCTGGGCGTGCCCCTCATCGTGGCCCGGGCGGACAACGAGCTCCATGGCACGATTCTGGACAAGATCGGGGCGGATAAGGTCATCTATCCCGAACGGGAGATGGGGACCAGGGTGGCCCACGGGCTGATGTTGACCAATGTCCTGGACTACATGTCGGTCGACCCCAGCTATGGGCTGGCCAAGATCGTGCCCCCCGGCAGCTTCGTGGGCCGGACCCTCTCAGAGCTCGGCCTGGGGCCCCAGGGACGCTGGGAGGTGGCCGTGCTGCTCATCAGGCGCGAGAGAGAGGTGATCATCGGCCCGGACCGGATGGAGGTGGTCCGGCCGGATGACATCCTCATCGTGTCGGGCAGCGACGTCCACCTGGAGCAGTTGATGGCCGAGGCCAGGAAGTCCGCCAGGGAAGAGGACGAAGAGGAGGACTAGCCCTCCTCGGGCGCCCCGATCCGGGCTGCGGCGGCCCACAGCGGCCGGCTACTTCGGCCTTGTGAACCTGGAGATGGTATCTTCGAGCTGCAGCAGCAGGCTCATGTCGCCCTCTATCTTCAGCTTCCCGTCCGTCCAGGCCTTGAATCTCTCCAGCTCTCCGCTCTGCATCCTGGCCCAGTCCTCCGCGGAGACGATCATGGTGCAGTTCGGCTCCTGCGCACAGCCCTCGAACCTGGTCGCTGTTCCCTTGTCGCACACCAGGTACCAATCGCTGCCCCCCGGGCCGGTGAGCCGGAACTGAACGGTGACCGAGACCTCCTCCACCTTGACCACCTCCCGGGCCACCGCTGCCGGGGCGGGCAGCCCGAGTAGCGCCGCTACTCGCTGGTGGCCCACGGTATTGGTGGTGGTGATCCCTCCCATCTCGATCCCCATCTTGGTGAAGTTCTTGCATATCTTGGCCATGATGATCCCGAAGTACAGGGCGGCCACCACCTCCTGGTAGAGGATGTGCTTCGTCTTGAAGCCGGTCAGTTCCTCGTAGCGGCTGATGGTCTCCTCCCGGGTGGGACTGCCTTCGGTGCGGGGGTAGCCATAGCCGTCGCTGTGCTGCCAGTCGCAGAACAGGAACCAGGCCAGGTCGGCCTCCGGGTCACCCAGGAAGGACATCTCCCAGTCAAGGACGGCCACAACGTCGTAGTTCCCCTCATCGTACATCGCGTTGGGCAGCCTTGGGTCGCCCCAGCATATAGTGACATGTTCCGGGCTGTAGCGGTTGTCCTTCAGCCACTGCAGTCCGGTCTCCAGTATGGGCTGAGGTTCCCCCTCCTTCATCCAGTTGAGATACATGTCCAGGTACTCGATTTGGCGGTCGATGGGGCCGGTCCCGGACTTCGGCACGCCGAGGAAGGAGAAGCCCAGTTTCTTCCAGTCCAGCTTGTGGACCCTGGCCATGTTCTCCACCAGGCCCCACCACATCTTGGCCCGCTGCGCCGGCGCGGCGTTGAAGTACACGCCGAAGGTGTGGTAGGGCGGGAACTCCGGCGGGACAACGCCCTTGAGCTTGCCCATGACGTAGAACGGGAACCCCAGCACGGTGGCGTCCTCCTCCAGCCAGAGCATCCGGGGCACCGGCACGTCGGTCTCGCCCAGTGCCTTCATCACCTTGAACTGCTTGGCCAGGGCGTACTCCGGGAAGACCGGGTAGGCCTTGGGCGGGGTGCGCAGCACCATGCCCTCTGAGTGGGACTTCCTCCCCTCCTTCCACTTCACGTCGAAGAGCAGTGTCTCGTTGGAGAACCCTGCCCCGGCCCTGGCCATGTTCTCCAGGGCCAGCCCCTTGGCTTTGGGCATCCTGGCCTGCAGCCAGGGGATGAGTCTGGACTGTACTTCGGAGAGGTCTGCGCTTCTTGCCTGCATCTTCTCGCCTCCTGTAAGCGCTAGTATCCGTGGTAGCCGTACCGGGGGTACTTGCCCACGATGACCATCTCCACGATGCCGTAGCCGGTCTCCTTCCCGCAGCGCATCTCGCACACCACGTCATCGAGGAAGGACACCTCGCGGATGGCCTGGGGGTCTTTCAGGTCTATCCTGACTCCGTCTTCGAAGTAGGGACCCAGCCACAGGCCGTGGGTGAACCCCTTGTAGCCGAAGTAGCCGCCGGCCCTGACGTAGCAGACGTTCAGGGGACGGACCGATATGTCCACTGTGGATCCATCCTCGGCGTGAAGCACCACGTTCCCGCCGCTGATCTGGCGGATATCGGGCCTGAAGCTGAAATTGTGCTCCACCCTGGTCACCGCCAGCTCCGCTCTGCCGCTCTCGACGGGATAGAAGATGCCCCCGCTGAAGTGGCGGGACTTCTCGTCCCAGGTCTCCCGGGTGTGGTACGTTGCCCCCCACTGGTCGAACTGGGCCACGATCATGTTGTACAGGTAGCCCTCCGGGATTTCGCCGGGCTGCACGCCGGACTCCGGCACGCCGCCGCCCCGGCGTATTCCCCAGGAATGGTCCCGCTCCGCCCGCCAGCCGGCCCTGTCCACCTGGCAGGTCTGGCCTTCGAGCCCTATCCAGCCCGCGGGCCGGCCCACCTGGAAGTAGCGCTTCACGTTCTCTTCCACCCTGCCCCGGAAACGGCCGGTCTGCGGCTCCTCTTCGTGGGCCAGCATGGTGGCCTGGAACTCGAGGTCGTAGCTCAGGCCGTGCTCGTTGTCGGCCAGTGACCATTTCACCCGCCTCAACGGGTCCACAATCTGGTAGGAGAAGGGGCCCACGGCCACCTCGTCTATCCGGGGACGCAGCTCGCGTGAAGCCCTGACGTTGAACTGGGTTCTGCCTTCCACAGAGAGGCAGGCGAAGGCGTCGATGATGTTCCGGTTGGGGTAGAAGCCGAAGCCCGCCACCAGCATCATCCTGCCGGTGGTGTCGTGAGCGCAGAACCACAGCCTCTCCGTCCACTCGCGGGCGCTGGTCTCCACGCTGTCGAAGGTGGCCACGATCTGGTGGCAGACAAACTCATCGTACTTGGTGAGCATCGCTGGCACTCCTTTCGTTCTTCACCCGCTGTTGGCAGCTCGCGGAGACCGCCTCGCCGGGCTGCCGATGCCGTGCCCGCCGCACCGCCGCCCCAGGACCGGGGCCTGCACGGCGATTGTAGCCCCCGGCTCGTGTGAACTGTCAAGCGCACACTGCTGCGGACCCTGCCTGGTCTGTGACTGCCATCACTCTCCTGATGTCATGCCGCACTTGATGCGGCATCCAGGGCTGGGGTGGTGCGGCGCGCCGTGCGGTCCCCCTCCGCGCCGCAGGTCCTTCCGCGGAAGGATCATGCCGCTCTTGACCCGCCGCTACCCTCTCTCAGTGTCATGCCGCCCGCCTCCGGCGGGATGCGGCATCCAGGGCTGGGGTGGTGCGGCGCGCCGTCAGCCCCGCCGACCCGGCGTCGTGAATGCCCGCCGCTGTTGCGCTTTCCAGCCCCCGCCGATATCATTCTGAGTGCCATGGCGGCTGGCATGAGGCGGACATGCGCATCCTAGCGGTGGACGTGGGCACCGGCACCCAGGACATCCTATTGTTCGACGGCTCCCGGGTGGTGGAGAACTGCGTCAAGATGATCATGCCCTCACCCACCGCCGTTCTGGCCCAGCGCATCTCCCGGGCTACGGCCAGCCGCCGCCCCATTCTGTTCACCGGAGTGACCATGGGCGGGGGACCCAGCAAGCGGGCGCTGCAGCGCCACACCGGTGCCGGACTGGCCGCCTATGCCACTTCCCAGGCGGCATTGACCTTCAACGACGACCTGGACGTGGTCAGGGGCATGGGGGTGACCATCGTCGACCCCACTGAAGCCGCGGAACATCGGGAATTCGAGGTCATCGACCTGAAGGACCTCGATCTGGAGGCCATCCGGAAGGCCCTGGACGCCTTCGGGGTTGACTGCCGGTTCGACGCCGTGGCGGTGGCCGTGCTCGATCACGGCTTCGCCCCGCCCGGGGTGTCCAACCGCCTCTTCCGCTTCCAGTATCTGGAGCGCCTGATGATGGAGAGGAACGAGCTGGCCGCGCTGGCCTACGTGGCCGCCGACCTGCCTGACTACCTCACCCGGATGAAGGCCGTGGCCCGCAGCGTTGATCTGGATGTCCCGGTCCTGCTCATGGACACCGGCGCCGCGGCCGTGCTGGGAGCGCTGCAGGACAGGGAGGTCTCCCGGCGCGACCACACCATGGTGGTCAACATGGGTAACTCGCACACTGTCGCCTTCCATCTCCGGGGAGGGCGGATCGAGGGCTTCCTGGAGCACCACACCAACCTCCTCAATGGAGCCAAGCTGGACCATCTGGTCCGCGCCCTGGCCACCGGCACCCTGACGAACAGCGAAGTCTATCAGGACGGCGGCCATGGGGCGGTGGTCATGGGCAGCAGCCGGCGCCGGCCGTTCGTGGCCATAGCCGGGCCCCGCCAGGACGTGGCTGCCGGATCACAGCTCCGGCTTCACCGGGCGGTGCCCCACGGGGACATGATGCTGGCCGGGTGCTATGGACTGGTCAGCGCCTGCGGATTGCGCATCGCCGGCTGGCGCGAAGAGATCGACCGCGCCCTAGCGGTCGGCGCCTGACTCCGGAGCATCTGCCCCCGACCGGGGGCTAGTCCTCCGCCTCTCAGCATCCCGGCTGGCCCAGGTGACCGCAGCAGCTCTGCCTGGTGCGGATCTTGATCCAGTTGTTGCGCAGCACCAGGTACAGCTTCCGGTGTAGGGGCATGGGGGCCTTCATGTTGGTGAATACCGCTCTGAGGCTGGGCCGTCTCCTCCGCTGCCCCTCGTCCCTGCCGGTTGGGTTGTCGTCCATCATCGCCCACCCCCTTCAGACGGGATCACCTCGATCACCTTGTTCCGGCTGCCCCATCCGCTCACAATGCGGAGCCTGCTTTCGGGGACGCCCAGATGGCCGGCCAGCAGCCGCAGCACCGCTCTGTTGGCCCGCCCTTCCACCGGCGGCTCCTTCACCTTCACCACGTAGCTGTCGCCCTCCCGGGAGACCTCCTCGCTCCGGGATCGGGGTTTTACCTTGACGGACATCTTCAAGGCGGCAGCGCTCCTGCTGTCACGGCCGGGGAAGACCGGCTGCCCGGAGCAACTCCAGAAGCTGCCCCGGTCTCTCAATGATCGTTTGTGCCCCGCTCTGCGCCAGCTCTGCGGCGGTGCGGAAGCCCCACAGCGCGCCCACCGCATACATGCCGGCGGCCCGGGCCGTCTTCATGTCGGTGGCGGTGTCGCCCAGGTATATGAAGGCCTCCGGTGGCAGACTCAGGCTGCGGGCAATGGCCAGTGCCCCACCGGGATCAGGCTTCATGGGCACCGAGGCCGAAGCGCCCACCACGGGATGGAAGCGCCAGCCGGCCAGCAGCCGGGAGACCGTGGCCCTCGTGGAGTCGTCGGGCTTATTGGATAGTATGGCCATCGGGATGCCGGCGGCGGACAGGGCGTCGAGAAGCTCCGGTATCCCGTCATAGGGACGGGTGTTGTTGGCCCAGCGCTGGGAGTACTCCTCGCGGATGGCCGCCACGCACCCGGCCATAAGCGGCTCGCGGCGCTGGTCCTCCGGGAGGGCCCGGCGGGCTAGTTCCTCCACCCCGTCACCTACGAAGTACTTGTAGGCTTGCACATCATGCTCCGGAAACCCGTGGCGTCGCAGCACGGCGTTCACCGAGTCGGCCAGGTCCTGAACGGTGTCCAGCAGCGTGCCATCAAGGTCGAAGAGCACCGCCCTGTATCCGGTCTGTTGCTCCATGGTCATCTTCGTCCCTTCCATGGCTGGCTCTGGATCAGGCTGGATTATACGGCAGGCAATCGCACCGCCGTCAAATCGGCATCATCGGCAGGGCCCCGCTGTTGTCGCTGAAGCGGCGGGCTTGCTATAATCGCGACGATCGATAGCGAGGAGGGTGTATCGTGGCCCTGGCCAAGGTTAATGCCGCCGCCGTGGTCGGCCTGGACGGCAAGCTGATTGAAGTGGAGGTGGACATCTCCAGCGGCCTCCCCGGCATGACCATTGTCGGTCTGCCGGACACGGGGGTGCAGGAGGCCCGGGAGCGGGTCCGGGCAGCCGTCCGCAACTCCGGCTGCGTCTTCCCGACCAGGCGGATCACCGTCAACCTGGCCCCGGCGGACCTCCGCAAGGAGGGTCCGGCCTACGATCTTCCCATCGCTGTGGGCCTGCTGCTCAGCTCGGAGCAACTGACCGCCGACGTCTCCAGGACCCTCTTCCTGGGGGAGCTCTCCCTTGACGGCACTGTGCGGCACACCAATGGCATACTGGCCATGGTGGCCCTGGCCAGGGAGCGGGGACTGCTCACCGTCATCGTCCCGGCCGTCGATGCCCGGGAGGCCTCCCTCATAGACGGCGTCAGCGTTGTCCCCGTCGCCTCCCTGTCGGAGCTGATCGGACACCTGAGAGGGGTCAGCCCCATCCCCGCCTGTGTCGCCCCTCCCTCGGAGGAGGATGCGCTGCCGCTGTGGAATGCCACTGACCTGACTCATGTTAAGGGTCAGGAGCACGCCAAACGGGCCCTGGAGGTGGCCGCAGCGGGGGGCCACAACATGGTCATGGTCGGCCCTCCGGGCAGCGGCAAGACCATGCTGGCCCGGGCCCTGCCCTCCATCTTCCCCAGGATGGCCATGGAGGAGTGTTTGGAGGTGACCAAGATCTACAGCGTCGGCGGCCTGCTGCCTCCCGACACGCCCCTGATCACACAGCGCCCCTTCCGCTCCCCCCACTACACCATTTCCCACGCCGGACTGGTCGGCGGGGGACGCTGGCCCCGGCCCGGCGAGATCAGCCTCAGTCACCGGGGGGTGCTCTTCCTGGACGAGTTCGCGGAGTTCGGCCACAATACCCTGGAGGTGCTCCGCCAGCCGCTGGAGGACCGGGTGGTCACCATCAGCAGAGCCCAGGGGAGCGTCACTTTCCCGGCCAGCTTCATGCTCGTGGCCGCCATGAACCCCTGCCCCTGCGGCTACTACGGGGACTCGGTCAAGGAGTGCCGCTGTTCATCGGCTGAGGTCACCCGGTACAACAAGAGGATCAGCGGCCCCCTGCTGGACCGGATCGACATCTTCGTCGACGTGCCCAGGGTGGAGTACGAGAAGCTGGCCGATGACCGGCAGGGCGAAGGCTCGGACAGCGTCCGAGCCCGGGTGGAGGCCGCCCGTCAGATCCAGAGACAGAGGTTCGATGGCAGGGTCCCGGCCTGCAACGCCGATGCCACCGCCGTCGAGGTCAAGGAGTTCTGCCGCGTCGAGCCCTCGGCGCAGGGCCTGCTCCGGACCGCCATGAAGCAGCTATCGCTCTCGGCGCGGGGCTTCCACCGCATCCTGAAGGTGGGCCGCACCATCGCCGACCTCGAGGGTTCCGAACTGATCCGAAGCCATCACCTGGCCGAGGCCGTCCAGTACCGGCCGCGGACCGTCTCCTAGCCTGCTGTCTTCCCGCGAGTCCCGCCCGCTCAGTCCTGCCAGGCCAGGCCGAACCGCCAGCCGGTCAGCGCTGATGTTTCTGAAGCGTCGCTGTTCGGGAGCTTCGCCTCCTCGTCCATGATCAGCGTGGTGTCGGAATGGAGCGCGATCTCCCCTTCCTGGTTGGTGGCCCAGAAGACCAGGTCATCGGGCAACTCGATCTCGGCCGCCAGCGTCAGGCTCAGGTCGTCCAGGAAGATGGAGCTGCCCACCGCGCCGATCACCGCGCTTCCCCTCCTCACGGGCACCGCGGCAATGACGGACTTCTTGCCGGTGGCCTTGCTGACCACCAGCGGGCCGACCACCTCGTTCCCCGCCATCAGGCCCGGGAAGTACTCTCTGTCGGAGAGGTTCTGGTCTGTCCTCCCCAGCTCGACGGTGTAGTAGGAGCCATCGGGCTGCACAAACCAGACCGTTCCCCCTGTCCCCGCGTCATCCACCTTCCTCAGCAGTGGCTCCATCTCCTCCCACTGCCCTGACTTGACCTCTTCCGTCAGCGCCAGCGCCTCCATGGAGTCCATGTAGCCCTTGATGTGGCTGTCCGCCAGTGCGGCTATGGCGGAAACCCCCATCTCCGCATCTATCTTGACCTTGCCTTTGCCCGACGAGCAGCCCAGAACGGCGGTGGCCAGGGCCAGGCAGACAAACAGGATTGCCAGGATCTTTCTCATGATGAGCCCCTCCCTTGCTCAGCGTTGAATCGCGTTCAGCCTAGCACGGCAGCCGCATCAGGGTCAAACCGACGGCCGGCCACGTGGGATCTCCTTGCCCTACACGCACGTTTCAACTATACTTCCTGTGTTTACAGGTTTGGCCTCATGGGGGCAGCTTGACCGGCGACGATCTTAGAAGTACTTTCCTCACCTTCTTCCAGGGAAAAGGGCATACCGTCATCCCCAGTTCCTCCCTGGTGCCTCACGGCGACCCCACGCTGCTGCTGACCACCGCCGGCATGGTCCAGATCAAGCCCTACTTCCAGGGACTGGCCACGCCGCCCAGCCCCCGCCTGGCCTCGTGCCAGAAGTGCTTCCGGACCACTGACATCGACTCAGTGGGCGATGCCAAGCACCTCACCTTCTTCGAGATGCTGGGCAATTTCAGTGTCGGCGATTACTTCAAGAAGGAGTCCATCGAGTGGGCCTGGGAGTTCGTCACCCGGTGGCTGAAGCTGCCCGCCGACCGGCTGGTGATCACCATCTTCCTTGACGATGACGAGGCCTTCGGCCACTGGCGGCGGACGGGTGTAGCCGCGGACAGGATCGTCCGGCTGGGAGAGAAGTACAACTACTGGGGTCCCGCGGGCGATTCCGGACCCTGCGGACCCTGTAGCGAGATACATTACGATTTCGGCCCGCAGTACGGCTGCGGCCGGCCCGACTGCGGACCGGCCTGCGACTGCGATCGGTTCTCCGAGATCTGGAACCTGGTCTTCACCCAGTTCGATCAGGACCGGGAAGGCCGGCGCACCCCGCTGCCCCGGCCCAACATCGACACTGGCATGGGACTGGAGCGCATCGCCGCCGTGATGCAGGGCAAGCGCTCGGTCTACGAGACCGACCTCTTCGCGCCCCTGCTGGCCAGGGTGTCCGACATCTCCGGCAAGAGCCTGGGGAAAGATGACGGCACGGACAGGGCGGCCAAGATCATCGCCGAGCACATCCGGGGCATCACTTTCCTCATGGCAGACGGGGTGGTCCCGGGAAATGAGGGCCGGGGCTACGTGCTCCGCCGGCTGCTGCGCCGCACCTGCCTCTTCGGCCGGAAGCTGGGGCTTGAGGAGCCTTTCCTGGTGGGACTGGCTGACTTCGTCATCGGCAGGATGGGGCAGGCGTATCCCGAGCTCAGGGCCAGTCGGGACCTGGTGCTCGGCGGAGTGGACAGCGAAGAGAGGCGGTTTGGACAGACCCTCACCGTGGGATTGAACTGGCTGGAGAGGGTGATGGAGAGAGCCGCGGCGGAGAACAGCAGAACAATCCGGGGCGAGGACTTGTTCATGCTCTATGACACCTACGGCTTCCCCAGGGAGTTGACCGTCGAGATCGCCTCCGAGCGCGGTTTCTCCGTTGACCTGGACGGCTTTGAGCGGGAGATGGCCCAGCAGCGGGAGCGGGCCCGGGCCGCCGCCAGGTTCAACTCCGGCGGTGGCGGGGAAGCCGGGGCCTACGAGCAGCTGGGGCCTCTGGCCACGAGCTTCGTGGGATACGACCGGTGGCAGCATCGGTCGAAGGTGGTCGGACTCCTCGTGGACGGCAAGCCGGCCGGCTCCGCGTCCGAGGGCGACGATGTCGAGGTCATCCTTGAGGCGACCCCCTTCTACGGGGAGATGGGCGGTCAGGTGGGGGACACCGGCGAGATCCGCGGTCACCATGGCAGGGTCGTGGTCCGACAGACCATCAGGCCCCTGCCCGAGCTCACCGTCCACCAGGGCCGGGTGGCCCAGGGGCGCATTGCGGTGAACGACGCCGTGGAGGCCCGGGTCGACCTGCCCCGGCGACTGGACATCGCCCGCAATCACACCGCCACCCACCTGCTGCAGGCTGCCCTGAGGGCCGTCCTGGGAGATCAGGTTCATCAGTCGGGATCGCTGGTCACTGCCGAGGGCTTCAGATTCGACTTCACCTATCCCGAAGCCGTGGGACGGCAGCGGCTGGCGGACATACAGCAGTTGGTCAACGAGAAGATACGGGAGAACCTGCCGGTGCTGGTCAGATCTACCTCCTACAGGGAGGCCGTGGCCGCAGGTGCCATCGCCCTCTTTGGAGAGAAGTATGGGGACACGGTTCGCCTGGTGCAGACCGGCGACCCGCCGTTCAGCATGGAGCTGTGCGGCGGCACGCACGTGGGCTCCACGGGAGAGATCGCCATCCTCCACATCACCAGTGAGGGGAGCATCGGCAGCGGAGTCCGGCGCATCGAGGCGGTCACCGGCAAGGGAGCGGAGAAGCTCTTCGGCCAGCGGCTGGCCGTGGTGGAGGCCCTGGCTCAGGAATTGCGCACGTCGCCGGAGAACGTCCCGTCCCGGGTGTCGGCGGTGCTGGCCGAGTTGGACAGGACGTCCAAGCGGGTCTCCGAGGTGGAGCGGGAGGCGGCCCGGAAATCGGCCGGGTCCCTGGTATCCCAGGTCAAGGAGGTCAAGGGCATCAAGGTGCTCTCAGTTAGGGTGGCTGCCAGCAGTTCCGAGGCTATGCGGGAGATGGGCGACCGGCTCAAGGCGGAACTGGGCAGCGGCGTGATCGTCCTGGGTGCCATTGTCAACGGCAGCCCGGTGAGCATAGCCATGGTCACCCCTGATCTGGTGGACAGGGGACTTCACGCGGGGCAGATCGTCAAAGAGGTGAGCAAGCTGATCGGTGGTGGGGGTGGTGGCCGGGCCGAGTTTGGACAGGGCAGCGGCAGGGACGTCGACAAGCTGGATGACGCACTGAAGCATGTGCCGCACCTTGTCGAACCTTCGGCGTAAGGGACTCCGGTATGCAGGAGACGGACACTGGCTGAGGTCCCTATGGAAGGCAGGGTGCTCGGGCTTGATGTGGGCGAGAAGTGGATCGGGGTGGCCCTCAGTGATCCCTGCGGTATCCTGGCCAGTCCGCTGACCAGAATCCCCATGAAGGGCCCCGAGCCCCCGGAGGCGGCCATCGGCCGTCTGGTCAGCCAGCATCAAGTGAAGGGCGTTGTGGGCGGACTGCCCTACTCCATGGATGGCACTCTGGGTCAGCAGGGGGAACGCGTACGTGCATTCCTGCAGAAGCTCTCTGATTCCTTGGGAATCCCTGTGGAGACCTGGGACGAGCGCCTGTCCACCGTGGCCGCCTCCAGGCGAATGATTGAAGGTGGGGCGGGGCGGGGTGCCCGTAGGGAAGGGATCGATGCTGCAGCCGCGGCATACATCCTCCAGGGGTATCTGGATCGCAGGCGCTTCGAAGAGGCCTAGCCTCCGGCTCGCACTCCGAAGCAGTCGGCGAGGGAACCGCGTTGACACGGTCTCCCACCGGCAGCGAGTGACTCCTCTCAGGCGGTTCAGAGCGCTGGGCGAAGGGGTGATATCCGGCTGATGAGCAAGACCGTGTTCCTGATCGGCTATCCGCTGAAGCACTCCGTGTCATCGGTGTTCCAGCAGGCCGCCTTCGATCACCACCGCCTCGACGTCTGCTACCAGAACCGCGAGACGGCCGGGGCGGAGCTGGAGGCGGCGGTGCAGGGCCTGCGGCAGCCCTCCGTACTGGGCTGCAATGTCACCATCCCCCACAAGGAGAAGATCGTGGCTTTCCTCGACGAACTGGACGGGCCGGCGGCAGGCATCGGAGCGGTCAACTCCATCGTCAATCGCGGCGGCCGGCTTGTCGGCTTCAACACCGATGCCGGGGGATTCCTCAGGGCTCTGCGGGAGGCCGGATTCGACTGCCGGGGGGCGAGCGCCGTGCTCCTCGGTGCCGGCGGCGCCGCCCGGGCCGTGGGCTTCGCCCTTGTCCGTGAAGGGGCGGGGCGGCTTATCGTCGCCAACCGCACTCCGCGGCGGGCGGAGGACCTGGCCGCCTGGCTGCGGGGCCAGTCCGGCCACCGTGCCGAGGTGGTCGGCGGGGACTGGGAAGGCCTGCGCTCCGGAGAGGCATTGCGCGATTGCCACCTGCTGGTCAACTGCACCTCCCTGGGGATGAAGCACGGCGCCACTGAAGGGGAGGGCGCCCTGGATGCGCATGCGATACCCGGGGGTGTCCTGGTCTGCGACCTGGTGTATAATCCAGAGGAGACTCCGCTGCTGCGGCAAGCCAGGAAGGCCGGTGCGGCCGTCCTGGGGGGACTGCCGATGCTCGTCTATCAGGGTGCAGCCTCCTTCGAGCTGTGGACGGGGCGGGAGGCCCCGGTTGACATAATGTTCAGGAAGGCCAGAGAGGCTCTGGCCTCTGGTGCGTGAAGGGATCTAGCTCCACGATCATGTCCAGACTGCGTTTCCTGACAGCCGGCGAATCCCACGGCAGGGGGCTGACCGTGATCATCGACGGCCTGCCCGCCGGACTGCCCTTGGACGAAGACCGCATTGCCGCCGAACTGAAGAGGCGGCAGGGCGGGCACGGACGCGGGGCCCGCATGAAGCTGGAGCAGGACCGGGCCGAGATCCTCTCCGGGGTGCGCCACGGGCTGACCATCGGCAGCCCCATCAGCCTGCTCATCTGGAACCGCGACTGGGAGAACTGGAAAGAGGTCATGAGCGTCTCGGCTCCCGAGAAGCCCGGCCCCCGGATCACCCGTCCAAGGCCGGGTCACGCCGACCTGGCCGGGGCCGCCAAGTACGGTCTGGATGACATCCGCCCGGTCATGGAACGGGCCAGTGCCCGGGAGACGGCCGCCAGGGTGGCCGCCGGCGCCGTGGCCCGCCGCTTCACGGCGGAGTTGGGCGTGGAGATACACAGTCACACCCTGGCCATAGGGGCAGAGCGGGTGGAGGCCGGAGCCGCCATAGACTGGCAGCGTGTGGAGGCCTCGCCGGTCCGCTGCGCCGACGCCGCGGCGGAGAAGGCCATGATGGCCGCCATCGACGCCGCCCGCGCATCGGGGGATACCCTGGGTGGGGTGACTGAGGTTGTGGCCGCCGGAGTCCCCGTGGGACTGGGCAGTCACGTTCAGTGGGACCGCCGGCTGGACGGCGCCATCGCCCGGGCCATGATGAGCATCAATTCCGTCAAGGGCGTTGAGATCGGGGACGGATTCAGGGCTGCCGGCATGATGGGCTCCCAGGCTCATGACATCATCGAGCCGGCCACCGGCTCACCCTATCGCTGGCGGCGGCCCTCCAACCACGCCGGGGGCATTGAAGGCGGCATCAGCAACGGCCAGGCCATCACCGTCAGGCTGGCCGTGAAGCCCGTGCCCACGCTGGGCCGGCCCCTCCCCTCGGTGGATCTGTCCACCGGGGAAGCGGCTGAGGCCCACTTCGAGCGCAGCGACGTCTGCGTCGTTCCGGCGGTGGGGGTCATCGCCGAGGCCGCACTGGCGCTCGTTCTGGCTGATGCCATGCTGGACAAGTTCGGCGGGGACAGCCTTGAGGAGACCAGGCGCAACTGCCGCAGCTACCTGGATTCGGCCCAGGGACGGCCATGACGAGGCTGGGATTCCATTGCCACGGCCTGGACCACTTCGGCAAAGTGATACTGTCGAACGGGCTGAGGCGGGGTGAGTTCTACAACTTCCCCCCGGACAGCCTGCCTGAGCTGAGGAGGGAGATCGGGCGCCACAATCTGCTGGCCAGCATCCATGCCCCGCTCACCCGGCTGTCCTGGTATCCCACGCCGCCCACCATATCCTTTCTGTGCGACGTTGACCCCGAGCTGAGGCTGCTCAGCCTGAAGATGATCCAGGAAACCATGGAGCTGGCCCAGGATTTCGGTGCCGAGTACGTGGTGGTTCACTTCCCCGTGCCCCCTTCGACGCCGGTGCGGGGCATCGGCTACGATGAGCTCCGTGACGTTGCCTGGCGGAGCGCCGTCGCCTTGGCCGACATCAGTCGGAAGCATGGCCTGCCCATACACATCGAGGGCTTCGGCCCCAGCATCTTCCTCACCCCGGACTTCATAGTTGAGGTGACCAGCCGACTCGAGGGACTGCACTACTGCTTCGACATCGGGCACATGCACATCGCCGCCCGGCGGGACGGATTCAGTCTCTACGAGTTCGCCCGCAAGCTGGCGCCCCACATCGGCTCGGTTCACATGTGGAACAACCGGGGTATCCGCGACTACCTCACCTTCGGGCATATCCCCATACACCCCAGTCAGCGGCCCGAGGACGGCTGGGTGGACATCGACCGCATCCTGCGCTTGATCATCGCCGGGAATCCCGACTGCCGCATCATCCTGGAGAGCTCCTCGCGCTATCCTGAGGCTCTGGGTGGACACGATTTCCGGGACGGAGTGGAATGGACCAAGGATCTCATAGCCGCATCTTCCTGATCGGCTTCTCCGCCACGGGCAAGTCCCGCATTGCCGGGGGCCTGGCCGGACGGCTTGGCTGGGAGGCGGTGGACACCGATGAGGAGATCACCCGACTGGCCGGCAAGAGCGTGGCGGACATCTTCAGCCAGGACGGCGAGCCGCGCTTCCGGGAGATGGAAGAGCAGGTCCTGGCTGAGGCCGGCAGGAAGCGCCGCGTGGTCATCGCCTGCGGCGGTGGCGCGGTCACCGTTCGCGGCAACCGTCGCCTGATGAAGGAGGGCGGCTTCGTCGTCCGCCTCGAAGCCAGCCCGGAGGCCATTCACCGGCGGCTGGCCGGTGACGCCGCCAGCTCGGGGGGCATCCGGCCCCTTCTGGTCGCCGCCGATCCGCTGGAGCGGATCCGGGAGCTGAAGTCATCGCGGGAGCAGCACTACGCTATCGCCGACTGGACGGTGCACACCGACCGCCTCACCCTGGAAGAGGCCCAGCAGGAAGTCCTCCGGGGCTGGTACTACTGGCGCCGGGCCCATCCGGGGGGAGGCTCAGCGGACTTGAGTGGCGACCGTGCTGCCGAAGTGGTCACCGCCACTTCGCACTACCCCGTTGAAGTCGGCTGGGGCTTGCTCCCTGAACTGGGCCGCAGGCTGGCCCGAGCCGGCCTGACCGGGCCGGCCTATCTCATCAGCGACCAGACGGTGGCGGCCATCTACGGCGACACCGCCATGCGCAGCCTGCGGGAGGCGGGCATCCGGGCCGAGCAGTTCGTGGTCAGTCCCGGCGAAGCAACCAAGACCCTGGACACCTGCACCCGGATCTACGACTGGCTCATCGGGAACAGGGCGGAGAGAAGCCACACCATTGTCGCCCTGGGTGGTGGCGTGGTGGGCGACCTCGTCGGTTACGCCGCCGCCACCTTCCTCCGCGGTTTGCCCGTGGTGCAGGTGCCCACCAGCCTCATCGCCATGACGGATGCCGCCATCGGCGGCAAGACCGCGGTCAACCACCCCCGGGGCAAGAACCTCATCGGCGCCTTCCATCAGCCGCGCCTGGTGCTGATTGACGTCCAGACGCTGGCTACCCTCGGCAGGAGGGAGACCGTCTCCGGTTGGGCGGAGGTTGTCAAGCACGGGGTTGTCCTCGACCCGGCGTTGTTTGCCTGCCTGCGCGGCAAGGCCGCCAAGCTCCTGGCCCTGGAGGCGGCGGCCACCACCGAGGCGGTGAGGCGCAGCGTGGCCGTCAAGGCCATCATCGTCAGCGAGGACGAGAGGGAAAGCGGCCGCCGCATGCTGCTCAACTATGGGCACACCATCGGCCATGCCCTGGAGGCGGCCACCGGCTACCAGCGCTTCAGCCACGGTGAGGCCGTGGCCATAGGCATGACCGGCGCGGCCATGCTGGCCCACGACCTGGGCCTGCTGCCGCGCGACGTCCTGCAGGAGCAGTCCGCCCTCCTCCAGGCCTTTGGCCTCCCCGCTCGCTGCTCCGGCGTGGACACGGCCGGGGTCCTGGAGGCCATGGAGATGGACAAGAAGGCCAGCGGCGGGGCGCTGCGGTGGGTCCTGCTCAGCGGTGTGGGCAACCCCGTGATCAGGAACGACGTGCCTGAGGAGCGTGTCAGGGACGTGCTCGGCAGGCTGCTTTCGGAGCGGTAGTATTGGGGAAGGCCGTCCGGAGGGCGGCGCAGGCCGGCCGCCGGGTGGCCCATTCTTTGTGAAGGGGGAAGACGGTGAGTGCTAGTGAGGGCGTCAGAGGCACGACCATTCTGGGGGTAAGGCGGAAGGGCGAAGTGGCCATCGCTGGCGACGGGCAGATCACCACCGGGGATGTGGTCCTCAAGAGCGGCGCCAGGAAGGTCCGCACCCTGTATCATGACCAGGTGATAGCAGGCTTCGCCGGCTCGGTGGCCGACGCCCTGACCCTGTTTGAGAGGTTCGAGAACGAACTGGAGAAGCACGGAGGGCAGCTCAGGCGGGCCGCGATCGAGCTGGCCAAGGAATGGCGCACCGACCGCGTGCTCCGCCGGCTGGAGGCCTGGCTCATCGTGGCCGACCGCAAGGAGACCCTGGTCATCTCCGGTGAGGGGGATGTCATTGAGCCCGATGACGACATCGTGGCCATCGGTTCCGGCGGGGGCTACGCCCAGGCGGCGGCCAAGGCCCTGCTCCACCACTCCGATCTGGATGCGGAGACCATCGCCCGGACCAGTATGGAGATCGCCGCGGACATCTGCATCTACACCAACAACAAGATCAGCGTCGTCACCATCGGCGATGCCCCGGCCTAGCCCCGCGGAAGGGCCTTCCGGGAGCGCGGGGTCGACTCCACCTGTGTAGAGAGAGGAACAGCTGCAACCATGGACTTCAACCTCAACGAGCGGGAGAAGATGATCCAGAGCGCCGCCTGGGAGTTCGCCCAGAAGGAGGTGCTCTGTCAGGCGGCCGAGATCGACTCCACCGCCCGTTTCCCCCTGGAGCTGGCCCGGGAGATGGGCCGGCTGGGATACTACGGACTGCCCTACCCCGCCGAGTACGGCGGCGGCAGGGCCGGGTACACCGCCTACGCCCTGGTCATCGAGCAGCTGTCCAGGGCCTCCATGACGGTGGGCTCCGTCGTGGCGGTGAGCATCCTCTCTGAAGAAGCCATCTTCCGCTACGGTGACCAGAGGCAGAAGCATGACTGCCTCGTTCCCCTGACCAGCGGCAGCATCTTCGGCTGCTTCTGCTTCACCGAGCCGGCCACCGGGTCCGACCCCCGGGCCATAGCCACCAGGGCCAGGCCCGATGGCGGGGACTACGTCATCGAGGGCCAGAAGAGCTTCATCTCCCTCGCCCCGGTGGCCTCCCAGGCCCTGGTCTTCGCCAGGGACGATACGGGCCGGGTGAGCGCCTTCGTGGTTCCCGCGTCGGCGCCGGGCTTCCTGCTGCGGGAGCCCTGCGAGACCCTGGGTCTGCGGGGGCTGGGGACGTCGGTGGTCTACCTCGACGGCGTGCGCGTCCCCGGGGAGAACCTCATCGGCGCCAAGGGCTCCGGCTACGAAATCATGCTCGAAGCCATCAGCCTGGAGAGGGTGGGGGTGGCCGCCCAGGCAGTGGGCACATCCCAGGCGGCCCTCGACCTTTCCCTGGACTACGCCCGGCAGCGCACCGCATACGGCCGGCCCATCGCCGAGATGTCCACCATCCAGTGGCTGCTGGCCGAGATGGCCTCCAGACTGGAGGCCGGACGGTGGCTGACCTACAGAGCGGCCTTCGTCCGCGATCAGGGCCATCCGGTGCGCAGCCAGTCGGCCATGGCCAAGCTCTTCTGCTCCCAGGTGGCCGTGGAGGCCACCCGCATGGCCATGCAGGTTCACGGTGCCTACGGCACCATGAAGAGCCTGCCCGTGGAGCGGCTCTACCGGGACGCCAAGATGACCGAGGTCTACGTTGGAGTGTCCGAGATACAGCGGGCTATCATCGCCGGCAGTCTCATCAGGGAGTGATCCGGTGGAGCAGGGATTCCAGCTGGTCAAGTCTTGCCCCCGCAGCGGTGCCCGGGCCGGCCTGATCGGCACGTCCCGGGGACCCCTGCCCACGCCCCTCTTCGCACCGGTGGGCAGCCAGGGCACAGTGAAGGCGCTCACCCCTGACGATCTCAAGGCCATCGGGGTGACCATGGTCCTGGGCAACACCTATCACCTCTATCTCCGGCCGGGCATCGCCGCGGTTGAAGCCCTGGGCGGACTGCACCGCTTCATGTCCTGGGACAGGCCCATCCTCACGGACAGCGGGGGCTACCAGGTGTTCAGCCTGGCCCCGCTCCGCCGCGTCGATGACCAGGGGGTCTGGTTCCGGTCCCATATCGACGGCACGGAGCACTTCTTCACCCCGGAGAAGGTGGTCGAGTTCCAGGCGCAGCTGGGCAGCGACATCGCCATGCCCCTGGATGAGTGCCCCCCTTATGGTGGTGACCGGGCATCGATCAGGGCTGCCACGGAGAGGACTCACCGCTGGGCTGAGCGGAGCCTCGCCTGCCACCGGCGCCCCGGCCAGAGCCTCTACGGCATCGTCCAGGGAGGCACCTACCCCGAGTTGCGCCGCCAGTCGGCCGCCGCCATCACCTCGCTGGGCTTCCCGGGCTATGCCATCGGGGGATTGAGCGTGGGCGAGCCCAAGAGCGTCACCCTGGAGGCCGTCGAGGAGACCACCTCCTGTCTCCCCCGGGAGCACCCCCGCTACCTCATGGGGGTGGGCTCCCCGGAGGACCTCTTCGAGTGCGTGGCCAGGGGGGTGGACCTCTTCGACAGCGCCCTGCCCACCCGCACCGCCAGAAACGGCGCCCTGTTCACCTCAGAGGGACGGTGCAACATCCAGAACGCCCGCTTCAGGGATGCCGATCGGGCCATAGATGCCGACTGCCCCTGCTACACCTGTCGGGGCTTCTCGGCGGCCTACCTGCACCACCTGTTCAAGAGCCGGGAGCTCCTGGCCTACCGCCTGGCCACCATCCACAACCTCTCCTTCATCATCAGGCTGATCGAGAGGATGAGGCAGGCCATCCTCGATGGCCGCTTCGTGGAGCTGAGGGAGGACTTCCTGGCCGGGTACCGCACCACCGACGAGGAGACCCGGATCCTCCAGAAGCAGAAGTGGCTCAACCGGCCCTCAAGAAGCGCTGGCGAAGGCCACGGCGCCGAGGATGCCGGCGTTGTCCCCTAGCTCGCTGGGCACGATGCGCACCGCCCGGGCGGGCAGCTGAAAGGCCCTCTCCGCCACCACCCTCCTCGCCCCGTCGAGGAGCGAGTCCCCCATCTTGGCCACCCCGCCCCCCACTATGATCATCTCTGGATTGAAGATGTTGACCAGGTTCACCAGTCCTACCCCGAGGTAGGCCGCCGCCTTGGCCACCACCGCCTTGGCCGTGGCGTCGCCCCTCTGGGCGGCGGCGGACACCGTCTGGGCGGTGACGTTCTGCAGTTCGCCCTCCGCCAGTTCCAGGATGCAGCTTCTGGCCCCGCCGGAGATCAGTCGCTGCGCCTCCCGGGCGATGGCCTTGCCCGAGGCCAGCATCTCCAGGCAGCCCACGTTGCCGCAGCTGCAGTGTGGGCCGTTGACGTCGATGGTGGTATGGCCAATCTCACCGGCGGCACCGCAGGCCCCCTCGTAGAGCTTCCCGCCGATGACTATCCCTCCCCCGATGCCTGTGCTGACCGTGATGTAGATCAGATTGCTCACCCCTCTTCCGGCGCCGAAGGCATGTTCGCCCAGGGCGGCGGCGCTGGCGTCGTTCAGCAGGATGGTCCGGATCCCCGTGGCTTCGCGGACCATCTCTCTCAGCGGGACGTCGTGCCACCCGGGGAGGTTGGGTGACGAGGTCACCGTTCCCGCGGTCGAGTCGATGGCCCCGGCGCAGGCTATGGCTATGGCGGACGGGACGGAGGTCGGGGTGGCGTTCCGGACCAGGTCCTTGATGGACTCCAGCAGCCGTCCCACCACCGCTTCCGGTCCTTCGTCGGCCAGGGTGAGCTCGTACTGCCGTGAGATGATCTCGCCCGCGGTGGACACTACGGCGGCTACGAACTTGGTGCCGCCGATGTCTATGGCCAGAACCGGCTGGTCCTTCACCGTCTCCATCATGGGCGTACTGGGATTATAGCTGGCCCCCTGCTGGCCATCAACGGCTGTCACCCACCGAACCCCAATGGCCTCAACCCGGGCCGTCTCCGGACTGCACCGCGTCGATGCGGACGGTGGCTCCCTGCGCCACCCGCTTCAGGACCTTCGGGTCGTCGGTCACCCTGCCGATGATGGTCACCGCGCTGGCCGCCCGGATCTCATTCTTCCGGCTGGCCGGCGTCGGCCCGAAGAAGATGCACAGGCAGCTGCCCTCCGGCCAGTAGCCCAAGTCGCCCATGTCGACCACCTCCCGCCCGCCTTCGATGTCGGCCTGCAGAGGTATGGGGAAGTAGATCTCGTCCCCCCACCGGTTCGCCTTGCCCTCGATGGGCAGCATCCCCCGGACCGCCGCCGCTGTCCTGGTCTGGTTCAGCTCGGCTCTGACTTCGATGCCCGCGGCTCGAATGACTATCCTCTGGGTCATGTCGTCTTCCCCCCGGTCGACTTCCGGCCATCAGTTCCCTCACCCGGCAAAGCACCTCCAGTAGGGCTTGAGCGTCTCCTTCACCGACTTCACCACCTCCCTGGTCTCCGCCAGCCTGTGGTCTGTCCGCAGTGAGAACAGGAATGGCTCCTCCAGCTGCAGGTCCGGGCCGGTCGGTCCGCTGACCAGGGCCAGCCACCCCGGGGCCAGCACCGCCTGATTGTATCCGCTGCCCACCAGGTCGACCAGCCTCCCGCCGCACACCGCCTCGGCCACGGCGCCCACCTTGGCCCCGACCATCTTCAGCCCCTTCAAGGTCAGACCCAGATCGGTCAGCTCATCGGCGAAGTGCGGATCGGACCCGCCGTTTCTGATCACCATCTCGGGCTGGAACTCCTCGGCCAGGGGCCGCACAATCTCGTCCAGCACGTATTCGTAGGCGTCGTCGGAGGCCCCCGGCGGCAGGGGCACGTTCACCGTGAACCCCGTGCCCCGCCCGTCGCCGATCTCCCTGACGAACCCGGTGCCGGGGTAGAGGGTCCGCGGGTCCTGATGGATGTCGATGAACAGCACCCTGGGCTCCTGGTAGAAGATGTGGCAGGTCCCGTCGCCGGCATGGGCATCGGTGTCCACGACCAGTATCCTCTTCGCCCCCTGGTTCTCCAGCAGGCTCCTGACGCACACCGCCACGTCGTTGTAGATGCAGAATCCCGCTCCGTAGTCTCTGCGGGCATGATGCAGGCCGCCGCCCACGCCCACCGCATGCGCTGGTCCGCCTCTCCAGGCGGTCTCCGCCGCGGTCAGGGCGGCTCCCACGATCAGCCTGGCCGCCTCCTCCAGCCCTGGCTGGAGAGGGGTATCCGGACTGAGGAACTCCCGGCCCGGCGACCAGGCCCAGGCACGCCCCGAGCGGAGGAAGTCCAGGTACTCCCTGTCGTGGACCAGAAGCAGCTCCTCGTCGCTGGCATACCTCGGCTCAACCACCTCGAAGTCGGCGCTGCTCACCATCCGCCGCAGCAGGTCCATGAATCGGGCATACCTGTCACCCCGGAAGGGATGACCGGGGCCGAAGTCATAGCCCTTCATCTTGTCGCTGTAGGCGATGGACAGTGTCATGTGCTTACCTTGGAGACCTGATGGATTGCCGTGATCCGGATGGAACGGCCCGGGCCATCCGGCTGGTGAAGACGAGGGCCCGGGGTGAATCGCTCACCCATCGGGCCCGTTTCATCTGAGTGCGGAGATGACTTGACCGATGTTCAGCTGCCTGGGAATCCTGGGCAGTCTAGCCCAGGTTCATCACCCGGCCCACCGCGGTGGCCACCACCTCGCCCTTCTGATTGGTGGTCGTGGATTTCATGGAGAAGAGGACCATCTTCCGCTTCTCGTTGCTCTTGTCCTCCACGCCGTACCATTCGTTGACCACGGTGATGGTGTCACCGGCCACGATGGGCTTGAAGTACTCCAGTTCCAGGCCGGCATCGACGATGCCCGGATGTGGCCACGGCGGTGTCATCACTCCTTCGCCCATGAGCATGGCGCAGGCCAGCATCCCGGGTGGCATCCGGTTCTCCCACTTGGGGCTGGTGTCCCCGATGGCCTCGCAGTAGCGGCGGATCATGGTTCTGTCGATCTCGAACTTGGAGGGGGGGCCCTTCTTGCCGATGTATGCCTTCAGTTCTTCTACGGTGGCCATGCGGATGTCTCCTTTCCTGTCGTCCTATTCCAGCGTGTCTGACGTATCACTCGATCCGATGCTACCAGGCCTTGTGCAGGATGCACGCGGCATTGTTGCCGGCGTAGCCGTACGTCTGGGCCAGTCCATTGACCAGCTTGGTCTTCTTCACCTGGCCCTCGCCGCATTCGCCACGCATCTGGCGGACGAGCTGGCAGACCTGGGACAGCCCCTGGGCCACCACGGCCTCGCCCTGTGCCGCCACACCGCCTCCGGAGCACACCGGAAGTTCGCCGGTGATGGGGTGGACCTTGCCCGACATGAGCATCTTGTCCGCTTCGCCGGTCTTGAGGCCCAGGATGCACTCCAGATAGACCAGGTAGTGCCATGAGGAGTTGTCGGGCAGCTCGATGATGTCGATGTCTGCCGGCTGAAGTCCGGACATCTTGTAGATCGCCTTGATGGCATTGCGCGACTCCGAGAGGTCGGGCACGCCCGGCCTCGGGAAGGCCGAGCAGAAGGTCAGCCTGATCGTCGGGTCGCCGAAGGTCGGCGTGCCGATGGTGATCGCCTTCACCAGCAGCGGCTTCTTGCTGTACTTCTTGGCGTTCTCCATTGTGGTCACGATCACGGCTGCCGCTCCGTCGGAGGTGGCGCAGATCTCGAACAGACGGAGGGGATCGGCGATGTACTTGGAGGCCTGGATCTCCTCCATGGTGAACACCTTGCGGTACCGGGCGTAGGGGTTGTGCACCGCTCCCTCGGAGGTCATGTGCTTGGCCATGGCCAGCACCTCGTCCGTGGTGCCCACGTCGTACATGCGGCGCCTCAGCTCCATGGCCCAGTAGGCCGGATTGGTCTCGCCGGTCATGCAGAACCGGATGTAGTCGGTGTCGTTCTCGCCGCCCCTGTCGAACTTGGTTGGACTGGCGTCGCGCAGCTGGGGCCGGAAGAATCCGCCGGCGGACTTGTCGGCGGCGATGGCGATGGCGGTGTCAACGTGTCCCGAGGCCACGGCCAGGACCGCCTCTCTGAGTATGGCCTGTCCCGAGGCGCAGGCGTTGACACAGTTCACCATGGGGATGCCCGTCTCGCCCATCATCCGGGCGATGGATGTGCCCATCAGCAGAGAGGGAACCCCGCCCCGGTCGGCGATCCACATGTAGGCGCCGAAGGCTGCGCTCTGGATATCCCGCCAGGACATGTTGGCGTCCTTGAGCGCGCTGACGATGCACTCAACGCCCATGTCCTGCATTGACTTCTCGGGGAACTGGCCCCAGGGATGCTGACCGATGCCGACGATCGCAACTTCACGCATAGGTTTCATCGTCATGCTCTCCTATTTCTCCACCGGCTTCCACATCCAGGTGATGTACTCGTTCTCCGCATCCTCATAGAGCTTGCCCACCGTCATCTCCACCGCCTGCCCGATCTTCAGGCCCTCGGTGGTTGTGGTCATGCCCAGCACCCGCATCCCCTCCGGGACGTCCACCATGGCCACTCCGTAGGGCTTGAACGGCTCCATCCTGAAGGGATGGGCCGGCTGGGCCGTGTGGATGGTGAAGGTGTACATCTTGCCGGTGTTGCTCAGCGGCACCACTTCCATGTTGGCCTTGTCCTTGGGGCAGTCGGGGTTGCCGCAATAGGCCACCTTGGGGAAGAAATACGAGCCGCACTTCTTGCACTTGCTTGCTAGGAGCTGGGGTTTCTGGGAGGGCCAGGTAAAGAGCCCCTCGATGATCGGTACTTGCTGCTTGGCCATACGCTGCTCTCCTTTCTGAGTTCGTTGCGCCCGCTATGCTAAAGCCCTATCTCTTTGGCCACGAACCGCCGCTGGAACCGGGAGTCGCCCAGGGCGAACTCGTAGGTCTTGGCCCGCCGCGAATACAGCGGCAGGTCATGGTCCTCGCAGAAGCCGATGGCTCCGTGGCACTGGTGCGCCAGGTCGCAGATCCTCTTGTAGGCCTGGCCGCTCCAGGCCTTGGCCACGGCCGCCTCCTTGGCGAACGGCTGGTTGTCGCCGGCCTTCCATGCCGCCAGGTAGGTGACGTATCTCATCCCCTCCAAATCGATCATCATGTTGGCGCAGTGATGCTGTATTGCCTGCAGGCTGCCGATGGGGTGGTCGAACTGCACCCTCTCCTTGACGTAGGTCACCGTCATGTCCATCACCTGCTGCGCCCCGCCCAGCATCTCGGCGCACTTGAGCACCGTGGCCAGCTCCACCAGCTTCCTGATGTTGTCCTTCCCGGTGTGCGTCTCTCCCAGCCTGTTGCCCTCGGGGACCCTCACCCCCTGGAAGGCCACCTGGTACTGCTTGTCCCCGGCTATGGTCTCGATGGGCTGCCGGATCACCCCCTTGGCCCCGGACTCCACCAGGAAGAGGTCGATGCCTTCCTGCCTCCCGTCGTGCTTGGTCCGGGCGGCGCACAACATCAGGTCGGCCACATGGGCGTTCTCCACGAACAGCTTGGTCCCGCTGATGACGTACTCGTTCCCCTCTGCGCTGGCCTGGCATTCCAGGTGGTCCAGCTCATAGCCGGTGCCCGGCTCTGAGAAGGCGCTGGTCAGGATGAGCTTGCCCGAGGCTATCTTGGGGAGCAGCTCCTGCTGTTGCCGGGCGCTGCCCAGCCTCATGACGGCCAGCGTGCCCATCAGCGATGAGTGGAACGGTCCGGGCAGGCAGGCCCTCCCCAGTTCCTCCACCAGGGCCACCGCGTCCAGGAAGCTCCCGCCTATGCCCCCGAACTGCTCGGGGATGATCAGCCCCGGCCAGCCCAGCTCGGCGATCTTGTTCCATAGCTCGGTGGTGTGGCCCTTCTCGTCCTTGATCATCTTCCTGACCGTGTCCTTGGGGCACTCGGTGGCCAGGAAGTCCCGGGCTATCTTGCGCAGCATCTCTTGCTCTTCAGTGAAGGCGAAATCCATATCTGTCCTTCTCCCCCTCTAGCTCCTGGGCAGCCCCAGACCCCTGAGGGCGATGGTGGTTCGCTGGATCTCCGAAGTGCCGCCGGCCAGGCTGATCCCCCTGCAGAAGACGTAGAGGAACAGGAATCTCTTCCTCAGCCGGGCCCACTTGGAGCCGTCTTCGAGCTGTATCTCCGGGCCCAGTATGTCCAGGCCGGCGCTGGCGATCTTCTGTCCCAGCTCGTCCGCCAGGACCTTGACCACTGAGGACTCCCAGCTGATGCTGGCTCCCTTGTTCAGCAGCCAGGCCGCCTTGTAGTTCAACATCCGGCTGACCTCCAGCTCGACGGCCAGCTCGGCCAGCGTGTCCCGGATGGTCTGGTTGTCCTTCAGACGGTGCCCGTCGTACTTGGACTCATTGACGTATTCCACCAGCTCTTCCAGGTCCCGCTTGCTGCCCGCATGCCTCAGGCATCGGCCCCAGAACCTGTCCCCTTCCAGGGCTTCGAAGACCAGGGGCAGCCCCCGGTTCTCCTGTCCCAGCAGGTACTTCTTGTGGACCCGGACATCCTCCAGGAATATCTCCGTGAACGACTTGGCCCCGGCCATGTCCACGATGGGGTTCACCGTCACCCCGGGGCTCCTCACGTCCACCAGGAAGGTGCTCAGTCCTCTGGACTTGGGGGCGTCGGGGTCGGTCCGGGCCAGGAGCAGACACCACTCCGCCAGATGGGCCCCGGTGGGCCAGATCTTCTGTCCGTTGATGACGTAGTAGTCGCCGTCCTTGATCGCCCGGGTGGCCGTGTTGAGCAGATCGGAGCCCGCCCCCGGCTCGCTCAGGCCGGTGGAGAACAGTATCTCTGCCTTGGCCATCCTGGGCAGGAACTCCTGCTTCTGGTCCTCGGTGCCGTAGCGCAGCACCCCGGTGGCCACGGCGTCGCCGAACAGATGGCCGTACTGCGGCGCTCTGTGATAGGCCAGTTCCTCGGCGGCCACGAAGCGTTCCATCGTGGTGCCGCCCATCCCCCCGTACTCCTTGGGCCAGGCGATGGACAGCCAGCCCTTCTGGCCCAGCCGCGTGGTGAATGCCCGCGACCAGCCGCCGAAGCCGTAGCCTTCATCCTCAATCTCGCAGGGGAAGGTCTCCGGCGGCTCCTTCTGACAGAACTCCCTCACTTCTTGGCGGAGCTTCTCTTCCTGTTCGGAGAATCGAAAATCCATGGGCCTCTATCCTTTTTGGGCCGTCTTCATCGGAGGCATGATGGACACCTCTTCGACGGCCACCTTGATGGCGTAGCGGACCTTCATCTTCAGCGGGGCGAACTGGGCCTTGAAGGACTCCAGCAGGTCGCCGGAGTCGAGGATCTCCGCCTTGCCCTCGATTCTGCAGCCGCCCCAGGTAGCCGGGTCGAAGACCATGATGGCCACTTGGGGGTTCTCCTTCAGATTGGCCAGGGTCTTGGGCGAGGCTATCTCTGCAAATGCGACATGTTCGTCATCGAGGACTCGGAGGGAACCCTTGGGGGAGGCGTTTGGCTTACCGTTCTTGCTTGCTGTGGCCACGAAAGCTGGTTGGACTGAGCTGATGATCTTCTTGGCTTCTTCGGGTAGTCTGGCCGTGGCGCACCTCCTCTCCTGAGGAAAAATTCTAGCACTTGGCGGTTGCGGAAGGCAAATACGAGTTGGCTCGCCGGGGTGATATCCGTCCCGGCCGATGGTAGAATAGCCGGAGACGCGGTTTGAGACTGAGGTGAAGGCGTTGGCTCAAAGATGGAAGTCGCTGGTGGCTTGGGTGCGCAGCAGGCCGCCTCGGACGCTGCTCCTCTTCCTCCTCATGGAATCCTTCGTCTTCCTCCTGCTCATCGTCTTGCTGCTATGGGTGGTCTTTGCCAGGCAGTAGCTGAACGAAGGATGCCGGAGTAGGGCATGGGCCTGCCTCACCCACTCAAAGGACTCGGCCAGCTGGCCGGGGCGTATGGCGTGGTTGCGTCATACCGCGACATGGCCGGCCACGAGGTCGAATCCCCGCCGGAGGCCATCCTTCATGTTCTCAAGGCCCTCGGGGTGGACGTCGAGGTGGCGGACGATATCCCCCGCGCCCTGGATGAGCGCCGCCAGGCCCTCTGGAAGCGGTGCCTGGAGCCCGTGGTGGTGGCCTGGGATGGCCACCCTGCCGCCGTGGAGCTGCGCTTCCCCGCGGATCGCACGCCGGCGGCTGTCTTCTGCCATCTGCAGCTTGAAGACGGCGGTGAGCGGAGCTGGCCCTGTGATCTCACCGAACTGCCCGTCTCCGAGGCGGCGGAGCTGGGCGGTCAGGCCTACGCCGCCAGGAAGCTCTCCCTGCCCTCCTCGCTGCCCTGGGGCTACCACCGGCTGATCGTGGAAACCCCGGGAGGACTCCTGGAGTCCATGATCATCAGCGCCCCCCTGCGGGCCTATCCCTCTCACGACGGTCCGGCGGCCAGGACCTGGGGCGTCTTCCTGCCCCTGTATGCCCTTCATTCGCGGCGCAGTTGGGGCAGCGGCGACTTCTCCGATCTGGAGGCCCTCATGGCCTGGGTGGCTGGCCTGGGTGGTGGCGTGGTGGCCACCCTGCCCCTTTTGGCTGCCTTCCATGACGGCCGCTCCGACCCCAGCCCGTACGCGCCGGTGAGCCGGCTCTTCTGGAATGAGCTCTACCTTGATGTGGCCCGGGCCCCCGGGCTTCAGGATTGCCCCCCGGCTTGGGCTCTGCTCGATTCGCCGGCCTTCCAGGAGGAGCTTGAGGCCCTCCGCGCTCTGCCCCTGGCCGACCACGGCCGCCAGATGGCCCTGAAGCGCCCGGTCCTTGAGGAGCTGGCCCGGTGCTTCTTCGCCGAGGCCGCGGACCGCTCCGGGGACTTCGGTGGTTTCCTGGAGTCGAACCCCCGTGTTGCCGAATATGCCGCTTTTCGGGCTGCCCGTGAGCGCCAGGCCGTCCCATGGTGGCAGTGGCCCGGGCCGCTCCGCGACGGCGTTCTGGAAGGCGGCGACTACGATGAGCAGTCCCGGCGCTATCACACCTACGTCCAGTGGCTGGCCGACCGTCAGTTGCGGGAGCTTTCCGAACGAGCGCGGGAGAAGGGCTCTGGACTCTACATCGACCTGCCCCTGGGGGTCAGGACCGACGGCTATGACGTCTGGCGCGAGCGCGACCTCTTCGTCATGGGTGTCTCAGCTGGAGCGCCGCCGGACACCCTCTACAGCCGGGGTCAGAACTGGGCCTTCCCGCCCCTTCATCCCCAGCGGATCAGGGAACAGGGCTACCGCTACTTCAGGGACTACCTCGGCCATCACCTGAAGTACGCCGGATTCCTCAGGATCGACCACGTCATGAGCCTGCACCGGCTGTTCTGGATTCCCACGGGCTTCGAAGCCACCGAGGGGGTCTACGTCCGCTATGCCACCGACGAGCTGTGCGCCATCCTCAGCCTGGAGACGCACAGACACAAGTGCTGCATCGTCGGGGAGAACCTGGGCACCGTGCCGCCCATCCTCAATGAGATCATGTCCCGCCACAATCTCCGCGGCATGTACGTAGTCCAGTACCAGTTGTCCCCCGGTCCCGGCCAGCCGCTGCCGCCCGCCCTGGCGGGTGATGTGGCCAGCCTGAACACCCATGACATGCCCCCCTTCGCCGCCTTCTGGCGCGGTCTGGACATCAGGGATCGGCTGGCCCTGAACCTGCTCGACGATGCCGGCGCCCGGAATGAATGGCAGGCCCGTCAGGAGGCAGAGCGCGCCCTGCTCCGTTCCCTTCGCAGCGGGGGCTGGCTCGCCGAGGCGGAGGAGGACGATGTCCAGGCGGTGATGGCCGCCTGCCTCCGGTTCCTGGGGGCCACTTCGGCGGGCCTGGTCCTGGTCAATCTGGAGGACCTCTGGCTGGAGACCGAGCCCCAG